>JAKPJZ010000070.1 GCA_029553955.1 Chloroflexota bacterium
TGCACCGCTGGTGTTCCACTGCACCGCCGGCAAGGACCGCACCGGCTTTGCCGCCGCGCTGATCCTGCTGGCGCTGGGCGTGCCGCGCCCGGTGGTGATGCAGGACTACCTGCTGACCAACGAGCTGCTGCGCATGGACAGCGCGCCGGCCTACGGCATTGCGCCCGAGGTGATGCAGGTGCTGTGGCGGGTGCAGACCGAGTTTCTCGACGCCGCCCTGCACGCCGTGGACACCGACCACGGTGGCGTGGACGCCTACCTGCAACGCGAGCTGGGCCTGAGCCCGGCGGCGCTGCGCCAGTTGCAAACGCTGTATCTGCAGCGCTGAGCCGCCGCGCCCTTCTCGGAGCTTGACCTTCCGCAAGGAAACCCGGCCGTTGTGGGTTCACCATGGGCGGCAGCGGGGCACCATCCCGTCCCGTGGGGAGGCATCATGCAACACCCCCGAACCCTGAAAGCCTTGGTGCTCGCGGTGGCCTTGGGCTTGCCGCTGCAGGCGCGCGCTCAGGCGCCGTTCCTGGTGCCGATACCCGCGTCCATTCTGGTGGCGCCGCTGGTGATGCTGCTGATCCCGCTGGGCATGGAGCTGTCGAAGTCGGATGAAAAGAGGGTTCAGGAGCTGGAGGCGCGAGGGGACTGGGCTTCCATCGCCGCGATGGCCACGCAACACCTCGGCGCGAAGCCGGGCGACCTGTACTGGCTGGAGCTGCGGGGCCGTGCGCTACAGCGCCAGAGTGGCTGCGCCGCGGCCCTGCCGGATCTGCGCCAGGCCTTCGACGAGCGCCTGGCGCAGGCGCCGTTGCAGCCGGAGCCTACGTTTGCCGCGGGGCTGTCGCTGGGCCTGTGCGAGATGGCCGTGTGGGATTTGAATGCCGCAGCGGCCACGATGGTCCGACTGTCCCCGTTGGCGCCCCAGCGCTGGGAGCCCATCTACAACCTGGGCGTGATCCGCGCCTTGCAGGGTGACCTGGACGGCGCCCGCGCCGCCGAGGCCGCGCTGCGGCCGCGCAACGCCGAGATGGCCGATGCCCTGCTGTCTCGATACATCGTTCCTGGGTCGGTCTCCCCCGCGCCGGACACTGCGGCTGGCCTTTCGGCGCAAGCCCTCCCTGAGCGCCTGCCGCCTGCGCGGGCAGAACAGGCGCTGACCATCGGCAACCGGATGCTGGTGCTGCCGCAGGGTCGCTGGTTTGGCACGGCTGCGTCCAGCCGCACGGTGTTGGGCGGGCACATTCGCGTTGCGCCGGTCAAGATCGATCGGGTTGAGCTGACGACCCTGGGCGCCTTCG
>JAKPJZ010000073.1 GCA_029553955.1 Chloroflexota bacterium
TCGCCGCACTCGCCGCTGACGACGACGTCAAAGGATGCGCCGTTGTCGGCGAGGGCGAGGCTGGGGGTGGTATAGCTGCTGCTGTTGGCCCCGGCGATGTCCGTACCGTTCTGGCGCCACTGGTACGAGAGGTTGGTGCCACTGGCGACGACGCCAAAGCTTGCCGTGCCGCCCTCGGTGACGGTGACGTTTGCCGGCTGGGTGGTGATCGACGGCGGAACGCAGGCTGGCCCGTAGGTGCCCGTGATAGTGACTTCGTCCTTCGCCTCACCAGCTGTAGTGGGGCTTGAGTGGCTGGTGCTTAACAACTTGTAGACGCTGCCGTCCTTGCAGGTCACTGGACTGGGAAAGGAGAACGTGAACTCGCTGCCGGGGTCGACCGGCACGGGCGTACCCACGTTGGCGTTCTGATTTTTCTGCTGGGTGCCGTTGTTCCAGCCCGACCATGTGACCGATAGAGATGACGAGCATCCGCTAGGCAGCCCCTCAACTTCGAATCTGAACTTAAAGTTCGCGTCCGCCATGGCTGGAGTGACAAGCGCCAGGGCGAGGACTGCGACGAGCCCCAGCACGATAACGAGACGAGATGGCCGTATCATGGTGCAACTTCCTTTCTGTAGAGATGACCAACACAATCTGTCGATCATCTTGGCGTTGTGAAGGGAGCTGGGCCCCGATCAGAGGCGACTGCTCCGGCCAACGAGACGATGTTCTGGGCTGTCTATCAGGGCCTCCTTTCCGGCTCGAGCGCCTGCTATGGAGAGGCCACGTGCCGGCTGGCCCACCTTACTGAGCACACGAGTGTAGGGATATCGTCAACTGCACGCGCGACTTTACGACAGGATCCGATGCCAGGAGCAGATGCCAAGGGGTAACCGGAAGGTCGCCTGTGGACCGCTCTCGCGCGGACAACGACAAGACGGGGCCGATCCCATCCGGCGGCAGGAGGGACCGGACCACAAGCCGACACGAACCAGGTACATGTGCGCGCTGCACGCTCGTGGGGCGCTCGGCAGCCGCGCCGCTTCCCTGCAGACGCAGTACTCACAGATTCCGTCGCCATTATACACGCAAAGCGCCAGAATAGGGGGGATAATTGCCAAAACGTAACCATTTCGCTACCCCGGCGTTACTTCTCTGGTTGTCAGGGATGCGTTGCCTCATAGCGGATCGGCCTGGTGGCAGGGGCTCAGCGCGACCTTGTACGTCTTGCCCTGTACCAGCCCGGTGGCCTGCCAACCGATCTGGCCGGCCCCAGGGCCCGGAGTGCAGGTGACGCACCCAGGAGGTTCTCAGATGGCTCATGAGGATCTCCTTTCAAAGCTGTATTGATGGCGTGGCCGGCACGAGCCGATGGTCGCGCACTGCGCCGGCTTGCCCGTGCCGTCCGCCTCCCTTTTCAGTGGGCACTCAAGTGTGGGCAAGTATACCAGAAAGTCAATTGAATTTCAATGCTGTATGCAAACAGTCAACAGTCAGACGAGTCTGCTGCTATGGGAGACCATCTGGGGATCATGATGGAGAGGCGGCCCCCGTGCCGCGTGAGCCACGGCGTGGGGGCCGCCCCAAGGAGGAGAGCGCGGCGCTCAGGCGGCCGGCCGGGCGACGATGATGAGGCGGTGCGTGCTGGCGGGGTAGGGCCAACAGGTGATCAGGGTGAGCCGTTCGTCGTCGGTGGGCAGGATCCACCGGGCGTTCTCGATGCGCTGCTCGAGGCTGGCGCCGGCCTCCTGCACCGTCACTCTCTGGCTCACGACGTACTGGTAGGCGTCCTGGCCGACGTAGAGGGTCACCGTGTCGCCGGCGTTGAGGCCCCCCAGGGGGCGAAAGACCTCGCGGCCGACATTGTTGTGCCCGGCGACGACGGTGTTGCCGCTGTGGCCGGGCAGCGCCGAGCCCTGCTGAAAGCCGGCGTCGTTCGTCGGCACCTGCCAATCGGTGGCGGCGACGCCGTTGACGTAGACGACGCGGTAGCCCATTTCGACCACCGGCGCGTCGAGGCCGATGGCCGGCGCCACGATGCGCGTGGGCGCCGAGCTGGCCGGGCCTGGTGGCGCGGCGGGCGAGGGCGGCGGCGGGGCGACGGTGGGCGGCGGCGTCGCCGTGGGCAGGGTTGTGGCGGTGGCTGTTGGCAGGGGCGTGTTGGTGGCCGTGGGCTCGGCGATCGCTGTGGGCAGGGGCGTGTTGGTCGCTGTAGGCAGCGCCGTCGCCGTCGGCTCGGCGGTCGCCATGGCCGTGGCGGCCGGCTCCTCCGTGGCCTGCGCCTGGAAGTAGCGCGCCTGCGGCGAGTCGAGGTTGGGCTCGCGCGGCGCGGGCAACGCCGCTGCGGGCAGCGACGGAGCCACGATCGGCGCAGCCTGCGATGCGGCTACGACGTTCTCGGCGAGGACCTCGGTGATGACGGCGGTGCAGGCGATGGCGAGGCCGACGACGATGGCCGCGATGAACATGCAGGCCAGCCGCAGGAACCAGCAGCCGCCATGGCCAGGCGCGATACTGCCGGCGCGTGGTTGGAGCACTCTTGTGGCCATAGGGTCCCTCTCCTGTGCCGCTCCTCGCGTGGGCCGGTGTGCCGCCGAACGCGTGTGCCCGACCGCCACGGCAGAGAGCGAGTTGTATTGTTGGCTGTGATGGGAGCCACTGGGAGTGGTGAGGTATCCGGACTGTTACCTCAAGGCCATTATAGCGGGTTGGGGGTCACTGTAAGGTAAACGTATCGTTAATGGGAGGTAAAGGGGACTGCCGTGGCGAGGGGAGTCTGGAGCGCGAAGGTCGCGGAACCCCTGACGGGGCATGGGCGGCGCGAAGGACGTGAAGGGGGAATGCAGAGGCAGGCCGGGCAGTGGCACAAAGAAGGGGCGAAGCCCTGGAGAGGCTTCGCCCCCTGAAGTTGGAGCGGGGTGCGGGGGCTAGAAGTAGATACGCAGCAGCCCCAGCAACCAGTGCGCCAGCCCCTGCCACCATTCGGGGTTCAGCAACTGCAGGCCGTCGCCGCCGGTGACGGGCAGCAGCACCACCGGCGCCGGACCGGGCTGGGGCTGGGTGTCGACCAGATCGTAGGTCAGGATGTAGCGGTTGCAGGGGGCGATGTTGACGGCCGCCGCCCCCGGGCCGTTGATGACCAGCCCCGTGGTGGGCGACTGGACCTGCACCAGGCGGAGCTGCCAGCGTGGCGCCGCATAGCCGGCCGGGAGCTGCGGCTCGACCTGCACCAGCGGCGAGGTGCCCGCGGCGGGGTAGAACGACCAGAAGGCGATCGACTGGCCGGCGCCGCTCGGGGCCGTCAGGCGCGTGGCCTGCTCAGCGCCGTCGAGCCAGGCGCGTACCGGCATGCCGGCCGGGCCGCCGCGGATGACCACGGCGACGTCGGCCACGGTGCACGGCTCGGGCGGGCAGCCGAGCACGCTGACGTGGTTCGACTCGCCTGCGCAGGTGCCGGCATAGACCACGGCCCAGTAGATGCCCGCCTGGCCGGCGGTGTAGCTGCTGCCGGTGGCGCCGGCGATGGGCGCGCCGTCCTTGTACCACTGGTAGCCCGACGGCGCCGGCCCGGCCACCGTGGCGCTGAGCGTGGCCTGCCCACTGGGGCACGGCAGCTCGACGACCGGCGGGTTCACCGTCACCGTGGGCCCGCCCTCGCGGGTCACGCCGGCATGGTTCGACTCGCCCGCGCAGTTGCCGGCGCTGACGACGACGTAGAAGGTGCCGCTGGTGGTGGCGGTGTAGGTGCTGCCATTGGCGCCGGCGATAGGCGCGCCGTCGCGGTACCATTGGTAGCCCGTGGGCGTCGCGCCGCTGACGGCCGCCGTCAGCAACACCTGGTTCACCGTGCAGGTCAACTGGCCGCCGGCTGGGGTGACGCTCACCGCAGGGCCGCCCTGGCGAGTCAGCGTCACATGGTTCGACTCGCCGCTGCAGTCGCCCGCCGTGACCAGCACATGGTAGCTGCCGGTGGCGCCGGCGGTGTAGGCGCTACCGTTGGCGCCGCTGATGGGCGCGCCGTCGAGATACCACTGATAGCTGGGCGACAGGGCGCCGGTCACGGCTGCCGTCAGCAGCACGGTGCCGCCGCCGCAGGCCAGTTGCCCGCTGGAGGCGTAGACGACCACCGTGGGCGGATCGACGCGCGTGACGGCGACCTGGTTGGATGTGGCCGTGCAGTTGCCTTCGGCGATGACGACCCAGTAGGCGCCGGATTGCGTGGCGGTGTGGCTCGCGCTGTTGGCGCCGCTGATGGCCGCGCCGTCTTGGTACCACTGATAGCTGGGCGAGGCCGCGCCGCTTACCGTGGCCGTCAACACCACCTGGCCGACGGTGCAGGTGATCTGGCCACTCGTCGGTGAGACGCTGACGGTGGGGCCGCCCTGCCGCGTGATGGTGGCCTCGCCCGAGTCGGCGCTGCAATCGCCGGCAGTGACGCGCACCCGGTGGCTGCCGGGCTGGGTGGCCGGGTAGGTGCTGCCGGTGGCGCCGTCGATCTTGGCGCCGTCCTTGTACCACTGGTAGGCCACCGAGGTGGCGCCGCCGGCGTTGGCGCTGAGCAGCACCTCGCTGGTGGTGCAGCTCAACTGGCCGCCCGTTGGCGCTACGGTGACCGTGGGCCTGGTCAGTTGGGTCACCGTGACGTGGGCCGACTCGGCGGTGCAACTGCCGGCGGTGATGACGACCCAGTAGCTGCCCGCGGCTGTGGCCGCATAGCCGCTGCCGGTGGCGCCGTCGATCTTGGCGCCGTCCTTGTACCACTGGTAGCTGGGCGATGTGGCGTCGCTCGCGCTGGCGGTGAGCGTCACCTGGCTGGTGGTGCAGCTCAACTCGCCGCCCGCCGGCGTGATGCTGACGGTGGGCCGGCCCGCCTCGGTCACGATGGCCTCGTTCGAGTCGGCGGTGCAACTGCCCTCGCTGATCTGCACGCGGTAGGTGCCCGCGGCTGTGGCCGCATAGCCGCTGCCGGTGGCGCCGTCGATCTTGGCGCCGTCCTGGTACCACTGGAAGCTGGGCGATGTGGCGTCGCTCGCGCTGGCGGTGAGCGTCACCTGGCTGGTGGTGCAGCTCAACTCGCCGCCCGCCGGCGTGATGCTGACGGTGGGCCGGCCGGCCTCGGTCACCGTCACATGGTCCGACTCGTCGCTGCAGCCGCCGCTGCTGACGATGACATAGTAGCTGCCCGCCTGATTGGCGCTGTAGGTGCTGCCGGTGGCGCCGTCGATCTTGGCGCCGTCGCTGTACCACTGGTAGCTGGGCGCGGGGGCGCTTGTGTGCGCGGTGAGCAGGGCGGTGGGCTGGGCGCAGCTCAGCGTGGCCTCGCCGGGCGTCACGTCGACGCTGACGCTGCAGGGCGTGTAGCAGAAGCTGATGTGGCTGATACCGCAGCGGTTGTTTTTCTGTCCGCAGCGGTCCGGGGCGTGGAGGCCGCTGCCGCCCGTGGCCGGCGGGTTGTACCTGTAGACCATCGCCTGGTCGCCGCCCTTGACGATCACGCAGTGGACGGGACGGTTGGCGTTCCAGGCGATCACCCTATCGGCGTCGCTGCCGGTGATGCTCAGGGTCACCGTCAGGCCGGCCTTCGAGTCGCTGTAGCTCCCGCTGCCAATCGAGTTCTCGATCTTGAACTCGGAGCCGCCGCAGTTGCAATCGCCGCACCCTGGGTTCCCGGGGATGATTTCCCCGTCGCAGGCGGCGACCCGCCCCACGATCTGTGAGGCGCCGATGGTGAGCAGCAGCGCTGCCGCCAGCATGAGATAGATGACGCACACGGTGCGTAGGCGCATGCTTTGTGCCTCCTTGCCGCGCCGGGCTGCCGCCTCAGGGCGCGGGACGCGCGACCACAATGACGCGGTGCGTGTTCGATGTATAGGGCCAGCAACTGACCAATGTCAGCCGCTCGTCGGCGGTGGGGGCGATCCAGCCGGCGTTGGCGATGCGCGCCGCCGCCGCCAGCCCCTTCTCGGGCAGGATTTCTCGTTGGTAGACGATGTAGCCATAGGGCGTCGTGTCGACGTAGAGCGTGACCTCGTCGTCGATCTGCAGGTTGGCCAGGTTGACGAACACCTGGCCGGCAATGTTGTTATGGCCCGAAATGACGGTGTTGCCCGGCTGCCCGGGGTAGGCCGAGCCCTGGTGAAAGCCGGCCGCATGCGCCGGCACTTGCCACTCGACCACCGGTTGGCCGGCCAAGTACGTCGTCTGCCACGTGGCCTCGACGACCGGCGCGTCGAGGCGGATGGCCGGCGCCACGATGCGTGTGGGTGGCCGCGTGGCCGGCGGCCGCGCTGGCGTGGGCCGCGGCGTGGCGGTTGTCGGCTGGGGCGCCGCCGCGGCTGCGGTCGGCGTCACTTCAGCCACCCCGCCGCTGGCTGCCGGCGCGACCGTGCTCTGCGGCGCCGGAACGCTCCCCGCCGCCATTTCGGTGCGCAGGGCAAACCACAGGCCGATCCACAGGCCACAGGCGCCGACGAGCGTCACGTAGACGATGACCAAGGCTGTGAGAACAGGCGAACGCGAACGTCTGAGCCTCACGGGGCCCTATCGCTCCGTATTCTGCTGATGAGGGGGTGTTTCCTGCCGGCCGGGCTTGCCCAGGAACCGACGATGGGGGAACAAAGGAAACGCCGCCTGTAGGTTGCTGCACGGGAATCGCCCGGCCAAGGCACGCGATCCTATCCGGCGGCAGGATAGGATCAGCATCCTGAGGCATTATACACTACAAGAGGGGAAAAGGGGCGAAAAGTCTACGGATTACCACCAGTTTGCTACCGAACCGTAACCCTCTGCGATCGGCACTCCTTGTGCTCCCTATCGCCATTCCGGGCACATGCGGCTGCAGCGCTATGTCGCGACCGTCACTTGCCCCCAGGTCGCATTGCACCCGGCCAACGCCGGCGTCTGCGCCCCGCCGGGTGCTTTTAGCCAGCGGTCGAGGAAGCGGTAGGCCTCCTCACGCACGGCCTGCGGCAGGCTGTGCCCGCCCGCGAAGATGAGGGCGCGGAACTGGTCGGGCACGGCGGCGCGGCTGTAGGCCGCCTGCGCTGCGGCCACGAGCTGGCGCACGCCATCGATGGGGAAGATGGGGTCGGCCTCGCCGGCAGCCAGCATGAACGGGCAGGGGGCCAGGTCGGCCGCCAGCGTGTCCATGTCGGCCACGCGCAGCAGGCCCGGCAGGTACATGGCCAGGTTGTGGTTGATGTGGTCGCGCAGGATCGACCTGAGCGTGCTCAGGCCGCAGGAGGCGACACCGGCGCGCACCCGGGCATCGTACCAGGCCAGCCAGAAGGCCTCCTGGCCGCCGAGGGAATGGCCGATGACGCCGAGCCGCTCTGGGTCGACCAATTCGAGGCTCTGCAGCACGTCGAGCCCGCGCGCCAGGTCAAAGGTGTAGCGCGCCTTCAGCGAGCTGCCCTCCAGGAGCAGGCGTGTGGCCAGATAGCGCTCGTACAGCGCGCCGTCGGGCATCGTCCCCTCGGCCCGCTGGAACTCGGGAGGGCGTCGCTCCTCAAAGCCGAGCAGGTCGGGGCAGAGCACCACATAGCCGCGCCGGCAGAGGTCCAGCCCATAGTGGTAGCTCGGGTCGGCCGAGAGCCCGGCCGGTTCCGACTTGCCGAGACAGTACTGCCCGGCGTGCTGATGGATCGCCAGGATGCCGGGGAGCTGCTCCGCCTCGCCGGTCCGCGGCCCCACAGCGGGGAGCAGCAGGTAGGCCGAAATGCGTTCGCTCTCGCTCGCCGCATAGTCGATGCGCACGCGCCTGCCCCCGGGAAACTCGGCTTCGCAGCGCACCACCAGGTCCAGCGGCACCGGCAACGGCGGCTCGCCCAGGAGCTGCAACACCAATGCACGGGTCGTCATGGCGCCCTCGCTTGTGTGGCAACGGCGGAATCCTCACAGGGTGAGGGAATCCGGCCGGCGGGTAACACAACCTGGGGGTACAAGGGGTGGGGGCCTGGGGTGACCGGTCGTAGTGTACTGCGAATACCTGAAAGTTGCAAATGCCCTACGCCGGATACACCCCCGGGCCCGGAATCCCCTCCAACACCTCGTACATCTGCAGGTAGCACTCACGCGCCGTGCCGGGGATGCTGCCGCCCCTCTCGTGTAGCAAGCGCAGGGCATAGGCCATCTCCCTGGCCTCGGGCCCCGAAACCCCCCGGCGCCGGCCGCCCGCCTTCTCGGCCCGGCGGATCATCTCCTCCCAGCTCGACGGCTTGCCGCCACGGTACAACTCTTCGACATCGGCCACTTCAAAGACGAGACCTTGGTTTGCCATGGCTCCTCCCGTTCTACTGCGTGAAACGTGAAACGTAATATGCGATGCGTGACACTCGTGCCCAGGGACTATGCGCTACATAGTACGCATTACGTATCATGCATCACGCATCAGGCGTCACGCCCTATCCTGCCTGCCGCCACGCAGTGCCAGCGCGCCAATCGCCAGCCCGACGGCAAAGCCCCCCACGTGCGCCCAGACGGCCACGCCGCCCTGCACCGCCGGCACGCCGAGGGAGGCCACGCCGCTGAAGAGCTGCAACAGCGCCCAGGCCCCCAGGAAGCCCACGGCGCTGACCCGCGTGGGCACGACGACGATCAGCACCCGTACCTCGCGCGTGGGAAAGAGCACCACGTAGGCGCCGAGGATGCCCGCAATGGCGCCGCTGGCCCCGATGGCGGGTATCGAGCTGCCCAGGCTAGCGACGACCTGCGCCAGCGCGGCCAGCACCCCCGCGCCCAGGTAGAACGCCAGGAACAGCCAATGCCCCAGGGCCAGCTCAATGTTGTCACCGAATACCCACAAGAACAGCATATTGCCCACAATGTGCAACAGCCCACCGTGGACGAACTGCGAAGTGATCAGCGTATAGAGGTCCTGCCCATGGCCGATCTCGGCTGGGATGGCGCCAAAACGGTAGACAAAGCTCTCCAGGCGGGCCGGGCTCAGGGTGAGCATGTACAGAAAGACGACGGCGTTGAGGGCCACCAGGGTGATCGTCACCCAGGCCACGGGTGCCCCGCGCCGGTTCTGATCGCCATAGGGGAACAGGCTGCCCATGGGGAGCATGGCGCCTCCCGCGCTCCAGGCGTCGTACAATCGTTGGCATGCAGTGTCATTGCGAGCGCAGCGAAGCAATCTCCAATTGTGTTCAGCGACCGCATTGGGGATGGCTCGCTGCGGCTCGCAATGACGGCTTGAACACTCGTGCGGTCGTCGGCAAGGCGTAGCAAGATGCGGGCCATATGAGGCGCTGTCGCCATGGGCACAGAGGTTGCTGCCAGCGCTGTGCACGGGCCGTGAATTCCTGGAGGAGGGAAACGCCCCAATGGCCATGCAACAGCCGTTTCGACCTTTTGACCCGAACCGCACGCCGTTGGCACAGCAGTTTCGCACATGGACCGAGCAGACGCCGGCGCCCTACGACAAGGCGCTGGTCGATCCCTACACCCGCTGCCGCGTGATCCTGATGAACGGCATCGAGAACGATTCCTGGTTCTTCCTGCACCACTGGTATCGCCACACCGGCGACGAAAAGCTGCGCGCCAAGATCGCTGAGCTGCGCCGCGTGGAGACACAACAGCAGACCTCGGTGAACTGGCTGAACCCGGCCGACCAGACGGTGATCGAGACCACCATCGCCTACGAGCAGGTGGCCACCGACCTGACGGCCAACCTGGCCAAGAACGAGCCCGACCCCTACGCCAAGCAGGTGCTCGACTTTGCCCTGATCGAGGATTTCGACCACCTCTACCGCTATGCTCACCTGATGCAGCTCCTGGAGGGCAAGAGCGCCGAGACCATCGTCAAGGGCCAGACGGACATCGCCGCCGGGCGGCCGACCCCCGAGGAGCACCGCCGGCCCGCCGACATGGTGCGCCGCCACATCGACAACAAGACCGCCGACGTCAAGACCAAGCTGAATGCGCAGACCATCACCGCCGCCGAGCAGCAGACCTACCTCTTCTACAAGTCGCACGGGTTCATGTACGGCAACGACCTGGCGCGCCGGCTCTACGCCGAGATCGCCGAGGTCGAGGAGGAGCACGTCACCCAGTACGAGTCGGTGGCTGACCCCAAGGCAACCTGGCTCGAGATGGCGGCCTTGAAGCAGGTGAACGAGGCCTACAACTACTATAGCTGCTGGCAGACCGAGACCGACCCCCGCCTTGCCGCTATCTGGGAGCAGTTCTACCGCATGGAGCTGGAGCACGTCCAGCAGGTGGGGCAGCTTTTGCACGAGCAGGAGGGTAAGGACATCCACACCATGTTCCCTGCCGAGATCGCGCCACTGATCGTTTTCGAGTCCAACAAAGAGTATGTGCGCCAGATCGTGAACACGCAGCGCAACCTGCAGCCCCTGGGCACCGAGTTCAGGTCCAAGGAGCAACTGCCGGCCGATTGGGGCTCGTATCGCAGCATCGTCAACCGAGAGGGTGTGCCTTCGCAGCAGATCGTGGAGATGGTACCTGCGCCGGCGTGAACGCGCATGGCAGGGGGCGAGCCGAAGCTCGCCCCCTCTGAACCCCGGCGCCGCCGGGGTCACTAGAGTCAGAGTCAACGCCGGCGCTTCTCTTCTTCGGGAAAAGCGAACATCGCAGTCGCGCGAGTGCTGGCGACCACGTATCCCAGGGCAAAGCCCACCAAGGCCGGAATAATGCCCCGGCAGGCCATGCCCATCGGCGCGCCGCCCCACCACGGGCCCATCATCGGCCTCATGCCCCACGGGCCCATTGGCTTTCCTCCCCAAGGCCCATGATGGCGATGATGCTGGTGCATGCTCCAGGGGCTGACGGCCTCGCCGCAGATCGGGCAGTACATCGGCGGCCCACCCTGTGGCTGCTGCTCAGGGCCTCTGGCTTGACCTTGTTCCTGCATGGTTCCCTCCTCCGTATGGTGAGATGCTCTTGGCCAGGGCTGCAAGCCTCGTGCCACCGGCCTGGCATGCCGCTTGCTAGCAGCCTGCAAGAAACTGAGGATGGACTGACGATGATTATCACCCTCACCCCCAACCCTGCCGTCGACCAGACGATGTGGATCGACCGCCTGCATTTGGGCTTGCGCAACCGCTACTGGAAGTCGGACCTCGACCCGGCCGGCAAGGGGGTCAACGTCTCGCGCATGGCGCACCGGCTGGGCTGGCCGACCATGGCGTTTGGCTTTTTGGGGGGCGAGATGGGCACGCTGGTGGAGCGGGCGCTCGAAGCGGAGGGCGTGCCCCACCATTTCGTGCGCGTGCCCGGCCAGACGCGCATCAACGTCATGATCATCGACGAGGCCTCGGGCGAGGAGACCAACCTGCATGGCCCGGGCCCCCTGGCGCCGCGTGAGCGCCAGGCCACGCTCATGCGCATGATCCAGCCCTGGCTCCGGGCGGCGCGGGTGCTGGTGCTGGCGGGGAGCCTGCCGCCCGGCATGCCGCAGGATGCCTACGCCGCGCTCATCCGTCAGGCGCGGGCCGCGGGGGTGCGTACCATCCTCAACACAGCGGGCGAGCCGCTGCGCCTGGGGGTGCAGGCCGCGCCCGACGTCGTCAAGGCCAACGTCGACGAGATCGAAGAGCTGCTGGGCCGCCCGCTGCCCGACGTCGCGGCGGCGGTGCGCGGCGCGCAAGAGCTCATGGCGCAGGGGGTCGGTGCGGTGTTCATGGCCGTCGGGCCGCAGGGCACCCTCGCGGTGCAAGGCGGCCGCGCCTGGTGGGCCCTGCCCCCCGAGGTGCCGCAGCGCAGCCGGGTGGGCGCGGGCGACTCGCTCGTGGCCGGGCTGGCCGTGGCGCTGGCCCGGGGCGACGATATCGTGGCGGGCCTGCGGCTGGGCGCCGCCGCCGGCGCGGCCACGGTACTGACCCCCGGCACCAGCCTGGGCAGCGCCGAGCAGGTGACGGCGCTCATGCCGCAGGTGCAGGTCCACGAGATCACCGGCCAAGCCCCACCGGCCGCCGCAGTGGCACAGCCGGCGCCTGCGCCGCCGAGCGAGGGACGCATGCCGGCGCTGCTGTTCGCCGCCGAAGAAGGCCTGCCCGAGCGGCTGCGCTACCTGCTGGAGCGGGGCGTGCTGCCGCGCCGGCTCGAGCCGCGCAAACGCGCGGTGCTCCCCCGCGAGCGGCTGCGCTACGGCATGGACATCGATGGCACCATCACCCGCGCGCCGCGCCACTTCAAGCGCCTGATCGATGCCCTGCTGGATGCCGGCGACCACGTGTATATCGTCACCGGGCGCCTCGAGCGCGACCGGCCGGAGACCGAGGCCCTGCTGTCGTCGTTGGGCATTCAGTACAACGAGCTGCTGATGCGCCCCAACAACTGGCGGCGTAGCATCGCCGACTATAAGGTGCACGCGGTGCGCGAGCGCGGCCTGCACCTGCTCATGGATGACGACCCGCGCAACTGCTGGGCCGTCATCCGACGCACCGAGGCCCTCGCCGGCCAGATGCTGCCCATCCCCGAGACGGCCGAGGCACGGCATAATCCGTAGCCTAGCCCCTTGTGGGCGTTTTCGCGCCTCACCCGAGACGGCGGAAAGGTGAACCGCAGAGCAGCCACGAACACCCAGTCCGCCACCACGCATGAAGACCGGGGGTCACCGCAGAGGCGCGGAGGACGCAGAGGGACATAACCACAGAGAACCTCCGCGTCCTCCGCGCCTCTGCGGTGCAATCGGTGCCCCTTGGCAGACGTCATACCGGAAAGAAGTCTCTTCTCCCTATCCTTTGCGTCTTTGCGGTTCACCGTTTCCCGATTCCGGCGGGCTCAGGCGATGGGCAGGCTGAAAGAGAAGGTGCTCCCTTTCCCCAGTTCGCTCTGCACCCAGATGTGCCCGCCGTGGGCCTCGACGAGCATGCGCGTGATGTAGAGCCCCAACCCCAGGCCCTCGCGCCGCTGCTCGCGAGCGGCGGCCGTACGGTAGTAGCGCTCGAACATGTGCGGCAGGTCCTCTGGGGCGATGCCGCGCCCGCGGTCGATGATCGAGGTGATGACCCAGCCATCCCCAAGCGCCAGGCGCACCGTTACCGGCGTGCCGGGGTCCGAGTACTTGAGGGCGTTGGAGAGCAGGTTCACCAGGATGCGCTCCAGGCGGCTGGGGTCGGCCGAGACGGGCGGCAGGCCCGCCGGCGCCTCGGCGTGGATGCGGGCGGTCTCGAGCACCCCCGTCTGCCGCTGCAGCAGGTCGGAGATGAACGGGCCCAGGTCCAGCACCTGCTGGGCCAGTGAGAGCTGCCCCGATTCCTGCCGCGCGGCGTCGACCAGGTCTTGGATCATGGTATTCATGCGCTGGCAGCCGGTGATGATGGCTTCCACGCTGTGCTTCTCGGGGCCGCTGAGCCCGGCTTTCTGCAGCCTGCGCTCGAGAAGCTGCGCCTGGCCGAGCACGGCGGCCAGGGGGTTGCGCAGGTCGTGCGAGACGGCGCGCAGGATATCGTCGCGCAAGTGCTGCAGCTCGATGATCGGCGTGATATCGTTGACGTTGGCGACCGCGCCCACCAGGCGCCCCGCGTCGTCTCTGATCGGCCCCGCGTTGCTCAACAGGTGGCGGTGCGCCCCGTCGGGCCGGCGTACCGTCACGCGGGCGCCGATGACGACCTCGCCGCGCAGCGCTCGGGCACTGGGGAGTTGCGCCGACGGCAACGGCGTGCCGTCGGCGGTTTCCACCTGCAGGCTGCGCACTCGCCCCTCTGTCGATAGCGCGCCCCACGCGGCAGCCGTGACCCCCAGGATGCGCTCGGCGGCGGGGTTCATATGCAGCACCTCCTCGCCGGACCCGTAGATGATCAGGCCACCGCTGATGGCATTGAGCGCGGCCTCCAGCTCGGCCGCCCGGTGTTGCGATTCCTCGGCCAGGCGCTGCACCTGCTGGCGCGCCTGCACTTGGGGCGTCACATCGACGAGCGACAGGAGCAGGCCCGCGACGTCGCCGGCCGTCCCTTTGATGGGGACGAGGATCCAGTTCCAATAGGTCACGCCGCGCTCGGGCTGGCCGGCGAACTCGAAGGGCTTTTCCACCGCCCTGTATGGCTCGCCGCTGTCGCGCACGCGCTCAAAGATGGCCTGGTTCTCGGCGTTGGGAAAGAGCGCAAAGTGGTTGCGGCCGATGAGCTCCTCTCTGCGATGCCGGCAGCCGCTGGCATAGGCCGAGTTGACCAGCACAAAGTTCAGGTCGCGGTCGAGCAGGGCCAGTTGGGCGTCGGTGTTTTCCAGGACCGTATCCAGCTCTGTGGCGCGGCGCTGCAGCTCGGCGAGCAGCCGCTCGCGCTCCGCTTCGGCCTGCTTGCGTTCGCTGATGTCGCGGACGATGCTCAGCAGGAGCGCTTGGCCGCCGACGGTGGCGCCGCGCGAGCTCACCTCGACCGGGAAGGTGCGACCATCCCTGCGGCGGTGCAGGCTCTCGAAGACGAGGCCCTCCGCCTCGGCCTGCGCCATCTGCACCGAGACTCTGGGCGCCGTTTCCGCCACGCGCAGGTCGTAGATGGTCTTGGTGAGCAACTCCTCGCGGCTGTAGCCGTAGGCGCGAGCGGCGGCCTGGTTCACCTCAGCGATGCGGCCGTCGGGGTGGACGAACAGGATGATATCGAGGGCATAGTCCCAAATGAGCCGGCAGCGCTGCAACGTCTCCTGGACCTGCTCGGCTTCGCCGGCCGGCGGCGGGGCCATGGCGCCGGCCTGGGGGGTCGCGTCGAGCGTGGCCACGGGTGTGCGGGTCTCCCCTCCGGCCGTTGCTGGCGCGCTGTGTTGCCTGCGGGCCATCGCTTCCTCCACTGGCGCTGGATTGCTCCCTCTCTCAGCAAGACCCATGCCGCTCTCAGGGCACGGGAAGTGGGCGTGCAGGGGCGACATACTCCAGGATGGACTGCACTGTATTTGTGCAACTCGCGCCAACCTTGCCGGCTTGGCCGTCACCATCTCGTTACCGGCCGGCTCAGACTGTGCGCATATTCCCAAAAGGACTCTGCGATGGCAACCACCCTGCATTGTGTGCTGCGCGTGGCCCTGGCGGTGCTGATCGGTGCCCTGCTGCTGGCCGGGCTGCTGCCGATGGCGACGCACGCCGTGTCGCCGCGCCCGCCCGCCATTTGGTCGGCCGAGTGGGCGCTCGTCGGGCCCGGCGTGACGACCGAGGGCACGATGGGCGGCCTGCGCCCCCTGGCGCAGCGGCCGGGCCTGGCCGTGGCCACCGGGGCCGAAGCCGGCTACTACGAGTCGCCGCTGCGCGACATGGGCGGCGAGTTCATGGCCCTGGGTGCCATCTGGCAGGCGCGGCTGCCCGACGGGGCCGAGCTCCTGCTGGAGGTGCGCCGCAGCAGCGATGGCGTGGCCTGGGGGCCGTGGCAGATCATGCCCGCGGGCGACAGCTTTGCCGACACGGCGCCCAGCGGCCAGGGCTACAGCGAGCTCATCATCGGCCCCGGGCGCTACGTGCAGCTCCGGGCTACACTCATGCGCGGCGTGGCGACGTCGCTGCCCAGCCTCGAGGCGCTGCGGCTGGTGGCCATCGACGCGCGCGCCGGGGTGACGGGCGCCGAGGCGGCGACGGGCGCCTCGCCCTCGGCCCAGGCCGAGCCCACGCCGCCCGCCGTCATCAGCCGCGCCGCCTGGGGGGCCAACGAGGCGTACATGGACTGGGACCCAGAGTATGCGCCGGTGAGCCACTTTGTCATCCACCATACCGTGACCAGCAACGCCGATGTGGACCCGGCGGCGACGGTGCGCGCCATCTACTATTACCATGCCGTCAGCCTCAACTGGGGCGACATCGGCTACAACTATGTCATCGACCGCAACGGCCGCATCTACGAAGGCCGCTACGGCGGCGATGGCGTGGTGGCCGGCCATGCTCGCCCCTACAATAGCGGCACTGTGGGCGTCGCCATCCTCGGCGACTATGCGGCGGCGAGCGTGCCCGCGCCGGCCGTGGCGGCGCTCAACGAGCTCCTGGCCTGGAAGGCCAACTCGCACGCCGTGCACCCGCTCGAGAGTTCTTTCCTGCGCGACCGCACCTTTGCCAACATCATGGGGCACCGCGACTGCAACCTCACCACCTGCCCTGGCGACCGCCTCTACGCCCTGCTGCCGCAGGTGCGCAGCGCCGTGTGGCAGCGCCTGTGGGCGCTGCCACCCCACGTCGAGCTGACGTGGCCCGAGCCGCAGGCGGCGCTCACGGGCGCGGTGCGCCTGCGCTGGCAGGCCGGCCCTGCGGCAACCAGGCTGGAACTGGCCATCGATGGCCAGGTGCGGCTGGCCAACGCCGCCGGCACCAGCGGGTGGACCTGGGACACGGCCGCCGAGCGCGACGGCGCGCATACGCTGCGGCTCACCGCCTCGACCGACCAGGGCCAGAGCGCCACCGTCGAGGCGCCGGTCGTCGTCGACAACAGCGCGCCCACGGGGAGCCTGACTGCGCCGGCCTTTACCAATACCTCGGCGATCACGCTCACCCTGGGCTGCGAAGGCTGCAGCCAGGTGCAGTTCGGCGGCGGCTGGCGCTGGGAGGGCGAGGCGCTCTACCACACTGCCGGCAGCGGCCGCGCCGTGGCCGACCCCGCAGCCGCCAACGGCCAGGCCTGGCTGGGCCAGGCGGGCGAGGCCGCGGCCGGCGCCTGGTTCGGCCCCTACGACTGCAGCCTGCTCTACCCGGGCAGCTACCAGGCCATCTTTTGGCTGCGCGGCGCCCCGGGCGACCCCGAGGTCAGGCTGGCCGAGCTCGACGTGGTAGACCAGCAGGGCACGCGCACCCTGGCGGGCAAGACGCCCGTGTGGACCGGCGACCTGACGGCGGGGCGCTACCGGCCCTTCATCCTGCCCTTCCACTATCCGGACCGCGGCAGCGCCTGCCGCACGCCCGGCGTCTCCGACGGCGTGGAGCTGCGCACCGCCTTCCTGGCCACGGGCGACCTGTATCTCGACCGGGTCGAGGTCTTTTCAGCGCCGCAGCCGTTCGCGGCGAGCATCGCGGCGCCGCTGCCCGCGGCCGAAGGCCGCTACCCGCTGGAGGTGCGCTACCTCGACGCCGCCGGCAACGCCTCGCCGGTCTATGCGCAGACGGTGACGGTCGACCGCACGCCGCCCATCTGGGGCGACGCCGGGCCCAACGGCCTGCCGGTGCGCGACGCGCTGGCGGGGCTCGATGCGGAGGGCGCCGCCTATGCCCTCTCTGACGACGGCACGACCTGGGGCGAGTGGACGCCGGCGACGCTGAGCCTGGCGGCCGGCGGCCTGACCGGCGCCCTGCCCGCCGCCCCCACCTGGGCGGGCCGCTATGTGCGCGTGCGCGCCCGCGACCTGGCAGGCAACGAGGCCATGAGCGCGGCGCTGAGCTGGCCCGGCACCCCAGTCCCCATCGTGACGCCCACCGCCGGCCCGACGGCGACCCCCTCGGCCACGCCGAGCGCCAGCCCCACGGCGACGCCGACGGCCACGCCGGGCACGACGCCAAGCGCTACGCCAACGCCGAGCCCGACGCTCACCATGACGCCGAGCCCCCTGCCCACGGCGACGGCCACCGCCACCGCGCCCCCCTGCAGCGAGGTGGTGGCCAACGGCGGCTTTGAGTCTGAAGGCGGCTGGGAGACGCCCATCACCGTCTGCCAGGCGGGGCGCTCCAACGCCCAGGCCCACAGCGGCAGTTGGTCGATGCGCGCCGGGCCTGAGAGTTGGTGGGCCAACGCCGCCAGCTACTCCAGCGCCGCGCAGTGGCTCACGGTGCCTGCCGGGGCCTCGCGGGCGACGCTCTCGCTGTGGTATCTGGCGACCTCGGGCGATTGGAGCGACCGGCAGTACGTCATCTTCTACGACGCGGCCGACAACGCCATTACGCCCTGGGTGCTGGACCTCAAACCCGCGGTGAACGCGACCGAGTGGCGCCAGGTGCAGTACGACGTCACGGCCTATGCGGGGCAGCGCCTCAAGCTGCTCGTCGGCTGCTACAACAATGGCTACGGCGGCCTCACGCAGTTGTTCGTCGACGACGTCTCGTTGCAGGCCTGTATGCCCGTGCCGCCGACGCCGACGGCCATGCCGACCGCGACATCGACCGCGACGGCCACGCCCACGCCGACCGGCACGCCGGGGCCGACGGCGACCAGCACGGCAACGGCGCGGCCGACCGCGACGGCCACGCCCACCGGCACCGCCGGCCCCACGGCCACGCCGACGACCACGGCGCAACCCACAGCGACCGCCACGCCCACGGCGACGGCCACCGCCACACCGGTGCCGGGCGGCCTGGTCGTCAACCCCGGCTTTGAGGCCGACGATGGCTGGACCATGCCCATCACCGAATGCATCGCCGGCTACAGCACCGCGCAGGCACACGCTGGCCGGCGCTCGCTGCGCCTGGGGTTCGAGTGGGGGCAGGGCAATGCCATGAGCTTTTCTTCGGCCAACCAGACGCTGGACCTGCCGGCGGGGGCGCGCTCGGCCACGCTGCACTTCTGGTACTATCCTGTCTCGGGCGATCCCTATGATACCCAGCGCGGCTGGATCCTCGACAGCGCGGGCCGGGTGCTGGCCACGCCGCTGCGCCTCAACTGGCCGGCCTGCAATGGCCAGGCTTGGCAGCCCATGACCTACGACCTGACCGCCTTCCTCGGCCAGACGGTGAGCCTGCACTTTGAGGTGTACAACAACGGCTCAGGCGGCGTCACCAGCCTCTACGTCGACGACGTGTCGGTCCAAGTCACCCCGTGAGAAGCAACAGGCTCGTAGTGAGGGAGAAGGAGCAGGCGGCGCAAGGTCCCCCGCGGGGGACCTTGCGCCGCCTGCTCCTTCTCCCTCACTACAAACAGGCTTGCACAGGCCCGGCGATTTGCCTTTTCAGCAGATTCCGGCTACAACTCCCACAATCAGTACTTGGGAGGATCACATGACAGAGCTCTTGTACCAGACCGACAGCTACCTCCAAGAGTTCACGGCCACGGTCGTGGCGGTCGACGGGCAGGGGGTGGCCCTCGACCGCACGGCGTTCTACCCCGGCGGCGGCGGCCAGCCCTGCGACCTGGGCACGCTGGCCTGTGTGGGCGGTTCGCGAACCGCCCCTGGAACTGTACGGCCGGTGACCAAGGTGTACAGAGCAGGCGACACAGTGTGGCATACCGTGGCGGGCGAGCCTCCGGCTGTGGGCAGTGAGCTCACCGGCCGGCTCGACTGGCCGCGCCGCTACGGCCTGATGCGCCTGCACACCGCGCTGCACATCCTCTGCGGCGTCATTTTCCACGAGTATGGCGCGTTCGTCACCGGCGGCAACATGGAGCCGAACGGCCGGGCGCGCATGGATTTCGAGTTCGAGCGCATGCAGGCCGAGTTGGTGCACGAGATCGAGGCCAAGGTCAACGTCGAGGTCGCCGCGGCACGGCCCGTCGACATCGCCATCCTGCCGCGCGAAGAGGCCTTTCAGATCCCCGACCTCATCCGCACCAAGATCAACCTTCTGCCTGAGGGCATCCGCCAGGTGCGCACCGTGGCCATCGCAGGGCTGGACCTGCAGGCCGATGGCGGCACCCATGTGGCCAATACTCGCGAGGTGGGCCCCATTCGCATCGTCGACTATATGAGCAAAGGCAAGATCAACAAGCGCCTGATCATTGCGCTGGCCCCATGAGTGAGGGTACACCCATCCCCCTGGCTTCTGGCCCTGCCCGCAGGCCAGGGCTGCCTCTGGGCATCGGGCGGGGCCGCACCGGCATCATCCTGCGCCTCGCACTGCCGGCGGTAGGCGAGCAGTTGCTGAACATGGCCGTTGGCCTGGTGGATACCTTCCTGGTGGGCCACCTGGGGGCGGCCTCGATCACGGCGGTCAGCATCTCCAACCAGGTGGTCATGCTGGCTCACGTGCTCATGTCGGCGGTGGCCACCGGCTCCACCGCCCTCATCGCCCGTGCTGTGGGTGGCGAGGATGTGCGCACCGCCAGCCGTACAGCCAACCAGTCAATCCTCATCGGTGCCGTCATTGGCTTCTTTGTCACTGCCGTGACTGTGCCGCTGGCCCCTCAGGCCGTGCGCTTGATGGGCGCTGTCGACGACGCCCTGCCGCTGGGGGCCACCTACCTGGGTATCGTCTCCTGCACCTTCCTGCTCTCGACCTGGATGTTCATGGGGTTGGCCTGCCTGCGCGGCGCCGGCGATACGATGTCGACCATGCGCATCATGATGCTCGTCAACGCCATCAACATTGCTGTGGCGGCCACGCTCATCTACGGCCCCTTTGGCCTGCCCAAGCTGGGCGTGGCCGGCTCGGCCATCGGGGCAGCGACGGCGCGCGGCGTGGGAGGGCTCGTGGTGCTGGCCATGTTGGCGCGCGGCCGGGCGGGCCTGCGCATCAGCCTGAAGGCCATGCGGCCTGACCTGCAGACCATCGTGCGCATTCTGCGCGTCGGCGTCCCGACCGGGGTGGAGCAGATGCTGTTCCGCCTGGCCGACATGTCGTACTTTCGGGTCGTTGCCTCGCTGGGCACCGTCGCCTGTGCGGCCCACGCGGTGGCGCTCAACGCCCAATCGCTGAGCTTTTCGCCCGGCTTTGGCTTCGCCATCGCCGCTACCACCCTGGTGGGCCAGGGCCTGGGCGCGGGCGACGCGAAGCGTGCCGAGTCCGACGGCTACCTGGTCTTCCGTATCGCCGGCGTGCTGATGGGCATTATGGCCGTGGTCTTTTTCCTCTTTTCGCGCCAGATCATGGGCTTTTTCACCGGTGAACGAGAGGTCATTGCCCTGGGCGCCGGGCCCATGCGCCTGGTGGCCCTGGCGCAACCCGCTCTGGCGGCCTCGATGGTCTTTAGCGGCGCCCTACGCGGTGCGGGCGACACGCGCTTCCCCATGTTCTCCAATGGTGTGGGCGTGTTCCTGGTGCGCTTTGGGCTGGCGCTCTTCTTTGTGGAAGTACTGGGGCTGGGGCTGATGGGCGCCTGGTACGCCCTGGGGCTCGATTGGGGCCTGCGCGGGCTGTTCAACTACCTGCGCTTCCGGTCCGGCGTGTGGAAAAAGATCCAAGTCTAGACGGGCGCGAAAGAACGCGAAAGAGCGCGAAAGAGGCGCGAAAGGAGGTGCAGCGATGCGTGTCGTCGTCCTGGGCGGCAGCGGTGTGGCCACGCCCGAGCTGGTGCGGGCCATCGCCCAGGGCATTGGCGCCATCCCCAGCCCCTGCTTCAAGTACGTCTTCCACCCCGACCGCATGCTGGCCAGCGGGCCGGTGCCGCCGATACGCGGGCTGATCGCGGCTAACTGCGCCTACGAGATGATCGTCGCCGAGGCCATCATCGCCCGCGACCGCACCCTCGCCCTGCGCGCCCTGCTCGTCAGCCCCTTCAAGTGCACCTACGACCAGGCGCTCGGCGTCCTCGAGCGCGCGTGGGGCGAGGGGTGAGCCGCTCTGGCCCTCCGCTGGCACCAGAGTTGCTGCTAGGCCGTATCTGCAAGCCCGCCAAGCCCCTCATCTAGAAGAAAGCGAGTAAAGATGCCATGTCGCATCATATTGATACGGCCACGTCACGTAAGGATGGCCGCCTGAATATCGGCGATCTCTACGTGTTTGCAGATGCCGGGCACGAGAACACGATCCTCGCCATGACCGTCAATCCGGATGCGGGCAGGTCATCGCCCACGGCTTTTCATCCGGAGGCGCGCTACCAACTCAAGATCGACAGCAATGGAGACGCCGGCGAGGATGTGAGCTATCAGTTCGCCTTCACCGAGCCCACAGCCGGGGGGCGACAACGCTTCGAGTTGCGGCGCATTGAGGGACCGGTCGTCGAGACGGCAACGCAGGGTGCTCTTCTGGCAGAGGGAGAGACCGACGCCATTACACCCATCCCTGGCGGCGGCAGAGTGTGGATGGGCCTGGCCGGCGATCCTTTCTTTGTCGATGCCAGGGCCATGTTCCAGTTCCTGGGGGCGCTCTCCGAGCAGCAGGTCTTCGACGTCTCTGTTTTTGAACAGGGCGATAACGCCTTTGCGGGGCGCAATGTGAGCGCCATTGTGCTGGAGCTGCCCAACACCCTGTTCGGAGGGGCGGAGATCGGCGTCTGGGCTACCACCGTCGCCGTGGCCCATGGTGCCTCCGCGCAGATCAACCGCTTTGGCGCGCCGTTCCTCACCATTCTCTTTCTCTGGGATTCGCAGGACCAAGACGACTATAATTCAGGTCACCCTGTTGGCGATAAGGTGCGCTTCGGGCCGGCCATCGCCTCTACAGCAGCCAATGTTGCATCCCTTGCTCAGACGGCTGCAGACCCGGCTGCGTATGGCGAACGCGTAGCCGATCTACTGCTCCCCAGCGTGCTGCGCTACCGCCCTGGCACGGCCGCCAGCTATGGCTTCGCAGGCCGCAACGGTCGCGCCCTGACCGATGATGCCATGGATGTAGCTATCAGCCTGCTGGCCAACTATCCCATCTCGGACCATGTCGGCCCCGCAGGCGACACGCAGCAACACTTTCCTTTCCTGCCACTCCCCTATTCTCTGGTAGAAGAAAAACCATTGCTCAATCCAGATGCTCGCATGAGTGAGCCTGCCGTGCGCTCAGCGGGCTAGATCATCAGGGGTTCCGTTCCATAAGCATGCGCAGCCAAGCCCGGGAGCGGGCCGCTACCGAAGAGCGGGGCTGTATTGCTCATCGGCACTGCGGATTGTCTCTTGCGCCAGGGCGATGGCGCCGAGGACGCCGGCGCGGCTGCCAAGCGCGGGCGGCACGATGTACTCGTCGATCCTGTCGAGGATGGCGGGCGCCTGCAGGTAGCCGTTGAGCAGCTCTTGCACGCGGCGGCGCACGAGCGGGAAGAGCTGCGCCTGCTGCATGATGCCGCCGCCCATGATGATGCGCTGCGGTGCCAGGGTGCAGATCAGGCTCACCAGGCCCTGGGCCAGGTGCTCGGCCTCCAGCGGCCAGGCCGGGTGCTCGGGGGGCAACGTCTCACCGCGCGCGCCCCAACGGCCCTCGAGGGCCGGCCCGGCCGCCAGGCCCTCGAGGCAGTCGCCATGGTAGGGGCAGGCGCCGGGGTAGGGGTCGCGCGCCCAATCGTGGGGGATGCGGATGTGGCCCATCTCGGGGTGCAGCAGGCCGTGCAGCAGCCGGCCGTTGGCCATGGCGCCGCCGCCGATGCCGGTGCCCACCGTCAGGTAGATGAAGGTGTCGAGCCCCTGCGCGGCGCCCCAACGGTGCTCGCCGAGGGCGGCGGCGTTGACGTCGGTGTCGAACGCCACGGGCACGCCGAGCGCGCGCCCGATCGGTCCGACCAGGTCGGTGTGCGCCCAGCCTGGCTTGGGGGTGCTGGTGATGGAGCCAAAGGTGGGCGAGGCCGGGTTGGGGTCCACCGGGCCGAACGAGCCGATGCCGACCGCAACGAGCGCTGTGCCCGCCTCGCGCCGGAAGAACTCGACGGCGCGCGCGATGGTCTCCGCGGGCGTGGTGGTGGCGAAGCGCGCCTCGCGCAGCTCGCCCGGACCCGTCCCCACCGCGCAGACAAACTTGGTGCCGCCGGCCTCGATGCCGCCCCACAATGCCATGGTGTATAACCCCCCTTTACCGAATCCCTGCGCAAACGAGCGCCATCTGGCCACAGATGAACGCAGATGAACAGCGATATCTTGCACATAATCTGCGTTTATCGCTGTTCATCTGTGGCCGGAACCCCATCTCACTCGACTTCGATGCTCTCCACGCTGAACTCGCGCCCGGCGACAACCTCGCCGCCGGTGGCGCTGCAGTCAGGGCAGAGCCAGTCGCGCTCCTGTGGCTCGAACTCGGCGCCGCACTGCCGGCAGCGCAGGCGTACCGGCACGTGGGCGAAGGCCAGGCGCGCGCCCGCGGCCGGCGTGTCGCGGCTGACAAAGTCGAAGTAGAACTGGATCGACTCGTCGACAATGCCCGTCAGCGCGCCGATGCGCAGGTCGATGCGCGTCACGCGCTGCGCGCCCGCCTGCTCGGCGTGCTCGAGCACTACGGACAACAGATGCTGGGTGACCGACAGCTCATGCATAGGCCTATTATACCACCTCTGTTCGTAGTGTGGGAGAGTGGGCCTTGGGGCAGGGGGGCCGAGCCTCCGCGGAGGCTCGGCCCCCCTGCCCCAAGGCCCACTCTCCCACACTACAAGCATGTGGCTTGGGCCATCCAAGAACCGGCTACAATCCTGGCACGAAGATGGGCAGGCGGCCGGTAGGCTCGAACTCGCCGCCGAGATAGGCAAAGAGGGCTTCGAGGTGTGGCGCAGCGCTGCCGGGCAGGTAGAGCAGCAGGTCGGACGCGGCGAAGCGGGGCAGGGCGGAGGGGTCACCGATCAGCGCCACGCCGAGCGGCAGCCCCCTTTGCTTGAGCGCCTGGGCCAGGTCGATGGTGGCCTCGCTGAGCGCGTCTCCCTCCCAGCCGCCCGGCGATCGCTCGACCACGAGCAGGGCCGCCCCGGCAGAGGCCGTGGCCGGCATGACCGTCTCGAGCTGCGCCGGCGCGGGCTCGGCGTCGAGCAGGTGCACGCCGGCCCCAGGCAGGCGCGACGCAGCCAGGCGTCGCAGGGTCTCGCCGCTCGCCGGCGCCAGACGCTGGGCGATCACCAGGGGCCGGCGCCGCGCGACCAGGTGCGGCCGCCCGCGGATGGCGACGAGCGAGGCCCGCGCCACTTCGCGCGCCAGCTCGGGCCCCGCCGCGAGCGCCTCCTCGCCGGCGCACGGCCCCTCCGCCAGCCGCTGCCGCGCCGCCTCGACGCGCGCCACCGCCTCGTGCAGGCGCGCCGGCGGGATGTCGCCGTGCAGCAGCACCTCATAGAGCGCGCGGTACACCTCGGCCGGGTGCCCGGTCACGAGCAGGTCGTGACCGGCGGCGAAGGCCAGCACCGCGGCTTCGGCCGGGCCGTAGCGTGCGTTGACCTCGGGGGCATCGAGGTCGCTCGAGAGCACCGGCCCCTGGAACTGCAGCGAGCCACGCAGGAGGCCCTCGACGACGGCGGAGGAGTGGGTGGCCAGACGGTTCGCCAGGGTATCGAGCGCTGGCACGTGCAGGTGACCGGTCATGATGGCGCCCAGGCCGGCGCGGCAGGCCTCGGCGTAGGGCGCGAGGTCGATCTTCTCCAGGGCCAGGCGGTTGGGCGACAGCACGGCCAGGTGTTTCTGGGCATCGTAGGCCGCGCCGCCGCGGCCCGGGAAGTAGCGGCCCACGGCGAATGCCCCAGCGGCCTGGCAGCCCTCGACAAAGGCGGCCCCCAGGTGGGCGACGAGGGATGGGTTGTCGCCCAGGCAGGGCCCGGGCAGTGGCGAGGCGCCGCGCGGCACGTCGAACGGTGGAGCCAACACGAGCTGTATGCCCCGCGCGCGCGCCTCGGCGGCGGCCTGCGCCCCGGCACGGCGGGCCAGGTCAATACGGCGCGCCGCGGCCAGGGCCAGGCCGCCGGGCACGAACGGCCCCAGCCCGCCCTCGGCATCGGCCAGGCAGAGCAGCGGGTGCGTGGCCAGGCGCTGCAGGCGATTGAGGGTCGCGGTCAGCTCGCCCTCGGCCGGCGCGGCCTCTGCGGGGATGTAGAGCCCGCCGGCGCGGCCCAGCGCCACCTGGGCGGCGATCTCTTCGCTCTCGCCCCGCCAGACGGCGATGATGACGCGGCCGACCTGTTCCTCGAAGGTCATGGTGGGCATGATCGTCCCATGTCAGCACCTTCATCCAGGGCTGGCCCGGTTCGTAGTTGGCGCTTGAGCGCCTGGCCCCCGCAGGGTCGTAGTTGGCGCTTGAGCGCCTTGGCCCCCGCAACCTGGCTGCTGGGCGGGCACCGCCGGCGCCGCGCTGCAGAGTGGAGGCGCTCAAGCGCCAACTACGAACCCAATGTACATGACATGAACTGACCGGACTGCCGGGCCGCCTCAGGGCGCGCGGC
This sequence comes from Chloroflexota bacterium, assembly GCA_029553955.1. Taxonomy (GTDB): domain Bacteria; phylum Chloroflexota; class Anaerolineae; order SpSt-313; family SpSt-313; genus JAKPJZ01. The sequence goes on from JAKPJZ010000073.1 coordinate 25,818, forward strand.
GGGCGACGAGCAGGCCATCCTCATGGCCGACAGTCACCGCAAAATCACAGCGGTCGATATCGAGAGCTATCTCGCGGTCCAGCGGGTGAAAGTGCGGCTGCTCGGGGTCGCCGAACTTGGCGGCCTCGGCCCCGGCGAGGATCAGCCGGCGCACGCACTCGCGGTCGGGCTGGCTGTCGCGCAAGAGATTCCGCAGGTAGAGGGCGCACTGCTCGTCCTCATCGGCGCGCCACTTGCCACCCGCGCCCATGGCCACCAGGGTCACGAGCGGCGGGTCGTCGCGCAGCAGGGCAGCGACGGTGGCCTGGGCGGTGACCAGCGACGCCGCGTAGAGGGCCTGGGCGCGCCCGGCCGCGATGACGCCCGCGACGCCCGCGCCGGTCGACTGGAGCAGCGTCTTGCCCTGCACATCGGCCTGCGACAGCTCGTAGGGCGAGTTGCCCAGGTCAAAGCCCGGCGGGCGCCGGCCGCCGGCCTCGCCCATACACAGGTCGCCAATGCCCACCTGGCGCATGAGCAGGGCCTCCTCAGGCCCGTGCGCCAGAATGATGCTGCTCGCGCCGCGCGCCAGGGCCACCGCGGCGGTGGTAAAGGCGCGGAAGACGTCGATGACCACGACCGTCCCCTCCGCGCGCTCGGCCCCTGCCAGCAGGCTTTCGATGCGAATATCCATCGGCTCCCCTTTGTGCTCGGGTCTCGTGTTCGCTACCATTATAGCACGCCTGCAAAAATGCGCGACCCGACGCTGTCGCCAGGGCATATCCCATCATCGTTGGCAACCGGCTCTTGGGCTTCGGACGAACCCAGTGCTGGCCTTTAGGGTAGAGGTTTGGCGGGCTGGCTGGCGCTGCTGGCTGCCCCGCGGGGCAGCCAGCAGCGCCAGCCAGCCCGCCAAACCTCTACCCTAAAGGCCAGCACTGGGTTCGTCCGAAGCCCAAGAGCCGGTTGCCAACGATGATGGGATATGCCCTGGCGACAGCGTCGGGTCGCGCATTTTTGCAGGCGTGCTATAATGGTAGCGAACACGAGACCCGAGCACAAAGGGGAGCCGATGGATATTCGCATCGAAAGCCTGCTGGCAGGGGCCGAGCGCGCGGAGGGGACGGTCGTGGTCATCGACGTCTTCCGCGCCTTTACCACCGCCGCGGTGGCCCTGGCGCGCGGCGCGAGCAGCATCATTCTGGCGCACGGGCCTGAGGAGGCCCTGCTCATGCGCCAGGTGGGCATTGGCGACCTGTGTATGGGCGAGGCCGGCGGCCGGCGCCCGCCGGGCTTTGACCTGGGCAACTCGCCCTACGAGCTGTCGCAGGCCGATGTGCAGGGCAAGACGCTGCTCCAGTCGACCGGCGCGGGCGTCGCGGGCGTCATCGCGGCCGGGCGCGCCCAGGCCCTCTACGCGGCGTCGCTGGTCACCGCCCAGGCCACCGTCGCTGCCCTGCTGCGCGACGACCCGCCGCTCGTGACCCTGGTGGCCATGGGCGCGGGTGGCAAGTGGCGCGCCGATGAGGACGAGCAGTGCGCCCTCTACCTGCGGAATCTCTTGCGCGACAGCCAGCCCGACCGCGAGTGCGTGCGCCGGCTGATCCTCGCCGGGGCCGAGGCCGCCAAGTTCGGCGACCCCGAGCAGCCGCACTTTCACCCGCTGGACCGCGAGATAGCTCTCGATATCGACCGCTGTGATTTTGCGGTGACTGTCGGCCATGAGGATGGCCTGCTCGTCGCCCGCCGCGCGCCCTGAGGCGGCCCGGCAGTCCGGTCAGTTCATGTCATGTACATTGGGTTCGTAGTTGGCGCTTGAGCGCCTCCACTCTGCAGCGCGGCGCCGGCGGTGCCCGCCCAGCAGCCAGGTTGCGGGGGCCAAGGCGCTCAAGCGCCAACTACGACCCTGCGGGGGCCAGGCGCTCAAGCGCCAACTACGAACCGGGCCAGCCCTGGATGAAGGTGCTGACATGGGACGATCATGCCCACCATGACCTTCGAGGAACAGGTCGGCCGCGTCATCATCGCCGTCTGGCGGGGCGAGAGCGAAGAGATCGCCGCCCAGGTGGCGCTGGGCCGCGCCGGCGGGCTCTACATCCCCGCAGAGGCCGCGCCGGCCGAGGGCGAGCTGACCGCGACCCTCAATCGCCTGCAGCGCCTGGCCACGCACCCGCTGCTCTGCCTGGCCGATGCCGAGGGCGGGCTGGGGCCGTTCGTGCCCGGCGGCCTGGCCCTGGCCGCGGCGCGCCGTATTGACCTGGCCCGCCGTGCCGGGGCGCAGGCCGCCGCCGAGGCGCGCGCGCGGGGCATACAGCTCGTGTTGGCTCCACCGTTCGACGTGCCGCGCGGCGCCTCGCCACTGCCCGGGCCCTGCCTGGGCGACAACCCATCCCTCGTCGCCCACCTGGGGGCCGCCTTTGTCGAGGGCTGCCAGGCCGCTGGGGCATTCGCCGTGGGCCGCTACTTCCCGGGCCGCGGCGGCGCGGCCTACGATGCCCAGAAACACCTGGCCGTGCTGTCGCCCAACCGCCTGGCCCTGGAGAAGATCGACCTCGCGCCCTACGCCGAGGCCTGCCGCGCCGGCCTGGGCGCCATCATGACCGGTCACCTGCACGTGCCAGCGCTCGATACCCTGGCGAACCGTCTGGCCACCCACTCCTCCGCCGTCGTCGAGGGCCTCCTGCGTGGCTCGCTGCAGTTCCAGGGGCCGGTGCTCTCGAGCGACCTCGATGCCCCCGAGGTCAACGCACGCTACGGCCCGGCCGAAGCCGCGGTGCTGGCCTTCGCCGCCGGTCACGACCTGCTCGTGACCGGGCACCCGGCCGAGGTGTACCGCGCGCTCTATGAGGTGCTGCTGCACGGCGACATCCCGCCGGCGCGCCTGCACGAGGCGGTGGCGCGCGTCGAGGCGGCGCGGCAGCGGCTGGCGGAGGGGCCGTGCGCCGGCGAGGAGGCGCTCGCGGCGGGGCCCGAGCTGGCGCGCGAAGTGGCGCGGGCCTCGCTCGTCGCCATCCGCGGGCGGCCGCACCTGGTCGCGCGGCGCCGGCCCCTGGTGATCGCCCAGCGTCTGGCGCCGGCGAGCGGCGAGACCCTGCGACGCCTGGCTGCGTCGCGCCTGCCTGGGGCCGGCGTGCACCTGCTCGACGCCGAGCCCGCGCCGGCGCAGCTCGAGACGGTCATGCCGGCCACGGCCTCTGCCGGGGCGGCCCTGCTCGTGGTCGAGCGATCGCCGGGCGGCTGGGAGGGAGACGCGCTCAGCGAGGCCACCATCGACCTGGCCCAGGCGCTCAAGCAAAGGGGGCTGCCGCTCGGCGTGGCGCTGATCGGTGACCCCTCCGCCCTGCCCCGCTTCGCCGCGTCCGACCTGCTGCTCTACCTGCCCGGCAGCGCTGCGCCACACCTCGAAGCCCTCTTTGCCTATCTCGGCGGCGAGTTCGAGCCTACCGGCCGCCTGCCCATCTTCGTGCCAGGATTGTAGCCGGTTCTTGGATGGCCCAAGCCACATGCTTGTAGTGTGGGAGAGTGGGCCTTGGGGCAGGGGGGCCGAGCCTCCGCGGAGGCTCGGCCCCCCTGCCCCAAGGCCCACTCTCCCACACTACGAACAGAGGTGGTATAATAGGCCTATGCATGAGCTGTCGGTCACCCAGCATCTGTTGTCCGTAGTGCTCGAGCACGCCGAGCAGGCGGGCGCGCAGCGCGTGACGCGCATCGACCTGCGCATCGGCGCGCTGACGGGCATTGTCGACGAGTCGATCCAGTTCTACTTCGACTTTGTCAGCCGCGACACGCCGGCCGCGGGCGCGCGCCTGGCCTTCGCCCACGTGCCGGTACGCCTGCGCTGCCGGCAGTGCGGCGCCGAGTTCGAGCCACAGGAGCGCGACTGGCTCTGCCCTGACTGCAGCGCCACCGGCGGCGAGGTTGTCGCCGGGCGCGAGTTCAGCGTGGAGAGCATCGAAGTCGAGTGAGATGGGGTTCCGGCCACAGATGAACAGCGATAAACGCAGATTATGTGCAAGATATCGCTGTTCATCTGCGTTCATCTGTGGCCAGATGGCGCTCGTTTGCGCAGGGATTCGGTAAAGGGGGGTTATACACCATGGCATTGTGGGGCGGCATCGAGGCCGGCGGCACCAAGTTTGTCTGCGCGGTGGGGACGGGTCCGGGCGAGCTGCGCGAGGCGCGCTTCGCCACCACCACGCCCGCGGAGACCATCGCGCGCGCCGTCGAGTTCTTCCGGCGCGAGGCGGGCACAGCGCTCGTTGCGGTCGGCATCGGCTCGTTCGGCCCGGTGGACCCCAACCCGGCCTCGCCCACCTTTGGCTCCATCACCAGCACCCCCAAGCCAGGCTGGGCGCACACCGACCTGGTCGGACCGATCGGGCGCGCGCTCGGCGTGCCCGTGGCGTTCGACACCGACGTCAACGCCGCCGCCCTCGGCGAGCACCGTTGGGGCGCCGCGCAGGGGCTCGACACCTTCATCTACCTGACGGTGGGCACCGGCATCGGCGGCGGCGCCATGGCCAACGGCCGGCTGCTGCACGGCCTGCTGCACCCCGAGATGGGCCACATCCGCATCCCCCACGATTGGGCGCGCGACCCCTACCCCGGCGCCTGCCCCTACCATGGCGACTGCCTCGAGGGCCTGGCGGCCGGGCCGGCCCTCGAGGGCCGTTGGGGCGCGCGCGGTGAGACGTTGCCCCCCGAGCACCCGGCCTGGCCGCTGGAGGCCGAGCACCTGGCCCAGGGCCTGGTGAGCCTGATCTGCACCCTGGCACCGCAGCGCATCATCATGGGCGGCGGCATCATGCAGCAGGCGCAGCTCTTCCCGCTCGTGCGCCGCCGCGTGCAAGAGCTGCTCAACGGCTACCTGCAGGCGCCCGCCATCCTCGACAGGATCGACGAGTACATCGTGCCGCCCGCGCTTGGCAGCCGCGCCGGCGTCCTCGGCGCCATCGCCCTGGCGCAAGAGACAATCCGCAGTGCCGATGAGCAATACAGCCCCGCTCTTCGGTAGCGGCCCGCTCCCGGGCTTGGCTGCGCATGCTTATGGAACGGAACCCCTGATGATCTAGCCCGCTGAGCGCACGGCAGGCTCACTCATGCGAGCATCTGGATTGAGCAATGGTTTTTCTTCTACCAGAGAATAGGGGAGTGGCAGGAAAGGAAAGTGTTGCTGCGTGTCGCCTGCGGGGCCGACATGGTCCGAGATGGGATAGTTGGCCAGCAGGCTGATAGCTACATCCATGGCATCATCGGTCAGGGCGCGACCGTTGCGGCCTGCGAAGCCATAGCTGGCGGCCGTGCCAGGGCGGTAGCGCAGCACGCTGGGGAGCAGTAGATCGGCTACGCGTTCGCCATACGCAGCCGGGTCTGCAGCCGTCTGAGCAAGGGATGCAACATTGGCTGCTGTAGAGGCGATGGCCGGCCCGAAGCGCACCTTATCGCCAACAGGGTGACCTGAATTATAGTCGTCTTGGTCCTGCGAATCCCAGAGAAAGAGAATGGTGAGGAACGGCGCGCCAAAGCGGTTGATCTGCGCGGAGGCACCATGGGCCACGGCGACGGTGGTAGCCCAGACGCCGATCTCCGCCCCTCCGAACAGGGTGTTGGGCAGCTCCAGCACAATGGCGCTCACATTGCGCCCCGCAAAGGCGTTATCGCCCTGTTCAAAAACAGAGACGTCGAAGACCTGCTGCTCGGAGAGCGCCCCCAGGAACTGGAACATGGCCCTGGCATCGACAAAGAAAGGATCGCCGGCCAGGCCCATCCACACTCTGCCGCCGCCAGGGATGGGTGTAATGGCGTCGGTCTCTCCCTCTGCCAGAAGAGCACCCTGCGTTGCCGTCTCGACGACCGGTCCCTCAATGCGCCGCAACTCGAAGCGTTGTCGCCCCCCGGCTGTGGGCTCGGTGAAGGCGAACTGATAGCTCACATCCTCGCCGGCGTCTCCATTGCTGTCGATCTTGAGTTGGTAGCGCGCCTCCGGATGAAAAGCCGTGGGCGATGACCTGCCCGCATCCGGATTGACGGTCATGGCGAGGATCGTGTTCTCGTGCCCGGCATCTGCAAACACGTAGAGATCGCCGATATTCAGGCGGCCATCCTTACGTGACGTGGCCGTATCAATATGATGCGACATGGCATCTTTACTCGCTTTCTTCTAGATGAGGGGCTTGGCGGGCTTGCAGATACGGCCTAGCAGCAACTCTGGTGCCAGCGGAGGGCCAGAGCGGCTCACCCCTCGCCCCACGCGCGCTCGAGGACGCCGAGCGCCTGGTCGTAGGTGCACTTGAAGGGGCTGACGAGCAGGGCGCGCAGGGCGAGGGTGCGGTCGCGGGCGATGATGGCCTCGGCGACGATCATCTCGTAGGCGCAGTTAGCCGCGATCAGCCCGCGTATCGGCGGCACCGGCCCGCTGGCCAGCATGCGGTCGGGGTGGAAGACGTACTTGAAGCAGGGGCTGGGGATGGCGCCAATGCCCTGGGCGATGGCCCGCACCAGCTCGGGCGTGGCCACACCGCTGCCGCCCAGGACGACGACACGCATCGCTGCACCTCCTTTCGCGCCTCTTTCGCGCTCTTTCGCGTTCTTTCGCGCCCGTCTAGACTTGGATCTTTTTCCACACGCCGGACCGGAAGCGCAGGTAGTTGAACAGCCCGCGCAGGCCCCAATCGAGCCCCAGGGCGTACCAGGCGCCCATCAGCCCCAGCCCCAGTACTTCCACAAAGAAGAGCGCCAGCCCAAAGCGCACCAGGAACACGCCCACACCATTGGAGAACATGGGGAAGCGCGTGTCGCCCGCACCGCGTAGGGCGCCGCTAAAGACCATCGAGGCCGCCAGAGCGGGTTGCGCCAGGGCCACCAGGCGCATGGGCCCGGCGCCCAGGGCAATGACCTCTCGTTCACCGGTGAAAAAGCCCATGATCTGGCGCGAAAAGAGGAAAAAGACCACGGCCATAATGCCCATCAGCACGCCGGCGATACGGAAGACCAGGTAGCCGTCGGACTCGGCACGCTTCGCGTCGCCCGCGCCCAGGCCCTGGCCCACCAGGGTGGTAGCGGCGATGGCGAAGCCAAAGCCGGGCGAAAAGCTCAGCGATTGGGCGTTGAGCGCCACCGCGTGGGCCGCACAGGCGACGGTGCCCAGCGAGGCAACGACCCGAAAGTACGACATGTCGGCCAGGCGGAACAGCATCTGCTCCACCCCGGTCGGGACGCCGACGCGCAGAATGCGCACGATGGTCTGCAGGTCAGGCCGCATGGCCTTCAGGCTGATGCGCAGGCCCGCCCGGCCGCGCGCCAACATGGCCAGCACCACGAGCCCTCCCACGCCGCGCGCCGTCGCTGCCCCGATGGCCGAGCCGGCCACGCCCAGCTTGGGCAGGCCAAAGGGGCCGTAGATGAGCGTGGCCGCCACAGCAATGTTGATGGCGTTGACGAGCATCATGATGCGCATGGTCGACATCGTATCGCCGGCGCCGCGCAGGCAGGCCAACCCCATGAACATCCAGGTCGAGAGCAGGAAGGTGCAGGAGACGATACCCAGGTAGGTGGCCCCCAGCGGCAGGGCGTCGTCGACAGCGCCCATCAAGCGCACGGCCTGAGGGGCCAGCGGCACAGTCACGGCAGTGACAAAGAAGCCAATGACGGCACCGATGAGGATTGACTGGTTGGCTGTACGGCTGGCGGTGCGCACATCCTCGCCACCCACAGCACGGGCGATGAGGGCGGTGGAGCCGGTGGCCACCGCCGACATGAGCACGTGAGCCAGCATGACCACCTGGTTGGAGATGCTGACCGCCGTGATCGAGGCCGCCCCCAGGTGGCCCACCAGGAAGGTATCCACCAGGCCAACGGCCATGTTCAGCAACTGCTCGCCTACCGCCGGCAGTGCGAGGCGCAGGATGATGCCGGTGCGGCCCCGCCCGATGCCCAGAGGCAGCCCTGGCCTGCGGGCAGGGCCAGAAGCCAGGGGGATGGGTGTACCCTCACTCATGGGGCCAGCGCAATGATCAGGCGCTTGTTGATCTTGCCTTTGCTCATATAGTCGACGATGCGAATGGGGCCCACCTCGCGAGTATTGGCCACATGGGTGCCGCCATCGGCCTGCAGGTCCAGCCCTGCGATGGCCACGGTGCGCACCTGGCGGATGCCCTCAGGCAGAAGGTTGATCTTGGTGCGGATGAGGTCGGGGATCTGAAAGGCCTCTTCGCGCGGCAGGATGGCGATGTCGACGGGCCGTGCCGCGGCGACCTCGACGTTGACCTTGGCCTCGATCTCGTGCACCAACTCGGCCTGCATGCGCTCGAACTCGAAATCCATGCGCGCCCGGCCGTTCGGCTCCATGTTGCCGCCGGTGACGAACGCGCCATACTCGTGGAAAATGACGCCGCAGAGGATGTGCAGCGCGGTGTGCAGGCGCATCAGGCCGTAGCGGCGCGGCCAGTCGAGCCGGCCGGTGAGCTCACTGCCCACAGCCGGAGGCTCGCCCGCCACGGTATGCCACACTGTGTCGCCTGCTCTGTACACCTTGGTCACCGGCCGTACAGTTCCAGGGGCGGTTCGCGAACCGCCCACACAGGCCAGCGTGCCCAGGTCGCAGGGCTGGCCGCCGCCGCCGGGGTAGAACGCCGTGCGGTCGAGGGCCACCCCCTGCCCGTCGACCGCCACGACCGTGGCCGTGAACTCTTGGAGGTAGCTGTCGGTCTGGTACAAGAGCTCTGTCATGTGATCCTCCCAAGTACTGATTGTGGGAGTTGTAGCCGGAATCTGCTGAAAAGGCAAATCGCCGGGCCTGTGCAAGCCTGTTTGTAGTGAGGGAGAAGGAGCAGGCGGCGCAAGGTCCCCCGCGGGGGACCTTGCGCCGCCTGCTCCTTCTCCCTCACTACGAGCCTGTTGCTTCTCACGGGGTGACTTGGACCGACACGTCGTCGACGTAGAGGCTGGTGACGCCGCCTGAGCCGTTGTTGTACACCTCAAAGTGCAGGCTCACCGTCTGGCCGAGGAAGGCGGTCAGGTCGTAGGTCATGGGCTGCCAAGCCTGGCCATTGCAGGCCGGCCAGTTGAGGCGCAGCGGCGTGGCCAGCACCCGGCCCGCGCTGTCGAGGATCCAGCCGCGCTGGGTATCATAGGGATCGCCCGAGACAGGATAGTACCAGAAGTGCAGCGTGGCCGAGCGCGCCCCCGCCGGCAGGTCCAGCGTCTGGTTGGCCGAAGAAAAGCTCATGGCATTGCCCTGCCCCCACTCGAACCCCAGGCGCAGCGAGCGCCGGCCAGCGTGTGCCTGCGCGGTGCTGTAGCCGGCGATGCATTCGGTGATGGGCATGGTCCAGCCATCGTCGGCCTCAAAGCCGGGGTTGACGACCAGGCCGCCCGGCACCGGTGTGGCGGTGGCCGTCGCCGTGGGCGTGGCGGTCGCTGTGGGTTGCGCCGTGGTCGTCGGCGTGGCCGTGGGGCCGGCGGTGCCGGTGGGCGTGGCCGTCGCGGTCGGCCGCGCCGTTGCCGTGCTGGTCGCCGTCGGCCCCGGCGTGCCGGTCGGCGTGGGCGTGGCCGTCGCGGTCGATGTCGCGGTCGGCATGGCCGTCGGCGTCGGCGGCACGGGCATACAGGCCTGCAACGAGACGTCGTCGACGAACAACTGCGTGAGGCCGCCGTAGCCATTGTTGTAGCAGCCGACGAGCAGCTTGAGGCGCTGCCCCGCATAGGCCGTGACGTCGTACTGCACCTGGCGCCACTCGGTCGCGTTCACCGCGGGTTTGAGGTCCAGCACCCAGGGCGTAATGGCGTTGTCGGCCGCGTCGTAGAAGATGACGTACTGCCGGTCGCTCCAATCGCCCGAGGTCGCCAGATACCACAGCGAGAGCGTCGCCCGCGAGGCCCCGGCAGGCACCGTGAGCCACTGCGCGGCGCTGGAGTAGCTGGCGGCGTTGGCCCACCAACTCTCAGGCCCGGCGCGCATCGACCAACTGCCGCTGTGGGCCTGGGCGTTGGAGCGCCCCGCCTGGCAGACGGTGATGGGCGTCTCCCAGCCGCCTTCAGACTCAAAGCCGCCGTTGGCCACCACCTCGCTGCAGGGGGGCGCGGTGGCGGTGGCCGTCGCCGTGGGCAGGGGGCTCGGCGTCATGGTGAGCGTCGGGCTCGGCGTTGGCGTAGCGCTTGGCGTCGTGCCCGGCGTGGCCGTCGGCGTCGCCGTGGGGCTGGCGCTCGGCGTGGCCGAGGGGGTCGCCGTCGGGCCGGCGGTGGGCGTCACGATGGGGACTGGGGTGCCGGGCCAGCTCAGCGCCGCGCTCATGGCCTCGTTGCCTGCCAGGTCGCGGGCGCGCACGCGCACATAGCGGCCCGCCCAGGTGGGGGCGGCGGGCAGGGCGCCGGTCAGGCCGCCGGCCGCCAGGCTCAGCGTCGCCGGCGTCCACTCGCCCCAGGTCGTGCCGTCGTCAGAGAGGGCATAGGCGGCGCCCTCCGCATCGAGCCCCGCCAGCGCGTCGCGCACCGGCAGGCCGTTGGGCCCGGCGTCGCCCCAGATGGGCGGCGTGCGGTCGACCGTCACCGTCTGCGCATAGACCGGCGAGGCGTTGCCGGCGGCGTCGAGGTAGCGCACCTCCAGCGGGTAGCGGCCTTCGGCCGCGGGCAGCGGCGCCGCGATGCTCGCCGCGAACGGCTGCGGCGCTGAAAAGACCTCGACCCGGTCGAGATACAGGTCGCCCGTGGCCAGGAAGGCGGTGCGCAGCTCCACGCCGTCGGAGACGCCGGGCGTGCGGCAGGCGCTGCCGCGGTCCGGATAGTGGAAGGGCAGGATGAAGGGCCGGTAGCGCCCCGCCGTCAGGTCGCCGGTCCACACGGGCGTCTTGCCCGCCAGGGTGCGCGTGCCCTGCTGGTCTACCACGTCGAGCTCGGCCAGCCTGACCTCGGGGTCGCCCGGGGCGCCGCGCAGCCAAAAGATGGCCTGGTAGCTGCCCGGGTAGAGCAGGCTGCAGTCGTAGGGGCCGAACCAGGCGCCGGCCGCGGCCTCGCCCGCCTGGCCCAGCCAGGCCTGGCCGTTGGCGGCTGCGGGGTCGGCCACGGCGCGGCCGCTGCCGGCAGTGTGGTAGAGCGCCTCGCCCTCCCAGCGCCAGCCGCCGCCGAACTGCACCTGGCTGCAGCCTTCGCAGCCCAGGGTGAGCGTGATCGCCGAGGTATTGGTAAAGGCCGGCGCAGTCAGGCTCCCCGTGGGCGCGCTGTTGTCGACGACGACCGGCGCCTCGACGGTGGCGCTCTGGCCCTGGTCGGTCGAGGCGGTGAGCCGCAGCGTATGCGCGCCGTCGCGCTCGGCGGCCGTGTCCCAGGTCCACCCGCTGGTGCCGGCGGCGTTGGCCAGCCGCACCTGGCCATCGATGGCCAGTTCCAGCCTGGTTGCCGCAGGGCCGGCCTGCCAGCGCAGGCGCACCGCGCCCGTGAGCGCCGCCTGCGGCTCGGGCCACGTCAGCTCGACGTGGGGTGGCAGCGCCCACAGGCGCTGCCACACGGCGCTGCGCACCTGCGGCAGCAGGGCGTAGAGGCGGTCGCCAGGGCAGGTGGTGAGGTTGCAGTCGCGGTGCCCCATGATGTTGGCAAAGGTGCGGTCGCGCAGGAAAGAACTCTCGAGCGGGTGCACGGCGTGCGAGTTGGCCTTCCAGGCCAGGAGCTCGTTGAGCGCCGCCACGGCCGGCGCGGGCACGCTCGCCGCCGCATAGTCGCCGAGGATGGCGACGCCCACAGTGCCGCTATTGTAGGGGCGAGCATGGCCGGCCACCACGCCATCGCCGCCGTAGCGGCCTTCGTAGATGCGGCCGTTGCGGTCGATGACATAGTTGTAGCCGATGTCGCCCCAGTTGAGGCTGACGGCATGGTAATAGTAGATGGCGCGCACCGTCGCCGCCGGGTCCACATCGGCGTTGCTGGTCACGGTATGGTGGATGACAAAGTGGCTCACCGGCGCATACTCTGGGTCCCAGTCCATGTACGCCTCGTTGGCCCCCCAGGCGGCGCGGCTGATGACGGCGGGCGGCGTGGGCTCGGCCTGGGCCGAGGGCGAGGCGCCCGTCGCCGCCTCGGCGCCCGTCACCCCGGCGCGCGCGTCGATGGCCACCAGCCGCAGCGCCTCGAGGCTGGGCAGCGACGTCGCCACGCCGCGCATGAGTGTAGCCCGGAGCTGCACGTAGCGCCCGGGGCCGATGATGAGCTCGCTGTAGCCCTGGCCGCTGGGCGCCGTGTCGGCAAAGCTGTCGCCCGCGGGCATGATCTGCCACGGCCCCCAGGCCACGCCATCGCTGCTGCGGCGCACCTCCAGCAGGAGCTCGGCCCCGTCGGGCAGCCGCGCCTGCCAGATGGCACCCAGGGCCATGAACTCGCCGCCCATGTCGCGCAGCGGCGACTCGTAGTAGCCGGCTTCGGCCCCGGTGGCCACGGCCAGGCCCGGCCGCTGCGCCAGGGGGCGCAGGCCGCCCATCGTGCCCTCGGTCGTCACGCCGGGCCCGACGAGCGCCCACTCGGCCGACCAAATGGCGGGCGGGCGCGGCGACACGGCGTGCGTCGCCATCGGCAGCAGCCCGGCCAGCAGCAGGGCACCGATCAGCACCGCCAGGGCCACGCGCAGCACACAATGCAGGGTGGTTGCCATCGCAGAGTCCTTTTGGGAATATGCGCACAGTCTGAGCCGGCCGGTAACGAGATGGTGACGGCCAAGCCGGCAAGGTTGGCGCGAGTTGCACAAATACAGTGCAGTCCATCCTGGAGTATGTCGCCCCTGCACGCCCACTTCCCGTGCCCTGAGAGCGGCATGGGTCTTGCTGAGAGAGGGAGCAATCCAGCGCCAGTGGAGGAAGCGATGGCCCGCAGGCAACACAGCGCGCCAGCAACGGCCGGAGGGGAGACCCGCACACCCGTGGCCACGCTCGACGCGACCCCCCAGGCCGGCGCCATGGCCCCGCCGCCGGCCGGCGAAGCCGAGCAGGTCCAGGAGACGTTGCAGCGCTGCCGGCTCATTTGGGACTATGCCCTCGATATCATCCTGTTCGTCCACCCCGACGGCCGCATCGCTGAGGTGAACCAGGCCGCCGCTCGCGCCTACGGCTACAGCCGCGAGGAGTTGCTCACCAAGACCATCTACGACCTGCGCGTGGCGGAAACGGCGCCCAGAGTCTCGGTGCAGATGGCGCAGGCCGAGGCGGAGGGCCTCGTCTTCGAGAGCCTGCACCGCCGCAGGGATGGTCGCACCTTCCCGGTCGAGGTGAGCTCGCGCGGCGCCACCGTCGGCGGCCAAGCGCTCCTGCTGAGCATCGTCCGCGACATCAGCGAACGCAAGCAGGCCGAAGCGGAGCGCGAGCGGCTGCTCGCCGAGCTGCAGCGCCGCGCCACAGAGCTGGATACGGTCCTGGAAAACACCGACGCCCAACTGGCCCTGCTCGACCGCGACCTGAACTTTGTGCTGGTCAACTCGGCCTATGCCAGCGGCTGCCGGCATCGCAGAGAGGAGCTCATCGGCCGCAACCACTTTGCGCTCTTTCCCAACGCCGAGAACCAGGCCATCTTTGAGCGCGTGCGCGACAGCGGCGAGCCATACAGGGCGGTGGAAAAGCCCTTCGAGTTCGCCGGCCAGCCCGAGCGCGGCGTGACCTATTGGAACTGGATCCTCGTCCCCATCAAAGGGACGGCCGGCGACGTCGCGGGCCTGCTCCTGTCGCTCGTCGATGTGACGCCCCAAGTGCAGGCGCGCCAGCAGGTGCAGCGCCTGGCCGAGGAATCGCAACACCGGGCGGCCGAGCTGGAGGCCGCGCTCAATGCCATCAGCGGTGGCCTGATCATCTACGGGTCCGGCGAGGAGGTGCTGCATATGAACCCCGCCGCCGAGCGCATCCTGGGGGTCACGGCTGCCGCGTGGGGCGCGCTATCGACAGAGGGGCGAGTGCGCAGCCTGCAGGTGGAAACCGCCGACGGCACGCCGTTGCCGTCGGCGCAACTCCCCAGTGCCCGAGCGCTGCGCGGCGAGGTCGTCATCGGCGCCCGCGTGACGGTACGCCGGCCCGACGGGGCGCACCGCCACCTGTTGAGCAACGCGGGGCCGATCAGAGACGACGCGGGGCGCCTGGTGGGCGCGGTCGCCAACGTCAACGATATCACGCCGATCATCGAGCTGCAGCACTTGCGCGACGATATCCTGCGCGCCGTCTCGCACGACCTGCGCAACCCCCTGGCCGCCGTGCTCGGCCAGGCGCAGCTTCTCGAGCGCAGGCTGCAGAAAGCCGGGCTCAGCGGCCCCGAGAAGCACAGCGTGGAAGCCATCATCACCGGCTGCCAGCGCATGAATACCATGATCCAAGACCTGGTCGACGCCGCGCGGCAGGAATCGGGGCAGCTCTCACTGGCCCAGCAGGTGCTGGACCTGGGCCCGTTCATCTCCGACCTGCTGCAGCGGCAGACGGGGGTGCTCGAGACCGCCCGCATCCACGCCGAGGCGCCGGCGGGCCTGCCGCCCGTCTCGGCCGACCCCAGCCGCCTGGAGCGCATCCTGGTGAACCTGCTCTCCAACGCCCTCAAGTACTCGGACCCCGGCACGCCGGTAACGGTGCGCCTGGCGCTTGGGGATGGCTGGGTCATCACCTCGATCATCGACCGCGGGCGCGGCATCGCCCCAGAGGACCTGCCGCACATGTTCGAGCGCTACTACCGTACGGCCGCCGCTCGCGAGCAGCGGCGCGAGGGCCTGGGGTTGGGGCTCTACATCACGCGCATGCTCGTCGAGGCCCACGGCGGGCACATCTGGGTGCAGAGCGAACTGGGGAAAGGGAGCACCTTCTCTTTCAGCCTGCCCATCGCCTGAGCCCGCCGGAATCGGGAAACGGTGAACCGCAAAGACGCAAAGGATAGGGAGAAGAGACTTCTTTCCGGTATGACGTCTGCCAAGGGGCACCGATTGCACCGCAGAGGCGCGGAGGACGCGGAGGTTCTCTGTGGTTATGTCCCTCTGCGTCCTCCGCGCCTCTGCGGTGACCCCCGGTCTTCATGCGTGGTGGCGGACTGGGTGTTCGTGGCTGCTCTGCGGTTCACCTTTCCGCCGTCTCGGGTGAGGCGCGAAAACGCCCACAAGGGGCTAGGCTACGGATTATGCCGTGCCTCGGCCGTCTCGGGGATGGGCAGCATCTGGCCGGCGAGGGCCTCGGTGCGTCGGATGACGGCCCAGCAGTTGCGCGGGTCGTCATCCATGAGCAGGTGCAGGCCGCGCTCGCGCACCGCGTGCACCTTATAGTCGGCGATGCTACGCCGCCAGTTGTTGGGGCGCATCAGCAGCTCGTTGTACTGAATGCCCAACGACGACAGCAGGGCCTCGGTCTCCGGCCGGTCGCGCTCGAGGCGCCCGGTGACGATATACACGTGGTCGCCGGCATCCAGCAGGGCATCGATCAGGCGCTTGAAGTGGCGCGGCGCGCGGGTGATGGTGCCATCGATGTCCATGCCGTAGCGCAGCCGCTCGCGGGGGAGCACCGCGCGTTTGCGCGGCTCGAGCCGGCGCGGCAGCACGCCCCGCTCCAGCAGGTAGCGCAGCCGCTCGGGCAGGCCTTCTTCGGCGGCGAACAGCAGCGCCGGCATGCGTCCCTCGCTCGGCGGCGCAGGCGCCGGCTGTGCCACTGCGGCGGCCGGTGGGGCTTGGCCGGTGATCTCGTGGACCTGCACCTGCGGCATGAGCGCCGTCACCTGCTCGGCGCTGCCCAGGCTGGTGCCGGGGGTCAGTACCGTGGCCGCGCCGGCGGCGGCGCCCAGCCGCAGGCCCGCCACGATATCGTCGCCCCGGGCCAGCGCCACGGCCAGCCCGGCCACGAGCGAGTCGCCCGCGCCCACCCGGCTGCGCTGCGGCACCTCGGGGGGCAGGGCCCACCAGGCGCGGCCGCCTTGCACCGCGAGGGTGCCCTGCGGCCCGACGGCCATGAACACCGCACCGACCCCCTGCGCCATGAGCTCTTGCGCGCCGCGCACCGCCGCCGCGACGTCGGGCAGCGGGCGGCCCAGCAGCTCTTCGATCTCGTCGACGTTGGCCTTGACGACGTCGGGCGCGGCCTGCACCCCCAGGCGCAGCGGCTCGCCCGCTGTGTTGAGGATGGTACGCACCCCCGCGGCCCGCGCCTGACGGATGAGCGCGGCGTAGGCATCCTGCGGCATGCCGGGCGGCAGGCTCCCCGCCAGCACCAGCACCCGCGCCGCCCGGAGCCAGGGCTGGATCATGCGCATGAGCGTGGCCTGGCGCTCACGCGGCGCCAGGGGGCCCGGGCCATGCAGGTTGGTCTCCTCGCCCGAGGCCTCGTCGATGATCATGACGTTGATGCGCGTCTGGCCGGGCACGCGCACGAAATGGTGGGGCACGCCCTCCGCTTCGAGCGCCCGCTCCACCAGCGTGCCCATCTCGCCCCCCAAAAAGCCAAACGCCATGGTCGGCCAGCCCAGCCGGTGCGCCATGCGCGAGACGTTGACCCCCTTGCCGGCCGGGTCGAGGTCCGACTTCCAGTAGCGGTTGCGCAAGCCCAAATGCAGGCGGTCGATCCACATCGTCTGGTCGACGGCAGGGTTGGGGGTGAGGGTGATAATCATCGTCAGTCCATCCTCAGTTTCTTGCAGGCTGCTAGCAAGCGGCATGCCAGGCCGGTGGCACGAGGCTTGCAGCCCTGGCCAAGAGCATCTCACCATACGGAGGAGGGAACCATGCAGGAACAAGGTCAAGCCAGAGGCCCTGAGCAGCAGCCACAGGGTGGGCCGCCGATGTACTGCCCGATCTGCGGCGAGGCCGTCAGCCCCTGGAGCATGCACCAGCATCATCGCCATCATGGGCCTTGGGGAGGAAAGCCAATGGGCCCGTGGGGCATGAGGCCGATGATGGGCCCGTGGTGGGGCGGCGCGCCGATGGGCATGGCCTGCCGGGGCATTATTCCGGCCTTGGTGGGCTTTGCCCTGGGATACGTGGTCGCCAGCACTCGCGCGACTGCGATGTTCGCTTTTCCCGAAGAAGAGAAGCGCCGGCGTTGACTCTGACTCTAGTGACCCCGGCGGCGCCGGGGTTCAGAGGGGGCGAGCTTCGGCTCGCCCCCTGCCATGCGCGTTCACGCCGGCGCAGGTACCATCTCCACGATCTGCTGCGAAGGCACACCCTCTCGGTTGACGATGCTGCGATACGAGCCCCAATCGGCCGGCAGTTGCTCCTTGGACCTGAACTCGGTGCCCAGGGGCTGCAGGTTGCGCTGCGTGTTCACGATCTGGCGCACATACTCTTTGTTGGACTCGAAAACGATCAGTGGCGCGATCTCGGCAGGGAACATGGTGTGGATGTCCTTACCCTCCTGCTCGTGCAAAAGCTGCCCCACCTGCTGGACGTGCTCCAGCTCCATGCGGTAGAACTGCTCCCAGATAGCGGCAAGGCGGGGGTCGGTCTCGGTCTGCCAGCAGCTATAGTAGTTGTAGGCCTCGTTCACCTGCTTCAAGGCCGCCATCTCGAGCCAGGTTGCCTTGGGGTCAGCCACCGACTCGTACTGGGTGACGTGCTCCTCCTCGACCTCGGCGATCTCGGCGTAGAGCCGGCGCGCCAGGTCGTTGCCGTACATGAACCCGTGCGACTTGTAGAAGAGGTAGGTCTGCTGCTCGGCGGCGGTGATGGTCTGCGCATTCAGCTTGGTCTTGACGTCGGCGGTCTTGTTGTCGATGTGGCGGCGCACCATGTCGGCGGGCCGGCGGTGCTCCTCGGGGGTCGGCCGCCCGGCGGCGATGTCCGTCTGGCCCTTGACGATGGTCTCGGCGCTCTTGCCCTCCAGGAGCTGCATCAGGTGAGCATAGCGGTAGAGGTGGTCGAAATCCTCGATCAGGGCAAAGTCGAGCACCTGCTTGGCGTAGGGGTCGGGCTCGTTCTTGGCCAGGTTGGCCGTCAGGTCGGTGGCCACCTGCTCGTAGGCGATGGTGGTCTCGATCACCGTCTGGTCGGCCGGGTTCAGCCAGTTCACCGAGGTCTGCTGTTGTGTCTCCACGCGGCGCAGCTCAGCGATCTTGGCGCGCAGCTTTTCGTCGCCGGTGTGGCGATACCAGTGGTGCAGGAAGAACCAGGAATCGTTCTCGATGCCGTTCATCAGGATCACGCGGCAGCGGGTGTAGGGATCGACCAGCGCCTTGTCGTAGGGCGCCGGCGTCTGCTCGGTCCATGTGCGAAACTGCTGTGCCAACGGCGTGCGGTTCGGGTCAAAAGGTCGAAACGGCTGTTGCATGGCCATTGGGGCGTTTCCCTCCTCCAGGAATTCACGGCCCGTGCACAGCGCTGGCAGCAACCTCTGTGCCCATGGCGACAGCGCCTCATATGGCCCGCATCTTGCTACGCCTTGCCGACGACCGCACGAGTGTTCAAGCCGTCATTGCGAGCCGCAGCGAGCCATCCCCAATGCGGTCGCTGAACACAATTGGAGATTGCTTCGCTGCGCTCGCAATGACACTGCATGCCAACGATTGTACGACGCCTGGAGCGCGGGAGGCGCCATGCTCCCCATGGGCAGCCTGTTCCCCTATGGCGATCAGAACCGGCGCGGGGCACCCGTGGCCTGGGTGACGATCACCCTGGTGGCCCTCAACGCCGTCGTCTTTCTGTACATGCTCACCCTGAGCCCGGCCCGCCTGGAGAGCTTTGTCTACCGTTTTGGCGCCATCCCAGCCGAGATCGGCCATGGGCAGGACCTCTATACGCTGATCACTTCGCAGTTCGTCCACGGTGGGCTGTTGCACATTGTGGGCAATATGCTGTTCTTGTGGGTATTCGGTGACAACATTGAGCTGGCCCTGGGGCATTGGCTGTTCCTGGCGTTCTACCTGGGCGCGGGGGTGCTGGCCGCGCTGGCGCAGGTCGTCGCTAGCCTGGGCAGCTCGATACCCGCCATCGGGGCCAGCGGCGCCATTGCGGGCATCCTCGGCGCCTACGTGGTGCTCTTTCCCACGCGCGAGGTACGGGTGCTGATCGTCGTCGTGCCCACGCGGGTCAGCGCCGTGGGCTTCCTGGGGGCCTGGGCGCTGTTGCAGCTCTTCAGCGGCGTGGCCTCCCTCGGCGTGCCGGCGGTGCAGGGCGGCGTGGCCGTCTGGGCGCACGTGGGGGGCTTTGCCGTCGGGCTGGCGATTGGCGCGCTGGCACTGCGTGGCGGCAGGCAGGATAGGGCGTGACGCCTGATGCGTGATGCATGATACGTAATGCGTACTATGTAGCGCATAGTCCCTGGGCACGAGTGTCACGCATCGCATATTACGTTTCACGTTTCACGCAGTAGAACGGGAGGAGCCATGGCAAACCAAGGTCTCGTCTTTGAAGTGGCCGATGTCGAAGAGTTGTACCGTGGCGGCAAGCCGTCGAGCTGGGAGGAGATGATCCGCCGGGCCGAGAAGGCGGGCGGCCGGCGCCGGGGGGTTTCGGGGCCCGAGGCCAGGGAGATGGCCTATGCCCTGCGCTTGCTACACGAGAGGGGCGGCAGCATCCCCGGCACGGCGCGTGAGTGCTACCTGCAGATGTACGAGGTGTTGGAGGGGATTCCGGGCCCGGGGGTGTATCCGGCGTAGGGCATTTGCAACTTTCAGGTATTCGCAGTACACTACGACCGGTCACCCCAGGCCCCCACCCCTTGTACCCCCAGGTTGTGTTACCCGCCGGCCGGATTCCCTCACCCTGTGAGGATTCCGCCGTTGCCACACAAGCGAGGGCGCCATGACGACCCGTGCATTGGTGTTGCAGCTCCTGGGCGAGCCGCCGTTGCCGGTGCCGCTGGACCTGGTGGTGCGCTGCGAAGCCGAGTTTCCCGGGGGCAGGCGCGTGCGCATCGACTATGCGGCGAGCGAGAGCGAACGCATTTCGGCCTACCTGCTGCTCCCCGCTGTGGGGCCGCGGACCGGCGAGGCGGAGCAGCTCCCCGGCATCCTGGCGATCCATCAGCACGCCGGGCAGTACTGTCTCGGCAAGTCGGAACCGGCCGGGCTCTCGGCCGACCCGAGCTACCACTATGGGCTGGACCTCTGCCGGCGCGGCTATGTGGTGCTCTGCCCCGACCTGCTCGGCTTTGAGGAGCGACGCCCTCCCGAGTTCCAGCGGGCCGAGGGGACGATGCCCGACGGCGCGCTGTACGAGCGCTATCTGGCCACACGCCTGCTCCTGGAGGGCAGCTCGCTGAAGGCGCGCTACACCTTTGACCTGGCGCGCGGGCTCGACGTGCTGCAGAGCCTCGAATTGGTCGACCCAGAGCGGCTCGGCGTCATCGGCCATTCCCTCGGCGGCCAGGAGGCCTTCTGGCTGGCCTGGTACGATGCCCGGGTGCGCGCCGGTGTCGCCTCCTGCGGCCTGAGCACGCTCAGGTCGATCCTGCGCGACCACATCAACCACAACCTGGCCATGTACCTGCCGGGCCTGCTGCGCGTGGCCGACATGGACACGCTGGCGGCCGACCTGGCCCCCTGCCCGTTCATGCTGGCTGCCGGCGAGGCCGACCCCATCTTCCCCATCGATGGCGTGCGCCAGCTCGTGGCCGCAGCGCAGGCGGCCTACAGCCGCGCCGCCGTGCCCGACCAGTTCCGCGCCCTCATCTTCGCGGGCGGGCACAGCCTGCCGCAGGCCGTGCGTGAGGAGGCCTACCGCTTCCTCGACCGCTGGCTAAAAGCACCCGGCGGGGCGCAGACGCCGGCGTTGGCCGGGTGCAATGCGACCTGGGGGCAAGTGACGGTCGCGACATAGCGCTGCAGCCGCATGTGCCCGGAATGGCGATAGGGAGCACAAGGAGTGCCGATCGCAGAGGGTTACGGTTCGGTAGCAAACTGGTGGTAATCCGTAGACTTTTCGCCCCTTTTCCCCTCTTGTAGTGTATAATGCCTCAGGATGCTGATCCTATCCTGCCGCCGGATAGGATCGCGTGCCTTGGCCGGGCGATTCCCGTGCAGCAACCTACAGGCGGCGTTTCCTTTGTTCCCCCATCGTCGGTTCCTGGGCAAGCCCGGCCGGCAGGAAACACCCCCTCATCAGCAGAATACGGAGCGATAGGGCCCCGTGAGGCTCAGACGTTCGCGTTCGCCTGTTCTCACAGCCTTGGTCATCGTCTACGTGACGCTCGTCGGCGCCTGTGGCCTGTGGATCGGCCTGTGGTTTGCCCTGCGCACCGAAATGGCGGCGGGGAGCGTTCCGGCGCCGCAGAGCACGGTCGCGCCGGCAGCCAGCGGCGGGGTGGCTGAAGTGACGCCGACCGCAGCCGCGGCGGCGCCCCAGCCGACAACCGCCACGCCGCGGCCCACGCCAGCGCGGCCGCCGGCCACGCGGCCACCCACACGCATCGTGGCGCCGGCCATCCGCCTCGACGCGCCGGTCGTCGAGGCCACGTGGCAGACGACGTACTTGGCCGGCCAACCGGTGGTCGAGTGGCAAGTGCCGGCGCATGCGGCCGGCTTTCACCAGGGCTCGGCCTACCCCGGGCAGCCGGGCAACACCGTCATTTCGGGCCATAACAACATTGCCGGCCAGGTGTTCGTCAACCTGGCCAACCTGCAGATCGACGACGAGGTCACGCTCTACGTCGACACGACGCCCTATGGCTACATCGTCTACCAACGAGAAATCCTGCCCGAGAAGGGGCTGGCGGCGGCGGCGCGCATCGCCAACGCCGGCTGGATCGCCCCCACCGCCGACGAGCGGCTGACATTGGTCAGTTGCTGGCCCTATACATCGAACACGCACCGCGTCATTGTGGTCGCGCGTCCCGCGCCCTGAGGCGGCAGCCCGGCGCGGCAAGGAGGCACAAAGCATGCGCCTACGCACCGTGTGCGTCATCTATCTCATGCTGGCGGCAGCGCTGCTGCTCACCATCGGCGCCTCACAGATCGTGGGGCGGGTCGCCGCCTGCGACGGGGAAATCATCCCCGGGAACCCAGGGTGCGGCGATTGCAACTGCGGCGGCTCCGAGTTCAAGATCGAGAACTCGATTGGCAGCGGGAGCTACAGCGACTCGAAGGCCGGCCTGACGGTGACCCTGAGCATCACCGGCAGCGACGCCGATAGGGTGATCGCCTGGAACGCCAACCGTCCCGTCCACTGCGTGATCGTCAAGGGCGGCGACCAGGCGATGGTCTACAGGTACAACCCGCCGGCCACGGGCGGCAGCGGCCTCCACGCCCCGGACCGCTGCGGACAGAAAAACAACCGCTGCGGTATCAGCCACATCAGCTTCTGCTACACGCCCTGCAGCGTCAGCGTCGACGTGACGCCCGGCGAGGCCACGCTGAGCTGCGCCCAGCCCACCGCCCTGCTCACCGCGCACACAAGCGCCCCCGCGCCCAGCTACCAGTGGTACAGCGACGGCGCCAAGATCGACGGCGCCACCGGCAGCACCTACAGCGCCAATCAGGCGGGCAGCTACTATGTCATCGTCAGCAGCGGCGGCTGCAGCGACGAGTCGGACCATGTGACGGTGACCGAGGCCGGCCGGCCCACCGTCAGCATCACGCCGGCGGGCGGCGAGTTGAGCTGCACCACCAGCCAGGTGACGCTCACCGCCAGCGCGAGCGACGCCACATCGCCCAGCTTCCAGTGGTACCAGGACGGCGCCAAGATCGACGGCGCCACCGGCAGCGGCTATGCGGCCACAGCCGCGGGCACCTACCGCGTGCAGATCAGCGAGGGCAGTTGCACCGCCGACTCGAACGAGGCCATCGTGACCGAGGCGGGCCGGCCCACCGTCAGCATCACGCCGGCGGGCGGCGAGTTGAGCTGCACCACCAGCCAGGTGACGCTCACCGCCAGCGCGAGCGACGCCACATCGCCCAGCTACCAGTGGTACAAGGACGGCGCCAAGATCGACGGCGCCACCGGCAGCGGCTATGCGGCCACAGCCGCGGGCAGCTACTGGGTCGTCATCACCGCCGGCAGTTGCACCGCCGAGTCGGCCCACGTCACGGTGACCCAACTGACCAGGCCCACGGTCACCGTAGCGCCAACGGGCGGCCAGTTGAGCTGCACCACCAGCGAGGTGCTGCTCAGCGCCAACGCCGGCGGCGCCACCTCGGTGGCCTACCAGTGGTACAAGGACGGCGCCAAGATCGACGGCGCCACCGGCAGCACCTACCCGGCCACCCAGCCCGGCAGCCACCGGGTGCGCGTCACTGCCGGCGATTGCAGCGCCGACTCGGGCGAGGCCACCATCACGCGGCAGGGCGGCCCCACCGTCAGCGTCTCACCGACGAGTGGCCAGATCACCTGCACCGTCGGCCAGGTGGTGTTGACGGCCACGGTAAGCGGCGCGGCCTCGCCCAGCTATCAGTGGTACCAAGACGGCGCGGCCATCAGCGGCGCCAACAGCGCGAGCCACACCGCCACGCAATCCGGCGCCTACTGGGTCGTCATCGCCGAAGGCAACTGCACGGCCACATCCAACCAGGTCGCCGTCACGCGCGTCGATCCGCCCACGGTGGTCGTCTACGCCTCCAGCGGGCAACTGGCCTGCGGCGGCGGCACCGTGCTGCTGACGGCAGCCGTGACCGGCGCCCTGTCGCCCAGCTATCAGTGGTATCTCGACGGCGCGCCCATCAGCGGCGCCAACGGTAGCGCCTACACCGCCGGCGCCACCGGCAGCTACCATGTGCTGGTCACGGCGGGCGACTGCAGCGGCGAGTCGAACCATGTGACGCTGACTCGCCAGGGCGGCCCTGCGGTGAGCGTCACCCCAGCCGGCGGCCAGTTGACCTGCACGGTGAACCAGGTGTTGCTGACGGCGGCCGTCAGCGGCGCGACGCCCACGGGCTACCAATGGTACCGCGACGGCGCGCCTATCGCCGGCGCCAATGGCAGCACCTACACCGCCACCACCAGCGGCACCTTCTACGTCGTCGTCAGCGCCGGCAACTGCGCGGGCGAGTCGAACCATGCCGGCGTGACCCGCGAGGGCGGGCCCACGGTGACGGTGAACCCGCCGGTCGTCGAGCTGCCGTGCCCCAGTGGGCAGGCCACGCTCAGCGCCACGGTGGCCGGGCCGGCGCCGTCGGGCTACCAGTGGTACAAGGACGGCGCGCCCATCGCCGGCGCCACCGGCAGCAGCTACACCGCCGGCCAGGCGGGCATCTACTGGGCCGTGGTCTATGCCGGCACCTGCGCAGGCGAGTCGAACCACGTCAGCGTGCTCGGCTGCCCGCCCGAGCCGTGCACCGTGGCCGACGTCGCCGTGGTCATCCGCGGCGGCCCGGCCGGCATGCCGGTACGCGCCTGGCTCGACGGCGCTGAGCAGGCCACGCGCCTGACGGCCCCGAGCGGCGCCGGCCAGTCGATCGCCTTCTGGTCGTTCTACCCCGCCGCGGGCACCTCGCCGCTGGTGCAGGTCGAGCCGCAGCTCCCGGCCGGCTATGCGGCGCCACGCTGGCAGCTCCGCCTGGTGCAGGTCCAGTCGCCCACCACGGGGCTGGTCATCAACGGCCCGGGGGCGGCGGCCGTCAACATCGCCCCCTGCAACCGCTACATCCTGACCTACGATCTGGTCGACACCCAGCCCCAGCCCGGTCCGGCGCCGGTGGTGCTGCTGCCCGTCACCGGCGGCGACGGCCTGCAGTTGCTGAACCCCGAATGGTGGCAGGGGCTGGCGCACTGGTTGCTGGGGCTGCTGCGTATCTACTTCTAGCCCCCGCACCCCGCTCCAACTTCAGGGGGCGAAGCCTCTCCAGGGCTTCGCCCCTTCTTTGTGCCACTGCCCGGCCTGCCTCTGCATTCCCCCTTCACGTCCTTCGCGCCGCCCATGCCCCGTCAGGGGTTCCGCGACCTTCGCGCTCCAGACTCCCCTCGCCACGGCAGTCCCCTTTACCTCCCATTAACGATACGTTTACCTTACAGTGACCCCCAACCCGCTATAATGGCCTTGAGGTAACAGTCCGGATACCTCACCACTCCCAGTGGCTCCCATCACAGCCAACAATACAACTCGCTCTCTGCCGTGGCGGTCGGGCACACGCGTTCGGCGGCACACCGGCCCACGCGAGGAGCGGCACAGGAGAGGGACCCTATGGCCACAAGAGTGCTCCAACCACGCGCCGGCAGTATCGCGCCTGGCCATGGCGGCTGCTGGTTCCTGCGGCTGGCCTGCATGTTCATCGCGGCCATCGTCGTCGGCCTCGCCATCGCCTGCACCGCCGTCATCACCGAGGTCCTCGCCGAGAACGTCGTAGCCGCATCGCAGGCTGCGCCGATCGTGGCTCCGTCGCTGCCCGCAGCGGCGTTGCCCGCGCCGCGCGAGCCCAACCTCGACTCGCCGCAGGCGCGCTACTTCCAGGCGCAGGCCACGGAGGAGCCGGCCGCCACGGCCATGGCGACCGCCGAGCCGACGGCGACGGCGCTGCCTACAGCGACCAACACGCCCCTGCCCACAGCGATCGCCGAGCCCACGGCCACCAACACGCCCCTGCCAACAGCCACCGCCACAACCCTGCCCACGGCGACGCCGCCGCCCACCGTCGCCCCGCCGCCGCCCTCGCCCGCCGCGCCACCAGGCCCGGCCAGCTCGGCGCCCACGCGCATCGTGGCGCCGGCCATCGGCCTCGACGCGCCGGTGGTCGAAATGGGCTACCGCGTCGTCTACGTCAACGGCGTCGCCGCCACCGATTGGCAGGTGCCGACGAACGACGCCGGCTTTCAGCAGGGCTCGGCGCTGCCCGGCCACAGCGGCAACACCGTCGTCGCCGGGCACAACAATGTCGGCCGCGAGGTCTTTCGCCCCCTGGGGGGCCTCAACGCCGGCGACACGGTGACCCTCTACGTCGGCCAGGACGCCTACCAGTACGTCGTGAGCCAGAGAGTGACGGTGCAGGAGGCCGGCGCCAGCCTCGAGCAGCGCATCGAGAACGCCCGGTGGATCCTGCCCACCGACGACGAACGGCTCACCCTGATCACCTGTTGGCCCTACCCCGCCAGCACGCACCGCCTCATCATCGTCGCCCGGCCGGCCGCCTGAGCGCCGCGCTCTCCTCCTTGGGGCGGCCCCCACGCCGTGGCTCACGCGGCACGGGGGCCGCCTCTCCATCATGATCCCCAGATGGTCTCCCATAGCAGCAGACTCGTCTGACTGTTGACTGTTTGCATACAGCATTGAAATTCAATTGACTTTCTGGTATACTTGCCCACACTTGAGTGCCCACTGAAAAGGGAGGCGGACGGCACGGGCAAGCCGGCGCAGTGCGCGACCATCGGCTCGTGCCGGCCACGCCATCAATACAGCTTTGAAAGGAGATCCTCATGAGCCATCTGAGAACCTCCTGGGTGCGTCACCTGCACTCCGGGCCCTGGGGCCGGCCAGATCGGTTGGCAGGCCACCGGGCTGGTACAGGGCAAGACGTACAAGGTCGCGCTGAGCCCCTGCCACCAGGCCGATCCGCTATGAGGCAACGCATCCCTGACAACCAGAGAAGTAACGCCGGGGTAGCGAAATGGTTACGTTTTGGCAATTATCCCCCCTATTCTGGCGCTTTGCGTGTATAATGGCGACGGAATCTGTGAGTACTGCGTCTGCAGGGAAGCGGCGCGGCTGCCGAGCGCCCCACGAGCGTGCAGCGCGCACATGTACCTGGTTCGTGTCGGCTTGTGGTCCGGTCCCTCCTGCCGCCGGATGGGATCGGCCCCGTCTTGTCGTTGTCCGCGCGAGAGCGGTCCACAGGCGACCTTCCGGTTACCCCTTGGCATCTGCTCCTGGCATCGGATCCTGTCGTAAAGTCGCGCGTGCAGTTGACGATATCCCTACACTCGTGTGCTCAGTAAGGTGGGCCAGCCGGCACGTGGCCTCTCCATAGCAGGCGCTCGAGCCGGAAAGGAGGCCCTGATAGACAGCCCAGAACATCGTCTCGTTGGCCGGAGCAGTCGCCTCTGATCGGGGCCCAGCTCCCTTCACAACGCCAAGATGATCGACAGATTGTGTTGGTCATCTCTACAGAAAGGAAGTTGCACCATGATACGGCCATCTCGTCTCGTTATCGTGCTGGGGCTCGTCGCAGTCCTCGCCCTGGCGCTTGTCACTCCAGCCATGGCGGACGCGAACTTTAAGTTCAGATTCGAAGTTGAGGGGCTGCCTAGCGGATGCTCGTCATCTCTATCGGTCACATGGTCGGGCTGGAACAACGGCACCCAGCAGAAAAATCAGAACGCCAACGTGGGTACGCCCGTGCCGGTCGACCCCGGCAGCGAGTTCACGTTCTCCTTTCCCAGTCCAGTGACCTGCAAGGACGGCAGCGTCTACAAGTTGTTAAGCACCAGCCACTCAAGCCCCACTACAGCTGGTGAGGCGAAGGACGAAGTCACTATCACGGGCACCTACGGGCCAGCCTGCGTTCCGCCGTCGATCACCACCCAGCCGGCAAACGTCACCGTCACCGAGGGCGGCACGGCAAGCTTTGGCGTCGTCGCCAGTGGCACCAACCTCTCGTACCAGTGGCGCCAGAACGGTACGGACATCGCCGGGGCCAACAGCAGCAGCTATACCACCCCCAGCCTCGCCCTCGCCGACAACGGCGCATCCTTTGACGTCGTCGTCAGCGGCGAGTGCGGCGA
>JAKPJZ010000083.1 GCA_029553955.1 Chloroflexota bacterium
CGGCTGCGCCGATATCGCCCCGGGGACAGTGAGGTTTGAGGTCGCCATCGCACAATCCGGGCTCGAATGCACCTACGACCTCGTGCTGTACAGTGAATTCGAAGACCAGGAGGCGCTGGACGCCTACCAGCACCACCCCCGGCACGTGGCGATCAAGCCGTTCATTGCCGCGGTCCGCGCTGAGCGCCAGTGCATGGACTACCTGGTCTGAGCCGCTTTTTTTTTTCTGCCCTGAACCCTACCCATCGGAGACACCATGACCGCACGCACTGTTCAGCAACTGTTCGATCTCACGGGCAAGACCGCCCTCGTCACCGGCGGCTCGCGGGGCCTGGGCCTGCAGATGGCCCATGCGCTGGGCGAGGCGGGCGCGCGCATCATGCTCAGTTCGCGCAAGGCCGGTGACCTGGAGGAGGCCGTGGCCGACCTGCAGGCCGCCGGCATCGACGCGCGCTGGGTCGCGGCCGACTGCGCAGTCGAGGCCGACATCCGCCGCCTGGCGAGTGAAACCCTGGAGCGCATGGGCCCGGTGGACATCCTGGTCAACAACGCTGGCGCCGCCTGGGGCGCGCCCGCCGAAGACTACCCCGTCGAGGCCTGGGACAAGGTGATGAACCTCAACGTGCGCGGCTATTTCATCCTGAGCCAGCACATCGCCAAGCACAGCATGATCCCTCGCCAGTCGGGGCGAATCATCAACATCGCCTCCATCGCCGGCCTGGGCGGCAACCCGCCCGAGATGCAGACCATCGCCTACAACACCTCCAAGGGTGCGGTGATCAACTTCACCCGCGCGCTGGCCTGCGAATGGGGCCACCACCACATCACCGTCAACGCCATCTGCCCCGGCTTCTTCCCGAGCAAGATGACCGCCGGCACGCTCAAGGCGCTGGGCGAGGAGCAACTCGCCGCCCATGCGCCCCTGCGCCGCCTGGGCGACGATGAAGACCTCAAAGGCCTGACCCTGCTGTACGCCTCCGACGCAGGCAAGCACATCACCGGCCAGTGGCTGGCCGTGGATGGTGGCGTGAGCGTGGTGACCGGCGGCTAGAAATATGGCCCCCACGCTCGTCACTTCGTGTACGTCGCTGCCCCCCATGGGGGCCCGCCTTGCTTGGGGCGGCCCGGCGCGGCGGCGTTCGATCGGCATGGGCACGTTGCGCCCATGAGCTTCAAATTCGGTGCCCATATCCCGTTCGTGAACCTGCTCGGGTTCACGCTGGAGGTGTTCGCGGACGGGCATTCCGAGATCCACTACGCGCCCAGACCCGAGCACCTGAACTCGTTCGACGTGACCCACGGCGGTGCCTGCATGACCCTGCTGGACGTGGTCATGGCGACCGCCGCGCGCAGCGTGAACCAGGACATGGGCGTGGTCACGATCGAGATGAAGACCAGTTTCATGCGCCCGGCCAAGGTCACGCCAGGCGGTCGTCTGACGGCAAAAGGCCGGCTG
>JAKPJZ010000091.1 GCA_029553955.1 Chloroflexota bacterium
ATGGCTGGCCCGCCGTGTTTGCCACGGGCATGGGCTTCTTCGTGGCTGCTTCGCTGATGCTGTTGGGCACGCGAACGCGCGGCAGCGACCGCCCCAGCCAGGGGGTGTTCACGGAGCTGGGTGAAGGTTTCTCGGCCGTCAAGGCCAACCCCCTGCTGCTGCAGCTGATCCTGGCAGCCATCATGGCCTATGCGATGACCGGGCCGATGCAGATCCTGCTGCCGAAGCTGGCGCGCGAGGTGCTGGGCCTGTCGGAGTTGCAGCGCGGCGGCTACCTGGGGCTGATGGCACTGACGCTGATCCTGGGCGGGGTCTCCGCGCTGATGCTGGGCAAGTTCCTGCACCACGGCGCGGCGATCTTTGTCGGCACGATGACAGCAAGCCTCCTGTTTGCGTCGCTCAGCCTTTGGACCAACGCCGGCGTCTCGGCCACGGCGCTGGGCGCGATGGGCCTGCTCGGCGGCATGGTGATCAGCTTCATCATCGCCGGCATCCAGGGCCAGGCGCCCGAAGCCCTGCGCGGGCGCATCATGAGCATCTATTCCATCATCTCGCAGGTGGTTCCTGCCGCCTCCGGGGTGGCGGCCGGCGCCTTGGTGCGCGCCACCGGCGTCACCCAGGCGATTCTTTACGCAGGGGTGGGGCTGGCGGGCCTGGCGCTGCTGGCTGCCGCCCTGATGCCGCAGCTGCGGCGCGTCGCCAGATGATGATATTTATTTGATAGCAAGAAGCGACCATTTTGTGCTGGGTTGGTGCCATTTCTGCTTGAAACAAGAACATCAGGGCTCTGCGGAGCACGGAAAGCTCGTAGAATGACGGACGCCTCCCATCGCTCAACCAGGGACCCCAACATGCCAGACACCCTCTCCCGCCGCCCGCCACGCCGCTTCTGGGGCTGGGGCCAGGCCGACGCCGCGCTCGATTCACGTGAACAGAGCAACCTGCGCTTCATGCTCGACCAGCTCGGCGCGGTGCAAGGCGAGGCCGCACCGCCCCGGGTGGAGGACTTCGCGTTGCGCGCCCCCCGGATCAGCCCGCCGGCCGCGCTGGCCGCCATGTTCTCCAGCCAGCCACTGGACCGGCTCAACCACAGCTACGGCAAGAGTTACGCCGACCTGGCGCGCATGTGGCTGCGCGACGTGCCCGAGCCGCCGGACTGGGTGGCCTATCCGGACGACGAGCAGGCCATCGTGGATCTGCTGGACTGGGCGGCGCGCAGCAATGTCGCGGTAGTGCCCTATGGCGGCGGCAGCAGCGTGTGCGGCGGCGTCGAGCCCGCCGTGGGCGCCAGCTACGCGGGCACGGTGTCGATGGATCTGGAACGGCTGCACCGCGTGCTGGAGGTGGACCGCACGAGCCGCGCCGCGCGCATCCAGGCCGGCGCGCTGGGGCCCGAACTCGAAGCGCAGCTCAAGCCGCACGGCCTGACGCTGCGGCACTTTCCTCAGAGCTTCGAGTTCTCCACGCTCGGCGGCTGGATCGCCACCCGCGCCGGTGGCCACTATGCGATGCAGCACACCCACATCGACGACTTCGTCGAAAACACCCGCCTGGTCACCCCCGCCGGCGTGATGCAGACGCGCCGCCTGCCCGGCTCCGGGGCCGGCCCAGCACCGGACCGGCTGGTGCTGGGCTCTGAGGGCACGCTGGGCGTGATCACCGAGGCTTGGGTGCGGCTGCAGGATGCGCCGCGCTTTCGCGCCTCGGCCTCGGTTCGTTTCGACGACTACACCAAGGGCGTGGCCTGCGTACGCGCGCTCTCGCAG
>JAKPJZ010000133.1 GCA_029553955.1 Chloroflexota bacterium
AGCCCGCCCCCGCACGACGTGCCGCACCCCGTCAAAACCTTCACCGACCCCATCGTGCTGCGCCAACCCGCCGCGGCCGCCCAAATCCCCACCACCTACATCCTCACCGTCGATGAAGGGCACGCGCCCGCCGACGACCAATTTTTCCGTTTCTACGAGCGAGCAGAGGCACGCAAATGGGAAACGGTCGTCATGACCGGCGACCACAATGTCCAGTGGTCGCGCCCGGAGGAACTGGCCCGTCTCATACGGACCAGCTCCGGCCGCGCCACCCGCCCACGCGAGTGACCGGCGCCCAGCGCGAGCCTCACTCGCGCCCGAGCAACCGGTCGATCTCGCGCATCTGTGCGGCGGTCAGCGGGCCAAACTCCATGGCCCGGCAGTTTTCCTCGACCTGCGCGACCGTCCTGAAGCCAGGGATCGGGACCGTCCGCGGACTGCGCGCCCAGAGCCAGGCAAGCGCCCCCTGTCCCAGTGTCCGCCCGCCACTCGTCAACACCTCGCGGATGGCCGCCAGTTTGGCGAGCCACTCCGCCGTGGGTTTGCCGTCCTTAAACCCCGGATGCCACTGGGCGTGGCTGCGCACATCGTCGCTGGCAAAGCGGCTCCCGGCGCCGAGTTTTCCAGTCAGCAGCCCCATGCCGAGCGGGCCGCGGTTGAGGCTGGCCAGATCGAGCTCATCGCACAGCGCGAGCACCTCCAGGTTGCCATCGAGCACGCTCAACTGTTGCTCAAGCGCGCCACAATTCGGAGCCCCCGAAAACGCCCGAAGCGCATCCGCGCGGTCGGTGCTCCAGCCATAGGTGCGGATTTTGCCCTCGGCCACGAGGCGTTCGAGCAGCTCGCGAGCCTCCAGCGCACGCTCGATCGTCAGCCCCCAGACGTGCAGCAGGTACACGTCGATGTAGTCGGTGCCGAGCCGCCGGAGGCTTCCTTCCAGGTTGGCGCGCAGACGACTGGCCACGTCGCTCTGCTCCTCGGGCTGCTCGTAACTGTTCACCTTCTTCGCCGCTTCATCGACGGCGTAGCCAAACTTGGTGGCGATCACGACCTGGTCGCGCCGCCCTTGAAACGCCTGCGCCAGCAAACGCTCGCTGTGCCCCGCGCCGTAGTTGGCCGCAGTGTCGAAAAATCTGGC
>JAKPJZ010000125.1 GCA_029553955.1 Chloroflexota bacterium
GGGACTCCGACCGCGCGCCCAACCCCCGAACAAGTTCGGGACTCCGACCGCGCGCCCCGGACTCCCCAACTTGTTGGGGCGTTCCCCACCGCCCGAACAAGTTCGGGACTCCGACCGCGCGCCAAACCCCGAACAAGTTCGGGACTCCGACCGCGCGCCCAACCCCCGAACAAGTTCGGGACTCCGACCGCGCGCCCCGGACTCCCCAACTTGTTGGGGCGTTCCCCACCGCCCGAACAAGTTCGGGACTCCGACCGCGGCAGTGCCCAACCCCCGAACAAGTTCGGGACTCCGACCGCGCGCCCAACCCCCGAACAAGTTCGGGACTCCGACCCGCTACATCTCGGGCGCAATCAACTCCACCAGCGCCTGGTGCACGTAGCCGTTCGTGGCCAGGCACATGCCGCCGAACACATCCCACGGTGTGCCGTCGGGGCGGGTCACCACGCCGCCGGCCTCGCGGACCAACAACGCGCCGGCGGCCATGTCCCACGGCGCCAGCTCGGAGTGGAAATACACATCTTCCCAGCCTGCGGCCACCGCGGCCAGGCCCAGCGCCGCCGAACCCATCGTGCGCACCGAGCCGATGGCCGGCCCCAGCGTGCGGGCCACGCGCGATGACAAGTCCCTGGCCGCCGGGCTGCGCGCCCAGCCCAGGTCGAGCAGGGTATCGATCAGCCGGCTGCGCTCGCTGACGTGCAGGCGCCGGCCGTTGAGGAAGGCGCCCTCACCGCGGGCCGCGTGGAAGAGGCGCTCGCCCAGCGGATCATAGACCACAGCCGTCTGCAGCACGCCCTCGTGCTCCGCAGCGATCGACACCGAGAAATGGGGGATGCCGCGCGCATAGTTCGTCGTGCCGTCGAGCGGGTCCACAATCCAGCAGTAATCCGCAGCGGGCCCAAGCGCGTGGCCAGCCTCCTCGGTGAGAATCTGGTGCCCGGGGAAGCGCGCCCGGATCTGCGCCACGATCGCTTCCTGCGCCAGCACATCGGCCTCGGTCACCACATCGCGCAGCCCCTTGGAGCTCACGTCGTGGGGTTGATCAAAGCGGTCCCTCAGAATCCTGCCCGCCGCACGCGCGGCGGCCACGGCTGTCTCGATCAACACTGCCTCCGGTGTGTGATGCGTGATGCGTAAGACGTAATGCGTAAAACGTGATGCGTGATGCGTAATACGTAAGTTGCGCCTATTCCACCTGCCGTGCGGGTCGTGATGGTCGCTGCACGCACCGAGTGCGTATCGCATGTTACGTATTACGCATCACGTATCACGCATTACGCATTGCGTTTTACGCCTTACGCCCCACGCCTCACTTTGCCAGCACCTCATTCGCCCTGATGACGGCTTCGTCGAGCGCCTGCTGGGGCGTGAGGGTCCGCGCCAGCGCGGCGGCCCAGGCCTGCTCGATAATGGCGCCGATCTCCTGTTCGCCCCGCACGTTGGGCTCGGGGTGCGCGTAGGGAATGACCGTCTCGTAGATCTCTTTGATGGCTGGGTTCTCATCCAGGTAGCCGTCGCCGGCGAGCCTGCTCACGGCCGACCGGCGGCCCGGCATGGAGCCGGAGGCGGCAGCCCAGTCGGCGGCCTGCTCGGCCGCGGTGAACCACTTGAGGAACTGCCAGGCCGCTCGCTGCCTGGCCTCGGTGGTCTGCAAGATGCAGATGTTGGCGCCATTCATCACCGTCCGCGGCTTGTTGGGGTCGGCCTGCGGGATGTTGGTGGCGCCCCACTCCAGGCTCGTGCCTGCCTCCTCGATGGCGGTAGCATAGGCCGAAGCGTCGCTGGTGGGGCCGAAGGTGAGCGCTACCTTGCCCTGGGCGAACAGACTACGGTCGCCCGAGCTCCCGTCGGACTCGACCGCAGCGCCGGCCTGGCTCAAGCGGACCAGGAGGTCAAGCGCCTCGACGCCCTCAGGGCCATTGAAGACGGCCTTGCTCTGATCGGCGCTCAACTGCCGGGCGCCGCGGCTATAGAGAAAGCCGTCAAAGGTCAAGGCGCTCTGGTGCCAGGCCAGGCCCTTGTCCTCGCCCGTGCTGGCGGCCCGGCAGGCGGCCTCCAGGTCGGCCCAAGTCTTGGGCACCTGGTCGATGCCGGCCTTCTTCAAGAGCGCCAGGTTGTAGTACATGGCCAGGGCGCTCTTGGTGAAGGGGAGGGAGAGCATCTTGCCCTCAAACTCGGGGTAGAAGGCGCTCTCCCACCAGCCGGGGAAGATATCGGCCCTGTCGCCCTGGCGCAGCCCAATCTCAGGATCATCGACGTAGGGATCGAGGGGCACGACGGCGCCAGCCTCCATGAACTCGGCAATGTCGCGCGCAGAGGCCACCACCAGGTCGGGCGGGTTGCCCGCCTGGATGGCGGCCATGGTCTTCCTGGTCAGGTCGGCCTCGTTGCCAGGGCAGACCGGCTCCAGCGTGATCGCAGGGTAGCGCTGGTGGAAACGGGCGGCGACGTCCTGCAGCAACTGCTCGAAGCGCTCGCCGTACCAGGCGTGCCAGAGGACGATCTTGGCCGGCGCCAGGGTAGGCACGGCGGCCGACGTTGGCGCCGCCATTGACGCGGCGTGAAGCGAGGCGACCGGCGTGGCTGTGGGTGCGGCTGCCGGCCTGGCTGCGGGGGTAGCGCCCGCCGCGCACCCGCTCAGGCCAATGGCCAGGGAGACCATGGCAAGCACCGCCCGGCACAGGTGCGCGAGACCGCGGCCGCGCCGCCCCGCCACCTCTCTGGAGATCAGATCGCGGCTGCGTATCATCTCAAGCACCCAGACCTGGGTGGGCTCCCGCCACCGATCCTGGTTGCGAGGCAGGGGCATGGAGCATGGGGGCCGGGGCGCCCTTGAGCGATGACATGGGGATGCCTCCCAGACTCGCGGCATGCTGGCTGTATGGAACCTGTGCAGTATGATACTGCAAACGAGGAGAGGCGTCAAAGGCCCTCGCCGCCCGCTTTGCCGTGCGCAGCAGGAATGCCAATCCGTGGGTGCGGCGGCTGCAAATCGTCGTCCGAACAAGGCAGCAGCTGTAGTAACGACTCTAGTCGTCGTCAGAATGGCGGCCAAAACGGCATTGCAGCGCTATCCGACGGGTCCGACGCGTCGGATGAGAACAGTCGGTGTCGCAGGCATGCACGATTGGCCGCTTGAGACGGGACGACTAGAGTCGTTACTACGATGTGTCCGCTTTGAAAGGCATTGGTTCTAGCGGTCTGCCGCGTCGTTTTTGATGGGCTCCGATGCCCACCAAGCCGCCTGCGGCGGCCAAGGGGGGCTAGGCTAGGCCCATCAGGTCTATTCGTACCTCAGTGCCTCGATGGGGTGCAGGCTGGCCGCGCGGACTGCGGGGTAGATGCCGAAAAAGAGGCCCACGGCAACGGAAAAGCCGGTGGCCAGGAGCACCGAGTCGGCGCCGAGCACGACGATGATCGCCGTGCCATTCGAGGCCGCGATCTGCGAGACCAGGCCGGCCAGCCCCCAGCCCAGGAGGATGCCGATCAGGCCGCCGGCCACCGAGAGCACCGTGGCCTCGGTGAGGAACTGGGCCAGGATGTCGCGCCGCTTGGCGCCCACCGCTTTGCGGATTCCGATCTCGCGGGTGCGCTCGGTAACCGAGACGAGCATGATGTTCATAATGCCGATGCCACCCACCAGCAGCGAAATGGCCGCAATGCCGCCCAGGAAGGTGGTCAGGATGCCGGTGATCTGGTTGGCGATAGAGAGGACATCGGCCTGGTTGAGCACCTGGAAATCGTCGTCAAAGAGGATGTGGTGGCGCTGGCGCAGCACCTCGCTGATCTCGTCGATCGCCTGGTTGATCGACGCGGCGTCGACCGCCTGTACGTTGATGCCGTTCACCGCCGTGCCGCCGCGCACGATGCGCCGCGACAGCCGCGACTGCGCCGTCGTCAGCGGAACCAGCACGACATCATCCTGGCTGCCAAAGCCCGAGCCACCCTTTGCAACCAGGACGCCGATCACCCGGAAGGAGATGTTGTTGATGCGCACCGTCTGGCCCAGGGGGTCCAGGTCGGCAAAGAGGGTCTGGGCGATATTGGCGCCCACGACGGCCACCAGCGAGCGCCCCGAGATGTGGCCGGCGTCGAGGAACTCGCCGCTGGCCACCTGGTAGTTGCGCACCTGGGCGTACTCGGGGGTGACCCCCGAGATGCGCGCGTTGACGTTCTGCCCCTGGTAGACAATCTGCGCCGAGGCGCTGACCTCAGGGGCCACCGCTGCCACGCTGGGGCAGGCCCCCGGGGCGGCCAGCGCCAGGGCATCCTCGTAGGTCAGCGTCTGCATCGTGCCCGAGGCCTGCTGCACGCCTCTTTCCTGCGCTGCGCCTGGGAACACATAGATGAGGTTCGAGCCCATGCCTTCGATCTGCGCGGTGATCATGCTCTGGGCGCCGCGGCCGATGGAGAGCATGGCAATGACCGCGGCGACGCCGATGATGATGCCCAGCATGGTCAGCGCCGAGCGCACCTTGTTGCCGCGCAGGCTGCGCAGCGCCGTCAGGAGACTTTCTCTCGGGTCCATGCAGTCCTCACTCAAGGGCACGAAACACACGAAAGGTCACGAAAGACGCGAAAGACCAGACCCCATTTTCGCGCCATTTTCGCGCCACTTTCGCGCCCTCAGTTCCTCTCGCTCGTCTTTTCGTCACCGACGACCGCGCCGTCGTGCAGGCGCACGATGCGCTGCGCCTGTGCCGCCACGCTGGGGTCGTGGGTCACCAAGATGACGGTCAGCCCCTGCTCGTGCAGCTCCTTAAGGATGGCCATGATCTCTTGGCCCGACTTGGAGTCGAGGTTGCCGGTCGGCTCATCGGCCAGGAGCACCGGCGGGTTGTTCACCAACGAGCGGGCGATGGCCACCCGCTGCTGCTGCCCGCCCGAGAGCTGGTTGGGCCGGTGATGCAGGCGCTCGGCCAGGCCCACACGCGCCAGGGCCTCCTCGGCCCGCCGGCGGCGCTGCGGCGTGCGGCTGTAGATCATCGGCAGCTCGGCGTTCTCGAGGGCCGTGGCCCGCGGCAGCAGGTTGTACGATTGGAAGACAAAGCCCAGCTTGCGGCTGCGGATCTCGGCCAGGCGGTCGTCGTCGAGCGAGCTCACATCCACGCCGTCGAGGATGTACTTGCCCGAGGTCGGCGTGTCGAGGCAGCCGATGATGTTCATCAAGGTCGACTTGCCCGAGCCCGACGGCCCCATGATGGCCACCCACTCGCCAGCGCCAATCTTCAGCGAGACGCCACAGAGGGCCGGCACCTGGATGCCGTCGAGGCGGTAGGTCTTGGTGATGTCCAACAGCGTGATCATCTAGTGCCCCATCCTCAGCAGGCCGCCGCCCAGGCCGCGCTGTGCCTGGTTCGCGGCGGTGTTCAGCAGGACCTCGTCGCCCTCCTTGAGCGCGTCGCCGAGGATTTCGGTGCCAGTGTCGCCGCTCAGGCCCACCTGCACGGGCACGTCGACCACCTGCCGCTCGCGGAGCACCTGCACCACCCGCTGGCCTCCCTGGGTGCGGACGGCGCGGGTGGGCACCAGGAGCACGTTGTCGCGTCGCTCGATAACGATCGAGGCGTTGGCGGTCATGCCGGGCTTGATGGCAGCGCCGGCTTCGTCGAAGCGGATGACGACGGGGTAGTTGACCACCCCCTGGGTGCTGGTGCCACTCGCGGCCACCTTCGAGACGTGGCCCTTGAAGGCGCTGCCGGGCAGGGCATCGAGGGTGATATCGACCTCCTGGCCCACCTGCACCCTGGCCACGTCGATCTCCGACATATCGACGGCGATCTCCAGCGTGCCCAGGTCGGCCAGAGAGCCGACGGCCGTGCCCGCGGCCACCATCTGGCCCACCTGGAGCGCCAGGCGGGTGACGGTGCCGGCAAAGGGCGCCGTCAGGGATGCCGCCTGCAGCTTGTTCCTCGCCTGCTGCAGCGAGATGTGCGCCTGTTTCACCTGGGCGTCGGCGATGATCGCCTCCTGCGTCGACAGCCCGCCCTTCAGCTTGGCCAATTGCGCCTCGGCCTGCACGAGCTGGGCATAGGCGCTCTTGACGGCGGTGTCGTTGATCGCCGCCACCTGCAGGTCATAGTTGGCCTTGGCCGATTCATAGTCGATCGTCGCCTGCTGCAGCGCCTTGCTCTGCGGCATGGCTGCGATGCCAGGCTGCCAGGCGACCCTATCGTAGGCCGCCTGCGCGTCTTGCAGGGCCATGGTCGCCTTGTCGAGGGCCGCGCGGGCCACGGTGAGTTGAGCGTCGTTCAACCCGGCCTTGGCCTTGGCGGCATCATACGCCGCCTGCGCGCTCGCCAGGCCGGCCTCGGCAGCGGCCAGGTCGTTGGGGTTGGCCGCGCCCTTGGTCTGCTCGAGCTTGGCCTGCTGGATGGTCAACGCCGCTTCCGACTGCGCCACAGCCAGCTCGAGGTCGCTGGTATCGAGCACGGCGATGACCTGGCCGGCCTGCACCTGCTCGCCCTCGCTGACCCGGATCTCGGTGAGCTGCCCGCCGGTCTGGAAGGCGAGGCTGACCTGGCTGGCCGCCTGCACGGCGCCGGCCGCGTTGATCGTCGCCGTCAGCGCCCCGCGGTGCACCTGCGCCGTCTGCCAGTTCGTCGCGGCCTCGGCGCGCGCCCGGCGCAGTTCGCGCAGCCCCAAGAAGCCCGCAACCGCCACCACGGCCACGGCGACGACGGCGATTACCTTCTTCATGAACCTCTCCTTACAACAGCCAACGCAGCGGCGGCTCCCGAGGCCTGCTCTGCTGTCCTTCAACTATAGGGAGATGCGCCAGGTGTGTCAAAAGGCCGCTCTCTATCTGTGGGGCAACTTGGCGAAGCTTCCGAACCTTCGCCGGGTTGCCCCACAGATAGAGAGTTGCGACTGCGGCGGCCTTGCGCTACAATCGCAGGGCGAAGCACAAGTGACCGAAAGGAGGGTACACGCCATGATCGCCCAGGTCTGCCTGACGGTTTCCGAATCCAAGCGCCTGATTGCGCGGGGCGTGGCCGCGCTCGAGGCCGTGCGCGCCAGGATGCGCCAGGGGATCATCGTCGTCTCCAGCGGCAGCACCAACGCCTACATCGTCGAGGAGCTGCTTGGCGAGCGCTTTGACAAGCGCAGCTACGTCACCGGGCAGATCACGTCCGCCGGCTTTGGGGTGGGCGCAGCCACGCGCCCCGACGTCGTCTTGCGCGACGGCGCCCCGGCGCCCGACCTGGATCGCTTTAGCGCCCTGAAGGCCATGCAGGCCGGCGACATCTTCTTGAAAGGGGCCAACGCGCTGAACTATGAGCGCGGCGTCGCCGGCATCTGGGTCGGCGGCGAGGGGTCAGGCACCATCGGCGGCACGTTGGGCCACATCGTACAAAAGAGGCTACATCTGCTGGTGCCGGTGGGGCTGGAAAAATGCGTGCCCTACGCGATCGAAGCGGCCGCGGCAACCATCGCGGAGGAGGATGAGACCCTGGGCAAGGTCGTCAGTCTCTTTCCGGTGCACGGCCACATCTTTACCGAGATCGAGGCTCTGTCCGCGCTGGCGGGGGTCGAGGCCATCCCCTGCAGCGCCGGCGGCATTATGGGGGCCGAGGGCGGCGTGACGCTCCTGCTGCGCGGCGAGCGCGAGGCCGTGCGCGCGGCGGTGGGGATTGTGGACGAGATCAAGGGCGAACCGCTCTTCTAGCATAGAGGCGCTGCCCACACGCGGCACTTGCTCTGGCAGCGCCTCTATGCTAGAATCTGGTTGAAGGAGGCGCGATGTCCGCAACATTCGACATTCAGCAGACTGTTCGACACATGGTCCGCCGGCTGGTGGAACGCTATCAGCCGGAGCGCGTTGTGCTCTTCGGATCGGCGGCCTACGGCGAACCGGATGAGGATAGCGACATCGACATCCTCATCATCAAAGAGACGGCTCAGTCGCCCCTGGAGCGTAGAGTACAGGTGCGCCGGCTGCTCTACGATCCGCAGCGCCGCACTCCCTTCTCACCGCTCGTGCTGACCCCAAGCGAACTTGAACGGCGCCTCGCGATGGGTGATCCTTTCTACCGGGAGATACTACACAGAGGCAAGGTGCTCTATGCTCGAGCCTGAAGCGCCGCTGCCGGCGGAATGGCTTGTTCAATGGGAGTCCGCAGCGAGTTGTCGCTGCAGACTCTAGAAGACGACCTGGCGACGACGAGGGACCTGGTCTCGCTGATCCGAGGCAAGTTGTCTGAGGGCTAGCTCGACGAGTCCTTCTCCTTGCCGGCCGAGTCGAGGGTCTGGCGCATCATGTCGCGCGTGCGGTCCAGCAACTGGATCACAGCGTCGGCAGCGTCGGACTTGGGCGCTTCGCCGCTCAGGCGCCGCTCCATACGGCGGCCCAGGTAGCGGTCGGCGACAATGGCGGCGACGAGCAACACCGCGGCAGCGCCCACCATGGCCAGCACGATCGTGAGGGTATCCATCGGCGATCTCCATCCCAGCATCCGGTTGGTACGGCCGGATTCTACTCGTGCCCTTCGCGCTCCCCCACGCCTAGATCAGCTCGAGCTCCTTCCCCACCTGCTCGAAGGTAGCCAGCACGCGGTCCAGTTGCTCGTCGGTGTGGGTGGCCATGTAGCTGGTGCGCAGCAGCGACTGGCCGGGCGAGACCCCGGGCGGGATGACGGGGTTGGTGTAGATGCCGGCGTCGAAGAGCGTTTTCCAGGCAAAGATGGTAAGCATGTCGTCGCCGATGTAGATAGGGATGACGGGGGTCTCGCTCTTGCCGGTATCGAAGCCGAGCTGCTGGTAGCCCTGGCGCATCTTGGCGGCGATGGCCCACAGGCGCTCGATGCGCTCGGGCTCGCTCTCCATCACATCGAGCGCGGCGAGCACCGCGGCGGTGTTCGAGGGCGGCATGCTGGCCGAGAAGATGAGCGAACGCGCGGCGTGCTGGATATAGTGAATGACCTCCTCGCTGCCGGCCAGGAAACCGCCCAGCGAGGCGAAGGACTTGGAAAAGGTGCCCATGATGAGGTCCACGTCGTCGTTGAGGCCAAAGTGGATGCCCGTGCCGCGCCCACCGCCCAGCACGCCGATGGAATGGGCGTCATCGACCATCAGGCGCGCGCCGTGCTTTTTGCACAGCGGGACGATCTGCGGCAGCGGGGCGATGTCGCCGCCCATGCTAAAGACGCCGTCGACCACCACCAGCTTGCCCACATCGCCGCTGGCGGCCAGCACCCGCTCCAGGTCGGCCATGTCGTTGTGGCGGAAGCGCTTCATCACGCCGTAGGAGAGGCGGCAGCCGTCGATGATGGAGGCGTGGTCCTCACGGTCGGTAATGACCACATCGCCGCGGCCCACGAGGGCCGAAATGCCCCCCAAGTTGCTCTGGAAGCCGGTGCTAAAGACCAGCGCTGCCTCCTTGCGCACATAGGCTGCGAGCCGCGCCTCCAGCTCCTTGTGCATCATCAGGTTGCCGTTCAGAAAGCGTGAGCCGGTGCAGCTCGTGCCATACTCGCGTACGGCGTCAATCGCCGCCTGGCGCACCTTGGGGTGTGTGGTCAGACCCAGGTAGTTGTTGGACCCGATCATGATCAGGCGCTTGCCGCCGATGATGACTTCAGTGCCCTCGGTCTGGTCGAGCGGGATGAAGTAAGGGTAGTAGCCGGCTTCCATCGCCTCGCGAGCGCGGGTGAACTCTTTGCACTTTTCGAAGAGATCCATGATCATGGCTCCTTTCCCTCGCGGGAAGCGGGCTGCCGCAGCCCTATGAGTGCAGTGCGATAGGGCGATTATACCACGCCGCTCCCGCAAATAGAAACACTACGCATCTCTATGAGGTGCGTAGTGTTGTGAGGTAGACCTGTCAGGTCTGGGCTACTGCGACTCGATCTCCTCCGGCGCCACCGGCGTGATGACCGAGGTACGGCGTCCTTCCTGGGCGTGTCGCAGGGCAGCGCCGACAAAGCCGCGGAAGAGAGGATGGGGCCGGTTGGGCCGCGACTTGAACTCGGGATGGAACTGGCTGCCCACCATCCACGGATGGTCGCGCAGCTCCGAGATCTCCACCAGTCGCCCATCGGGCGAGAGGCCGCTGAAAACCAGGCCGGCCTCGCTCAACAGGCCACGGAAGGCATTGTTCAGCTCGTAGCGGTGGCGGTGCCGCTCCTGCACCAGGGGCTCGCCATAGGCCGCAGCCGCGTGGGTGCCGGGCACGAGCTGGCAGGGCCAGTGGCCCAGGCGCATGGTGCCGCCCTTGGCCACGCCTTGCTGGTCGGGCATGAGGGCAATCACCGGATAGCGCGTGGCCTCGTCGAACTCGGTCGAGTTGGGCTCATCCGAGCCTACGGCGTGGCGCGCCAGCTCGATGACCATCACCTGCATGCCGAGGCACAGCCCCAGGTAGGGCACGCCATGCTCGCGGGCATAGCGGGCGGCCAGGATCTTGCCCTCGATGCCGCGCGAGCCAAAGCCGCCGGGCACGACGATGCCGCTCACTGCCTCGAGCCGCTCCATGCCCTTGCCCTGCTCCAGTTCTTCGGAGTCGATCCACTCGATGCGCACATCGCAGCCGTGGAACAGGCCTGCCTGATGCAGCGCCTCGCGCACGCTGATGTAGGCATCGTGCAGGCTCACGTATTTGCCCACCACAGCGACCGGCAGCACCGGCTTGCGCTCGCGGATATCGGCCACCAACTCGCGCCAATCGCCCAACTGCGGCGCATGGCCGCTCAGGTCCAGCCGCCTCACGATATAGTTGGCCAGCCCAGCCTGCTCCAGCTCGAGCGGCACGCTGTAGATGGTATCGGCGGTGACCAGGGGCACCACCGCCTGCCGCTCGACGTCACAAAAGAGCGAGATCTTGTCCTTGTACTCTTCGCCCACGGGATAGTCGGAGCGCAGGACGATGACGTCGGGCTGGATGCCGATCGAGCGCAGTTCCTTGACGCTGTGCTGGGTGGGCTTGGTCTTGAGCTCATTGGTCGAGCGGATATAGGGCAGCAGGGTCACGTGGACGTAGAGCACATTGTCGCGGCCGACCTCGTTGCGCATCTGGCGGATGGCCTCGAGGAAGGGCAGGCCCTCGATGTCGCCCACCGTGCCGCCCACTTCGACGAAGACCACCTCGGCATCGCTCTCGGCCGCCAATGACTTGATGCGGCCTTTGATGGCATTGGTGATGTGTGGCACCACCTGAATCGTGCCACCCAGATAATCGCCGCGGCGCTCCTGGGCAATGACCTCGGAGTAGATCTGGCCGGCGGTCACGTTCGACAGCCGCGTCAGGTCCTGATCGAGCAGGCGCTCATAATGCCCCAGGTCGAGGTCCGTCTCCGAGCCGTCCTCGAGCACAAAGACCTCGCCGTGCTGATAGGGCGACATTGTGCCCGGGTCCACGTTCAAATACGGGTCCAGCTTTTGGATCGTCACCGAAATGCCACGGCTCTTCAACAGCCGGCCGAGCGACGCCGCGGTCACACCCTTGCCCACCGACGACACCACGCCGCCGGTGCAAAAGATGTACTTGGTCAAAAGACAGTCCTCCTAACGCGTAATGCGTACTGCGGAAAACGTGATACGTGATACGTGATACGTAAGGACTCGGCACGCGGGGCGTGTTCTCGCCCGTAGAGTGCCGCGGAACACGCATCACGTATCACGCATTACGCATCACGTAACCTTCTCCATCCTGGCCAGGCTCGCCAGCAGCTTTTTGATCCCCCGGCCCTCAAAGGCCACGGTGACCTCTTCGTCTCCGCCCTTGA
This sequence comes from Chloroflexota bacterium, assembly GCA_029553955.1. Taxonomy (GTDB): domain Bacteria; phylum Chloroflexota; class Anaerolineae; order SpSt-313; family SpSt-313; genus JAKPJZ01. The sequence continues at coordinate 11,724 of JAKPJZ010000125.1, forward strand.
TCTCGCTCAGGATGACCGTGCCCCTGCCGAAGGAGGGGTGCTGCACGCGGTCGCCGGGCGCGAACTGGTTCATAGTCGGCGCTTGAGCGCCCCGGTTCATAGTCGGCGCTTGAGCGCCTTGACCCCTATCGGGCCGTGCGTCAGGGCCGGGTTGTGACACCCGGCCTGCAGCATTGGCCCCCGCGATAGTGCGCCGGCCCAGGCGCTGCGCCGGGTCGAACGCCCGGCCGGTGGGCCTGCGGCCCTCCTCGTCGCGCCGCCAACCCGACCCATGCCCCAAAGGCGGCGGAGCCGCGGGCGCCAGCGGCCGCGCGGGCCGGTCGCGCATGGTCAGCGGTCGCGCGGCCTCCTTGCCCCCCGGCCGGCGCATGAGCGTCTCCGGAATATCGCGCAGAAAGCATGAAGGCTCGCTCGCCTCCTGGTTGCCGTAGATGGTGCGCCGGAAGGTGTGGATCAGGTACAGGCGCTGCCTGGCGCGCGTCAGCCCCACGTAGCACAGGCGGCGCTCCTCCTCCATCTGGTCGGGCTCGTTGAGGCAGCGGCTATGGGGAAAGACGCCCTGGTCGAGCCCCACCAGGAAGACGGCGTTGAACTCGAGTCCCTTGGCCGCGTGCAGGGTGAGCATGGTGACGGCATCGCCCCCCTCCTGCAGCATGTCCACATCGGCCACCAGGGCCACATTGGTCAGGAACGCGGCCAGGCCCTCGAGCGGCTCCATGGCGGCATAGTCGCGCGCCACCGTGCGCAGCTCGAGGATGTTCTGCCAGCGCTCCTCGCCTTCCTCCGAGCCGTCGCGCACCATCTCGCCGTAGCCGCTGCGGATGAGGGTCTGCTCCATCAGGGTGAGCAGGTCGGCCTCGCGGGCGAGCTGGCGCAGGTCCTCCATCATGGCGTGGAAGGCCACGAGTGCGCGCCGGCTGCGCGTATCCACCGGGGCCTCGTCGCCACCCTGCGCGAGGCGCTCGAGCGCCTGGTGCCACGAACAGCCCAGCTCGTCGGCCCAGGCCTGGAAGGTGGCCGCGGTCTTGTCGCCGATGCCTCGCGCGGGCACATTGCGGACGCGCGCCAGGCTGGCCGTGTCGTCGGGGCTGTAGATCAGGCGCAGGTAGGCCAGCACGTCCTTGATCTCGCGCCGGCCATAGAAACGGGTGGCGCCGACCACGCGATAGGGCACGCCACGGCGCATGAACTCGTCTTCAAGCACGCGCGACTGGGCGTTGGTGCGATACATCACGGCGCAATCGCCCGTCCGGCAGGCGCCTTCGGCCACCAGCCGGCGGATCTCGTCGACGACGAACTGGGCCTCTTCGCGCTCGTCATAGGCCTCGAAGAGGATCAGCGGTCGGCCGGGCGGGTTCTCGGTCCACAGCCGCTTGTCGGTGCGCTCCACGTTGCGCCGGATGACCCCCTGGGCGGCGTCGAGGATGTTCTGCGTCGAGCGATAGTTCTGCTCCAGCAGGATCGTCCGCCCCTCGGGGAACTCTTTCTGGAAGCGGCGCACGTTGCGGAAATCGGCGCCGCGCCAGCTATAGATCGACTGGTCTTCGTCGCCCACCACAAAGACGTGGCGCGACTCCTCGGCCAGCAGGCGCACGATCTCGAACTGGGCCAGGTTGGTATCCTGGAACTCGTCGACGAGCACAGCCCGGTAGCGCCGGCGGTATTTCTGCAGCACGTCGGGCACCTCGCGGAAGAGGCGCACCACTTCAAGTAGCAGGTCATCGAAATCGAGGGCGTGCGCATCGCGCAGGAGCACCTGGTAGCGGGCGAAGACGCGGCTCACGACCTCCTGCCGATAGTTGGCGGGCCGTATATCGCCGGGGCCTTGCAGTTCGTTCTTGGCGTTGGAGATGGCGTTGAGCACCGAGGAGGGGCGGTACTGCTTGTCGTCAAAGTTCAGGTCGGCCAGGGCCTGCTTCACCAGGCGCTCCTGATCGTCCTGGTCGTAGATGAGAAAGTGCGGGTCGAGGCCGGCCGCCGCCGCCTCGCGGCGCAGGATCCAGGCGCAGACCGAGTGGAAGGTGCCGATGGTGAGGTCGCCAAGATGCGCCGCGCCGATCAGTTGCTCGAGGCGAGCTTTCATCTCTCGCGCGGCCTTGTTCGTAAAGGTCATCGCCATGATCCGGTAGGAAGGGATGTGCAGGCGGCCCACCAGGTAGGCGATGCGATGGGTCAGAACGCGAGTTTTCCCTGAGCCGGGGCCTGCCAGGACGAGGACGGGGCCCTCGCCAGCCTGGACGGCCTCCCGCTGCGCAGGGTTCAGTACATCCAACAGCGGGTCCATACATGCTCTCCCAAAGACGTCGGGGTATTCTACCACGTTTCCCTGGCCTTTGCCAGTGACCGATTCTGTGATTCTGGGAGGGTATATCGCATCATCGTTGGTGACCGGCTCTTGAGCTTCGCACGAACCCGGTGCTGGCCTTTGGGTCAGGGCCGGGTGGCAGCGGAGCGAAGAACCCGGCCAGCACACGGGTGCCCCACAACTGTGGGACATACCCATTCTGCGAGCGCGCCGCGAAGGGGCCGGCGAAGCGGGTGACCCGGCTGCCAGCAGGATTGGCGACGGTTGTCGAGTCTGCCTGAGCGGCGGCAATGGAAGGGTAACAGGAGCTGCACTCGACATACGTCGAGTACTTGTGGCAAGAATCGCGATGTGCGGTTTGCATCTTGGCAATGACACACACTCGCGGTATAATCGCTTACGCAGAGCATTGCCGCCTTGGCGAGAGGTGGGCATTGGCTGGGGCGTTGCGCCCACGGCCGTGCCGCCCCCGCCGCTCACGCTGCGAGGTGGCCGTTGAGCGAGCGCCGCGCGGCCCCACGACCCCCAAGAAGAGACGGGCGCAACTGGCTGGCGCGCGTGGTCGAGCGCATCCAGTTCAGGCGAGCCGTCATCACGCTGGTGGCCCTGACCCTGGTCGCCGACGTATTGCTTGGCCTATCGGTGTGGCTGGGCAGCGCTTCGGGCACCCCGGTGCAGCTCCTGCCCACTGAAGCCTGGCCCACGCCCGAGCTGGTCATCGGGCCGACGACAGAGCCGACAGCTCTGCCGTCGCCCACGGCCGGCCCGGCGTCGCCCGCGGCGACCGCGGTCGTGCCACCGACCGCCGCGCCCAGCCCTACGCCCATCCCACCCACGCCCGCGCCGACGCCGTCGCCCATCCCCCTGGGGCCCGACGATATCAACCTGCTGCTCTTGGGCACCGACCTGCGCCAGGGCAAAGACACGTCGTGGCGCACCGACACGATGATTGTGGTCGCCATCCGACCGCAGATGGGACGGGTGGCGATGCTGAGCATCCCCCGCGACCTGTGGGTGACCATCCCGGGCTATGGGCAGAATCGCATCAATGTGAGCGACTATTGGGGAGAGCGAACGCGTGGGCCGGGCGGCGGACCGGCGCTGTTGGGGGCGGTGCTGCAGCAGAGCTTTGGCATCCCAGTGCACGCCTATGCCCGCGTGAATTTCGACGGCCTGGTGCGCATCATCGATGCGCTCGGCGGGGTCACCGTCACCGTAGCGCGGCCGTTCGACGAGTGGATCGACGACGCCGACGGCACGCCGCTCTTTCACCTGCGGTTGAGCCCGGGCCAGCAGCATATGGACGGCCTCACGGCGCTGAACTATTGCCGCTCGCGGCACGGCTCCAGCGACATGGACCGTTCAAAGCGCCAGCAGCAGGTGCTCATGGCCATGCGCGATGCCGCGCTGCGCCCCGAGGTCCTGCCGCGGCTGCCCGGGCTGGTCAGCGCCCTCTCGGGCACGGTGACAACCAACCTGCAAGCCGGCCAGGTGCTCTCGCTGCTCAAGCTGGCGGTGCAGTTCAAGACCGACGCCTATCGCCGGCAGGTATTCGACTATACGATGATGAGTGATTGGACCACTCCGGCGGGCGCGCAGGTGCTCTTGCCCAATCGCGCGCGCATCATGCAGGTATGGGCCGAGATGACGGCGGAGTGAGACGTGATGCGTAAGGTATGCAAATAAGACAAGTTGCTCATCCAGTCGCGGTGCACAGGGCGAAGAAACAGGCGCCGGGCAATACAAACACGCATCATCCCGCGCGCATTGCGCATCACGCATCACGCATCCACACATTACGCATCACGCATCACGCCCCCCGCCTCGACCAGGCGCGCATTCGTGAGGCGCACGAGATCGGCAACGGGGAGGCGCACGTTGAGGCCACGCTGCCCGGCGGAGACATAGACCTCCTGGAAGCGCTGCGCCGAGGCGTCGATGCAGACCTCAAACCCCTTGTGGAGCAGCGCCAGGGCCGAGATGCCGCCCACCTGCAGGCCGGTGAGCGCTTCGGCCTCGCGCTGCGTGGCCATGCGCAGTTTCTTCTCCCCCAGGCCTCGGGCCAGCAGACGCAGGTCAAGCTGCCGGCCGCCGGGCAGTAGCACCAAGAGCGGCCGGCCGCGCTCGCGCAGTACCACCAGCGTCTTGAACACCTGCTCGGCCGGCACACCGATGGCCTCGGCCACGCCCTCGGCCGAGTGGATCTCGTCGGAGTAGCTGAAGGCCTGGTAGGGCACCTGGCGCGCCTCGAGCAGGCGCAGCACATTCGTCCTCGGCGCGTGGGCCATTATCGTCTCCTCTGCGACTAGCCTCAAATCGTCGGCAACCGCCGGCAAGTTGATCACCACAAAGTGTTCATGAGCGTCGCGCTCATGAACACTTTGTGGTTCGAGCGTTCCCGTCTCTTCTCGATTGTTCGCGCGGGTGTCGCCCTTGTAGTATAATGGCCGATGTAGCGCTGCTTCTGGCGAAAAGGAGCCGGTATGGACTGCCCCAACTGCCACACCTATAACCCCGACGAGCGCACCGTCTGCTGGCGCTGCGACAAGCCGTTGCCCAAGCCGCAGCCCGTCAAGAAGAGGCAGCCCAGCCAGCAGCAGTGGCTCTATATCCTCATCGGCGTCATGGTGATCTTGATGCTGGTCAACATGTGCGGCCTGCCGCAGCTGCTATCGCCTCAGAGCGGGGGCGCTGCCCCCAGCGGGATGATCGTCCCCTACCCTGTGCCCGGCGTGTAGCCCAAGGCGTGCCGGCCTTTCGTCGTGGCCCCATTATAGGCCGGCGGCCCGGCTGATGCTATTCGAGTGAACTGGCAACCCGGCCGCCTAACCAGGATCGGGGGTGTTGCTGAGAAGGCGGGAGTCGTCTGTCGCCCCGCGGGGCGACAGACGACTCCCGCCTTCTCAGCAACACCCCCAAAAAGGGTCCGTACCGGGTTTGTGCGAAGCATGCAGGCCGGTTGTTGGCTCAAGATGCGCTTGCAGTATCCCCTACCCCTTGCATCAGCCACACATAGCCGTCCTCGAGGCTGGGCTGGGCCGGCTTCGCCCCGGGGTACCCTGAGACGTCCTGCCCCACCACGCGGTACTGCACGCCATCGGCAAGCTGCAGGGTCGAGACAACGACCAGGCCGTTGTTGGGCTTGTGGCCGTTGTCGGTCTGGATCTGCCACACCATGCCCTGGGCACGGGCGATGAGCTCGGCCGGCGAGCCGCGGAAGCGCACCTGGCCGTGATCGAGGATGGCCATGTCGCGGCAGGTCTGGCTGATATCCTCTACGATGTGCGTGGACAGGATGACGATGCGGTCCGAGGCCAGGTCCACGAGCAGGTTGCGGAAGCGGATGCGTTCCTCCGGGTCCAGCCCCGCCGTCGGCTCGTCGACGATCATGATCTGCGGGTCGTTCAAGAGCGCCTGGGCGATGCCCACGCGGCGCTTCATGCCGCCCGAGAAACCTTTGAGCTTGCGCTCGGCCACATCGGCCAGGCCCACCAGCTCGAGGGTGCGGCCCACGCGCGCCCGGCGCGCCTCGCCCTCATCGAGCCCTTTCAGGATGGCCATATAGTCAAGGAACTGGCGGGCGCTGAGCTCGGGGTAGAGGCCCAGCTCCTGGGGCAGATAGCCCAGGATCGCTTTCACCGCCACCTTGCCGCGCTCGGTCGCCAGGTCGTGGCCCGCGGCCACCGCCTTGCCGGCCGTCGGGTTCACCAGGCCGGCCAGGATGCGCATCAGGGTCGTCTTGCCGGCGCCGTTGGGCCCGAGCAGGCCGAACATGCCGGGGCCGATGGTCAGGTCGACTTCGCAGAGCGCCCGCACCGCCTTGGCGCCGCGGCCGTAGGTCTTGCTGAGTTGGGTGATCTCGATGTTCATGATTGTCCTCCTGAGGGCCCTCACCCCCGTCCCCTCTCCCACCGTGGGGGAGAGGGGAGAGTCGCCGGAGCGGGCATTCCCCCTCTCCCCCCGCAGTGGGAGAGGGGACGGGGGTGAGGGTTCCTTGCCCCTACAAATATCGCTCTTCTCTCTTCAGCAGCCAGCCCGCAGCCGCTGTCAGGGCCACCGCCACCCCCAGCAGGCACAGCTCGTTGGCCACCAGCGCCGGGTTGGTGCTGTAGCGCGCGCGCATGAACAGGAACAGGTAGCGCGCCCAGGGGCTGGCGAGGAACCAGTCGCGCAGCAGGAGCTGCATCAGCCAGACAAGCCCCACCAGGAGCGCCCCCGCCGTGCCCTGCACCGCCGCCAGGGCAAAGAGGCTTGCCAGCCCCATCAGCGCCAGGCTGGGCAGCAGCCAGGTGAGCTGCCGGGCGGCCAGGTTGCCCAGCGGCGCGAGGTCGACGCCCATCACCGCCAGGTAGGCCTGGTAGGCGAACGCGGCCACAGCGATGATGCCGAGGAGCAGCGCCAGCCGCTCCACCAGGGTGCGCCAGGGCGCACGCGGCGCAGCGAGCTGCAGCTCCAGCGCCGTGTCGTCGACGATAGCCGAGGCGGCCAGGATGCCCGCCAGCAGTGGCAGAATGAAGCCCAGGAAGGCGTTGGCCATATCGTAGGTTCGCTCGCCGTCCATGCGCATGAGCGCCACTACCAGGACAAACAGAGTCCACAGGCCCGCCGGCAGCGCCAGGTGCTCGCGCCGGTAGATGCGCAGGTGATACCGCAAAGGTGCAATCGTCAGCGCTTTCATCGTCGACCAATCCTCGATCCGTTGGAGCCATGTATGAGAGCGATGCGCTCCCTCATTCTCTATGTAACCTCAGCCTGCACAACGGTTCAAAGCCAGGGGGATGAGCGAACCACAAAGGGCACGCGAAGGCACGGAGCCACGAATTTCACGTATGGACACGAACTAGGGTCGCTCATTCGTGTTCATTCGTGCAATTCGTGGCCAGGTCCTTCCGCAATCCCTCACGCCCGCCTCGCCTGCCACGCCAGGTAGCGCTCCAGCGCGAAGAGGGCAGCGGCGGCGCAGGCCAGGAGCACGGCGATGCTGAGCACCGCCTCAAGCGACGTGTGCGACGATACCATGCCGCTCACCATGCTGGCGCTGAAAAAGCCGGCGGCGGCGAACTCGCCGGAGGGGGTGAGCAGCGTGCCGGCCAGGGTCGGGACGAACTTGGGGTTCAAAAAGTTGCCCCAGAACCAATAGCCGGTGTAGAGCACCTGGTAGACGCGCACCGGCAGCACCGCCGGGCAGGCCAGGCTAAAGGCGCCAACAAAGAGATAGGCCGGCAGGGTGATAGCCACAAAGCCTGCCAGGAGGCCTCCCATCATCGTCACCAGCTCCGCAGGCGGCACGCCGGCGGCGAGGCCGCGCGCCGAGATGGCGGCTGCCAACAGCCCGATGGTGGCCAGCACCGGCGTGACCGCCGCCGCGACCACCCCTATGTACTTGCCCAGCACGTAGGCATGCCGGCGCAGCGGCGTGGCGTGCAGCAGCTCGCGCGTGCCCAGCCGGAAATCGCGGGGCAGCCGGTCGGCCATGACGATGCCGCCGATGATGGGCATGAGCAGGTTCAGTTGGAGCACCGTGTTGCCCGCAAAGGCCCACAGCGAGGCGGTGGCGATCGCCCCACCCAGACCCAGCTCGATGGGATCGGTGACGGCCGGGAGGACGTAGGGCACAGCGGCAATCGCAAAGGCGACCCACATGCCCCAGCGGCGCACGGCCATGCGGTATTCGTAGCGCACAACTCCCCAGAAGGCAGACATGGGCAACTCCTTTCGTAGCTTCCAAGCAGTGAGTAACGGGGAGGGGGCGTAAGGTTCATGGTTGCCCACGCCAAATGCTTGACGCCGCATTGAACAGGTGCTACAATGGAGTCGGTAATGCGTACTGTGTGCGTACCTTTAGAACGTGCACTGGTGGTACGACTTGCGCACCGCCTATCTCTGCACGATGCGCTGGTCTGGGCAGACGGTAATCCCAGTGAGCGCCCCAGGAAAACGGTGGGAGGCACGACGATGTCTATCGAGACTATGCCGGCATCAGACGTTCGCAGACAATTGCACGCCCTGCTGGGCCGCCTCGCCAAACCACTCTTCATCACGGCTCATGGCCGCGTGAAGGCTGTGCTTCTGGACGTCGACGAGTACAACGAGATGCTGGACCGGATGCAGGACCTGGAGGACGCCTGCAGCGCCGAGGTCCGCAGCCGCGTCGCTGAGGCCAAGGCCGCTGGCGATGACGAACTCGTGGGCCTCGACGACCTGGCGAGCAAGCACGGTGTATAGGGTACGCAGCACGAAAGCGGCCGAGCGCGACCTCGCCAGCTTGCCGGCGAACGTGCGGCCGCGGCTCCTCGAGGCCATGTCAGGCCTCGCAGCTCAGCCGCGGCCGCCACACAAGTGTCGCAAGTTGGAGGGCTATGAGGACGCCTGGCGCCTCACCGTCGGTGACTGCCGCATACTCTACATCGTCGACGACCGTGCCCAGGAGATCCGCGTATTCAAGATCGGCCGCCGCAAAGACGTCTACCGCAACCGTTGAGAGCGAAGCCAGATGTCCCGGTTGACGGACCATCACGGTTTCTGCTGAGGCATGCCCCGCCCTCTGTGCAAGTCACAACACCGCTCGCACGGCGCGGGACTGTCTCGTCCAGGCGCTGAACAGGAACACGAGCGGCGCGCTGAGCAGGGTCACCAGGAAAAACTTGGCCAGGGGCGGCAGGGCCAGGCCCAGGGCGGCAATCTGCAGCGGGACGACAAAGATCTCATGATAAACGTAGGCGGCGTACTGGTTCTGCGCCAACCACGCGGCAAAGCGCCCCTGGCGGTTCAGGGCCTCGCGGAAGAGCACCAACAGGCCGATGCACATGCCGCAGCAGACGAGCTCTTCCCAGAAGCAGTACAAGGGTCTCATAATCGTCCAGGTCAGGCCCTTCAGGAGCCCCATGGCGAAGGCGTAATAGAACGCCGAGGCCGCCAACCCCACGCCCAGCCAGATCAGGCCCGCCCGCGTCGGGAAGCGCTGGAACCAGCCGCGACGGTAGGCCACAGCGCCGGCGATGAAGAAGGCCAGGTCGCGCGGCACGTCGGCAAAGGCTACGCGGAAGAAGCCGAGGAGGTTGACCCAGCGGTCGATGGGGAACCAGAAGTAGCGGACGACGATCGTCACCAGCGCCACGACCAGCCCAGAGCCGAGGATGGCGAGATGGCCCGGCGTGGCCGCCGTCTGCGACTGGCCCACGTCGCCGCGGCCCTTGCGTAGGTGGCGCCAGAGGGCGTAGACGAGGCTGAAGAGCAGCAAGTGCTCGATGTACCACAGGTGCCCGAGGTCGATCACCTGGCCCCAGCTCGTGATGCGCTCCTGGAACATCAAGATGCGCACCGGCAGCATGAGGGCGGCCCAGGCCAGTAGCGGCACGCCCAGGCGCAGCAGCCGGCTGCGCACAAAGGCGCGCGCGCCACCTCCTGCACCGGCCAGTAGCCGCCGGTCGGCCCGTAGGCCTGCCCGACGTGGTGGGCGATCACGAGAACGGTAAGCGCGACGCGCAGGTTATCGAGGTAGTAGAGCCGCTTGGTGACAGCCATGGGTGCCCTCCCTCCTACATCGCCACCAGCCGCTCCTGCCGGCCGGCCAGGCCGATGGCCGCCGCCATAAGCGCCGCCGCGAGGGTGAAGAGCAGGGCCGGGTTGTGCCACAGCCCGGCATAGGCCTGCAACGCCGCAGCCAGGGCCGCCTCTGAGGGGCTCGGCGCGCTCGCGGCGCTCAGGTGCAGGCTCGGGACCATGGCGCGGCCCAGCCACAGCATAAAGGCCACAGTGACGGCATTGCCGGTGCCGATAACCATCGAAAGCACCAGCGCCAGCGCCGAGAGGAAGGCCATCGGCGCCAGCCAGCCCAGCACGACCGAGCCCAACAGCGCCGGCGGCACGACAGTGACGAGGCCGGCGGTGGCCATCAGGCCCAGCGCCAGATCATAGCCAAAGACCACCACCAACCGGGCCAGCAGCACCTGCCGCGGCGAGGTGGGCGTGGCCAGCGCCAGCTCGAGGCTGGGGTCATTCTCCGGCCCGTAGATCATGGCCAGGCCGGCCGCGGCGACGAGCGGCGCCAGCGCCTGGATAAAGAAGCCTGCCTGGCTGCCCCCCTGCAGGATGGCCACCACGCAGCCGATGGCCATCACCAGCGCCGAGGCCGGCCAGATCTCGCGGCGCACCAGCGGCACCTGTGCTCCGAGCAGCGCCCAGGCACGCGTCACCGGTGGCCACCCGACAGGTCTTTGCAGACCTGCCAGGTGTTCAGCGAGCGATCTGCGGCGCGCACGAAGCAACGCGCCCTCCACCAGGGCCGGCGAGGGCGCGCGCAGGGCGCGGTCCTCGGCCACCACGGCGCCGCCGACCTGCTGCCAAAGGGCCAGCTCGGCGCGGCAATCGGCGCAGGCGGCCAGGTGCGTGGCCACGGCGCGTCGCTCATCCTCGCCGAGGGTGCCCGCTGCATAGAGCGGCAAAAGCTCTGCCACATCGCTTCGACAGGTCATCGCATATCCTCCGCCCGCCAACCATCCCGGGTCAGGATCTCCTGCAGGTTCGCCTTGGCGTAGCTCAGGCGGCTCTTTACCGTGCCCACGGGGCAGCCCAGCACCTCCGCCGCCTCGGCCAGGCTCAACCCCTGGTAGAAGACCAACTCCAGCGCAGCCCGGTGCTCGCGCGAGAGCCGGCCCAGGGCGGCGCGCAGCGCCCGGCTGCGCTCGCCGGCCTCGGTGTGAGATTCGGGGCAGGCGTCGCCGTCGGCCACTGCGGCGGCTTGCTCCAGCCCGTCGGCAGGCAGCCGCTTGCGCCGCACCGCATTCAGCGCCTGGTGATGCACAATGCCCAAGAGCCAGGTCGCGGCGCGGGAGTCGCCCCGAAAGCGGGCAGCGCCCTGCCACGCGGCCAGCAGGCTATCTTGCACCACCTCTTCGGCCACTGGCTCGCTCCCCGTCAGGCGATAGGCATAGGCGTAGAGTCGCCGGCCATAGACGGCATAGAGCGCACGCAATGCGCCCTCATCGCCGGCCGCCATGCTGCGAATCAGCGCACTATCTGGGTCCACGCGGGGCATCGGCTGGCTCAAGGCAATCTCCATAGGCTCCCCCAAGAGTGAGTCACGGGGAGCGCAGGAAAGGTTCAAAGCGTGAGACGTGAAACGTGAAACGTGAAACGTGTTGCGTATTGCGTGTTCCGTGGCGGTGTCGCATGTTCCGCGGCAGCATGGCATACGGAACACGCAACACGCAATACGTTTCACGCATCACGTTTTACGTTTCACGTTTCACGCCCCCGCCCAACCCCCACAACGCCGCCGCCACGAGCACGCCGGCCGCGGCACCGGCGAGCCAGGGGCTCTGCGGGCCATAGTGGTCACTCAGGAGCCCCGCGAGCATCGGCGCGGCGCCCCAGGCGATGATCCAGGCAAAGCCGAGGGCCCCCATGTAGCGCCCGCGCAGTTCTGGCGGCGCAAAATCGGCTGCCACGGTGGTCGCCGTCGGGACGGCCAGGTTCTCGCCCAGGGTGAGCACGACCATCACCAGGGCAAAGTGGGGAAAGGCCTCCGCTAGGGTCACGCTGCCCGTGGCCAGGGCAAAGAGCAGCGCGCCCGCGGCCATGACGCGCAGGCGGTTGGCCTTGCGCACCAGGCGGGTCATGGGGAACTGCAGGAAGACGACGATGAGGGCATTGACCGTCATCACCAGACCATAGTACTGCTCGCCCAGGCCGTGCTGGTCACTCATGTGCACCGGCATGACGGTCATGACAAAGGAGTAGACCGTGTAGGCCAGGGTGAAGAGGAGCAGGAAGGCCATGAAGGGGCGGTCGCGCAGGAGGTCGCGGTAGCCGCCGGCGTCCTGCCTCACATCGGCGCGTTGCAGCCCGGCAGGGCGCGTCTCGCGCAGGCCCAGGGCCACGAGGAGCATGAAGAGCGTGCTGCCCAGGGCGCTAGCCCCAAAAGCGTAGGCATAGGAGCGGCTGGCCAGAAAGCCGCCGATGGCCGGGCCGATGGCGATGGCCACGTTGCCCGTCACGCGCCAGATGCTATAGGCCTGTGCCCGGTCCTCCTCGGCCACCATATCGGCGACCATGGCCGCAGCGGCCGGGTCATAGATGGAGCCGAGCAACCCCGAAAGGACCAGGGCTATGGCCGCAGCAGCCACCGTCGTGGCGAACGCCAGCCAGACGGCAATCGCGGCCGCGGCGAGCAGCGAGAAAGCCATCACCCACTTGCGGCCCAGGCGGTCGGCCAGGGTGCCGCCGATGCCCTGGCCGATGGCGCCGGCAAAGCCAAAGGCCGTGAGCAGCGCCCCGGCCGTCGTGAGCGGCACGCCGAGACGGCCGTGCAGGTAGAGGGTCATGAAAGGGAAGACCATGCTGCGGCCGATCGTGCTGACACACTCGCCGCCCAGCAGCACCCAAAACTGGCGCGGGTAGCGGGTAGGGAGGCCGTCGTGCTCGAGGGTTAGGGCCATTGTCGTCTCTTCTCTGCGCAAAACGCCGCGGCAACGCGCGCCGCGGCATGTAGAGCATACGCAAAGTGAGCATGGGGTCAAATCCGGCCGACCTGCAACTGATCGGTCTGTCATTGCGAGCCGCAGCGAAGCAATCCCCAGTTCGCGATGTGGAAATTGCTTCGTCGGCGGCTGCGGCTGCCTGCTGCTCAGGACGTAGGCCGCCGGACTGTAGGCGCGGCATGTTGCCGCGGGACTCTCCCGCGCGGCACGATGCCGCGGCTACAGTGCGATGTCGTCCGCCTGGCGCAGGGTTGCCGCAACCCTGGGGTACTCGCAATGACAGTCGCAGTTTCTGTGCTTGCACAGGCTGCACCGCGGCCTGGGATACTCGCAATGACGGCGTGAACACGTTCGCAGGCTTGGCCTTCTGCATTCTCAGGGCTTCTGTAGTATACTGTGCCCCAACTAACCAAGGCTGCAACCGTACCTGCCTGTAGTGGTCCACTATCCGGGCTTTATGCTTCGCGCATGGCCGGAACTGAACCTTTTAGGGGTATTCTCGGCGGGTTGGCCGGTGCGTGGCCTCCTGCGGGCGGCCACGCACCGGCCAACCCGCCGAGAATACCCCTTCCTGGTCAGGGACGGGCCGACGCGCAGCGGATCAGCCAGCAGCCGCCCGCAGGAGGTGCGGTTGTCGTACTGGCTCGTCAGGAGGATATGATGGTTGAAACGTCCCTGATCGAGATGCAGCACCTCGTCAAGAAGTATGGCGACAAGATGGCGGTAGACGACGTGAGCCTGGAGGTCCGCGCCGGCGAGATTCTGGGCTTCCTCGGGCCCAACGGCGCCGGCAAGACGACGACCATCAAGATGTTGGTCGGCCTGCTGCAGCCGACCTCGGGCGTGGTGCGCGTGGCCGGCTATGATGTGCAGGGCCAGCCCTTGCAGGCCAAGGCAGCCTGCGGCTACGTGCCCGACCAGCCGAACCTGTACCCCAAGCTGAGCGGCCGCGAGCTCTTGCGCTTTGTGGGCGACCTCTATGGTCTGCAGCGGACGCAGGTAGAGCGGCGCATCGAGGAGCTGCTGCGCCTGTTCGACCTGACAGCGGCGGGCGACGATACCTTTGACTCGTACAGCCACGGTATGAAGCAAAAGACCGCCCTGGCTGCGGCGCTGCTGCACGACCCCCGCGTGCTCGTGCTCGACGAACCGACGGTGGGGCTCGACCCCAAGTCGGCGCGGCTGATCAAAGACATCCTGCGCCAACTGGCCGAGCGCGGCGCGGCGGTGTTCCTCTCCACGCACATCCTCGAAATCGCCGAGCACATGTGCGACCGTATCGGCATCATCAACCAGGGCCGGCTGATCGCGGTGGGCACCATGGACGAGCTGCGCGCCCACGGCCAGGGCGAGCGCAGCCTTGAGGACATCTTCCTGGCGCTGACCGGCGGCGCCGAGTATGCGGAGATCGCCGAGGTGCTGCGATGAGCGAGGCTGTCCAGCCGACCACCCTCGGCCTCTGGCCCGCGGTGTGGAAGCTGCTGCGCCTGCAGGCGCTGATCACGGTCCGCGGCTTCCGCCGCGCCAAGACGGGCACCAAAGTCGGTCTGGCGTTCGCGGCGCTGGGCATCGTGTCAATCATCGTCTTTGTCTTTGTGATGAGCTTTCTGTTGCTGAACCTGCTGCGCTCGCCGCAGTTGGTCGCGGCCCTGCCCGAGGCGGCGCACCTGGCGGCCAGTGTGCCGGTGCTCATCGTGCAGGCAGGTTTCTTGATCATACTGATGACCGGCTTTGGCGTCTTGCTGCAGGCGCTCTACCTGGCCGGCGACATGGACTTTTTGCTCAGCGCGCCCATACCGGTCCGCGCAGTCTTTGTCTCCAAGCTGCTGCAGGCCATCGTGCCCAACCTGGCCTTGATCCTGGCGGTGGCGCTGCCGGTGCTCTATGGGTTGGGCGCGTCGAGCGGCTATGGCGTGCTCTACTATCCCCTCGTGCTCATCATGTTGCTGGCCCTGGCGCTGGCTGCGGCCGGGGCGGCGAGCCTGGCGGTGATGGGCGTGGTGCGCGTCTTCCCGGCGCGGCGCGTGGCCGAAGTGCTCGGTTTTGTGGGCGCGGTATTCTCGATTGTGTGCTCACAGTCGGGGCAGTTCGCCCGTGGGGCCGTATCGGCCGGCCAGGCGGCAACGGCGTTGCGCCTGGTCGCTCGCCTGGATGTGGCCTGGTCGCCCCTGGCCTGGGCAGGGCGCGGGCTGGTCGGCATCGGCGAGGGCCATTGGCCGGCCGGCGTGGGGTTCAGCGTGTTGGCGCTGGGCGCGGCGGGCCTGGTCTTCGCCCTGGCGCTGACGAGCGCCGAGCGGCTCTACTACAAGGGTTGGGCCGCGATGCAGGCCACGCAGCGGCACAAAAGGCCGGCGCGGGCCGGCAGCCGCGCGGCAGCGCGCTCGCTCCCGGCGCTGGGTGGCCGTTTCGTGCCGCGGGCGGTGGGCGCCATCGTCGCCAAAGACTGGGCGATGCTGCGGCGCGACCTGCGCAACCTCTCGCAGCTCGTCACGCCGATCATCCTGGGCGCCGTCTATGCGCTGATGCTGCTGCGGGGCGGCGTGCCCCATGCCGAGCCCGGCAACGCGCCGGCCTGGCTCGAACAGGCCCTGCTGAGCGGCCTGGCGTATGCCAACATCGGCATCGCGCTCTTTGTGGGGTGGACGCTCCTGGCGCGGCTGGCGGCGATGGGCTTCTCGCAGGAGGGCCAGAGCTACTGGCTGCTCAAAGCGGCGCCGGTGAGCGCCGGGCAACTGCTGGCGGCCAAGTTCATCGCTGCCTATCTGCCCGCCCTGGCGCTGAGCTGGGGGTTTGCTGGCGTCCTGGCAATCCTGCAGGGGCGGGGCGACCCCGCCCTGTTGCTGCAAGGGCGGGGCGACCCCGCCCCTACCATGCTGGGGTTCTCGCTGGCGGTGGTGGCGCTGTGCCTGGCCGCAGCGTGCGGCATCTTTGTGGCCTTTGGCGTCGCCGGCGCCAAGCTCGACTGGGAAGACCCGCGCCAGATGGTCAGCGGCGCCACCGGCTGCCTGGGCGCGCTGGCGACCGCGGTGACCATGGTCGTGGCCCTGGCGCTGTTCGCCGCGCCGCAGATTGGCCTGGCGCTCATCGGCTGGCCACCCCTGGCGGCACAGTTCGCGGGGCTGGCGCTGGGCGGCGCCTTCTGCCTGGCCTGCGCCCTCGTGCCGCCCTGGCTGCTGCGCGGCCGCGTGCCCCGGCTGGGGGAGGGTTGAGACCCTCCCCTGGCAGACTGCTACAGCTCGTGCGACAGCAGACCGGCCAGATCGCCATAGTCGTATGGCGGCCTCTTCCGTAGGCCCAAGACGTCGATAGCGTGCTCGTTCTCATCTACCATGTAGATAACGCGCCAGCGGTCCATGCGCAGACGACGCACCTCGAGTGTCGCATCCGGCAGATCCAGCCGTTTGCTCTGTGAGGGGCGGGGTTCGTGGCTGAGGTCATCGATGGCACGACGCAGGCGCTGGCGCAGGTGGCCAGGCAGCTCCTTGAGTGCACGCCAGGCCTCGGGCCGGGTGTAGACCCGATAGGCGCTCACTCGAGCTCTCCTCGCACCGCCTCCCAGTCGAGCCAGCCCGCTTTCTTGCGATCGCCCTGCGCTGCATCGAGCTCGGCGCGTGCCTGGCGTACGATGTCGAGATCCTCGACCTCTTCCAGCCAGTCGATGAGGGCTTCCCAGTCCTCAGCGCTGAGGACCGCCATCCGTCTTCCCTTCACCGTCACGAACTGCACGGACTGCAGCGATTGAAGCCCTGCCATGGCCACACCTCCACCCAGCGGCTATCTTTCATGGTCAACTCCAGTATATCCGATGAGAACGCACAAATCAACTACCACGCTTCTAAGTAGGTCGCAAGAAGTTCTTTGCACATTTTGATGGCCATAGATCAACGAGGGGGGAATCAAACAGGCCCAACGCAATGCGTTGGGCCTGTTTGTGCGGTGTTGATGAGGCACCTTAACAACTGAAGAGTGATGAGAAGGAACCTGGCTGCTGGGCAGCCTCGCCATCCCGAAGGACAGCGATTGACCTGGGAGTCTTGCTTGACCGTGTACCCCGCAGGGCCACAGTCGATCTCCCTAGAAAGGAGGTGAT
>JAKPJZ010000149.1 GCA_029553955.1 Chloroflexota bacterium
GGCCAGGGCGGCTTCCTGCACTTCGGCCAGGGCAAGTGGTACCCCGGCGAGCAGCTGCCGCGCTGGGCGCTGTCGATCTGCTGGCGCGCCGACGGCCAGCCGATCTGGCACGACCCCAGCCTGTTTGCCGACGAGCGCGAGGCCCACACCTACACCGCGGAGGATTCGCAGCGCTTCATCCAGACGCTGTCACGCAAGCTCGGCCTGTCCGACCGCTTCATCGAACCCGGCTACGAAGACACCTGGTACTACCTGTGGCGCGAGCGCCGCCTGCCGGTCAACGTGGACCCGTTCGAATCAAAGCTGGACGACGAAATGGAGCGCATCCGCCTGCGCCGCGTCTTCACCCAGGGGCTGGACACCGTCGTCGGCTACGTGTTGCCGCTGCAGTGCAACCCGCCGGTCGGCCCCGGCCTGGCCGGTCCGCTGTGGACCACCGGCCCGTGGTTCTTCCGCGACGAGCGCATGTACCTCTTCCCGGGCGATTCGCCGATGGGCTACCGCCTGCCGCTGGATTCCCTGCCTTGGGTCAGCAAGGCCGACTACCCCTACCTGATCGAGCAGGACCCCTACGCCAGCCGCGACGCCCTGCCCCAGGCCACGACGCTGCGCGCCCAGTACAACACCGTGCAGGCCGGCCCGGACGGCACCGGCGGTTACGCGGCCCACACCACCGGCGGCGGCTTTGCAGAAGGCGGCGTGGTGGCGGTGCAAGGCCAGGGCCATGACAGCGGCGCGGGCCGGCCCAGCGCCGAGCAGGCCAACTGGCGCGGCGAGATCCAGCCCTCGCACGCCCAGCTCAGCACCGACGCCACGCGCGCACCGGTGCGCCAGGAGTCCGCGCACTGGATCACCCGCACCGCGCTGTGCGTAGAGGTGCGCGACCCGATGCGCGCCAACGGCCCGAAGGCCGAGGCCGAGCACGGCGGCAAGAGCGGCGTGATGTACGTCTTCATGCCCCCGCTGGCGCGCCTGGAGGACTATTTGGACCTGGTCGCCGCGGTCGAAGCCACGGCGGCCGAGCTGCGCATGAAGATCGTGCTCGAAGGCTACCCGCCGCCGCGCGACCCGCGCCTGAAGTTGCTGCAGGTCACGCCCGACCCGGGTGTCATCGAGGTCAACATCCACCCGGCCCACAACTGGGGCGAGCTGGTGCAGCACACCGAGTTCCTGTACCAGGCGGCGTTCGAGACGCGCTTGTCGGCCGAAAAGTTCATGACCGACGGGCGCCACACCGGCACCGGCGGCGGCAACCACTTCGTGCTCGGCGGCGCCACGCCGTCCGACAGCCCCTTCCTGCGCAAGCCCGAGCTGCTGGCCAGCCTGATCCTGTACTGGCACAACCACCCGTCCCTGAGCTACCTGTTCAGCGGCATGTTCGTCGGCCCGACCAGCCAGGCCCCGCGCGTGGACGAGGCCCGCAACGACCAGCTGTACGAGCTGGAGATCGCGCTGCGCGAGGTCTATGCCAACCGCGAGCGCTTCGGCACCGACATGCCGCCGTGGCTGGTGGACCGCACGCTGCGCAACATCCTGGTGGACGTCACCGGCAACACGCACCGCAGCGAGTTCTGCATCGACAAGCTCTACTCGCCCGACAGCTCGACCGGCCGCCTGGGTCTGCTGGAGCTGCGCGCCTTCGAGATGCCGCCGCACGCCCGCATGAGCGTGGCGCAACAGCTGCTGCTGCGCGCCCTGGTGGCGCGTTTCTGGAAGGAGCCCTACCGCGCGCCCGTCACCCGCTGGGGCACCGAACTGCACGACCGCTTCCTGCTGCCGACCTTCATCCAGATGGACTTCGCCGACATCATGGCCGAGATGCGCCAGGCGGGTTATGCCTTCGACGACGCCTGGTTCGCCCCGCACTTCGAGTTCCGCTTCCCGCTCGTCGGCGAAGTCAAGAGCATGGGCATCGAGCTCACGCTGCGCAACGCCCTGGAGCCCTGGCATGTGATGGGCGAGGAAGGCTCGTCCGGCGGCACCGTGCGCTACGTGGACTCGTCGCTGGAGCGCATCGAGGTGCGCGTGACCGGCCTGAATGAGAGCCGCTACGTCATCACCTGCAACGGCCGCCCGCTGCCCCTGCAGTCCACCGGCACCACGGGTGAGTTCGTGGCCGGCGTGCGCTACAAGGCCTGGAACCCGCCGTCGAGCCTGCACCCGTCGATCGGCGTGCACGCGCCGCTGACTTTCGACATCGTGGACACCTGGATGAAGCGCTCGCTGGGCGGCTGCCAGTACTTTGTCGCCCACCCGGGCGGGCTGAACTACGAGTCCTTCCCGGTCAACTCCTACGAGGCCGAGAGCCGCCGGCTGTCCCGCTTCACCCGCATGGGCCACACCCCGGGCCTCATGAGCGTGCCGCCGGCCAGCAT
>JAKPJZ010000150.1 GCA_029553955.1 Chloroflexota bacterium
TAGCCCAGAACATCGGTCAAGTATTCGTATAGACGACGTAGCCTAGCCCCCCTTGGCCGCCGCAGGCGGCTTCGTGGGCGTCGGAGGGCGATGATTCGGCCGTCTGGGGGCCTTCGCAGGAATACTTGACCGATGTTCTAGCCCCTTGTGGGCGTCGTAGCCCATCAAAACCAGTGCGACAGACTACTAGCCATGATGCGCAGGAAAGCGAGCGGGCAGACACGACCTATTGATAGAAGATGGGGCCGGCCTCGCCTCACGGCCCTCTGCTGCCTACGAATCGTCGTATCCTGGGGCCCTCGCGGGCCACTCCACAGCAAGGAGGTAAGAGACGATGCTTACATCCAAGCAGGCGCGGTTTTGGCGGGTCGTGTTGGCGGCCATGCTGCTGCTGAGCGTAACGCTGGCAGCCTGCGACGAGGAGGACGACGACGCCCTCACACAGACAGCCGCCCCGGCAGGGCGGGCAACAGCGGCGTCACAGGGGGCGACCCCGGCAGCTCAGGGCAACCCGGGCACGTGGCTGGTGATGCTCTACCAGGATGCCGACGACGAAACCCTCGAACAGGACATCTTTATCGACTTGAACGAGGCCGAGCTGGTCGGCTCGACCGACAAGGTCACCATTGTCGCGCAGATCGACCTCCTCGACGGCGGCTTCGGCGGCGGCCACGGGACCGGCGCCAAGCGGTACCTCGTCGGCCAAGATGGCGACCTGGACGAGATCCGCTCGGAGGAGTTGGCCGACCTGGGCGAGGTCGATATGGGCGACAAGGACACGCTGGTCGATTTCGCCGTCTGGGCGATGCAGACGTACCCGGCGGAGAAGCACGCGCTCATCCTCTCGGATCACGGCATGGGCTGGTTGGGCGGCTGGACCGATGACGACCCCAACGAGGGCAGCCAGATGACCATGGAGGATATTGACCGGGCGCTGCAGGAGATCACCGAAAGGACCGGCGTCGGCCAGTTGGAGCTGGTGGGTTTTGACGCCTGCCTGATGGCGCAGGTGGAGTCGCTCTCGGCGATTGCCCCGCACGCGCGCTATGCGGTCGCCTCGGAAGAGACGGAGCCGGCCCTCGGCTGGGCCTACGCCGCCTTCCTGACCGCCCTGACTGAGGACCCGGCCATGGGCGGCGCCGAGCTGGCAAGGATCATCGTCGAGAGCTATATCGACGAGGACGTGCGCATTGTGGACGATGGGGCGCGCCGGGCCTTTGTCGAGGAGTGTTTTGGCGCCGAGGACGACATTGCCGCCGAAGAGGTGGCGAGGGAGATGGGGGTCGACGTCACCCTCACCGCCGTGGACCTCTCGCAGATGGGCGCGCTCAACGCCAGGGTGAACGATTTGGTGCTGGCGCTGGCCGCGGCCGATCCCGGGGGTGTCGCCGCAGCGCGCGCCTATGCGCAGACGTACGAGGATGTTTTCGGCAAGGAGGACGAGCCCTCCTTCATCGACCTGGGCCACTTTGCCGCTCTGGCCGCCGAGGAGACGGGCGATGATGGCGTCGCCGCGGCCGCCAAGGCGCTGGCGCAGCAGATCGCGGCGACAGTCGTGGCCACGAGGCACGGCCCCGAGCGCCCCGGCTCGACCGGCCTCAGCGTCTTTTTCCCCAACTCGGCGCTCTACGAAGCGACCTTTATGGGCGAGCTCGATTATGTCTCGGGCGCCAGCCGCTTCGCCGCCGCCTCATTGTGGGATGACTTGCTCACTGCCTTTTACACCGGCAAGGCGATCGACCCCGGCGCGGCCGACCTGACCGTCCTGCAGCCCACCTTCCCTGTGCAAGATGTGGCCGCCCTGGCCAAGAACTCCAAGCCGGCCGCCGATGTCAAGCCCGCCGCGCCCGCGGCCGGCGGCGTGACCGTGCAGCCGCTCGAGCTCTCGGCCGGCGAGATCCCCGCCGATGGCACCGTGACCATCAGCACCACCGTCAGCGGCGCCAACGTCGCCTACATCTACATCTACACGACGTACTACAGCGAGGAGGACGACGCTTTCCTGACGGCCGACGTTGACTTTATCGCCGCCGGCGATGTCAAGCAGGTGGGCGGCGTCACCTACCCCAACTGGGGCAGTGGCGGCGAGATACCGATCGAGATCGATTGGGAGCCGACCGTCTACTACCTCAGCGACGGCAACGAGGACAACGACCAGTTCGCCCTCTTTGAGCCGCAGGTCTATGGCGCCACGCCGGCAGAGGATGTGTACGTGGTCTATGGCCAGTACGCTTCGGGCGGCAAGAGCAAGCCACGCGAAGCGCGGCTCGAGTTCGACGGCAACGGCAAGATGCGCAGCCTGCTCGTCTTCACCAGTGGCGGTGGCGCCGGCGCGCCGCGCCAGGTGACGCCCAAGCCGGGCGATACGTTCACCGTGTGGGACGAGTGGCTGGAGTACGATGCAGCCGCCGAAGACTGGACCTACAGCTACTACGAGGGCGGCACGATGACCTTCGGCAAGAAGCCGCTCAAAATGGTGGCGTACGAGGCCTTCGCGGGCCAGTACCAGGTCGGTATCGTCGTCGAGGACCTGGACGGCAACCGAGTGGCCGAGTACGCCGAGGTGACGGTGACCGAGTAGCACTGAGCCGGCGGCGGCGCGCTTCTTGCTGAGGGAGGCAGTATGGAGAGAGATGCCATCCTGTTCTTGCATGGCTTTGCTTCGTCGGCGCACTCGAGCAAGGCGCGCTACCTGGGCGAGCGCTTTGCCGCGCTGCCGGGGGTGCGCTTCGACGCCCTCGATTTCAACCCTACGCCAGCCGATTTCGAGCACATGACCATCACCGGCATGATCGACCGCCTGCGCCAGTTCGCGCTCGACCACGAGATGCATTCGGCGCGCATCATCGGCAGCTCCCTCGGCGCGTTGGTGGCCCTGCACTATGCGCGCCGCTATGCCGGGGTCGACCGTCTGCTCCTGCTGGCTCCGGCGCTGCGCTACGGCTTGCAGGTAAGCGACGACGAGCTGCGTCGCTGGGAGCGCGAGGGCGCCATCCGCGTGCCGCACCACGCCTTTGACGCCGAGCTGCCGCTGGGCTATGGCTACCACCTCGACGGCCTGCGCTACGCCCAGCCCGTGCCGCCGCCCGCCGAAATCACCATCGTCCACGGCACCGCCGACAGCATCGTGCCCATCCAGGGCAGCCGCAGCTATGCGGCTGCCCACCCCGGCATGGTGCGGCTGGTAGAGGTGGCGTCGGACCATCGCCTCGAAGACCAACTGGATGCCATCTGGGGTCAGGTCGAGTCGTTCCTGCTGAGCTGAACCCGTCGGCATTGAGGGAGGGCAGCCCGGCGCCGCGTGCCCCTCGAGCGGCCCACCATCGCACCAGCGGCAGCGGCCCGCGGTGATTCCCCCCAAGAGCGATAGAAGTAGTTGGCACGGTTGTTGCTGACTCTTCCTCCGTCACGCTCGGACGGCCGAGACGATAGCGGAGGAGCCGGAGTCGCCGATCATGCGCAACTCGTCGCGTACGCGCTTCCTCGCTGCCGGTGGCCTGTTGCTTGCGGCGCTGCTGGCCGGCTCCTTCGCCAGGCGAGGTGCGTATCGCGGCGTGCCCACGCCGTCGGCGGGGCCACCGCCGGCGATTGCCGGCGTGTCGCCCAACCCCGGCTTCCCACCGACCGTGCCCTTTGTGCCCACGCGCCCGCCGGTGCCGCCGCAGCCGGTGCCGTTCCCCCACGTCTCCATGGTATCGCGCGGCGTGACCTGTCTCTTCTGCCACTCGGGCGCGACCAAATCGCCCGTGGCGGGCATCCCCAGTGTGTACCTGTGCATGGGCTGCCACCTGGTCATTGGCACCGACTCGCCGCCTATTCAGCGGGTGCAGGCCTACTGGGAGGCGCAGCAGCCAATCCCCTGGGTGCGCATCTACCGGCTGCCGGGCTTTGTGCAGTTCAGCCACCGGCCGCACCTCGCCGCTGGGCTGAACTGCGAGGGCTGTCACGGCGACGTGGGCCGCATGGAGGTGACGGTGCCCTACCCGGCGTACAAGCAGATGGGCTGGTGCCTGGAGTGCCACGAGCATCAGGCGAACCCCTTGCCGCTCACAGAGTGTCAGATCTGTCACTACTAGCGGACTCGCCGTCAAACCTGACAGGTCTCCGAAGACCTGTCACAGCGATTTCCCTGGCAGGAAGGCGATTGGCAGTAACCCAGCCAGACGCCTGCCCATACCCGCGGGTGGGGCCCCCCTGCCGTTCCCCCGTCGCGGGGGAATTGGGCTGTCTTCGCCCGCACAGCATCGCTCGCTTGCCACTTCTTGGCCGCACAGGATGCGGTCTGGCGACCCAATTCCCCCGCGACGGGGGAACGGCAGGGGGGCCCACTCTGCAGCAGGAGAAGCCGTCTGTCAGCCGCCGCCCAGGCTGGGTCGAGTTTTTGCCAGAAGGCGGGCGCTGACCACCCGCCAGGGGAATCGGTGTGACAGGTCTCCGAAGACCTGTCAGGTTTGACGGGCACGTTCGGAGGAGAGGATGGGGCGGAGGATCGGCCGCCGTGACCTGCTCAAGATCGGTGCGGCTTCGGCCGTCGCTGCGGCGTTGGGTGGCTGCGAGTTCCCGCGGCCCTGGGTCACCCTCGAGCCGCACGTGCGGCCGCCCGAGGAGCAGACTGCCGGGGTCGCCACCTGGTATGCCAGCACCTGTCGCCAATGCCCGGCGGGCTGCGGCATTATCGTGCGCACCCTGAACGGCCGCGCCGTCAAGATCGAGGGCAACCCGCAGCATCCCCTCAACGAGGGCAAGCTGTGCCCGCGTGGCCAGGCCGGCCTGCAGGAGCTCTACAACCCGGACCGCCTGCAGGCGCCTGTGCGCCAGGCGGTGCGCGGCTCGCGGCAGTACACCGCTATCACCTGGGATGATGCCGTTGCGGCGCTGCGCAGCGGGCTCGCTGCCGCCGGCCCGCGCACGGCCGTGTGGGCCGACTTTGCCGTCTCGGGCCACCTGCTCGACCTTTTCAGCCGCCTCAGCGCCGCCCTTGGCGCGCCGCCGCCGCTGGTGTTTGACCTCTACACGGCGCTCTCGGGCTATGCCGCCTTGACGGCCGCCGACCAGGCGCTCTTCGGCCGGGCCGCGCTGCCCACCTACGGCGTGGAGGAGGCCGATGTCGTCCTCTCCTTCGCCGCCGATTTCCTGGGCACCTGGCTCTCGACCACGCACTATGGCGTGGCGTTCGGCAGCTTTCGTCAGCGGCCGCTGGCCGAGCGCGGCTACCTGGCGCAGTTCGAGCCGCGCTCGAACCTGGCCGGCGCCAAGGCCGACTTGTGGCTGCGCCTGCAGCCGGGCACCGAGGCGCTGGTGGCCCAGGCCATCGCCCGCCTGATCGCCGATGGCGGCGCGGGGCCGGCCGACCGCGTGGCGCGCGCGCAGCTCTGGGCGCCCAACGTGGACCCGGCGGCCGTCGCCGTGCAGAGCGGCGTGCCGCTCGAAGATCTGCGCCGCCTGGCCGGCACTTTTGTGACCGCCGCGCGCCCGCTGGCGCTGCCGGGCGGCGCCGTCACCGGCCACGGCAACGCCGTCGAGCAGGTGGCGGCGGTGCAGGTGCTCAACATCATCGCCGGGGTGACGGGCTTTGGCCTCTCGCCGGCGCCGCCGCTCGCCGACCTGGTGCAGCCGATGGCCGCGCCCTACGGTGAGGTGCTGCGGCTCGTCGAGCGCATGCGGGCGGGCGACGTGGGGGCGCTCCTCGTCTGGGGCACGGCGAACCCCGTCTACGCCCTGCCGCCGAGCCTGAGCTTTGTGGATGCGCTGCAACAGGTGCCCCTTGTCGTCTCCTTCCGGCCCATCGTCGACGAGACGGCGGTGTGGGCCGACCTGCTGCTACCCGACCGCACCTATCTGGAGTCGTGGGGCTATCAGGTCGTGGCGCCCAGCTTTGGCGAGCCGCTGGTCAACAGCCAGCAGCCGGTGGTGCAGCCACTCTACGACACCCGCGCCACCGGCGACCTGCTGCTCGAGGCAGCCCAGGGCATCTCCGCGGCGGCCGCGGCGCTCCCCTGCGCCAACGAGCTGGCCGTGCTGCGCGAGCGCATCGCGGCCCTGCCGCCGGGCACCTTTGGCGGCGTGGGCGCCGACGTGCAGTGGGCGCGCTTTTTGCAGCACGGCTTCTGGCAATCGGCGGCCGGCCCCGCTGCCCTGACGCCGCCGGCCGCGGGCCTGCAGCCGGTGCTGGTGCCCGCGCCCTCGTTCCAGGGCGACGCGGGCGAGTTCCCTTTCTTTCTCTACATCTACATGCCGGTGCTGCTGAGCGACGGCCGCGGCGCCGACAAGCCCTGGCTGGTGGGCAGCCCCGACCCCATGACTACCATCATGTGGCAGACCTGCGCCGAGATCGAGACCAACACCGCCATCAAACTCGGCGTCACCTATGGCGATATCGTGCGCATCACCTCGCCCTATGGTGAGGTCGAGGCGCCGGTCTATGTGCTCAACTCGCTGCGGCCCGATACTATCGCCATCCCCACCGGGTTGGGGCACAGCGCCCTGGGGCGTTTCGCGTCGCGGGAGGCCGAGGGGCCCAACCCCATGGTCCTGATCGGCCCGCAGGCCGATGCCTCGGGCACGAGCCTGGCCTGGGCCAACGTGCGCGTTCGGGTCACGCGCACCGGCCGCAGCGTGGCCCTGGCCAAGTTCGAGAACACGCGCGGCTCCTATGGGGGGTTCATCAACCAGTCGTTCCCAGATCAGTACCTGTAGCCGCACGCCTGACAGGTCTTCGAAGACCTGTCAGGTGTGATCCAGGAGGTGGAGTATGGTCAAGCCCACCGAGGCGCAGCACAAGTGGACGATGGTCGTCGACCTCGACAAGTGCACCGGCTGCCACGCCTGCGTGGTGGCCTGCCACGCCGAGAACAATGTGCCCATCCGCAACAAGAGCGAGGTGCAGGCCAACCGTGCCCAGCACTGGATCCGCATCGAGCGCTACTGGACGGGCGATCCGCCGGCCATCGCGCGCTTTTTGCCCATGCTCTGCCAGCACTGCAACCGGGCGCCCTGCGAGCCGGTGTGCCCGGTGTATGCCTCGGTGCACAGCCAGCGCGAGAACCTCAACCTGCAGGTGTATAACCGCTGCGTGGGCACGCGCTACTGCAACAACAACTGCCCCTACGTGGTGCGCTACTTTAACTTCTATGATCCTTACTTCCCGGCGCCGCTGACGGAGCAGCTCAACCCCGACGTCACCGTGCGCACGGCGGGCATCATGGAAAAGTGCACCTTTTGCGTCCAGCGCATCAACCGTGCCGAGCAGCGGGCGCTCGTCGAAGGCCGCGACCTGGCGCCCGATGAGGTCCAGCCGGCCTGTGTGCAGACCTGCCCGCCCAGCGCCCTGCTCTTCGGCGACCTGTTCAACCCCGAGAGCCGCGTCGCCAAGGCGCTGGCCGGCAACCAGCGCTCGCTGCGGGTGCTCGAAGAGCTGGGCACCGAGCCGGCCATCTACTACCTCAAAGGCGGCAAGTCGTACGTCCGCTTCTAGCAGCCTGTGGGAGAGGGCACCTGCAGCCCTCAACATCCTGGTAACAGCCGGGCATCTCGCGTTGCCGTCGCCCGGCTCTGCGCCAGGAGCGGGTTTGGGAGGGTTGGTTGGCCTGGCTGGCCCCTGGCGCGCCCGCGGGCGCGCCAGGGGCCAGCCAGGCCAACCAACCCTCCCAAACCCGCCGTTCAGGGTTCTGAACCGGATACGCGCGAAGCGTCAAACCCGGTTGGCAGCCGGGTTGGAGGGCCGATCAACATAATAAGGAGAGATGACTTGACACGCCGATTTCTCGGGCAAGCAATCAGCGCACGTTTTCTGGCGGATGCTCGATCCCGCTGGCGCTGCGACCGACCCGCGATGCCCCCGTCTGCAGGCAGGGGGGGCCCCCAGCCGTCGGCATGAGCAGACGTTTGGTTGGGTGCTTGCCAGTCGCCTTCCTGCCAAGGAAACCGGTGTGACACGGACTCAGGGGCCAGGAGAAGGGCCACCCACCGTGGAGGAGAGCCTCGAGGAGCAGGCCGCGCTGGAGCGCGAGCGCCATCTGCTGGTCGATGACCGCCCGGGCCGCGAGTTGAACGCCATCGCGCTGGCGCCGCTGGTGCACGTCGGCCGCGCCTTCTGGCCGGTCGTGGCCTTTCTCGGCTTCCTGGTCCTCGTGTGGTGGGTGACCTGGGGCTTTCAGATGTGGTGGAACGTCGGCATCACCGGCATGAACCGCGTGGTCATGTGGACGCTCTACATCGCCAACTATGTCTACCTGATCGGGATCGCCGAGGCGGGCACCTTTATCGCTGCGGCCCTGCGCCTGCTCGATGTCGACTGGCGGCGCCCCATCACGCGCATCGCCGAGCTGCTGACGGTCTTTTCCATCTTTTGCTCGGCGCTCTTCCCCTTGGTGCACCTGGGGCGCACCTGGAAGTTCTACTGGCTCTTGCCCTACCCCAACGAGCGCCAGATTTGGCCCAACTTTCACTCGGCGCTGATCTGGGATCTGACGGCGACGCTCAGCTACCTCATCACCAGCACCATGTTCTTCTACGTCGACCTGATCCCCGATGCGGCGCTGGCCCGCGACCATCTGCCGGCGGGCTGGCGGCGCAGGCTGAACGGCTGGCTGGCGCTGGGCTGGCGCGGCACCGAGCGGCAGTGGGCGCTGCTCAGGAAGGCGCAACTGATCTTTAGCATCGGCATCCTGGCGATCATGCCCTCCGTGCACACCATCGTCTCCTACGACTTTGCCATGACCATCCAGCCCGGCTGGCACAGCACCGTCTTTGGGCCCTATTTCGTCGCCGGCGCCATCTATTCCGGCGTGGCGGCGATCATTATCGCGGCCATCATGTTCCGCCGCACCATGCACTGGGGGTACTTTATCCGCGCGGAGCACCTCAACGGGCTGGGCATCTTTTTGCTGCTGACGTCGCTGGTGTGGGACTATTTCTTCTTCCAAGACTTTATCGTGCCCTGGTATGGCCAGATTCCGGCCGAGAAGGAGGTGCTGTTGACGATGATGGCCGGCCGGGGGCAGCTCGCCTTCTGGCTGATGATTGCGGCCAACGCCATCGTGCCCTTCTTCACGCTGTGGTGGCGCAAGGTGCGCACTTCGCCGCCGGCGATGCTGGCCATTGCGCTCTTTATCCAGCTGGGGCTGCTGCTCGAGCGCTACATCATCGTCACGGTCAACCTGGGGGTGCGCCACCTGCCCTTCGACTGGGGCGCCTACAGCCCGCGCGCGTCGGAGCTGCTGATGACGCTGGGGGCGGTGGCCTTTGTCGTCCTCGGCTTTGTGGTCTTTTCCAAGCTCGTGCCTTTTGTCGTGCTCTATGAGATCAAGGAGGGGCAGTGCCTGGTTCAGTTGAAGCGCATCGGCAAGGGGCTGATCCGCACCAAGATCGAGTGAGGCCAATCCTGAGCGCAACAGAGGTGGCTCCTATGCCGCCTCTGTTGGGCGCCGGATGGGCTGCAGGAGGCGGCCATGAGAGGGTTTCACGACTATTTGCTGCTGGGCCTCTTTAGCGGCGCTGCGCCGGCCGCTGAGGCCATCCCTGCCTTGCGCCGGCTCGGCATCCCCGACGGGCGGATCAAGGTGCTCATGCCCTACCCCCACCCGCTGCGCAGTTTCGCCCGCCCGCGCCCGCGCGAACGGCTCACCCTCATCACCGCCATCGGGGCGGCGGTGGGCTTTCTGATCGGCGTTTTCTTGATGGTGGGCACGACCAACCTCTACCCGCTCGACGTCGGCGGGCAGCCGCTGGTGCCGGGCCCGCCGTCAATCGTCATGATCTATGAGTATACGCTGCTGGGGGCGCTGAGCTTTCTCTTCTTTGGCTTCTTGCTCAACATACGCACGCCGGCCTACTGGCGCCCGGTCTACGACCGCCGGCTGACCGAGGATGCCTTTGGCCTGCTCGTAGCGGTCACGAGCCGGCAGCTCGCGCCGGCCGAGGCAGCGCTGAGGGCCAATGGCGGCTTTGGAGTGCGCCGGCTCGACGAGGCTGGCTTCTTCCATCGGCTGCGCTGGTGGCTGGGCGGGCAGGTCAGCACGGGCATGTGGGTGGGCCTGGTCGCGGGCGCGGTGCTGGGCATTGCTGTGCTCTGCGCCTTTGCCTACAGCGCTTTGCAGTGGATCTATCCTGACCAGATGGTGACGCAGCAGTCGGTCGGCCATCAGGAGGGGCCGCGCCTGACTGCGCCGACGGCGGCGGTGCCCATCCAGGGGCCGGTGCTGATCGCCGGGCAGCCGGCCACCGAGCCGCTGCCGGCCTCGGCTGCCTCGCGTGAGCGTGGCGCTATCCTCTTCCGCACCCACTGCTACCTGTGCCATGGCAATGAGGGCCAGGGCAACGGGCCGCTGGCCGGCTACTATGCGCCGCCGCCCGCCAACTTTCGTGGGCCGGTGGTGCCGAGCCTGCCGCCGTCGGAGGTCTTTCGCGTCATCACCCTGGGGCGCGGGGTCATGCCAAGCCTGGCCGAGGGCCTGACGGCCGGCGAGACGTGGGATCTCGTCACGCTGGTCAAGGGGCCGCTGCCGTCGCCGACGGCTGTGCCCTAGCAGCCTGCCCGAGTGCAACGGTCTGGGCTGACAACCGGCTTACGCGCTCCGCGCGAGCCCGGTATGAGCCCCTTTTGGTGGGGTTTTGGTGGGTTGCTGGCCTCGCCGGCTGCCCCTGGCGCGCCCGCGGGCGCGCCAGGGGCAGCCGGCGAGGCCAGCAACCCACCAAAACCCCCTCCTGGCCCAGGCCGGGTGGTAGCAGCGCAGAAGACCCGGCTGCGGCCAGGACGCCGAGGGCGAGGGTTCTCCTCTCCGACAGGCTGCTGGCAGGCCGTCGGAGAACCGTATTGAGTCAAGACCAGGAGGTGGACAATGGCCCACCGTCTCAGAGCACTGGTCGTGTTCATACCGCTGGCCGCACTCCTTGCGAGCGCCGGCTGTTACCCCAACCCGCAGCCGCCGGGGCTGTCGCCGGTGCCCACGCTGCCGGCGGGCCAGACGCCGGCGCCGCTGATCCAGACGCCGCTGGCCCAGACGCCGACGCTCTTCATCCCGCTGGGCATGGGCGAGCAGGTGCCGTTCGCGCCCGAGCTGCAGACGGCGGTGGTGCCGCCGGCACCGGCCACGGTGCAGGCGCAAGGCACGGCTGCGGCCGTGCCGCTCGCGGTGGGGGCCGGCGAGGTCAGTGGTGCGGCGGGCGCGACGCTCTACATCGAGGGCTGCCTGTGCCACGGCAGCCAGGGTCAGGGGGTCAGCGCGCCGCCGCTGCGCAACAGCCAGTTCGTGCGCACCGCCGGCGACCAGGCCGTCTACACCGTCGTCGCCTACGGCCGCAACAACACGCGCATGCCCGCCTGGCTCTTGGGGCAGGGTGGGCCAATGACCGAGGCGCAGATCATGAGCGTGGTGGCCTACCTGCATGCGCTGCAGGGCGTGCCGGCGCTGCCGACGGCGACGCTGGGCCCGCCGCCGGCCACAACAGCGCCGCCCGAGACCGCCGAATTGGCACGGCCGGCGACGCTGGCCAGCCCCGGCCAGGCCGTGAGCCTGACAGGCGACGTGGCCCGCGGCCGCGAGGCCTTCGGGCCCTCCTGCGCGGGCTGCCACGGCCCGGTGGGGCTGCAGGGCATCGGCAACCCTGGCTCCAGCGAGGGCCGGGTGCCGCTGCTCAACCCAATCGACTCCGACATTGCCAGCTCCGACACCGGGGTCTTTGCCACCAACCTGGACCTGAGGATCCAGTATGGGCGCGTCCCGGTTGGCCCGTCGCCCGACATCGTGATGCCCGCCTTCGGCCAGGCGAATCTGCTCACCCAGCAGCAGATTGCCGATCTGATCGCGTATCTCATCCACGTGAATACCGTCTGCCCGGGGCTCTCGTGCGATTAGCTGTTCGAGGGGGTTTGGGCAGGCAGATGGGGGCCGTTGGCTGGCCAGCGGGCCAGCCAACGGCCCCCATCTGCCTGCCCAAACCCCCTCACCTTAGCCTCCGCAACCCCTGGCCGCCTGTCGAAACCCCTCCTGGATCAGGGCCGGATAGCAGCGGAGCAAAGCGTCTGGCTGCTACCAGGATGCTGAGGGTAACGGGATGGTTCTCCGATAGGCTGCTAGCCGCAGCGCTCTTCAAATAATAGTACTTACGCGGTCGTGCAGGGCGCTGCAGTGCCATCGTATAGAGCCCATCCCCCCGGCCCCCTTCCCGCCGCAGCGGGAAGGGGGAGTCCTTAAATGGGGGTTCAGCGGGCGCTTCGCGCGTCGCGCGAAGCGCCCG
>JAKPJZ010000169.1 GCA_029553955.1 Chloroflexota bacterium
GATGAGGTGGGCGCGGCGCTCGTTGGCGGCGCCGGCGCGCTCCTGGGCCTGGGCGATGGCGGCGCCCTCAGCGCGGCGGACCCGCCTGCGGGCGGGCAAGGGACGGGCGAGGCGCCAGTGGCAGGCGGCGAGGGTGCCGACAAGGGCTTCTTCGACGAGGCCGACGGGCTGGAGCTCGGCGCGGTGGGCGGCGTGGAGCTCGGCGTAGGCGGCGGGGTCCTCGTAGCGCTGGAGCGAGGGGGGGATGATGTCGGTGCGGGCAAAGATGCCGTGGGTGACGGCGTTGAGCGAAGAGCGGGCCTTGCCCTGTGGCGTACGAGGGCCGGTGGAGCGCTGGGCGTTGCGCCGGTTGGTGGCGAGGGCTTTCGGCGTCATGTGTTTGGGCATGGCGGGCTCCGGTGTGATGCGTGATGCGTGAAACGTCAAACGTCACGCGTGTTGCGTGTTGCGTGTTCCGTTGGCGGCTGGGGGTCCCTCTCCGTCGCCAAGCGCTTCTCTGGCGCAATAGAAGAGTCGCGCGGCACGATGCGGCGGCCACAGTGCGACGGCATGCGCCTGGCAGCGGGGTTCGCGAACCCTGAGTGACGCGCGAGCCTGTGATCAGCATAGCACATTTGGGCGTCCAAAACAATAGTTTTGGGGTAGAAAAGTAGAGATTGCTACAGGTTGACGCACGGCTGCAAAGCCACGCAACGGCCGGACCGGTGACCAGCAGTGTCCGCTCAGCCTGCTCTGCGCGCCGCCTGGCCCGTCACTGCTTCGCTGCGGCTCGCAATGACGGGCTGAGCAGTTGCGACCAGCATAGCATGGTTCAAGGCGGAAGGCAATGGGTCTACGTCACTTTGCGTCACAGTACTGCACGGTGTGCAGGTGGGGCTGGCGAAGAGGAGTGAAAGCATGTATAATCCGCATATCGTGAGGGCCGGTTTCTGAACGTCGGCAAGAGGCACGGCTACCAGCCCGACAAGCAGGGGCAGGCGACGCTGACGGTGCTGAGCCAGGCGGGACTGTTGTGTGGGGAGTGGGCGGCGTTTACAAGGGAGGCACACCCATGCTCGGCGCCATCGCAGGCGACATCATCGGCTCGATCTACGAACACCATGCCATCAAGCGCAAAGAGTTTTCGCTCTTCGACCCGCGCTGCCGCTTTACCGACGACTCGGTGCTCACCATTGCCGTGGCGCAGGCCATCCTCGAGGACGGCAACTACCGGCGGTGGGTGCGCGAGCTGGGCCGCCGCTACCCCCGCGCGGGCTATGGCGGCTCGTTCAGTAACTGGCTCTTCGCCGATGACCCCGCGCCCTACAATAGCTGGGGCAACGGCGCGGCGATGCGGGTGAGCGCGGTGGGCTGGGCGTTCGGCGATGTGGAGAACGTGCTGCGCGAGGCGGGGCGCACGGCCGAGATGACGCACAACCACCCGGAGGGCATCAAGGGGGCGCAGGCGACGGCGCTGGCGGTGTTCCTGGCACGCACGGGGCACAGCAAGGCGGCCATGCGCGCTGAGGTGGCGGAGCGCTTCGGCTACGATCTGGCGCGCACGGTTGACGGCATCCGGCCCAGGTACCGCTTTGACATCTCGTGCCAGGGCACGGTGCCCGAGGCGCTGATCTGCTTCTTTGACGCTACGTCGTACGAGGACACGGTGCGCAATGCCGTCTCGCTGGGCGGTGACAGCGACACCCTGGCCTGCATCGCCGGCGGAGTGGCCGAGGCCTTCTACGGCCCGCTGCCCGAGGAGATGCGCGCCAGGGTGCAGGCCTGCCTGACTGAGGAGCTGTGGCAGATCACGGAGCGCTTCTGCCGCAGGTTCGCAGCGGGCACGTGATGCTCCGGCACGGAGGCGTCTGCACTGGCGCCTGTGGGGCGGGCTTTCCAGCCCGCCAACCTTCGCAGCGGCCAGCACCTGACGGGCTGGAAAGCCCGTCCCACAGGCCGGTGGAACGAAGGCCCGCCCCCTCTGCGTCCTCTGCGGTGAGCCCCGGTGCCGGGCCTACAGCATGACCGGCTGCGACCAGGCCGTGCGGCCGCGGCTGTCACTGCACTCTACGCGCAGGTACACCCGCTCGTGGCGCAGGGGAAAGCGCGCCTCGGTGAGCAGCGGGCCGCGCGCCGGGGCGAGCGCATAGCTGCCCCAGCCGGCCAGGCTGACGCAGGTGATGCTCTGCACCGGCGAGCAGCGCACGTACAACTCCTGCGAGGCGACGGTGACCTCATAGATCTCTGGCCCTTGCGTGGCGTAGAAGCGGCCGGCGGCCAGCGCTTCGACGATGGCCTCGGGCGTGAGCTCTGTCGCCTTGACCATCACCCAGCCACGCCCCCAGTCGCGCCCCTCCCAGTGCGTATCGTCGACGGCCAGGCCCCACAGCAGCCGGCCGCGGGCGAGCAGGTCATCCCACTGCGCGGCGCCCAGGCCCTTGGCAAAGCGGGCGCAGGTGGTGTTGTAGACCTCGAGCCCGGCATAGCCCCGCAGCCGGGCCAGCTCCAGCAGCGTCAGGCCCAGCCAGTGCGGGTGCGCCAGCCAGACAAAGGCGCCGGCGTCGCGCAGGGCGTCGATGGCCTGCTGCACGTCGCTCTCGCGCGCCACCGCCGCCTCGCGGCGCAGGCCCACGGCCACCACGTGGTAGGGCTCGCCCAGCTCGGTGCGGCCGGGGTGCACCTCCATGCCGGGCAGCACCAGGAAGCCGGGCTGCGCCAGGCCGGCGACGGGGATGAGCGCGTCGTGGTCGGTGACGGCGACGAAATCGTAGCCGTGGGCGCGATACCAGGCCGCGGCGGCCCGAGGCGTGCGCCGCCCGTCGGAGGCCGTGGTGTGCAGGTGCAGGTTGCCGCGGTACCAGTTGCCCGGCGCGGCGAAGGGATGGCAAAAGCCAGACATCGTCTGTGACATCGACGCATCTCCAACAAAACACGTCATCGGCCGGGTTCCACGCTCCGCTGCCGCCCGGCTCAAACCATAGGCGGGTTTGTGGTCGAGAGGTCTGGGCCGGTGGCTGCCCCTGCGGGGGCAGCCACCGGCCCAGACCTCTCGACCACAAACCCGCATGGGGGCCGCACCGGGCACGGCGAAGCTCGGCAGCCGGTCACAAGCCCCATGTGGGACACGACCCGTCAAGGAACGGATTGTACGCCGGGCGGGGCGGCGGGGCGAATTGCAGGCTCTTTGACAGGTCAGCAAATCTCGCCTATAACGGAAGCGCCGGCACCTCGCCGGTCTTCAGGGCAGCGCAAGGAGGCAGGCGTGAACCCCAACCCCACCCTCAAGAAGCTCGGCTTCACCGAGCGCGACCGCGTCGCCATCGTCCACGTCGACGACCTGGGCATGTGCCAGGCGAGCCTGACCGCCTTTGCCGAGCTGGTCGATTTCGGCATTGTCTCGTCGGGCGCGGTGATGATGCCCTGCCCCTGGGCGCCGGCGGCGGCGGCCTATTGCCGGGCACACCCCCGGGCCGACGTAGGCGTGCACCTGACGCTGACCAGCGAGTGGGAGACCTATCGCTGGGGGCCGCTCTCCACGCGCGACGCGGGCTCGGGCCTGCTCGACAGCGAGGGCTGCTTCCACCGCACGTCGGAGGAGGCACAGGCATGCGCCGACCCCGAGGCCGTGGCGCTGGAGCTGCGCACCCAGCTCGACCGCGGCCTGGCGGCGGGCATTGACGCCACGCACATCGACACCCACATGGGCACGGTGGCGCACCCCAAGTTCATCATGGGCTACGTTCAGCTCGCACTCGAACGCGGCCTGCCGCCGATGATCCCCCGGCTCGACGAGGCCGGCTGGCGCGCGCTGAACATCGACGCCGAGACGGCCGCGTTTGCCGCGCAAGTGATCGCCCAGCTCGAAGCGCAGGGCCTGCCGCTGCTCGACCATATCGACTCGCTGCCGCTCGACCGGCCCGACGGCCGCATCGAGCAGGCCAAGCGCGCCTTCGACCGCCTGCCGGCGGGGCTGACGCATTTCCTGATCCACGCGTCGGCTGATACCCCCGAGCTGCGGGCCATCACGCCCGATGCCCCCAGCCGCATCGCCGACTATCAGGCCTTCATGAGCCCCGAGCTGCGCCGCTACGTGCGCGACTCGGGCGTGCAGATCATCGGTTACCGTGCCCTGCGTGACCTGATGCGCTAGTAGGCCGCATTGCCTCCCAGCGCGGCGGCCATGGCCGGCGGGTCGTCGGTGGTGATGCGGTCGACGCCGGCTGCGGCGAGGCGCTGCGCCAGGGCGACGTCGCCGGGGCGGTGCGGGTCGAGCGTCCACGCGGCGACCTGTACTCCGCGCGCGTGCAGGAAGGCGATCCAGTCAAAGCCATCGTCGAGCGCCCGCGCCAGGACGCTGCCGCGGATGTACCACACCCCGGCCGGCGGCGCCTGCTGCCAGAGCGTGGCGGCGCGCTCGGCCAGGTACTCGCCCGGCGCGCCCCAGCGCACCGCGGCGAGGGGGTGATCGTCGCGGTAGCCGTACGCGCCGCAGCGGTAGGGCGGTGCCTGGCCGATGTCGTCGTCGCGCAGGTCGAGGTAGAGCAGGGGGTCGAAGCCGAGCGCCAGCCCGGGCGCCAGCGCGAGCAGGCGGTGCAGCGCCCAGTCGGCCACGCTCGACACGCGCACACGCCCGCCCAGCGGCTGCACGAGGCGAGCCAGCGTGCGCAGCCGCTCCTCAGTGAGCAGCGCCGTGGGGTGTGCCTTGAGGTCAAGCTGCAGCTCGGCCGGCGCCTGCTGACCCTGCAGCGGGGCGACGGCGCGGCTGAGCAGACCCACCGGCTCGGCGCTCGGCTGCCCGCCCACGAGCAGGCGCAGCCCGGCGACCTCGGCGGGCGTGTGCCGGCCCACCGGCCCACAGCCCGTCGTGGCGCGTTCGAGCAGTGGGTCGTGCAGCATGGCCAAATCGTCGCCGGCGAGCGCCTGCACGTCAATCTCGACCGCCCGCGCACCGGCCGCGGCGCAGGCCTCGAGGCCGGCCAGCGAACTGGGAGCGTAGCGCCCGCCGGCTGCAGCGGCATGATAGACCAGGAGCACAGGGCACCTCCTTGAGCATGCATTCGTCGCCTATTATAGCCCATCCTGACCCAGGCGGCGAAGGCGCCTCCAGGTCGGGTATGTCCCATCATCGTTGGTGACCGGCTCTTGGGCTTCGCACGAACCCGGTGCTAGCCTTTCAGGTAGGGGTTTGGCGGGCTGGCGTTGCTGGCCGCCCCGCGGGGCGGCCAGCAACGCCAGCCCGCCAAACCCCTACCCGGGTCAGGGCCGGGCGCACGAGGGCGTGTGTCTGCGCAGGCTTGTCTGCGCCCAAGGGGTGGCAGCGGAGCAGAGAAGCCGGCCATTGCCCGGGTGCCCCACAACCGTGGGACACACCCTCCAGGTCCGTCGATTTGACGATTCACAAAAGGCAGAGTATCCTCAGCTCTGCGTACACCATAGCCTTTACTGCCCAAGAACCACCTTCTGACATTTGGCACTTCCGTCTCGCCGTGCATCGCTGCTCTGCCAGAAAGGGGTTCGCTATGCCCGCCATCACACCTGATCTGCGCGAGCGTGCTCGAGGCTGTCTTCTCGGCGCGGCCGTCGGCGATGCCTTCGGCATGGCCCTCGACAGGGCGCCGCGGCAGCCGGTCAATGCCCAGATCCGCAGCATGCGCCGGGGCCGGCTGCCGGAGGGGCAGTTCACCGCCAGCACCGGCGCCATGCTGACCGTGGCCGAGGCGCTGCTCGAGGCCAGCCCGCCCGATGCCGCAGCCCTGGCAGCGCGTGTAGAGGCGGCGCGCAAGGCCAACGCCCCGCGCATCGGCGTGCAGGCGCGCGGCCTGCTGGCTCATCTGGCGGGCGTGCCGCCGCGCGACCAGGCGGAGGCTGCGGCTGCAGAGTCGCCCAAGCCCGATGCCGGCGTGCTGCTCCGCTGCCTGCCCCTTGCCCTGGCGAACCTCGACAACCCCTTTGCCTGCCTCACCCAGGCCCGCGACCTCTGCCGTGCTACGCACCCCCATCCCGATTGTGCCGCGGGCGGCGGCTTTGTCGCCACCGTGCTCTGGCACCTCATCCAGGGCTTGGCGCCGCGCCAGGCATTGCGGCAGAGCCTCGAGGCCTGCGGTGACCTGCCCTCTACCCTCGAACACACCATCCGCTGGGCCTCAACCCGCCTGCGCGACAAGCTGGTGAACGGCGCCGAGGTGCAGCCGCTCGTGGAGAGCGCTGTCTGGGGCCTGCTGACGACCGCATCGTTCGCCGAAGCGGTCACCCGCGTGACCAACTTGGGCGGCAGCGCCGCCATCGCCGGCGCCCTGATCGGTGCCTGGGCCGGCGCCGCCTACCGCCACAGCGGCATCCCAGCCGACTGGCGCACGCTGGTCCACGGCACCTGGCCGGCTCGCGGCCGCACCTGGCGCGAGAAGGACCTCGCCGACCTCGCCCTGCGGCTCGCCCTGGCCTGATCCACCCCTGTCATTGCGAGCGTAGCGAAGCAATCTCCACGTCGGGCATTGGGGATTGCTCCGTCGGCGGCTGCGACCGCCTCCTCACAATGACAGGTCAAGGTTCTGTGCTGGGCACAGGGTTCCGCGAACCCTGGGATACTCGCAATGACAGGCTGAGCAGTTGCCTAAAGATGACAATTCTCGTGTAACATGGTAAAATTAGGCCGTAGCGAAAGGCTGAAGGAGGTGCCATGGCGCTGACGGCAGCACGCGACGTTGCCATTATCATACTCTGCGTGGAATCGCTTATCATCGGAGGACTCCTGATCGTCCTGGTCCTACAACTGCAGAGCCTCATGCGCCTGTTGCAGCAAGAGCTGCGGCCCATCCTGCACTCGCTACAGGATACAGTGGGTACGGTGCGCGGCACCACTACGATTGTGAGCGATTATGTCGTGACGCCGGTGGCGCGGCTGGCGTCTCTGTGGGAGGGTATCCGCGAGGGCGCCGAGGCGTTCACGCGCCGTCCGCGGGGCCGGCCCTAGCACCATAGTTGTACGTGGCCGAAGAGGCACGGCATCCGGGCGCTGAGCTTCGCACATGGCCGGAACGGCACCTAAGCGGTTCGGCAATACAAGACTGAGGCTAAGAAGGAGGGACACAATGACCAAGTCAGAAGGCGGCGGCCTCGAGTTCATGGCCGGGTTTGTGATTGGCGGCATCATCGGCGCGGTCGTGGGCATTCTGATGGCCCCGCAGTCGGGCGAGGAGACGCGCGCACAGATCGCCGAGAAGGGCATCGAGCTGCGCGACGAGGTGCAAAAGCGCGCCGGCCAACTGCAGGATGCGGTGCCGACCTTTGTCGAGGAGCAGCGCGGCCGGGTCGAGGAGGCCGTGGAGCGCGGCAGGGAAGCGGCGGCGCGCAAGCGGCAGGAGATCCTGGCCCAGCTCGACGCGCAAAAGAAGGCCGGCGAGGCAAGCTGATACACGCCACAGGGAGGAGACCGATGCTGTTCAGCCGGAGGGCGGCGCGCTGGCTGCTGGCCGGCGCCGCCCTCTTGGTCGTTCTGGCGCTGGCCGGCGCCGCCGCCTGGAGGCCGCTGATCATGCCGGCCCTGTACAACTGTACAGGCGAGCAGGATGCCCGCGAGGCCCTCAAGGGCCTGGCCAGCTACCTCTACCTGCAACTCACCCATCCACTGCCCAGCCTGGCCCCCTATACGCCGCTGCGCCATAGCGGCCGGAACCCCTTCGGCGTGAACACCTTCCTCGAGCAGGAGGTCGAGCCCGTCAAGGTGGCGCGCTCGCTCGACCTGATCCGCGCCGCCGGCTTTGGCTTCATCCGCCAGGAATTCCCCTGGGAGGGCCTCGAGATCTCGGCCAAGGGCGACTATTGGGACCACAAGTGGGACGTCTCGGCCTGGCAAAAGTACGACCGCATCGTCGACATGGCCAACGAGCGCGGGCTCGAGGTCATCGCGCGCCTCGATAACCCGCCCGCCTGGGCGCGGTCGCAGACTGCGCCCACCAGCATCCAGGGTCCGCCCGATAGGGTAGAGGATTTTGGCGACTTTGTCGAAGCCGTGGTGCGGCGCTACCGCGGCAGGGTGCGCTACTACCAGGTCTGGAACGAGCCCAACCTCTACCACGAGTGGGGCGACCAGCCGGTGGACCCCGTGGCCTACACGCGCCTGCTGCAGGAGGCCTACCGCCGGGCCAAGGCGGTGGACCCCGAGTGCGTGATCATCAGCGCCGGCCTGGCGCCGACGCTGGAACAGGGCCCACAGAACCTCAGCGACCTCACCTACCTGCAGCGCATGTACGATGCAGGAGCGAAGGGCTCTTTTGACATCCTGGGCGTGATGGCCTATGGTTTGTGGACCGGCCCGACCGACCGGCGCGTCGATGCGCAGCGCACCAACTTTGCCCGCCCGCAGCTCATGCGCGCGCTGATGGTCAAGAACGGCGACGCCGGCAAACCCATCTGGGCCATGGAAATCGGCTGGAACGCCATGCCGGCCGGCCTGCAGGCGGTGCCGGAATTCGGCCGGGTGAGCCGCGAGATGCAGGCCGAGCTGGCCGTCGGCGCCTACGAGCGCGCGCAGGCCGAGTGGCCGTGGATGGGCGCGATGAGCTACTGGTTCTTCAAGCGGGCGAGCGACGCCGAGAAGGACCAGCCCTGGTACTACTTCTCGCTGCTCGAGCCCGATTTCACCGCGTGGCCGGCCTACGACGCCCTCAAGGCCTACATTGCCGGCGCCAGGGCGCTGTACCCCGGCTACCACCAGGAGGACCACTGGGCCCTCGACTACTCAGGGCCATGGCAAGAGGCCAGCGACGGGGCCGCCGTGCTCGGCAGCTACCGGCGCGGCCTGCCGGGCGCGCGTGTGCGCTGTGATCTCTGGGGCAGCGAGCTGCGCCTGATCCCCTTCGGCGCTACCGATGCGGCCTCGCTGCAGGTGACGGTCGATGGACAGCCCGCACAGGTGACGGCCGCGCAGGTGCAGGGCCGGCCCGCACTCGTGCTGCTGCGGGCCGCCGGCCCGGCGCGGCACACCGTCGAGATCGAGGTACGCGCCGAGCAGGGGCTCGCCATCGACGGCTTCCTGGTCACGCGCACCGACCGCCGCGGCGTCTATGCGCTGGGCGGCCTGGGCGCCCTGGTTGGTCTCATTGGGGCAGGCTGGGCTATGGCTCGCCGGTTGCGCTCAAGAACCCATCCAAAGCCGTAGCCTAGCCCCTTGTGGGTGTTCTCCGGACAGAGCCGTAGCCTAGCCCCTTGTGGGCGTTCTCCGGACAGAGCCGTAGCCTAGCCCCTTGTGGGCGTTCCGGCACGCCGTGAGCCCTTCGCAAGAGCTTTTCGGATAGGTCTGCAAGAGAGGTTGAGCGCTTGGACAAGCCGATCCCTTCCCCAAAGCACGATGCGAAACGCGAATGGATCCTCGCCGGGCTGGCGCTGGCCGCCATCCTAGGGTTGGCTGCTGCCCTACGCTTCTACCGGCTCGACGGCCAGAGTCTGTGGAACGACGAGGGCACGAGCGTGGCCCTGGCCGGCCGCAGCCTGAGCGTGATCACCCAGAGCGCCGCGGCCGACATCCACCCGCCGCTCTATCACTACCTGCTGCACTACTGGCTGGCCATCTTTGGCAGCGGCCAAGTCGCGGCGCGCTCGCTCTCCGCCGTCTTTGGCGTGGCGCTGGTCGGGTTGACCTTTGTCATGGGGCGGCGCCTGTTCGGCGCGCTGGCCGGCTGGGCAGCGGCGACCTTTGCCGCGGTCTACAGCTACCAGGTCTACTATGCCCAGGAAGCGCGCATGTACATGCTGCTGGCCTTTCTGGGGGCAGCTTCCAGCTACCTCTTCTACCTCGGCTGGCTGGCGCCTGGCGTACGCCGCCGTGTGTGGGCGGTGGCCGGCTGGGTGCTGGTGACGGCGCTCGCCGCCTACACCCACTACCTGGCCGCCGGGGTCGTGCTGGCGCAGAACGTGGCCTTTGTGGCTGGCCTCGTCATCGCAGCGCGGCGCCCCGGCGAACACAAGCCGGCCATCGTGCGCCCGGCGCTGGCCTGGGCTGGCGCGCAGGCGCTGGTGGGCGCGCTCTACCTGCCCTGGCTGTGGCTCACCTGGGCGCAACTCAACCGCTGGCCGGCCACGAGCGAGCCCTTCAGCTTCATCACCCTGCTCAAGCAGGGGCTGGTGCTCTTTGTGCTCGGCCCCACCGCCCAGTTGGGCAACCTGCGGCTGCTGGTGGTGGCGGTGCTCGGCCTGGCCGTGCTGGGCTTCCTCTGGCCCGACCGGCCCGGCGAGGATACTACGAACGCCCGCCTGCTCGCGGCGCTGCACTGGGCCATGCCGGTGGCGCTGCTCTACTACCTGTCGCTCTCACGGCCGGTGTACCACCCCAAGTTCTTGCTGCTGGCCACGCCAGGGCTGCTGTTCCTGTTGGGCCGCGCGGTGGCGCGCCTGGCCCCGGCGCCCGAAGCGTGGGGCCGCCCCTGGGTCGCCTGGGTGCGCGGCGGCGTAGCGGGCTGCGCCGCCCTGGCCGTGGTGGCCTCGAACGCGCCCGGCCTGTACAACAGCTACTTCGACGCGCGCTATGCCCGCGATGACTATCGCGGCATCGCAGCGTACATCTCGGCGCTCGGCCAACCGGGCGACGTGGTACTCATCAACGCGCCCAGCCAGATCGAGACCGTAGCCTACTACTATCACGGGCCACTGCCCATGGTGCCCATCCCGCTGCAGCGGCCGCCCGATCGTGAACAGACGCTGCGCCGCCTCGAGCAGGTCACCCACAGCTCGCAGCGTATCTTTGGCATCTTTTGGGCCACCAACGAGTCGGACCCGGAGCGCATCGTCGAGGGCTGGCTCGACGA
Organism: Chloroflexota bacterium; assembly: GCA_029553955.1. Classification (GTDB taxonomy): domain Bacteria; phylum Chloroflexota; class Anaerolineae; order SpSt-313; family SpSt-313; genus JAKPJZ01. The sequence continues at coordinate 10,779 of JAKPJZ010000169.1, forward strand.
GCATGCCTACAAGGCGCTCGACGCCTGGTACGGCCGGGTGCGCCTGGTCGTCTACGCCACGCCGGCGGCCGAGATGGGCGACGAGATCCAGCACCCCTTGGCGGTGAACCTCGGCGGGCAGGTGCGGCTCGACGGCTACACGCTCGGCAGCACCGAGGTCGAGGCAGGCGACATCCTGCAGTTGAACCTGTACTGGGAGGCGACCAACGTCATCCAGCGCCGCTACAAGGTCTTCACTCACGTCATCGATGAGGCCGGCCACCTGGTGGGCCAGCGCGATGCGGAGCCGGGAGGCGGCGTGCGCTTTACGAACACCTGGCAGGAGGGCGAGCAGATCGTCGACCGCTACGGCCTGCCGATCCTCCAGGGCACGCCGCCGGGCGAGTACCTCATCGAGGTCGGCATGTACAACCCGGAGGACGGCCTGCGTTTGCCGCTCGTGGAGGGCGGCAAGGTCACCGGCGACCGCGTCATCCTGCAGAAGGTGCGCGTGGTGCGGCCGCAGGTAGCGCCGCCGCCCGCCGCGCTCGACATGCGCCAGGCGCGCCCCATCAAAGACAGCAGCCTGCAGCTCTTGGGCTACTCGTTCGGCCGCCTGGGCGCCGCCTACGAGGGCGCGGCTGCATACGGGCCAGGTGAGGCCGTAGAGCTGGTGCTCTTCTGGCAGGCGCTGCAGACGCCGCGCGGCGACGTGCAGGCCAATCTGCGCCTGGTCGACCGCTCGGGGCAGGTGCGCTTCGAGCAGCGCGGCCAGCCCACAGGGGGGCGCTACCCGCCTGCGCAGTGGCAGCCCGGCGAGGTCGTGCGCGACTCGATCCACCTGCGCCTGCCGGGCGACCTCACCCCGGGCCAGTACCGCCTGCTGCTGGGTTGGGAGGGCACGACGGCAGCCGAGTCGGTGCCGTGGCGTGAGTTACTGAGGTTCTCGGTGCAGTAATCTACTGTCGGGTCGCCCCATCGCACCCGCGTCGTTCCCCCCAGGCGCTGCCCGTCTCACCACCACGTGGAGACGACCATGGGCAGAGCGGACTTGCATATCCACACGAAGGCCAGCGATGGCCTGCTCTCGCCGCGCGACGTCGTCGAGTACGCCGCGACGGAGACCGACCTCAACGTCATTGCCATCACCGATCACGACACGCTCGACGGGGCCTGGCAGGCCTGGCGCTGGCTGCGGGCGCACCCGGCCGTGCGCCTCGAGCTGCTCTGGGGCGTCGAGATGACCGCCGCCTGGTTCCGCCACCTGCTCTTCTATTGGCTCGACCGGCCGCCCCGCCGGCTACCGCGGCGCCTCCTGCCGTTGCCGCGCCTGATCGCCGAGCTGCGCGAGACGGGCGCCGTCTGCGTGGCCGCGCACCCGGCGAACCTGCTCTCGCTGGCCGGCCCCGAGGTGCGGGCGCTGGCGGCGCGTGGCTTCGCCCCCGACGCGCTCGAGGCCTGCAACCCTGCCATGGGCCGGCGCCGCGAGCCCGGCGTGCGCCAACTGGCAAAAGAGCTGGGGCTGGGCCTCACTGGCGGCAGCGATGCTCACGGCTTCCGCGCCACCATCGGCGCCGCCTATACCGAGTTCCCCGGCTGCTCGCGCCAGCACCTCTTCGCCGCGCTGCAGGAGCACGCCACCGGCGCCGGCTGGCACCCCACGCCGGTGCATACGCCCCTGCGCGTGCTGGCGCGGCAGATTCAGCGCGCCTGGCTCACCAAGCCGGGCCTGCTGCAGCGCCCCCGCGAGCAGTAGTACACTTGATGCAGCTGCTCAGCCCATCATGCTGAGTCATCTTGAACCGCGAAGGGCGCCAAGGGCGCGAAGCTTCTGAAGGAAGGGTTCATCAGTCTCCCTTGGCGTCTCCTTCGCGTTCTTGGCGCCCTTCGCGGTTCAAGATGCCACTCACATCGCCGGCTGAGCAGTCACATTTGACAACGCCGGCCTCTGGCACGACAATTGCCGGGCCTCTCTTGCACCCACATCGCCGACGAAAGGGGGCCTGTGCCATGGCCGATCAGGCGGGGATGCTGCTCTTCAGCCGCCCGCACCGCCGCTACAACCCGCTCAGCGACAGTTGGGTCCTCGTCTCGCCGCAGCGCACGCAGCGGCCCTGGCTCGGCCAAGTCGAAAAGCGGCCGCCGGAGGCGCGCCCGGCCTATGACCCCGGCTGCTACCTGTGCCCGGGCAACGAGCGCGCCGGCGGGCAGCGCAACCCTGCCTACACCGGCACCTATGTGTTCACCAACGACTTTCCGGCGCTGCTGCCCGATACGCCGCCGGGCGAGTACCGCCGCGACGGCTTGCTCTACGCCGCCGGCGAGCGCGGCACCTCGCGCGTCATCATCTTTTCGCCGCGCCACGACCTCACCCTGCCGCAGATGGCCCTGCCCGATATCCGTCGCGTCGTGGACCTGTGGGCCGCGCAGACCGCCGAGTTGGGTGGACTGGATTATGTCGGCTACGTGCAGGTCTTCGAGAACAAGGGCGCGGCCATGGGCGCCAGCAACCCGCACCCCCACGGGCAGATCTGGGCCACCGAGCACGTGCCCGCCGAGCCCGCGCGCGAGCTGCACGCGCTGGCCGCTTACCGAGAACAGCGCGGCTCCTGCCTGCTGTGCGACTATCTGGCGCTCGAGCAGGCCGAAGGCACGCGCCTGGTGCTGCAGAACGAGCATTTCGCCGTGCTCGTGCCCTTTTGGGCCGTGTGGCCGTTCGAGGTCATGCTCGTGGCCAAGCGGCATGTGGGCTCGCTGCCCGAGCTGAGCGATGCCGAGCGCGACGGGCTGGGCGATGCCATCCGGCGCCTGACCACGCGCTACGACAACCTCTTCGCCGTGTCGTTCCCCTACTCCATGGGCTTCCACCAGGCCCCGAGCGATGGGGCGCCCCACCCCGAGGTGCATCTGCACGCCCACTACTACCCGCCGCTCCTGCGCAGCGCCACCGTGCGCAAGTTCATGGTGGGCTATGAGATGCTGGCCGAGCCGCAGCGCGACCTCACCGCCGAGAGCGCCGCTGAGCGCCTGCGCGAGATGCCCGAAACCCTGTAGGAAAAGGCCGGGGTCTTGCACGCAACCCGCCAAAACCCCACCAAAAGAACCCATACCGGGCGGGCGCCTCGTGCAGGGCACGGGGCGTGTAGGCCGGTCGCCAGCCCAGGGCGTTGCACTCGACAGGCTGCCGACGCCCTAAACCTCTCCGCGCACCATGGCCAGCAACCGGTCGAGCAGCCGCTCGCCATCGACGCCCAGGCCATTGTGCTCGTACTCGTTCGTCACCCACGGCCGCAGCCCGCGGATAGTCGCTGCCGCCTCCTCCGAGTAGGTGCGCTCCACATACATGTCATCATAGTATACGGCAGCGGCGCAGGGCACGGTATTGGCGCGCAACACGTCGAGGTCATACAGCCGCGGCCAGCCCTCCCAGGCGGCGAGGATTTCGGCGGCCTCGCGCAGCGGGCGCAGATAGGCGTACTCTTCGAACATCCACGGGTACACCATCTCACCGGTGAACAGGAAGGAGCCGCCGGGCGCATCGAACTCGGGGTACTGCGCCCGCACGCGCTGGGCCGACCAGTGCGAGGCCTGGCCCTGGCAATACTCAGCCTCATGCAGCAGCGCATAGATGGGGTTGGTGTCAAAGCTGAAGGCGTTCTCAACCCCGCGCAGGAAGCCATGGCTCAGCTCGCGGCCCCGCGCGCCCTCGACGAACGCCCCCTCGAGGAGATAGTGTACGCGCTCCAAGCCGGTGGAGGCGCCAAAAGCGATGCCGAGCTGCTGAAAACGCCGCGGCGACAGCCGGCCGCCGCCGGGGAGCGTCACGTCGTGGGCGGCGAGGTAGCCGGCGATCTCGCGCGCCGCCGCCTGGTCCTCCGGGTAGCGTTCGAAGAAGCGCCGGTTCCTGGCCAGCACGCGTTGGTAGGTGGCCTGGTAGACGTCGTCGATCGGCCGATCCAAGGGCGGCAGCCCACCGGTCATGATGGCGCCGCTCAGCCCCTCCGGCGCCGCCGACAGATAGTGGGTCACGCAAAAGCCGCCAAAGCTCTGGCCCAGCGCCAGCCATCTGCCGTCGGGGTCCAGCAGCGCGCGGCGCAGCCACTCCGCGTCGTGCACAATCGAGTCGGCGCGAAAGTGGCTCAGGTACTCGGCCTGCTCCTGCGGCGAGGTCAGCCGGGCCAGGGTCTGGTGGGTGACAGGGCTGCTGCGGCCCGTGCCGCGCTCGTCGAGCAGCAGCACGCGGAACTCTTGCAGCGCGCGCCGCAGCCAACCGCTGCTGCCTTCCGGGCGCGGCGCGCCAAAGCCCGGCCCACCCTGGAAATAGACCAGCCAGGGCAGGTCTGCGTCAACTTTGCCGGGGGCGACGACCTCGCGGGCAAAGACGGTGATCTCGCGGCCGTCGGGCCGGGCATGGTCGAGCGGCACAGTGAACTCGTGTTCGGTGAGGACAAGGCCGGGCAGGCGATGGCTGGCCAGGCGCATGGGTACACCTCCTCTGCAGAATTCACGCAGTATACCACCCGTTGCCCGGCCGGCGCAAGCCCTGCCCCCTTTGGGGTACACTCCATCATCGTTGGCGACCGGCTCTTGGGCTTCGCACGAACCCGGTGCTGGCCTTTAGGGTAGGGTTTTGGCGGGCTGGCTGGCGTTGCTGGCTGCCCCGCGGGGCAGCCAGCAACGCCAGCCAGCCCGCCAAAACCCTACCCTAAAGGCCAGCACCGGGTTCGTGCGAAGCCCAAGAGCCGGTCGCCAACGATGATGGAGTGTACCCCAAAGGGGGCAGGGCTTGCGCCGGCCGGGCAACGGGTGGTATACTGCGTGAATTCTGCAGAGGAGGTGTACCCATGCGCCTGGCCAGCCATCGCCTGCCCGGCCTTGTCCTCACCGAACACGAGTTCACTGTGCCGCTCGACCATGCCCGGCCCGACGGCCGCGAGATCACCGTCTTTGCCCGCGAGGTCGTCGCCCCCGGCAAAGTTGACGCAGACCTGCCCTGGCTGGTCTATTTCCAGGGTGGGCCGGGCTTTGGCGCGCCGCGCCCGGAAGGCAGCAGCGGTTGGCTGCGGCGCGCGCTGCAAGAGTTCCGCGTGCTGCTGCTCGACGAGCGCGGCACGGGCCGCAGCAGCCCTGTCACCCACCAGACCCTGGCCCGGCTGACCTCGCCGCAGGAGCAGGCCGAGTACCTGAGCCACTTTCGCGCCGACTCGATTGTGCACGACGCGGAGTGGCTGCGCCGCGCGCTGCTGGACCCCGACGGCAGATGGCTGGCGCTGGGCCAGAGCTTTGGCGGCTTTTGCGTGACCCACTATCTGTCGGCGGCGCCGGAGGGGCTGAGCGGCGCCATCATGACCGGTGGGCTGCCGCCCTTGGATCGGCCGATCGACGACGTCTACCAGGCCACCTACCAACGCGTGCTGGCCAGGAACCGGCGCTTCTTCGAACGCTACCCGGAGGACCAGGCGGCGGCGCGCGAGATCGCCGGCTACCTCGCCGCCCACGACGTGACGCTCCCCGGCGGCGGCCGGCTGTCGCCGCGGCGTTTTCAGCAGCTCGGCATCGCTTTTGGCGCCTCCACCGGCTTGGAGCGCGTACACTATCTCCTCGAGGGGGCGTTCGTCGAGGGCGCGCGGGGCCGCGAGCTGAGCCATGGCTTCCTGCGCGGGGTTGAGAACGCCTTCAGCTTTGACACCAACCCCATCTATGCGCTGCTGCATGAGGCTGAGTATTGCCAGGGCCAGGCCTCGCACTGGTCGGCCCAGCGCGTGCGGGCGCAGTACCCCGAGTTCGATGCGCCCGGCGGCTCCTTCCTGTTCACCGGTGAGATGGTGTACCCGTGGATGTTCGAAGAGTACGCCTATCTGCGCCCGCTGCGCGAGGCCGCCGAAATCCTCGCCGCCTGGGAGGGCTGGCCGCGGCTGTATGACCTCGACGTGTTGCGCGCCAATACCGTGCCCTGCGCCGCTGCCGTATACTATGATGACATGTATGTGGAGCGCACCTACTCGGAGGAGGCGGCAGCGACTATCCGCGGGCTGCGGCCGTGGGTGACGAACGAGTACGAGCACAATGGCCTGGGCGTCGATGGCGAGCGGCTGCTCGACCGGTTGCTGGCCATGGTGCGCGGAGAGGTTTAGGGCGTCGGCAGCCTGTCGAGTGCAACGCCCTGGGCTGGCGACCGGCCTACACGCCCCGTGCCCTGCACGAGGCGCCCGCCCGGTATGGGTTCTTTTGGTGGGGTTTTGGCGGGTTGCGTGCAAGACCCCGGCCTTTTCCTACAGGGTTTCGGGCATCTCGCGCAGGCGCTCAGCGGCGCTCTCGGCGGTGAGGTCGCGCTGCGGCTCGGCCAGCATCTCATAGCCCACCATGAACTTGCGCACGGTGGCGCTGCGCAGGAGCGGCGGGTAGTAGTGGGCGTGCAGATGCACCTCGGGGTGGGGCGCCCCATCGCTCGGGGCCTGGTGGAAGCCCATGGAGTAGGGGAACGACACGGCGAAGAGGTTGTCGTAGCGCGTGGTCAGGCGCCGGATGGCATCGCCCAGCCCGTCGCGCTCGGCATCGCTCAGCTCGGGCAGCGAGCCCACATGCCGCTTGGCCACGAGCATGACCTCGAACGGCCACACGGCCCAAAAGGGCACGAGCACGGCGAAATGCTCGTTCTGCAGCACCAGGCGCGTGCCTTCGGCCTGCTCGAGCGCCAGATAGTCGCACAGCAGGCAGGAGCCGCGCTGTTCTCGGTAAGCGGCCAGCGCGTGCAGCTCGCGCGCGGGCTCGGCGGGCACGTGCTCGGTGGCCCAGATCTGCCCGTGGGGGTGCGGGTTGCTGGCGCCCATGGCCGCGCCCTTGTTCTCGAAGACCTGCACGTAGCCGACATAATCCAGTCCACCCAACTCGGCGGTCTGCGCGGCCCACAGGTCCACGACGCGACGGATATCGGGCAGGGCCATCTGCGGCAGGGTGAGGTCGTGGCGCGGCGAAAAGATGATGACGCGCGAGGTGCCGCGCTCGCCGGCGGCGTAGAGCAAGCCGTCGCGGCGGTACTCGCCCGGCGGCGTATCGGGCAGCAGCGCCGGAAAGTCGTTGGTGAACACATAGGTGCCGGTGTAGGCAGGGTTGCGCTGCCCGCCGGCGCGCTCGTTGCCCGGGCACAGGTAGCAGCCGGGGTCATAGGCCGGGCGCGCCTCCGGCGGCCGCTTTTCGACTTGGCCGAGCCAGGGCCGCTGCGTGCGCTGCGGCGAGACGAGGACCCAACTGTCGCTGAGCGGGTTGTAGCGGCGGTGCGGGCGGCTGAAGAGCAGCATCCCCGCCTGATCGGCCATGGCACAGGCCCCCTTTCGTCGGCGATGTGGGTGCAAGAGAGGCCCGGCAATTGTCGTGCCAGAGGCCGGCGTTGTCAAATGTGACTGCTCAGCCGGCGATGTGAGTGGCATCTTGAACCGCGAAGGGCGCCAAGAACGCGAAGGAGACGCCAAGGGAGACTGATGAACCCTTCCTTCAGAAGCTTCGCGCCCTTGGCGCCCTTCGCGGTTCAAGATGACTCAGCATGATGGGCTGAGCAGCTGCATCAAGTGTACTACTGCTCGCGGGGGCGCTGCAGCAGGCCCGGCTTGGTGAGCCAGGCGCGCTGAATCTGCCGCGCCAGCACGCGCAGGGGCGTATGCACCGGCGTGGGGTGCCAGCCGGCGCCGGTGGCGTGCTCCTGCAGCGCGGCGAAGAGGTGCTGGCGCGAGCAGCCGGGGAACTCGGTATAGGCGGCGCCGATGGTGGCGCGGAAGCCGTGAGCATCGCTGCCGCCAGTGAGGCCCAGCCCCAGCTCTTTTGCCAGTTGGCGCACGCCGGGCTCGCGGCGCCGGCCCATGGCAGGGTTGCAGGCCTCGAGCGCGTCGGGGGCGAAGCCACGCGCCGCCAGCGCCCGCACCTCGGGGCCGGCCAGCGAGAGCAGGTTCGCCGGGTGCGCGGCCACGCAGACGGCGCCCGTCTCGCGCAGCTCGGCGATCAGGCGCGGCAACGGCAGGAGGCGCCGCGGTAGCCGGCGGGGCGGCCGGTCGAGCCAATAGAAGAGCAGGTGGCGGAACCAGGCGGCGGTCATCTCGACGCCCCAGAGCAGCTCGAGGCGCACGGCCGGGTGCGCCCGCAGCCAGCGCCAGGCCTGCCAGGCCCCGTCGAGCGTGTCGTGATCGGTGATGGCAATGACGTTGAGGTCGGTCTCCGTCGCGGCGTACTCGACGACGTCGCGCGGCGAGAGCAGGCCATCGCTGGCCTTCGTGTGGATATGCAAGTCCGCTCTGCCCATGGTCGTCTCCACGTGGTGGTGAGACGGGCAGCGCCTGGGGGGAACGACGCGGGTGCGATGGGGCGACCCGACAGTAGATTACTGCACCGAGAACCTCAGTAACTCACGCCACGGCACCGACTCGGCTGCCGTCGTGCCCTCCCAACCCAGCAGCAGGCGGTACTGGCCCGGGGTGAGGTCGCCCGGCAGGCGCAGGTGGATCGAGTCGCGCACGACCTCGCCGGGCTGCCACTGCGCAGGCGGGTAGCGCCCCCCTGTGGGCTGGCCGCGCTGCTCGAAGCGCACCTGCCCCGAGCGGTCGACCAGGCGCAGATTGGCCTGCACGTCGCCGCGCGGCGTCTGCAGCGCCTGCCAGAAGAGCACCAGCTCTACGGCCTCACCTGGCCCGTATGCAGCCGCGCCCTCGTAGGCGGCGCCCAGGCGGCCGAACGAGTAGCCCAAGAGCTGCAGGCTGCTGTCTTTGATGGGGCGCGCCTGGCGCATGTCGAGCGCGGCGGGCGGCGGCGCTACCTGCGGCCGCACCACGCGCACCTTCTGCAGGATGACGCGGTCGCCGGTGACCTTGCCGCCCTCCACGAGCGGCAAACGCAGGCCGTCCTCCGGGTTGTACATGCCGACCTCGATGAGGTACTCGCCCGGCGGCGTGCCCTGGAGGATCGGCAGGCCGTAGCGGTCGACGATCTGCTCGCCCTCCTGCCAGGTGTTCGTAAAGCGCACGCCGCCTCCCGGCTCCGCATCGCGCTGGCCCACCAGGTGGCCGGCCTCATCGATGACGTGAGTGAAGACCTTGTAGCGGCGCTGGATGACGTTGGTCGCCTCCCAGTACAGGTTCAACTGCAGGATGTCGCCTGCCTCGACCTCGGTGCTGCCGAGCGTGTAGCCGTCGAGCCGCACCTGCCCGCCGAGGTTCACCGCCAAGGGGTGCTGGATCTCGTCGCCCATCTCGGCCGCCGGCGTGGCGTAGACGACCAGGCGCACCCGGCCGTACCAGGCGTCGAGCGCCTTGTAGGCATGCTCGTCGAGCCAGCCCTCGACGATGCGCTCCGGGTCCGACTCGTTGGTGGCCCAAAAGATGCCAAAGATACGCTGCGAGCTGTGGGTGACCTGCTCGAGGCGGCGCAGCGTCTGTTCACGATCGGGCGGCCGCTGCAGCGGGATGGGCACCATGGGCAGTGGCCCGTGATAGTAGTAGGCTACGGTCTCGATCTGGCTGGGCGCGTTGATGAGTACCACGTCGCCCGGTTGGCCGAGCGCCGAGATGTACGCTGCGATGCCGCGATAGTCATCGCGGGCATAGCGCGCGTCGAAGTAGCTGTTGTACAGGCCGGGCGCGTTCGAGGCCACCACGGCCAGGGCGGCGCAGCCCGCTACGCCGCCGCGCACCCAGGCGACCCAGGGGCGGCCCCACGCTTCGGGCGCCGGGGCCAGGCGCGCCACCGCGCGGCCCAACAGGAACAGCAGCCCTGGCGTGGCCAGCAGCAAGAACTTGGGGTGGTACACCGGCCGTGAGAGCGACAGGTAGTAGAGCAGCGCCACCGGCATGGCCCAGTGCAGCGCCGCGAGCAGGCGGGCGTTCGTAGTATCCTCGCCGGGCCGGTCGGGCCAGAGGAAGCCCAGCACGGCCAGGCCGAGCACCGCCACCACCAGCAGCCGCAGGTTGCCCAACTGGGCGGTGGGGCCGAGCACAAAGAGCACCAGCCCCTGCTTGAGCAGGGTGATGAAGCTGAAGGGCTCGCTCGTGGCCGGCCAGCGGTTGAGTTGCGCCCAGGTGAGCCACAGCCAGGGCAGGTAGAGCGCGCCCACCAGCGCCTGCGCGCCAGCCCAGGCCAGCGCCGGGCGCACGATGGCCGGCTTGTGTTCGCCGGGGCGCCGCGCTGCGATGACGAGGCCAGCCACAAAGGCCACGTTCTGCGCCAGCACGACCCCGGCGGCCAGGTAGTGGGTGTAGGCGGCGAGCGCCGTCACCAGCACCCAGCCGGCCACCGCCCACACACGGCGGCGTACGCCAGGCGCCAGCCAGCCGAGGTAGAAGAGGTAGCTGGAAGCTGCCCCCAGAAAGGCCAGCAGCATGTACATGCGCGCTTCCTGGGCATAGTAGACCTGGTAGCTGTAGACCGCGGCAAAGGTCGCCGCTGCCCAGCCGGCCAGCGCGCCGAACAGGCGCCGCCCCATGACAAAGGTCAACCCGACCAGCGCCACGCCAAAGACGGCGGAGAGCGAGCGCGCCGCGACTTGGCCGCTGCCAAAGATGGCCAGCCAGTAGTGCAGCAGGTAGTGATAGAGCGGCGGGTGGATGTCGGCCGCGGCGCTCTGGGTGATCACGCTCAGGCTGCGGCCGGCCAGGGCCACGCTCGTGCCCTCGTCGTTCCACAGACTCTGGCCGTCGAGCCGGTAGAAGCGTAGGGCAGCAGCCAACCCTAGGATGGCGGCCAGCGCCAGCCCGGCGAGGATCCATTCGCGTTTCGCATCGTGCTTTGGGGAAGGGATCGGCTTGTCCAAGCGCTCAACCTCTCTTGCAGACCTATCCGAAAAGCTCTTGCGAAGGGCTCACGGCGTGCCGGAACGCCCACAAGGGGCTAGGCTACGGCTCTGTCCGGAGAACGCCCACAAGGGGCTAGGCTACGGCTCTGTCCGGAGAACACCCACAAGGGGCTAGGCTACGGCTTTGGATGGGTTCTTGAGCGCAACCGGCGAGCCATAGCCCAGCCTGCCCCAATGAGACCAACCAGGGCGCCCAGGCCGCCCAGCGCATAGACGCCGCGGCGGTCGGTGCGCGTGACCAGGAAGCCGTCGATGGCGAGCCCCTGCTCGGCGCGTACCTCGATCTCGACGGTGTGCCGCGCCGGGCCGGCGGCCCGCAGCAGCACGAGTGCGGGCCGGCCCTGCACCTGCGCGGCCGTCACCTGTGCGGGCTGTCCATCGACCGTCACCTGCAGCGAGGCCGCATCGGTAGCGCCGAAGGGGATCAGGCGCAGCTCGCTGCCCCAGAGATCACAGCGCACACGCGCGCCCGGCAGGCCGCGCCGGTAGCTGCCGAGCACGGCGGCCCCGTCGCTGGCCTCTTGCCATGGCCCTGAGTAGTCGAGGGCCCAGTGGTCCTCCTGGTGGTAGCCGGGGTACAGCGCCCTGGCGCCGGCAATGTAGGCCTTGAGGGCGTCGTAGGCCGGCCACGCGGTGAAATCGGGCTCGAGCAGCGAGAAGTAGTACCAGGGCTGGTCCTTCTCGGCGTCGCTCGCCCGCTTGAAGAACCAGTAGCTCATCGCGCCCATCCACGGCCACTCGGCCTGCGCGCGCTCGTAGGCGCCGACGGCCAGCTCGGCCTGCATCTCGCGGCTCACCCGGCCGAATTCCGGCACCGCCTGCAGGCCGGCCGGCATGGCGTTCCAGCCGATTTCCATGGCCCAGATGGGTTTGCCGGCGTCGCCGTTCTTGACCATCAGCGCGCGCATGAGCTGCGGGCGGGCAAAGTTGGTGCGCTGCGCATCGACGCGCCGGTCGGTCGGGCCGGTCCACAAACCATAGGCCATCACGCCCAGGATGTCAAAAGAGCCCTTCGCTCCTGCATCGTACATGCGCTGCAGGTAGGTGAGGTCGCTGAGGTTCTGTGGGCCCTGTTCCAGCGTCGGCGCCAGGCCGGCGCTGATGATCACGCACTCGGGGTCCACCGCCTTGGCCCGGCGGTAGGCCTCCTGCAGCAGGCGCGTGTAGGCCACGGGGTCCACCGGCTGGTCGCCCCACTCGTGGTAGAGGTTGGGCTCGTTCCAGACCTGGTAGTAGCGCACCCTGCCGCGGTAGCGCCGCACCACGGCTTCGACAAAGTCGCCAAAATCCTCTACCCTATCGGGCGGACCCTGGATGCTGGTGGGCGCAGTCTGCGACCGCGCCCAGGCGGGCGGGTTATCGAGGCGCGCGATGACCTCGAGCCCGCGCTCGTTGGCCATGTCGACGATGCGGTCGTACTTTTGCCAGGCCGAGACGTCCCACTTGTGGTCCCAATAGTCGCCCTTGGCCGAGATCTCGAGGCCCTCCCAGGGGAATTCCTGGCGGATGAAGCCAAAGCCGGCGGCGCGGATCAGGTCGAGCGAGCGCGCCACCTTGACGGGCTCGACCTCCTGCTCGAGGAAGGTGTTCACGCCGAAGGGGTTCCGGCCGCTATGGCGCAGCGGCGTATAGGGGGCCAGGCTGGGCAGTGGATGGGTGAGTTGCAGGTAGAGGTAGCTGGCCAGGCCCTTGAGGGCCTCGCGGGCATCCTGCTCGCCTGTACAGTTGTACAGGGCCGGCATGATCAGCGGCCTCCAGGCGGCGGCGCCGGCCAGCGCCAGAACGACCAAGAGGGCGGCGCCGGCCAGCAGCCAGCGCGCCGCCCTCCGGCTGAACAGCATCGGTCTCCTCCCTGTGGCGTGTATCAGCTTGCCTCGCCGGCCTTCTTTTGCGCGTCGAGCTGGGCCAGGATCTCCTGCCGCTTGCGCGCCGCCGCTTCCCTGCCGCGCTCCACGGCCTCCTCGACCCGGCCGCGCTGCTCCTCGACAAAGGTCGGCACCGCATCCTGCAGTTGGCCGGCGCGCTTTTGCACCTCGTCGCGCAGCTCGATGCCCTTCTCGGCGATCTGTGCGCGCGTCTCCTCGCCCGACTGCGGGGCCATCAGAATGCCCACGACCGCGCCGATGATGCCGCCAATCACAAACCCGGCCATGAACTCGAGGCCGCCGCCTTCTGACTTGGTCATTGTGTCCCTCCTTCTTAGCCTCAGTCTTGTATTGCCGAACCGCTTAGGTGCCGTTCCGGCCATGTGCGAAGCTCAGCGCCCGGATGCCGTGCCTCTTCGGCCACGTACAACTATGGTGCTAGGGCCGGCCCCGCGGACGGCGCGTGAACGCCTCGGCGCCCTCGCGGATACCCTCCCACAGAGACGCCAGCCGCGCCACCGGCGTCACGACATAATCGCTCACAATCGTAGTGGTGCCGCGCACCGTACCCACTGTATCCTGTAGCGAGTGCAGGATGGGCCGCAGCTCTTGCTGCAACAGGCGCATGAGGCTCTGCAGTTGTAGGACCAGGACGATCAGGAGTCCTCCGATGATAAGCGATTCCACGCAGAGTATGATAATGGCAACGTCGCGTGCTGCCGTCAGCGCCATGGCACCTCCTTCAGCCTTTCGCTACGGCCTAATTTTACCATGTTACACGAGAATTGTCATCTTTAGGCAACTGCTCAGCCTGTCATTGCGAGTATCCCAGGGTTCGCGGAACCCTGTGCCCAGCACAGAACCTTGACCTGTCATTGTGAGGAGGCGGTCGCAGCCGCCGACGGAGCAATCCCCAATGCCCGACGTGGAGATTGCTTCGCTACGCTCGCAATGACAGGGGTGGATCAGGCCAGGGCGAGCCGCAGGGCGAGGTCGGCGAGGTCCTTCTCGCGCCAGGTGCGGCCGCGAGCCGGCCAGGTGCCGTGGACCAGCGTGCGCCAGTCGGCTGGGATGCCGCTGTGGCGGTAGGCGGCGCCGGCCCAGGCACCGATCAGGGCGCCGGCGATGGCGGCGCTGCCGCCCAAGTTGGTCACGCGGGTGACCGCTTCGGCGAACGATGCGGTCGTCAGCAGGCCCCAGACAGCGCTCTCCACGAGCGGCTGCACCTCGGCGCCGTTCACCAGCTTGTCGCGCAGGCGGGTTGAGGCCCAGCGGATGGTGTGTTCGAGGGTAGAGGGCAGGTCACCGCAGGCCTCGAGGCTCTGCCGCAATGCCTGGCGCGGCGCCAAGCCCTGGATGAGGTGCCAGAGCACGGTGGCGACAAAGCCGCCGCCCGCGGCACAATCGGGATGGGGGTGCGTAGCACGGCAGAGGTCGCGGGCCTGGGTGAGGCAGGCAAAGGGGTTGTCGAGGTTCGCCAGGGCAAGGGGCAGGCAGCGGAGCAGCACGCCGGCATCGGGCTTGGGCGACTCTGCAGCCGCAGCCTCCGCCTGGTCGCGCGGCGGCACGCCCGCCAGATGAGCCAGCAGGCCGCGCGCCTGCACGCCGATGCGCGGGGCGTTGGCCTTGCGCGCCGCCTCTACACGCGCTGCCAGGGCTGCGGCATCGGGCGGGCTGGCCTCGAGCAGCGCCTCGGCCACGGTCAGCATGGCGCCGGTGCTGGCGGTGAACTGCCCCTCCGGCAGCCGGCCCCGGCGCATGCTGCGGATCTGGGCATTGACCGGCTGCCGCGGCGCCCTGTCGAGGGCCATGCCGAAGGCATCGCCGACGGCCGCGCCGAGAAGACAGCCTCGAGCACGCTCGCGCAGATCAGGTGTGATGGCGGGCATAGCGAACCCCTTTCTGGCAGAGCAGCGATGCACGGCGAGACGGAAGTGCCAAATGTCAGAAGGTGGTTCTTGGGCAGTAAAGGCTATGGTGTACGCAGAGCTGAGGATACTCTGCCTTTTGTGAATCGTCAAATCGACGGACCTGGAGGGTGTGTCCCACGGTTGTGGGGCACCCGGGCAATGGCCGGCTTCTCTGCTCCGCTGCCACCCCTTGGGCGCAGACAAGCCTGCGCAGACACACGCCCTCGTGCGCCCGGCCCTGACCCGGGTAGGGGTTTGGCGGGCTGGCGTTGCTGGCCGCCCCGCGGGGCGGCCAGCAACGCCAGCCCGCCAAACCCCTACCTGAAAGGCTAGCACCGGGTTCGTGCGAAGCCCAAGAGCCGGTCACCAACGATGATGGGACATACCCGACCTGGAGGCGCCTTCGCCGCCTGGGTCAGGATGGGCTATAATAGGCGACGAATGCATGCTCAAGGAGGTGCCCTGTGCTCCTGGTCTATCATGCCGCTGCAGCCGGCGGGCGCTACGCTCCCAGTTCGCTGGCCGGCCTCGAGGCCTGCGCCGCGGCCGGTGCGCGGGCGGTCGAGATTGACGTGCAGGCGCTCGCCGGCGACGATTTGGCCATGCTGCACGACCCACTGCTCGAACGCGCCACGACGGGCTGTGGGCCGGTGGGCCGGCACACGCCCGCCGAGGTCGCCGGGCTGCGCCTGCTCGTGGGCGGGCAGCCGAGCGCCGAGCCGGTGGGTCTGCTCAGCCGCGCCGTCGCCCCGCTGCAGGGTCAGCAGGCGCCGGCCGAGCTGCAGCTTGACCTCAAGGCACACCCCACGGCGCTGCTCACTGAGGAGCGGCTGCGCACGCTGGCTCGCCTCGTGCAGCCGCTGGGCGGGCGTGTGCGCGTGTCGAGCGTGGCCGACTGGGCGCTGCACCGCCTGCTCGCGCTGGCGCCCGGGCTGGCGCTCGGCTTCGACCCCCTGCTCTACCTCGACCTGCGCGACGACGACATCGGCCAGGCACCGCCCTACCGCTGCGGCGCGTACGGCTACCGCGACGATCACCCCCTCGCCGCGGTGCGCTGGGGCGCGCCGGGCGAGTACCTGGCCGAGCGCGCCGCCACGCTCTGGCAGCAGGCGCCGCCGGCCGGGGTGTGGTACATCCGCGGCAGCGTCCTGGCGCGGGCGCTCGACGATGGCTTTGACTGGATCGCCTTCCTGCACGCGCGCGGAGTACAGGTCGCCGCGTGGACGCTCGACCCGCACCGCCCCGGCGACGTCGCCCTGGCGCAGCGCCTCGCCGCAGCCGGCGTCGACCGCATCACCACCGACGACCCGCCGGCCATGGCCGCCGCGCTGGGAGGCAATGCGGCCTACTAGCGCATCAGGTCACGCAGGGCACGGTAACCGATGATCTGCACGCCCGAGTCGCGCACGTAGCGGCGCAGCTCGGGGCTCATGAAGGCCTGATAGTCGGCGATGCGGCTGGGGGCATCGGGCGTGATGGCCCGCAGCTCGGGGGTATCAGCCGACGCGTGGATCAGGAAATGCGTCAGCCCCGCCGGCAGGCGGTCGAAGGCGCGCTTGGCCTGCTCGATGCGGCCGTCGGGCCGGTCGAGCGGCAGCGAGTCGATATGGTCGAGCAGCGGCAGGCCCTGCGCTTCGAGCTGGGCGATCACTTGCGCGGCAAACGCGGCCGTCTCGGCGTCGATGTTCAGCGCGCGCCAGCCGGCCTCGTCGAGCCGGGGGATCATCGGCGGCAGGCCGCGTTCGAGTGCGAGCTGAACGTAGCCCATGATGAACTTGGGGTGCGCCACCGTGCCCATGTGGGTGTCGATGTGCGTGGCGTCAATGCCCGCCGCCAGGCCGCGGTCGAGCTGGGTGCGCAGCTCCAGCGCCACGGCCTCGGGGTCGGCGCATGCCTGTGCCTCCTCCGACGTGCGGTGGAAGCAGCCCTCGCTGTCGAGCAGGCCCGAGCCCGCGTCGCGCGTGGAGAGCGGCCCCCAGCGATAGGTCTCCCACTCGCTGGTCAGCGTCAGGTGCACGCCTACGTCGGCCCGGGGGTGTGCCCGGCAATAGGCCGCCGCCGCCGGCGCCCAGGGGCAGGGCATCATCACCGCGCCCGACGAGACAATGCCGAAATCGACCAGCTCGGCAAAGGCGGTCAGGCTCGCCTGGCACATGCCCAGGTCGTCGACGTGGACGATGGCGACGCGGTCGCGCTCGGTGAAGCCGAGCTTCTTGAGGGTGGGGTTGGGGTTCACGCCTGCCTCCTTGCGCTGCCCTGAAGACCGGCGAGGTGCCGGCGCTTCCGTTATAGGCGAGATTTGCTGACCTGTCAAAGAGCCTGCAATTCGCCCCGCCGCCCCGCCCGGCGTACAATCCGTTCCTTGACGGGTCGTGTCCCACATGGGGCTTGTGACCGGCTGCCGAGCTTCGCCGTGCCCGGTGCGGCCCCCATGCGGGTTTGTGGTCGAGAGGTCTGGGCCGGTGGCTGCCCCCGCAGGGGCAGCCACCGGCCCAGACCTCTCGACCACAAACCCGCCTATGGTTTGAGCCGGGCGGCAGCGGAGCGTGGAACCCGGCCGATGACGTGTTTTGTTGGAGATGCGTCGATGTCACAGACGATGTCTGGCTTTTGCCATCCCTTCGCCGCGCCGGGCAACTGGTACCGCGGCAACCTGCACCTGCACACCACGGCCTCCGACGGGCGGCGCACGCCTCGGGCCGCCGCGGCCTGGTATCGCGCCCACGGCTACGATTTCGTCGCCGTCACCGACCACGACGCGCTCATCCCCGTCGCCGGCCTGGCGCAGCCCGGCTTCCTGGTGCTGCCCGGCATGGAGGTGCACCCCGGCCGCACCGAGCTGGGCGAGCCCTACCACGTGGTGGCCGTGGGCCTGCGCCGCGAGGCGGCGGTGGCGCGCGAGAGCGACGTGCAGCAGGCCATCGACGCCCTGCGCGACGCCGGCGCCTTTGTCTGGCTGGCGCACCCGCACTGGCTGGGCCTGACGCTGCTGGAGCTGGCCCGGCTGCGGGGCTATGCCGGGCTCGAGGTCTACAACACCACCTGCGCCCGCTTTGCCAAGGGCCTGGGCGCCGCGCAGTGGGATGACCTGCTCGCCCGCGGCCGGCTGCTGTGGGGCCTGGCCGTCGACGATACGCACTGGGAGGGGCGCGACTGGGGGCGTGGCTGGGTGATGGTCAAGGCGACAGAGCTCACGCCCGAGGCCATCGTCGAAGCGCTGGCCGCCGGCCGCTTCTACGCCACGCAAGGGCCAGAGATCTATGAGGTCACCGTCGCCTCGCAGGAGTTGTACGTGCGCTGCTCGCCGGTGCAGAGCATCACCTGCGTCAGCCTGGCCGGCTGGGGCAGCTATGCGCTCGCCCCGGCGCGCGGCCCGCTGCTCACCGAGGCGCGCTTTCCCCTGCGCCACGAGCGGGTGTACCTGCGCGTAGAGTGCAGTGACAGCCGCGGCCGCACGGCCTGGTCGCAGCCGGTCATGCTGTAGGCCCGGCACCGGGGCTCACCGCAGAGGACGCAGAGGGGGCGGGCCTTCGTTCCACCGGCCTGTGGGACGGGCTTTCCAGCCCGTCAGGTGCTGGCCGCTGCGAAGGTTGGCGGGCTGGAAAGCCCGCCCCACAGGCGCCAGTGCAGACGCCTCCGTGCCGGAGCATCACGTGCCCGCTGCGAACCTGCGGCAGAAGCGCTCCGTGATCTGCCACAGCTCCTCAGTCAGGCAGGCCTGCACCCTGGCGCGCATCTCCTCGGGCAGCGGGCCGTAGAAGGCCTCGGCCACTCCGCCGGCGATGCAGGCCAGGGTGTCGCTGTCACCGCCCAGCGAGACGGCATTGCGCACCGTGTCCTCGTACGACGTAGCGTCAAAGAAGCAGATCAGCGCCTCGGGCACCGTGCCCTGGCACGAGATGTCAAAGCGGTACCTGGGCCGGATGCCGTCAACCGTGCGCGCCAGATCGTAGCCGAAGCGCTCCGCCACCTCAGCGCGCATGGCCGCCTTGCTGTGCCCCGTGCGTGCCAGGAACACCGCCAGCGCCGTCGCCTGCGCCCCCTTGATGCCCTCCGGGTGGTTGTGCGTCATCTCGGCCGTGCGCCCCGCCTCGCGCAGCACGTTCTCCACATCGCCGAACGCCCAGCCCACCGCGCTCACCCGCATCGCCGCGCCGTTGCCCCAGCTATTGTAGGGCGCGGGGTCATCGGCGAAGAGCCAGTTACTGAACGAGCCGCCATAGCCCGCGCGGGGGTAGCGGCGGCCCAGCTCGCGCACCCACCGCCGGTAGTTGCCGTCCTCGAGGATGGCCTGCGCCACGGCAATGGTGAGCACCGAGTCGTCGGTAAAGCGGCAGCGCGGGTCGAAGAGCGAAAACTCTTTGCGCTTGATGGCATGGTGTTCGTAGATCGAGCCGATGATGTCGCCTGCGATGGCGCCGAGCATGGGTGTGCCTCCCTTGTAAACGCCGCCCACTCCCCACACAACAGTCCCGCCTGGCTCAGCACCGTCAGCGTCGCCTGCCCCTGCTTGTCGGGCTGGTAGCCGTGCCTCTTGCCGACGTTCAGAAACCGGCCCTCACGATATGCGGATTATACATGCTTTCACTCCTCTTCGCCAGCCCCACCTGCACACCGTGCAGTACTGTGACGCAAAGTGACGTAGACCCATTGCCTTCCGCCTTGAACCATGCTATGCTGGTCGCAACTGCTCAGCCCGTCATTGCGAGCCGCAGCGAAGCAGTGACGGGCCAGGCGGCGCGCAGAGCAGGCTGAGCGGACACTGCTGGTCACCGGTCCGGCCGTTGCGTGGCTTTGCAGCCGTGCGTCAACCTGTAGCAATCTCTACTTTTCTACCCCAAAACTATTGTTTTGGACGCCCAAATGTGCTATGCTGATCACAGGCTCGCGCGTCACTCAGGGTTCGCGAACCCCGCTGCCAGGCGCATGCCGTCGCACTGTGGCCGCCGCATCGTGCCGCGCGACTCTTCTATTGCGCCAGAGAAGCGCTTGGCGACGGAGAGGGACCCCCAGCCGCCAACGGAACACGCAACACGCAACACGCGTGACGTTTGACGTTTCACGCATCACGCATCACACCGGAGCCCGCCATGCCCAAACACATGACGCCGAAAGCCCTCGCCACCAACCGGCGCAACGCCCAGCGCTCCACCGGCCCTCGTACGCCACAGGGCAAGGCCCGCTCTTCGCTCAACGCCGTCACCCACGGCATCTTTGCCCGCACCGACATCATCCCCCCCTCGCTCCAGCGCTACGAGGACCCCGCCGCCTACGCCGAGCTCCACGCCGCCCACCGCGCCGAGCTCCAGCCCGTCGGCCTCGTCGAAGAAGCCCTTGTCGGCACCCTCGCCGCCTGCCACTGGCGCCTCGCCCGTCCCTTGCCCGCCCGCAGGCGGGTCCGCCGCGCTGAGGGCGCCGCCATCGCCCAGGCCCAGGAGCGCGCCGGCGCCGCCAACGAGCGCCGCGCCCACCTCATC
>JAKPJZ010000179.1 GCA_029553955.1 Chloroflexota bacterium
AAGCTCCGGGTTGTCCTGCGCGCTGCCGGCAAAGAGCGCCCGCCCCTCGCCGATTGCGCGCTTACCTGCCTGGTCGGGCTTTCCTGCGGCGTAGACCGTAACACTATCCAAGGAAGCCCTGGCAGTAGCCCCTCCCGCCGCGGCTATAGCGTCCAGAAGCTTCGCTCCGCGCTGGAGCTGGTACGCCCCCGGCCGCGCCACCTCGCCCATGACCAGCACCCGGTGGTCAAGAGCGGGGATGAATATGGAGTCGCCGTCTTGCGCAGCGGGGGCCGCCCCCTGCGCGCCGCCGGCAAAGAATGATTCAACATCCATCTCGCTCGCCGATACGCCCTGCCCGTCTGGCCGGGTGAGCACCGCATGCCGCCCATCGGCATCGGGCTTCAGGCCGCCTGCAGCAGCTACGGCCTCAGCCAGTGTGGCGCCGTGCATCAGGTCCACAGGGCCGGGACGAACCACCGACCCGGTGACATGTACCCTGACCGCGCCGGACGGCACGACTATGAGCTGCCCCGCACGGGCCTCGGGGTTCGCTTTGATATCTCCTTCGAAGAGCAGCCTGTCGGAGGCTATGGCGAATGTGGACGCGCCCTGGACGTCGGACCCCTGGTAGACCCGGACGCGGCCCAGATCAGCTCTCGTGGTCGGGCCTCCGGCGGCGGCGATCACATCGAGGATGGTGGCGCCGCGCTGCAATGGGTACACCCCGGGCCTCGCCACCTCGCCCACTACGGACACGTAGTCCTCAGGGCCCTCGGACACAAGGAGCACGTCTCCCGGCTCCAGCGCAATGTTCGCATCAGACTCGGGGGCGTCGATCAAGCTGCCCAGCCCGGCCTCCGCGCTGCCCGCAACTCCATCGCGCACGCCGTTCCACACGACTGTAGCTTTGCGCGCATCGCCCCGGACCCCGCCCGCGGCAGCTATGGCATCTAGCAGAGTCATCCTGCTTCCCGCGCCGCCCATAGCCGGGTAAGAACCAGGCCGCTCCACATCCCCCATCACAAGTACCTGGCGGTATGCGCGGGGGACGTATATGACGGCTCCGCTGTGCAGCATGACGTCGGCGGCAGGATCGGTCAGGGCAGACTCATAGTCTACACAGGCCGCCTCGCCGGACGCAAAGGCAAGGGTTATGCCGGCCACGTCGGCCATGTCCGTTAGGCCTCCGGCGGTGGCGATGGCGGCAATAGCGCCCACATCGCCCGGGAGCTCATAAACCCCGGGGCGCGCGACCTGACCCAGAACGACCACACGGGTCTTTCGGTACTGCGCCACATTCACAGTCACAGAGGGGTTCTTCATATATGTAGACAGAGCAGAGACGATATCCGCGGCAA
>JAKPJZ010000200.1 GCA_029553955.1 Chloroflexota bacterium
CGCCAGAGCGATGGCCTGCAGCTCGTCGGGCGTCAGCTCGGCAAAGGGCTTGCCAGCCTTGCGGGCGGCGGCTGCTTCGCTCTGCGCCGCGTTCCAGCCGAACTTGTCGGCCCCCAGGCGGCGGATCTCGGCCGCCCAGTCGGTGGCCGGCGGCTCGGGCCCGGCCTTGAGGGCGGCGATGGCCCGCGTGGCCTGGGCCTTGGTGAGGCTATCCAGCGGCCGGCCCAGGTAGGCGTCGAGGTCGATGCTGTAGCGTTTGGCCAGGCCGATCAGGTAGCCCCGCTGCGCCTGGCTGAGCAATGCTTCCGGCTCGCGCGGTGCGGCCGGCACGGCAGCTCGCTCGTCAGGCGCGGGAGAGCGTTGGGTCACTTCAGGGGGGCTCTCGCCGCCGTGGCGCGCCGCCAGCTTTTCGGCCAGGGCGGCCGCGCGCTCGCTGCGCAGGCGCTCGACGTTCGCTGCCAGGTAGGCGTCGAGATAAGCCTCGACCTCCAGCAGCAGGCGCAGCAGGTCGAGCAGCGGGAAGCGGATGCTCACCCGCGCCGCCGGCTCGCCCGCCGGGGTGATGGCCCCGGTGGGGGTCAGCTTGCCCGGGCCGTTCGTGACGGTGAGCCGCAGGGGGAAACGAGAAAAGCGCCCACCCTCGCCGGGATCGTGCTCCAGGCGCAGGATGCGGCTCTCGACGCTCCCCTGGCGCTGGCTGCCGCCAAAGGACTCGAAGCGCCCGCCGAAGAGCGCCTCGAACTGGCCGGCCTTCAGGGCATGGACCAGCGGGCGCAGGTCGGCCGCGTCCAGGTAGGCCAGGGCCCTTGCGGTCTGGCCCTGCCCGCGCTCGTAGGTCGCCACCTCCACCTTGACCTTGCCGATATCCAGGCAGTCGTAGACAGTGAAGAAGGCGCCCTGCGTGGCGTAGGCGACGATCTCGGGGTCTGCCGGAAGCCTCCTCTCGTCGGCCATGGCATCCCCCTCAGGCTGCTGCCGCGTGCGGTGCGCGGCGCAGCCCA
>JAKPJZ010000204.1 GCA_029553955.1 Chloroflexota bacterium
GGGGTCCTTGGCGTACGGCCCCTCGACCCGCTGCCAGGCGCCCGAAGCGCGCTGGATGAACAGGCCATCGCCGGTGCCGGCGGCCCGCCATGCCCGGCCCTGCCACTCCCCCTGGGCCAGGGCGAAGACCTTGCCGCGCGGGGCCTGGGCGAGGAACGACCACTCGCCGCCGGCATAGCGCCAGATGCCGTCGAAGGTGCCGGCGTACAGGCCATCTGCAGTGTGGAGCAGGCTGAACACCGGCAGGCGGACCTGGCCGGCCGGCGGGCCGAGCAACTCCCAGGCGCCCTGGTCCGGGTCCAGGTCGTGCGCCCACACCCCCTTGCCGGTGCCCACATAGAGGCGGTCGCCGGCAGCCAGCGACCAGACGGTCCAGCGCTCGAGGTCGGGGAAAGCCGGCAGCGTGCGCCAGTTGCGACGCTGCGGGTCGAAGGCGGCCACCGGGTAGGCCATATCCCGGCCCTCGTAGACGCGGCTGTGGTCCGGGCTCACGGCCAGAGCGAAGACGGTGCGGCCCCATGGTGAGTCCTCGGCCGGCGGCTGGGCGGCCATCGGCGTCGTGGCCCCGTCCTTTGACAGGACGCAGGAGTCCTGATAGGTGCCCAGCACCACCGCCCCATCGGCGGCGATCAGCGAGCGCACGGGCTGTGTGAAGACCTGCGTCCAGGTTGGTTTGTCGATGGCGACGGGGGACGCTGGCGCCGGCTGCGGCGCGCGGGGCCGTGGCCAGAAGGCCAGGGCCAGGATCAGGACGGCGAGCAGGGCAACGAGCAGGGGCGGTATCCATCGTCTCATCGTTTGCCTCCTTTGGGTGGCACGATCGCCAGGTACCAGGTCGAGCGGTGGGGCAGCGCCGGATCGGACACGCCGTAGCGCGCCGCGAGCAGTCGGTAGGCCGCCTCCAGGGTGCGCACGGCGAAGGGGCCGGCGGAAAAGGCATCCATGCGCCACCAGCGCATGTGCCGGGGCACCTGGCCGGCCGCGACCATGGCCTGGACGTCGAGGGCAAAGACGCACTCCTGGAAGGCGTAATCCAGGCCCACCAAGTGCGGGCAGGGGCGGTCGCCCAGGCGCAGGACTTGGTCGATCCCCGGCGTCGCGCCGGCGACGTCCAAGACGATCTGCTCCAGCCGCTGCAGGTAGTTCTCCGTATTCACATCCACCGCCCGGGCCAGGTCCGGCTCCTGACGCAGCCGCCGCTCGGCCAGGAGTTCCAGCCGCCGCAGCATGCGTTCACGCCGCTCGCTGGCTGCCTGGCGGATGGCGCCGCGGATGCGCTCGGCGGCCCAGGCGATGGCCAGGCCGAGAGAGAGAAGGCCCGGGAGGACCCCGAGCCACAGGACGGCGTAGCCTTCCGTCATGGCCGTTGCCTCCGCAGCAATGGAGCTCGGCGCAGGAGCACCCAGGCGGCGAGGAACAGCGCCAGGGGGAGCGTGAGCCACCAGAGGCGCGCCCTGCGTCCATGC
Source organism: Chloroflexota bacterium (assembly GCA_029553955.1). GTDB lineage: Bacteria > Chloroflexota > Anaerolineae > SpSt-313 > SpSt-313 > JAKPJZ01. The sequence goes on from JAKPJZ010000204.1 coordinate 1,467, forward strand.
GGCTTCGGCCGGGCCGGGTGCTCTCCGGACCCGGAGGGCCCCTGCGGATCGGCAGGCACGCTGTCGGTGGTGGTCGTCCCGTTGGAGTAGTTGGGATAGGTGCCGACAAAGACCGGCGATGTGCTGATTGTCTGGCCCGACGATCCGGTGTGCGTTTCCATGCGTTCTCCTCCTCGTTATGAGCGTGCTACTGGAACAGGCCCAGGATGGACGCCGCCATGGGCGCCCCGATGGCCACCAGGTAGGGCAA
>JAKPJZ010000209.1 GCA_029553955.1 Chloroflexota bacterium
CTGCTGGTGCAGGTCATCGAGCAGGCCCAGAAAGCGCGGCGTGTTCAGCCGCTCGGGCGCGACATACAGCAGCGTGATGGCGCCGGTCTGCAGGCGCAGCTCCACGTCCTGGGTGGCGTCCCAGTCGAGCGTGGAGTTCAGGAAGGCGGCCGGCACGCCGGCTTCGTCGAGCGCGCCGACCTGGTCGTGCATCAGCGCGATCAGCGGCGAGACCACGATGGCCACGCCATGGCCGGCGCGTTGGCGGGCGATGGCCGGAATCTGGTAGCAAAGGCTCTTGCCGCCCCCGGTAGGCATCAGCACCAGCGCGTCGCCGCCGGCGGTGACATGGTCAATGATGCCGGCCTGCGGCCCGCGGAAGGCCGCGTAGCCGAAGACCTCGCGAAGGATGGACGAAGGGGAGAGGTCGAAAGCTATCAAAAAAGGAGCTGTTGAAGACCCATCGACGCCGGGATGGGGTGGTTTTGGTTCGAAAATAGGTGGAAGGCGCCGGCCTTTGGGCTGGCCGGTTGTCGCGCAGAGGTCCCTGCGCGCCCCTGAGCTGCCCGTTGCCGGGAACGACCCGCGGCGCCGAGCGCTATTGTCGCGGCAAAGCGCCGCCCCGATGCCCCCGCGAACGGCCCAGGCGCTCGGACCTGCCCGATAATCCCGGCCCATGAAGCCCGTCACCTACACCCGCGCCCAGGCCCTGCCGGACATCCTGAAGCACCGCATCGTCATTCTCGACGGGGCCATGGGCACCATGATCCAGCGCTTCAAGCTGACCGAAGCCCAGTACCGCGGGGAAGGCTATCGCGGCCCCGATGGGGCTGGCGATCGCTTCAAGGACTTCCCCAAAGACGTCAAGGGCAACAACGAACTGCTTTCGCTGACCCGGCCCGACATCATCCGCGACGTCCACAAGGCCTACCTGGCCGCCGGTGCCGACCTGGTCGAGACCAACACCTTTGGCGCCACCTCCATTGCCCAGGCCGACTACGACATGGCCAATCTGGCGCGCGAGATGAACCTCGCGTCGGCGCGACTGGCGCGTCAGGCCTGCGACCAGTTCAGCACGCCCGACCACCCCCGCTTCGTGGCCGGGGCCCTCGGCCCGACACCCAGGACCGCCAGCATCAGCCCGGACGTGAACGACCCCGCCGCGCGCAACGTGAGCTTCGAAGAGCTGCGCGCGGCCTACTACGAGCAGGTCGAGGCGCTGGTGGAGGGCGGCGCCGATGTGCTGCTGGTCGAGACGATTTTCGACACGCTCAACGCCAAGGCCGCGCTGTTCGCGATCGACGAATACTTCGAGGCGAGCGGCGAGCGCCTGCCGATCATCATCAGCGGCACCGTGACCGATGCCTCGGGCCGCATCCTGAGCGGCCAGACCGTCACCGCCTTCTGGCACAGCGTGCGCCATGCCCAACCGCTGGCCGTGGGGCTGAACTGCGCACTCGGCGCGGCGCTGATGCGCCCCTACATTCAGGAGCTGGCCAAGGCCGCGCCCGAGACCTTCATCAGCTGCTACCCCAACGCCGGCCTGCCGAATCCGATGAGCGACACGGGCTTCGACGAAACGCCCGAGGTCACCAGCCGCCTGCTGCGCGAATTCGCCGCCGAAGGCCTGGTCAACATCGTGGGCGGCTGCTGTGGCACGACGCCAGAGCACATTGGTGCGATCCACGGTGCGGTGACGCCCCTGGCGGCGCGCAAGCTGCGGCCGGGCGCTTTCTACAGGGAACCGGCCGTCGAGCCGGCCTGACAGGGTCGGGCGTTCTGGCGCTGGGGCGCTGCGATTCCTTGCTGAGCGTTCGCTGGGCGGACCTGACTCGCGCACGCCAAAGGCGGCACACCGCGCTGGATCCCCGCCGGGAACGGTTCAATTGGTGCCGAGGCTTCCGACCAGGTGCAGGGCGGTCAGGTCCCGGTGCAGCTGCTTTTCGCTCAGGCCGGTGTGGGCCCGCAATTCGTCGAAAGTGTGGCTGCGTTCGTGCAGCAGGCGCATCAGCTTGTAATGGCGCCCGGCCACCATTGTGCGGTCCAGGGGTGGCATCTGGTTCAGCCGCAACGGCATCTGGCGGTAGTGCGGGGGCAGGGCCTCAGACGCGGGTTCGCCGAAAAGGGCA
>JAKPJZ010000223.1 GCA_029553955.1 Chloroflexota bacterium
TCCCGGTCTGCCACATCGACGCGGCGGACAAACTCGGAATAGGCGCCGATCAGCCGCGCAAAGACGCCCTCGTTGAGCGGCTGCCCACCGGTGGCCCCGGCCACCCGGTTGTGCAGGATCAGCACTTTGACGGGCAGGCCCATTTGCACGGCCTCGTGCAGGCCCAGATGTCCGGCGGCGGTAAACGCCCAATCGCCCGTCACCGCCCACGTCTTGCGGGCGCCCGCCTTGAGCGCGCCGGCGGCCATCGGGATGCTGCCCCCGTAATAAGCGGCGGCGTCGATCAACTCGTAAGGCGGGCAGGCAAACAGCGTGGAGGTGCCGGTGTCGCCGGCGATGAAGTCGATGTCGGGCCGCAGGGTTTTGAGCAGATCGAAAACCGGCATGTAGGCCTGAATGGTCGGCCGAAACTTGGGCGGCATGCCCTCCGGGATGACCGGCCACACCGGCCGCACGAGCGTCCGCCAGTCGGTGCCGGCCAGCTTGGCCTGCACCACCTCGTGGGGATAGCGGACGTTGAGCGGGCAGAGCACCCGGCGGTCGGCGTCGCGAGCCGGCACAGGCCCGGGGACGACCGGCGGGGGCGCCGGCGGCAAGGGGCCGGCCGGGGCGTTCAACTCATCGTCTTCGACCAGCACAACGACCGGCAGGCCCTGCGCCTCCGACTGGGCGAACGCCTCCCGCACTCCGCGATAAACTTCGCCGGGCCCCAGTCGCCGCATGGGCAGGGACAGGCCCGCGACCAGGGCATCAATGTTGAAAATGGTATCGGAGGCGCGTCCCTCGCGGTCGCACGCCACCAGCAACACGAGGCCGCCCTCGGCGCCCATCGTCCAGGCATCCACGAGGGCGTTGGCGGCTTTGGCGAGTCCGTGGGATTTGAGCAGTACCGCACTGCGCCGGCCCCGACACGAGGCGCCCATCGCCATCCCGACCGCCACCTCCTCGTGCAACTGATATTCCTGGGGGCATTTCGCCCGGGCCCGCCAGTTTTCATAGATCGCCACCGCTCCGGTGGCGGGCACGCACAAGACCACTTGCGCCCCGGCATCGACCAGCGCCTGGCCGGCGGCATCGGTCACCGTCACGACCACCGGCGCGGCCTGTGGCTCCTCCGCGAGCGCCCGGACAGGTGCCGGGGAAAATAGCGCCGACAACAGAACGAGGGCCAGAACGGGGAGCTTGCGGGC
>JAKPJZ010000230.1 GCA_029553955.1 Chloroflexota bacterium
TTCCCGGATGTGCCCGTGGTCGGAGTGGAGCCCGGCGTGAAACCCGCGGCGGCGATGTCGCGCAGTGGCCAGATTGCGGTGCTGGCGACTACCTCGACTGCCCGCAGCCGGCGTTTGGCGCAGCTCATCCGGCGCCACGCTGGCACGGTACACGTCAGGATCGAGGCCTGCCCCGGGTGGGCAACGCGAGTCGAGACCCTGCGCCTGGATGAGCCCGATTTTGTCGAAGAGGCGCGGCGCCACCTGGCCCCGCTACTGGCAGCCGGCGTCGACCAGATCGTGCTTGGCTGTACCCACTATGCTTTTCTCTGCCCCGTGCTGGAACCGATAGTCGGTTCGCAGGCGACGCTGGTGGATGTTGCCGATGCCGTCGCGCGCCAGTGCGTTCGGCTCGCGGGAGAAGCAGCCCAGGGCAGGAGTGAGCTGTTGCTGCTGGCAACCGCCGATCCGGCCCGGCTGCAGGCCGCGCTGCCCGCGCTCGGACTCACCTGGCTGGGCACTCGCCTGAGCGGCGCGCCCTGCCTGGTAGTCGCCTGAATGGACTTCGACCAGCCCGGTACCGCCGCGGCTCGGGTGGCGGTCGTCGGTGGCGGGCCTGCCGGGCTGATGGCGGCTGAGGTCATCAACCGGGGCGGCGCGCAGGCCGAGGTCTACGACGCGATGCCGTCAGTCGGCCGCAAGTTGCTGCTGGCCGGCAGGGGCGGACTGAACCTCACCCACTCCGAGCCCACCGCGGCATTCCGGAGGCGATATGGTGCGCGTGAACGAGAGCTCGCCCCTTTGCTCGATGCCTTCGGGCCTGCGGAGTTACGCGAATGGGCAGACGGCCTCGGCATCGGCACGTTTATCGGCAGTTCCGGACGCGTCTTCCCGACCGGCATGAAGGCTGCCCCACTGCTGCGCGCCTGGCTGCAGCGGCTGCGAGCAGGAGGGGTGCGCTTTCACATGCGTCGCCGCTGGTGCGGTTGGTCACACGTGAGCGCCCAGGGTTACCGGCTGTGCTACGCGACGCCGGATGGGAGGGAGGAGCGCAACGCCGACGCGGTGGTGCTCGCCCTGGGTGG
>JAKPJZ010000236.1 GCA_029553955.1 Chloroflexota bacterium
TTGCCCAGCGCCTTCAGCCGGTCGGCCATGGCCAGGATGGGCGTGATGCCGATGCCGCCGGCGATCAAGATGTGGTGCTGCGCCGACTCGTCGAGGCGGAACAGGTTCTTCGGGCCGGCCAGGTGGATCGTGTCGCCCACGCCCACGGCGTCGCAGAAATGCCGGGAGCCGCCGCGCCCCTGGGCCTCGCGCAGGATGACCACTTCGAGCACCGAGCGGTCGTCGCGCGTGCCGCAGAGCGAATACTTGCGGCGGAAGCCGCCGGCCACCAGGTCCACATGCGAGCCGGCAGACCACGCCGGCAGCGGACGCCCGTGTGGATCGGCCAGCACCAGGCGCACCAGGCCCTCGCCTTCCACATGGCGCTCGCGCACCACCACGGCGCGCGTGATGTCGTCCTTGACCGGCGCGCCGATCTTGAAGGACAGCGGCTTGTCCAGGATGGCGGGGTTGGCGCGCTCGGGGTTGCTGCGCGGGTCCCACTCCACCCACAGCTCGGCCGGGCCGCGAAACGAGGTGTTGAGCAGGAAGTCGAAACTCTGCCCTTCCACCAGCCGGATGTGCGGCAGGCGGCGGGTGAACTCTTCCAGAAACACGCGCATCTCCATGCGGCCGATGTTCTTGCCCATGCACTGGTGCGCGCCATAACCGAAGGTCAGATGCTCCACCGAGTTGTCGCGGTACAGGTCCACTTCCTGCGGGTTCTCGAAATGCCGGGCGTCGAAGTTGGCCGAGGCCTGCACGATCAGCAGCTTGCCGCCCTTCGGAATAGCCACGTCGCCCACCGTGGTGTCGGCCGTGGCGATGCGCCGCCACGCAATGATGGAGCCGGCCACACGCAGGCATTCTTCGACCGCGTTGGGGATCAGCGCCGGGTTCTCGCAGATGGCCTCCCAGGCCTCGCGGTGCGTCAGCAGGGTCATGAAGGCGTTGGCGGTGGCGTTCGACGTGGTCTCGTGCGCGGCGGCCATGATGGCCATCATCATGGAGCGCAGGTAGCTCTTGGTGACGATGCCCGGGTGCAGGTGGTGCTGGCGAATGGTTTCGTACATCCAGCCCTCGCCGTCCGGCCTGGCCATCATGTCTTCCAGGATCTTCTGCGCCACCTGCCAGAAGCGGCCGACGTTCTCGGCCACCTTGAGCTGTTCCTCGGGCGTGGGCCGGCCCCAGGTGTTGAGCGTGTGGGCCACGGCAAACTGGCGCAGCTGCTCGGCACCCTCGTCCGGCACGCCCAGGAAATGCAGCGCGATGGTCAGCGGGATCTCGTAGAACATCTCCGCCACCAGGTCCGCGCGGCCCTTGTCCAGAAAGCGGTCCATGTATTGGCGCGCCAGTGCGCGCACCGCCGGCTCGTGCCGGGCCAGCGCGTCGGGCAGGAAGGCGTCCATCAGCAGGCGGCGGCGCTCCATGTGGTCGGGCTCGTCCTCGTTGACCATGGTGCGGTTCATCGCGTAGCCGTAGCGCTGCAGGATGGCGGCGGCCTCAGGCGGCGCGGGG
>JAKPJZ010000245.1 GCA_029553955.1 Chloroflexota bacterium
TCGATTCAGACCGGGCCGCGTTGCATGCGGGCCTGATGCGCTCGGCCGACCGTCGTGGTGGCGCGATGGGGTGCGACACAATCAGGCCATGACCGCCTTCAAACCCTACCTGAGCACCATCGAGGCGCCGACGCGCGCCGATGTGGACGCGCTGCCAGGCTTGACCGTTCTCGAATTCGGCACCACCTGGTGTGGTCATTGCCGGGCCGCCCAACCCGCGATCGCCGAGGCGCTGGCACAACCCACGCCGTGGCGGCACATCCGGGTGGAGGACGGGCCGGGTCAGGCGCTGGGGCGCAGCTTCCACGTCAAGCTCTGGCCCACGCTGGTGCTGCTGAAAGACGGCCAGGAGGTTGCCCGCGTGGTGCGCCCCCGGCACCGCGCGGACATCGCCGACGCCATGCACGGCGCGTGATCGTCGAGCCCGACCGTCTGGATCGGGTCGGCGCCGGTGCCTGTTCACTGTTGACGCAGGTTCTTGTCGAAGAAGACCACCGACTCCTGCGCCAGGCGGTCCAGGAACGCGGCCCGGTCAAAGCCCGGCGGGTCAGCGGCCACGCTGCCGTCCGGCGAGGACAGGTCCGTCGTCGGGGTGTTCATGAACGCATAGTGCCCGGCGTCGGGCACGAGCTGCAGCGTCGTGCGGGTGCCGTTCATGTTCTGCATGACCCAGGCGGCGTGGAAGCGCGGCACGAGGAAGCTGTCCTTTTCACCGGCGTAGAGGGCCACCGGCACGGTGATCGATGCCAGCGAGGACAGGCTGAAGGCCACGCCCATCGGCGCCAGGGCCATGACGGCGCGCACGCGGGGGTCGGCCTGCACCGGCTCTTCCTGAGCGTCCGCCGCACCGCCCGCCGGCCCCGCCGCGCTGCCAAGGGCGTGCGACAGGTTGCAGAAGACGGGATCCAGCGCCGCCTCGGTGTCGCAGTGCGCGCGCAGGCGCGAGAGCACGGGCTTGCCGCCCGCCAGCGCCAGCACGGTGTAGCCACCCGCCGAATGGCCGATGGCCCCGATCAGCGGACGCCCGTCGGCACCCTGGGCCAAACGGCTGCTCCATAACGGGTCGGCGAGCACGGTGTCGATGACGCGCGAGACCTGGCGTGGCCGCTCGGCGAAGTAGCGCGCCGGCGTGGCCCGCATCGACGGGTCCTGCCAGGTGTCGCCGACATGCTCGACGCTGGCCACCAGGTAGCCATGGCGCGCCAGCGTCTGCGCCAGCGTGGCAAAGCCCATTTGGGTGGAGAGCGTGCCGTGGCTGATGACGATCAGGCCCTTGACGGCCGGCGCCGGGGCGCCGTTGATCGCCACGGTCTGCGGAAACGGCCCCATGGGAATCGTCCGGGCCGTCTCTGCCGTCGGGTAGTACAGCGCGAAGTGGGCGGGTTTTCCATCCGCCGTGGGGTTGGGCACCGTCATCTGGCGAAAGCCCGCCTCGGCAGCGCTGGCGGCAGGCAGCGCCAGCGCAAGGCAGGCGGTGGCCATGACGAGCGGGAGGACACGAAGGGCAGGGTTGGAGTGGGCGCGCATGGTGGGAGACCTTCAGGGTGGGGTTGTGCTGCGGGGATGAGCAGGCGAAGTCTCTGCGTTCGCGGGGCCCGCGTCGCGGGCCGTGCGACGAAATGCCGGTCAGGCGGCGCCAAATGCCCGGAGCGCTGCGCGAACGGGCGTGAAGCCCGGTCAACGAGCCCTTTCTGAAAAAAATCAGCCGCTTCCCAGCGTCAAAAGGTCATCACAAGCTACATTTTTCGTAGCGATTGCATTCGCCTGTGGCGCGGCCTACTCCGCCCGGATATTGGCCGCCTTGATGATGCGCGCGTTGTGCTCCGACTCGGTGGCG
>JAKPJZ010000263.1 GCA_029553955.1 Chloroflexota bacterium
AGCACTCTTCGATCACGGTGATCGAGCTTGTATCCTCCGACACGGCGGGGTCGAGGGTGGGCACGTCACCGACGCCAAAGTTGGCGCGCACCACGTTGGGGCGCACGGCCTTGGGGGCGGGCCCGGGGGTGGCGGTGACGATCTTCTCCACCGTCTGCGGTGAGCCTGAAGGGGCCTGCGTCGCCGGGGCAGGCGTAGCGCAGCCGGCCACGGCCGGCACCAGCAGCGCGATGAGCGCCAGAACGAGCATTGCCTTACGCATTGCTGCTTCTCCTCCGTTGGTACTGTGAGTCTCCGAACCAATACCGATAAGCGGGTGAGCTTGCCAGGCTGGCGCCGCGGCGGGTCGATCACCTCCTTGCAGAGTCGCGCCAACAGGCCCAACCCACCACTGAAGGTGGGTTGCTGAGCCCATACTCGACAGCGAAACGATTGGGTGGCCGCCTTTGGGTGGGCAGGCTCTCACCTCATGCGTCATGCATGAAGTGGAGCCGAGGCGGGTCATGTGCGTGGTCGGCTCAGAGACCAAGCCTGAGACGCCAGCCTATCGGGAGAGATGTTGAGGAAGAGGACCGTGGAGAGGAAACCACATCCTCACGGTCTGGGCCGCGAATGCCAAACCCCGCTGCTCAGAGAGCCAACATCTGTACCGTGCCCCATTGAAGCAGGGGCCATACCAACGCCGATAGGGAGAGCATCTTGAACTGGCTGGGCCACGGGCCCGGCGCTGCGATGGCGAGGAGCGGATGGACGCTCCGGCCTTGCGCGACGGCGACCGAGACTCGGCCGAGACCACCAACCAATGCCCAGTGGCGTCGTTGCCGACCAGGTTGACAACTGCAGCGGGTGGTCCGGCGGAGCCGGCCACCTACGGAGATTGTAACTGTATCCGTCCATTTGTCAAATGTGCACAGGGCGGAGGTTGCTCTGGACCTGCCAGCTTGACGGGAAAGCCTGAGGTAGCGTATAATAGCCCAAGGATGTAGCAGCCTGCCTCTGCCGCCCAGGTGCCTCGAGTGCCCACCTGCCCCATTGGGCCTCGCCCATGCCCCGGAGTCGAGCCAGTGAGGGCACAGCTCGCGGAAGCGGCGTCGGTCAGGCCCGCATGCTGGCATGGCCAGAGCGCCTTCCCTCCGCGGTGACGGTGGCCTCGAGATGGAGACAGGGATGGTTCGTAACCCGCGACTGGCGCTGTTGCTCGCCGCCATGGCCGCCCTGGCCATCACGGCGAGCAGTTGCATCCCCCAGAGCCGGCAACCCGGCGCTGTGCTGCGCCTGAACCTCTCCGTCGAGCCCCCTTCGGCCGACCCTGCGCTGGTCGAGGATAACTCGTCGATCCAGGTCGACGAGCTCCTGTTTCTCGGGCTGACCGATCTCGACGAAGAAACCTCCGAGCCGCTCCCGGAATTGGCGACGCGCTGGGAGGTGTCGGCGGATGGCCTCGTCTGGACGTTTCAGATGCGGCAGGATGTGCCCTGGGTGCAGTACAACCCGGCGACCGGGCGGTTCAGCAACAAGCGCCTGGTTACCGCCCACGACGTAGAGTATGCCATCAAGCGGGCGCTGGAGCCTGCGACAGCCTCGCCCTACGCCTATGTGCTGTTCATCATCAAGAACGCCGAGCCGTTCCACGTGGGCAGGCTGGCCGATGCTGGCGAGGTGGGCGTGCGCGCCGCCGGCGATTACGCCGTCGAGTTCACGCTCGAGCGACCGGCTGCCTACTTCCCGATCATTGTCAGCATGTGGGTGGCGCGGCCGGTGCCGCGAGAGGCGATCGAGCAGTTCGGATACAAGTGGACCGAGGCGGGCAACATCTGGACCAACGGCCCCTATGCGCTCGAGAGCTGGGAGCACGAGCGCACGCTGACGATACTCAGGAACCCGAGCTACTACAAGGCCAGAGAGGTAGCCATCGAGCATGTGCACTGGTCGGTGATGCCCGATGACGTGGCGGCGTTCGCGCAGTACAAAGAGGGCAAGCTCGATGTGTGCACCGTCCCGGTGACCGAGCTCGCGGCGGTGAAGGCCGACGCGGGCCTTTCACGGGAGCTGCACGTCACCCCCTACATGGGCACCTATTATCTGGGCTTCAACACCACCAAGCCGCCCTTTGACAACAGGCTTGTGCGCCAGGCTTTCTCCTATGCCCTCGACCGCAGCTCGCTGATTGCTGCTGTGTCTAGAGGCGAGCAGGTGCGGGCCAAGAGCTTCGCCGGGCCGGGCGTCTTTGGCAGCCCGGTGTTCGATGCGGGCTATGCGGGAGCCACGTTCGACCCCGAGCTGGCGCGCACGTTCTTGGCCGACGCAGGCTACCCGGGCGGCAGGGGTCTGCCCGAGATTACCCTGACCTACTATGCCAGTCAACTGCACCGCCAGGTGGCCGAGTCTGCGCAACGCTGCTGGCGCGATGTGCTTGGCGTCGAGGTCAAGGTGACCGCCCAGGAGGTCAAGGCTTTTCTCGATGCGCTGCGCGACGATGCGCCCCAGATCTTTTCGAGCGTGTGGATGGCCGATTATCCCGATGAGGACAATTGGGTGTTCCAGAACTTTCACTCGGCCCAGGGCGCCAACCGCATCCGTTGGCAGAATGCCGAGTTTGACCGGCTGGTCGAAGAGGCGCGCACGAGCACGGATCTGGCCAGGCGCAGAGAGCTGTATGCCAGGGCCGAGCAGATCCTCTGTGTGGATGAGGCGGCGATTGTGCCCGTTTTCCACCCGGCGCGCAGCGAGTGCACCAAGCCATATGTCGTGCGCACCTATTCGCCGTTGGGCAACGAGCATATCGACACGTGGACCATCAAAGCCCATTAACCCGAGGCCAATTCGCCCAAGGCGCCTGATAGGTGTAGAATAGCACTGTGGCCGCGGTATCGGCCGCGCCTGAAGGTACCGCGGCACATGCCACGCTTACGGCCACGGAAGGGCACGCGTGATGGAGCAGCCGGAAGGATCGGCACAGTTCGATACGCAGCCGTTTGACAGTGCGCCACGCCGCAGGCCAAGGCAGCAGCCGGTGCTTGTGGTCGTGGGGCTGCTGCTCGTGGCTTGCGTGCTGAGCCTGGGCTGCACCATCTGCGGGGCGACGGGGCTGTGGGCAGCGAGGAACGGCCTGCTGGATCTCGGCCCCCAAGCGCTCTCGCCGACCGAGCCTGCAGACCAGCGGGGCACGCCGCCGGCCGCGATCGCGCGGGGTGGGGAGCTGCGCCTCTACGGCGACGAGCCAGTGACGCTCGACCCAGCCCTGGTGGGCGATTCCTCGTCGTCGACCTACATCGAGGAGATCTTTAGCGGCCTGGTGACGCTCGACGCGGACCTGCGGGTTGCGCCCGACCTGGCGGAGCGCTGGGATATCAGCCAGGATGGCCGCACCTACACCTTCTATCTGCGAAGCGACGCGACCTTCCAGGACGGCCGGCCGATCACGGCGGCGGATTTCAAGTACTCGCTGGAGCGGGCCTGTTCGCCCGAGATGGTTGCCCAGGCGCAGGCGGCGCCGACATACCTGGGCGATATCGAGGGTGCGGCCGCCGTCATGCAGGGTGAGGCGAAGGAAATCTCGGGCCTGCGCGTCACCGATGAGCACACGCTGGCCTTGACCATCGATGCGCCCAAGGCTTACTTCCTGGCCAAGCTGACCTACCCCACGGCCTTTGTGGTCGACCGCCACAATGTGGCCCAGGGGGCGAACTGGACGGACCATCCCAACGGCTCGGGGCCGTTCCGCTTGGCGCAACGCGATGAACAGCGCATCGTGCTGGAGCGTAACGAGCGCTTTTACGGCGGTGCGCCCAAGCTACAGCGCGTGACTTTTACCATCTTGGGCGGGCACCCAATGACGATGTACGAGAACGATCAGCTCGACATGGTGGAGGTCGGGCTCTATGATGTCGAGCGCGTGCTCGACCCGAGCAACCCGCTGAGTAGCGAATTGACGGTGACCGACAACCTGTCGTTCAGCTATCTCGGCATGGACGTGCACACGCCGCCATTCGATGATCCCAAGGTGCGCCAGGCCTTTGCCCACGCCATCGACCGCAAGCGGCTGGCCGACGTGGTCCTCAAAAAGATGGTGACCCCGGCGCAGGGCGTGCTGCCTCCTGGCATGTCCGGCTACCAGGCGGGGCTGCAGGGCCTCGAGTTCGACCCCGACCTGGCACTGCAGCGCCTGCGCGAGTCCGGCTACAAGGATGCGGCCGACCTGCCCGAGGTCGTGCTGCACATCAGCGGCAGCGGCGGGACGATGCCGCCCATGGTCGATGCCATTACCGCCATGCTGCGCACCAACCTGGGCGTGGAGGTGACCGTCGAGCAGACGCCGGTGGCTGTCTTCTTCCGCGACCTGGAGGAGCACCGCTATGGCTTCTTCCTGACGGGCTGGATCGCCGACTATCCCGATCCCCAGAACTTTGTCGATATCCTGTTCCACAGCAACAGCGGCCACAACTATGCGAGGTACCGGAACAAGCAGGTCGACGATCTGCTGGAGCAGGCGCGAGTAGAGCAAGACCAGGAGCAGCGACGACAGCTCTACCAGCAGGCGGAGGCGTCGATAGTGCAGGACGCGCCTTGCGTGCCGCTGTGGCACGACCGGAGTTATTCGCTGGCCAAGCCCTATGTCAAGGGTCTGGTCTACAGTGCTGCGATCCGGCCATGGCTTAAGGACGTGTACCTGGAGCGTTAGGGAACTGGCGGAACTGAGGAGACTGGTGGAAGCGGGGGAATTGGGGAGTTGATGGGGCTGGGAGAATGAGCGGCTGATGGGCATTCGGCTCGTCAGTTCCCTCAATGCCTCCAGTTCCCTCAGTTCTCTCGTCCCGGGGGAGGAGGGAGTCATGGGGACTTTGTTGCAGGTGAAGGGACTGAGGACGCAGTTCTTCACCCAGGATGGCGTCGTGAACGCCGTGAACGGCATATCCTACGACCTGGCCGAAGGGGAAACGTTGGGGATCGTAGGTGAGTCGGGCTGTGGCAAGAGCGTGGGGGTGCTATCGGTCATGCGCCTGATCCCGCAGCCGCCCGGACGCATTGTGGGCGGAGAAGTCTGGTTCGGCGGCCGTGACCTGCTGAAGGTGGATCAGGCCGAGATGCGGCAGGTGCGCGGGAACAAGATTGCAATGGTCTTCCAAGACCCGATGACTTCGCTGAACCCCGTGCTGACTATCAACCAGCAGGTTTCGGAGGCGCTGCAGCTCCATCTGGGCATGGACAGGGCACAGGCCCGCAAGCGCACTATCGAGCTCCTGGAGATGGTCAACATCCCCCGCGCCGCCGAGCGTATCGACGACTATCCACACCAGTTCTCTGGCGGCATGCGCCAGCGCGTGATGATTGCCATGGCCCTCTCGTGCAACCCGCAGTTGCTCATCGCCGACGAGCCCACCACGGCCCTCGACGTGACCATCCAGGCACAGATTGTGGATATCGTCAAGCGGCTGAAGGAAGAGCTGAGCATGGCCATCGTCTGGATTACGCATGACCTGGGCGTGGTCGCAGGGCTGGCCGATCGCGTGATTGTGATGTACGCCGGCTTTGTCATCGAGATGGCCGACGTCAAAGACCTCTACGCGAGCCCGCGCCATCCGTACACGCTCGGGCTGCTGCAGTCCATCCCGCGCCTGGATGCGGCGCGCAAGAGCAAGCTGACGCCTATCGATGGTTTGCCGCCCGACCTGATTGCGATGCCCAAGGGGTGCCCGTTTGCTGCGCGCTGCTCGTTTGCCATGGAGCGCTGTTTGCATGAGAACCCACGGCTGGAGAGTGTGGCCCACCGGCATGAAGTCGCCTGCTGGGTCGATGTGACGGCAGGGAGGGAATGAGATGCCAGAGGCACAGGCACTGGTAGAAGTCAGCGACCTGCGCATGTGGTTCCCCATCACGCAGGGGATCATCCTGCAGCGCAGAGTGGGCGACATCAAAGCCGTAGACGGGCTCAGCTTTGCCATTCGCAAAGGAGAGACGCTCGGGCTGGTGGGCGAGTCGGGCTGCGGCAAGTCGACGACAGGCCGGGCCATCCTGCAGCTCTACCGGCCGACGGGCGGGCAAGTCAAGTTCGACGATGTCGAGCTGACCACGCTCAAGGGCGAGGCGCTGCGGCGCATGCGGCGGCGCATGCAGATGATCTTCCAGGACCCGTACGCGTCGCTGAACCCGCGCATGACGGTGGGCAACATCGTCGGCGAGCCGCTGGAGGTGCACGACATCCTGCGCGGCAAGGAGCGGCGCGACAAGGTGATGGAGCTCCTGGAGGTGGTGGGCCTTAACCCCTACTTTGTGAACCGCTACCCGCACGAGTTCTCGGGCGGCCAGCGGCAGCGCATCGGCGTGGCGCGTGCCCTCGCGGTCAAGCCCGACTTTATCGTCTGCGATGAGCCGATTTCGGCGCTCGACGTGTCGATCCAAGCGCAGATCATCAACCTGCTGGAAGAGCTGCAGTCCAAGTTTGGGCTGACGTATCTGTTTATCGCCCACGACCTGTCGGTGGTGCGCCACATCTCCGACCGCGTGGCGGTGATGTACCTGGGCAAGATCGTCGAGCTGACTACCCGGGATGAGCTGTATAACAACCCGCTGCATCCCTACACCAAGGCGCTGCTGTCGGCGGTGCCCATCCCCGATCCGGTGGTGGAAGAGAAGCGGCGGCGCATCATCCTGGAGGGCGACGTGCCCAGCCCTGCGAACCCGCCGAGCGGCTGCCATTTCCGCACGCGCTGCTCGATCAAGATGGACATCTGCGCCGAGCAGGACCCGGCATGGCGCGACGTGGGTGGCGATCACTGGGTGGCCTGCCACAGAGCATAAGGAATCTATCTACAGAACGAAAGAGGGGGTGCCGCCGGCCCGCGGGCCGGCGGCACCCCCTCTTTCGTTCTGTTGGGGTGGCTCGCGTCCCGCCCAGGGCGGTTCATGAACCGCCCCTACTAGCTGGTGCCGCGCATGCGGGGGTCGAGGGCGTCGCGGAGGCCGTCGCCGAGAAAGTTGAAGGCGAACATGGTGACCGAGAGGGCGAGGCCGGGG
>JAKPJZ010000265.1 GCA_029553955.1 Chloroflexota bacterium
CCCCGGCCTCGCCCTCTCGGTCACCATGTTCGCCTTCAACTTTCTCGGCGACGGCCTCCGCGACGCCCTCGACCCCCGCATGCGCGGCACCAGCTAGTAGGGGCGGTTCATGAACCGCCCTGGGCGGGACGCGAGCCACCCATTTCTGGAGCAAAGACAGAGGTGCTGCCGGCCCGCGGGCCAGCAGCACCTCTGTCTTTGCTCCAGAGAAATCCTTGGTTTATGGTATGACCAGCATCTGCCCCACAAAGATCGAGTTCTCGTTGGGCAGATTGTTGCGCTGTACGATGGCCCACACCGTCGTGCCATACTGTCGCGCCAGGCTCGACAGCGTGTCGCCCGCCTGAACGACGTGGGTGCGGGTCGCCGGCGCCGCTGGCGCGCCCGCCGCAGGGATCACGAGCATCTGCCCGGCATAGACCACATTCCTGTTGGTGATCGACGGGTTGGCAGCAAGCAGCGCCTGCACCGTCGTGCCGAACTTGCGCGCGATGCTCGACAGCGTATCGCCCCGCTGCACGACGTAGGTGCCCGGCGTCGCCGGGGCTTCGGGCGCCGCCGGTCCGCTCGAGACGCTGGGGATGACCAGCACCGTCCCAGCCACGAGCAGCGAGGGGTTGGTGATCGCCGGGTTGGCCGCCACGATGGCCGCCACCGTGGTGCCATACTGCCGCGCAATGCCACTGAGCGTATCGCCCCAGCGAACCACGTAGGTGGTCTGTCCGGGCGTCGCCGTCGGTTCCGGCGTCTGCGTCGGCGCGACCTCAGTGGGTGCACTGGTAGGCTCTGCCGTCACTTCAGGTGTGGGCGTTGCCGTCTCCGCTGCAGCGGGCGGCGTGCGCAGCTCTGCACCCGTACCTGTAGCGGTCGGCAGCAGGCTGAGTTTGGTAGGCAACGCCGTGGGGCTGGGCCGCGGCTTCACGCAGCCGGTGAGGGCCAAGGCAAGCAGCAGTACGAGGAGTAGCGAGGAGCGGAGCGATGTGCTCATGGCGTTGAAACCTCCCGCGCCGCAGGGCGCGCCGCGACAACCACAGTGGCGGGAATAGTCAACCACGTGCCACAAATCTTGCATATCTTGCACGATAATAGCACAGGACAGAGGGCGTGTCAAGGTTCCGGCATGCCCGGCCTGCCGCGCGTGCGCGCAATCGCAGTAGTGTCCCATCTGGGCTATAATACGCACAGACACACTCGTTGCCAGGCTGAGGAACCAGGGCCCGCCCTGCAGTCCCTCCAGTTCCGTCATTTCATGGAGGCCCCATGGATTGGAAGGTATTCGGGGCGACGTTCGCCCTGCTGTTCGTGGCCGAGCTGGGCGACAAGACGCAGCTCGCCGTCATCAACATGACCGCCAAACACCAAAAGCCCTGGCCGGTCTTCATCGGGGCGGTGGCAGCCCTGGCCTGCGTCACGCTCATCGGTGTGCTCGGCGGCGAGGCCATCACGCGCCTTGTGCCCACGCAGGTGCTGCAAAAGGTCTCGGCAGCGCTGTTCGTTGTCCTCGGCGTGCTCATGTGGTTCGGCATCCTGTAGAAAGCCGGGCGGCCCTCGATTTGCTGTGCTCACCGCTATGGAGGTACTGCATGCACATCATCGACATTTCCGTCGCCCTGCAGCATGGCCTGGTGGTGTGGCCCCGCGAGCGACCGCTGGACGTGCAGCGGGTCTCGCACGTCGAAACCGGCGGCGCCAACGTCTCCGAGCTCTGCCTCAGCAGCCATACCGGCACACACGTGGACCCTCCGCTACACTTTGTTGCCGGCGGGCGGCCGGTAGACCAGCTCCCCCTCGATGTGTTGGTCGGCCCGGCCGATGTGCTCGACCTGACCCACGTCAGCGCCGCCATCACCGCGGCGGATCTCGAGACCGCGCGCCTGCCCGCCGATTGCCGCCGGCTGCTCTTGCACACGCGCAACTCGCAGCACTGGGAGCGCGCTGATACCGCCTTCGACGAGGGTTATGTCGGCCTCGCCGCCGACGCCGCCGCGTGGGTCGTTGCGCGCGGCATCCAACTGGTGGGCATCGACTATCTTTCCATCGAGCCCTTCAACCTGCCCGGTCACCCGGTGCACCACACCCTGCTGCAGGCCCAGGTGGTCATCCTCGAGACGCTCAACCTGACCGGCGTGGCCGCTGGCCGCTACCAGCTCTTGTGCCTGCCGCTGCGCATCGCCGGTGGCGACGGCGCGCCGGCCCGCGCCGTGCTGGCAACGCTTGGGTACATCCCATCATCGTTGGTGACCGGCTCTTGAGCTTCGCACGAACCCGGTGCTGGCCTTTGAGGCAGGGGTTTGGCGGGCTGGCTGGCGGGGCGGCCAGCAACGCCAGCCAGCCCGCCAAACCCCCAACCCGGGTCAGGGCCGGGCGCACGAGAAGATGAGCCTGTTCAGGCTTGTCCGCGCCCAAGGGGTGGCAGCGGAGCGGAGAACCCGGCCAGCACACGGGTGCCCCACAACTGTGGGAAATACCCGCGACCCTTTGAGCGCTTGCCTTGGGGAGAACGCGGCGCTATAATGGCAGAGTACCGGAGATCGCCTCCTGCTGCTCCTGACCATGCGCACGGCGCGGCCATGCCTCGTGAAACCACTGGCAGCAGCGTGACCGGGCCTGAGGTGCGCCCGGCTGAGCGGTTGACCGTCCACAAGTGCGACCATGCCGGCCGGGTCGTGACCAGTTACCCGGGCACGGTGGTCGCCTGCGGCCAAGTGCAGATCGCCGTGCGCACCGAGTGGACCAGTGAGACCTGTGACGTAGGCATGTTTGTCTTTGAAAACGGCGACCATTTGTTGGAGACGTTCTTCTTCGCCCTGTGGTGGAACGTCTTTGAGCTGCACCGCGCCGATGGGCGCCTGCGCGGCTGGTACTGCAACATCGCCCGGCCGGCGCGCCTGGCGGGGCACGACCTGTACTGGGATGATCTGGCGCTCGACCTGCTCATCGCTCCTACCGGCCAGTTCCAGGTACGCGATGAGGACGAGTTTCGGGCGCTGCGCCTCGAAGAGCGGGAGCCGCAGGCCCACGCTGAGGCCCTCCGAGCAGTGGCGCACATCCGCTCACTAGTGGCGCAGGCCCTGCCGCCGTTTGAGGCGCTCTCAGGTTCGTAGTTGGCGCTTCAGCGCCTTGGCCCCACGGTGGCGCCAGGCCGGGCGGTCAAGGCACTGAAGCGCCAACTACGAACCCTATGCACGCGGAGGGTTTACCCATGGATGCGCTGGAACTGATGGGCTACCTGCGCCAGGTGCCGCTGTTCTCGCGCCTCTCCGACGCCAACCTGGAGCGCGTGGCGGCCATTGTCCAGGTCGAGACCTTTCCGCGCGGCAGCCGCCTGACTACGGTCGACCGGCCGGGACGGGCCTTGTACTACATCCTGTCGGGCGGCGCACTGGTGCGGGCGGCGCGCGCCAAAGGCCGCCTGCGCCCGGTGGACTATCTGCAGGCCGGCGCCTCTTTCGGCGTGTCGTCGCTCCTCCTCGGCGAGCCTCACGATACCACGATCGAAGCCAAGACCGACCTGGTGGCGCTGGTGCTCTACCGCAGCGATTTCAGCCGGCTGTTGCAGCAGAACCCCGGCATCGAGGAGCAACTGGCGCCGCCCGACGAGGTCTCGGCCAAGCTCAGCCACGAGCACCTCGATTGGCTGACGCCTGGCGAGGTCGTGATCTACCACGGCCTGCGCCACTGGTTTGTCTTTGCGCAGGACATGGTCCTGCCCACGCTGGGGCTCCTCGCCCTGGGCACGATCTCGTTCGCCATGTTGCGTTCGCTGCAGACGGCCTGTTGGGGCGCCGTGCTGGGCTTGCTGCTCGTGTCCTATGTGCTCGTGCTGCTCTGGAGGCTGATGGACTGGCGCAACGACTATTTCGTCGTCACCACGCAGCGTGTCGTGCGCCGTGAGCTCGTGCTGCTGCAGCACGAGACGCGCCTCGAGGCCCCCCTCAACCGCGTGCAGAATGTGACCATCAACCGCAGCGCTTGGGGCAACATCCTCGGCTTTGGCGACGCCGTCATCGAGACGGCAGCCCAGGCCGGCGTGGGCCGCATCGTCTTCGACCATTTGCGCGATCCTGAGGCGGCCAAGGATGTGATCTTTAAGCAGATCTACCGCACCCAGGCCCGGCTGCGGACCGCCGAGGGCGAGACCGTGCGCGCCGAGCTCAAGCGCCGGCTGCAGTGGGCCACGTCCGAGGAGCTGGCCGCCCAGGGGGAGCTGCACCGGCCCACAGAGTCGCCCAGCCCGCCAGCACGCTCGAGCGGCTGGTTGGCGCGCCTGGGCCGCATCCGCCTGCTGCCACCGCTGCGGCTCGAAGAGCATGGCCAGATCACCTGGCGCAAGCACTGGCTCTTCTTGCTGGGCCGCATCTGGCTGTCGACCCTGGCCGCGCTCGCCCTGCTCGCGCTCTTTGCCGCCTACGTCCTGGGGCGCATGCCCGCCCTGCCGCCGGCCAGCTTGGGTGTCGTGCTGGGCGCGCTGCTCGCGGCACTGGTCATCGGCTCGCTGCTGTGGTGGCAGGTCGTCGACTGGGAGAACGACGTCTACATCGTGACTGAGGACAGGCTGATCGACGTCGAGAAGAAGCCGCTCTTCTTTGCCGAGCAACGGCGCGAGACCACCCTCGACCGGGTGCAGAACGTGAACTTGATCATGCCCAGCCTGCTGGCCACGGTGCTCGACTTTGGCGACGTCAACATCGAGACCGCCGGCGGCGAGGGAACGTTCACCTTTACCCACGTCGCGGCGCCCCGCGACGTGCAGCGCGAGATCATGAGCCGGGTAGCACGCCAGCGCGAGCGCCGCCAGCAGCTCGAAGCGCAGCAGCGCCGCCGCGAGCTTGCCGATTGGTTCGCCGCCTACGAGAGCCTGCGCGCCCAGCGCCAGGAGCCGCCAGCCCCGCCGCCCACCAACCCGGAGCCGGACGAGCCACCGGCCGAATCGTAGCGCCTGGCCTTGACGGCCGTACCTGGCCCCCCTGGTACCAGCCTTGCTGCGCTAGCCACGTCGGGCGCCAGGCGAGTGTCGTCCCCCTATGCGGCAGGTCACTGCTCAGCCTGGCACCGACCTTGCTGCGATGACCGTGTCCGACACCCTGCAGCGAACAATCGCGAGCCAGTGGAGGTGTGCAAATGTGGGGCACCTATCCCACGACCGTGAACACTATGGCCGAAGCGCGCGAGCGCATGAACATCGTGTCCACGCTCGAAGAGGTGCGCGGCGTTGCCGAGCCCGATCGGCAGATGCTGCTCGACGCGATGAGCGGCATCCTCGCCCACGAGCAGGGCGTCGGCAAACTGTACTGGCAGTACACACAGCAGACCAGCAGCCCGGAACTCAGGGAAAAGTGGCAAAAGTTCGGCAAGGAGACAGAGGTGCATCGACGCATCGCCGAGCGCGTTCTTGTCGCCCTGGGCGGTGATCCGGCCTACAAGAGCACGGCGGCCCGCGACCACGAGCGGTTGGCCGACTGCCTCGGCAACGTCGAATCTCAGGGCCTGGCCGGCGATCACATCCGGCTGGGCAACCTGGCCATGTCCGAGGATATCAGCCGGCTGCTCTGGAAGGGCATGCACCGCATAGCCCTGAGCATTAAGGATGCGCCCACCGCCAAGTTGTTCTGGGACGCGGCCAAGATCGTAGGCCCGCGCAAGGATGGCCACGTCGCCTGGAACACGACCATGTATCAGAGCTACTTTGAGAAGCTGATGGTGGGGATGTAGCAGCGCCGCCGGATCGTGTGTTCGACGGGGGAGGCGATGAAGGGTCTCATCGCCTCCCCTTTCTGCACACGGCCACCACGCGCGCCTCAACCAGCCCGTCGATCTCCTCCCGCGAGTACCCCAGCTCGCCGAGCAGCTCGGCCGTGTGCTCGCCCAAGCGCGGCGGGGGCAAGCGTAGCGCGCCCATGCCGGCCGGCGTGCCGACCTGCGCCAGCGGGCCCTCAGTCGGTGAGATCACCTCCGCCGCCAGGCCGCGCGCCTGGGCCTGCGGGTGCGCCTGCGCCTCGGCAATGCCCAGCACCGGCTCACAGCAGACGTCGGCACCCGCCAGCAGCTCCACCCATTCGGCCTGCGTGCGCCCGGCAAAGAGCGCCGCCACCTCCGCGCGCACGCGCTCGCCCTCCGCCCCCTGCGCCCGGCCGTATGGCACCCAATCGTCGCGGCCCACCATGCGGCAGAACTCGCTCCAGAAGTGCGGCTCGATGGCCCCCAGCGTCATCGCGCGCCCATCACGCGTCTCATACACACCGTAGCAGGGCCAGGTGCCGGTCAGGCCGGTGTGTCCGGGCTGCACCGGCAGGCCGGCCGCCGCCGCCGTCACTATGGGCGCCAGCCAGTAAAAGCCGCTCTCGTAGATCGTCGCATCGATGTAGCGCCCGCGGCCGCTGCGCTCGCGCCCCCACAGCGCCGCCAGCACGGCCGCCAGGCCCATGAACGCCCCGGCGATATCGCCCAGCGGAATCCCGGGCGCGATGGGCCGGCCCTCGCGGTCGGCCAAGAGCGAGAGCACCCCCGCCAGGGCCAGGTAGTTCAGGTCGTGCCCGGCGCGCCCCGACCAGGGGCCCTCCTGGCCGTAGCCCGAGAGCGAGAGGTAGACCAGGCGCGGGTTGGCCCCTCGCAGCGCCTCGTAGCCCAGGCCCAGCCGCGCGGCCTTGCCGGGGCGATAGCTCTCCACAAAGACGTCGGCCGTGCGCGCCAGGCGCAGCACGATCGCCCGCCCCGCTTCTTTCTTGAGCTCGACCGCCAGGCTCTTCTTGTTGCGGTTCAGGCCCAGGAAGTAGGCCGACTCGCTGTGCACCGGGTCGAGCGTGCTGCGCAGCAGGTCGCCGCCCAGCCGCGGCTCGACCTTGATCACCTCGGCGCCCCAATCGGCGAGGAGCATGGTGCAGAGCGGCCCGGGCAGGTAGGTGCTCAGGTCCAGCACGCGCAGGCCAGCCAGGGGCAGGTCGGTGTTGGGCGAGTCAGGCATCTTTCACCCCTTGCGCATGGTAGGTGGGTCACTACTCGGCCCGTCACTGCAGGCACGAGCCTTGAACCGCGAAGGGTGCCAAGAACGCGAAGGAGACGCATGGGGAACCGGCGAGTCCGATCGTGAACCTTGGCGCTTTCTTCGCGCCCCTTCACTTCGTTCAGGGCAGGCTCTTGGCGTTCTTCGCGGTTCAGAGGGCACGGCATGGCAGGCTGACCAGCCGCGCAGGCGGAGCGGCAGTGGCCCGCCAAATGGCTTTGAGTTCGTTCGGCAGGGAACGACTCCGCGCATGCGGCGCGGCCAATTGTGAAGATTGGCTTTGTTTCGGCGGACGCAACTGCTCAGCCTGTCATCGCGAGTATCCCATGCCGCCGTGCGGCATGTGCAAGCACAGAAACTACTGCTGTCATTGCGAGCCGCAGCGAAGCAATCTCCATGTCCGACGTGGAGATTGCTTCGTCGGCGGCTGCGGCCGCCTCCTCGCAATGACAAACGGGAAGTTTCTCAACAGCGTAGCGAAGCAATCTCCAGCCATGCGCATCACGGCCACGTTGGAGATTGCTTCGCGGAGCTTGCACTGAGCGAAGCGAATGTGGCTCGCAATGACACGCTGAGCAGTTGCGGGCGGGGCATATCCAAGATCGGCGGCACCCTGACGGGCTGGGGGTCGACGACCGGCCGCAGGCCCCAAAAGCCCGGCCCCTCGTCGGGCGGCCTCTTACAGCTACAGCGTCAGTACAACATAACGAGGCTTCGTTCGGCACTCTGACGGGTCCTGGAGCGCGGAGCGCGCGGGTGAGGGGCCTCACGCGAGCAGACCTGACAGGTCCGGCTTCAATCCCCCATCCAGCGGGGCTTGCTTTGTGACCATTATCCACCACGAGCGCACAGATGTCAAACTGTGTGCATGAGCTCGTGCCTTGACAGGCCGCGCACTTGCTGTATGATACGTGCGCGGCGGGCATGCCGGCCGCTGCGTCGATGCCGTGGTGATGGAGATGTGGAAAGCTGGGTGAGAGATGGCAGAGAAAAAGACGAAGGAGTCCAGGCGCCCCATCGAGCCCTACGAGCACAGCGGCCAGCAGCGCATCGAAAACGTGCCCGCGGCCTTAGGTGACTAGGCCGACCCCGACGGCGACGGTCTGAAGGTCGGCATTGAGCGTCTCGCCCTCGGAGAGCAAGTATCGATTTCGAGGAGCATAGGCGGCATGAGAATCTACAGCATCACCTCCGATGACGAGTTCCAGGAGTATGCCGAGATCTGCTTTCAAGACGAGCACCAGGAGGCAATACTCGAAGCCTGGCTCGACAACAACCCCGGCAAGATCATCGAGGACGGTGGCCTGCTCATCATCGGCCGCCAGGTCACAACCAACCTCGGCGGCTTCATTGATCTGCTCGCCGTCGACCGGCAAGGCGATCTGGTCGTGATCGAGCTCAAGAGAGACCGCACCCCTCGCGATACTCTGGCTCAGGTGCTGGAGTACGCCTCCTTCGGCGAGAGGCTCGGTTACGAGCGACTGGAGGACATCCTCCGCAGCTATTCCGGCAACGAAGCGGCCAACCTGGCTCAATACCATAGGGAGTGCTTTGCCCTCGCAGCCGATGAGGCAGTCGTTTTCAACAACGACCAGAGGATTGTCATCGTCGGGCAGAGAATCACACCAGAGATCAGGCAGACATCCGCATTCCTGCGCAACAAGGGCGTCAGGATCACCTGCATCGAGTTCACCTTCTTCAGGGCCAATGGCGGGCTGCGCCTGCTGTCCACCAACATCGTCGTGGGCAGCGAAAGCGATGCCATTACCCGCGTCTCGTCAGCCTCGCTGCCGCAGACGACCGAAGCCGGCTTCATCGCCTCACTCGACCAGAACGGCAAGCAGGTGTTCGGGCGCTTGCTCGAGTTCGCACGGGCCAACGCCTTTCCCGTCCACTGGGGTCAAAAGGGCTTCTCGCTCAATGTCGACCTGCAGGGGACGCACGTGCCGTTCTGCTTCTGCTACCCGCCGGACTCTGTGTTCCACCAATCGGTTTATACTGCTCTCGTCGGCCGTGGCGGCCTCCTCAGCAAGGTAGACATGCCCGATGACGAAATGCAGTCGCTCCTCGCCCACGCCCGCGATTCCGGCCTGTTCCAGCCGGCTGGGCGCGAAGTCAAGTATCTGATCACCGGCCCTCTCGCAGAAGACAGGATGGCCTGGCTCCTCTCATGGCTTACTGAGGCGGCTCGAGCAATCCAGAACCACGGCCTCAAGGTACAGAGCGACAGCCAGGCCTGACCCCGACCTACTCGCCGCTCAGGTAGGGGCACGGCGACCGCGGCATCGGTTTCGAGCCGGCCACGCCCGAGAGCGAGGGGGAGAGGGCTGAATGATAGTACTTACGCGGTCGACCTGCCTCCAGCATCAAGCCCCCCACCCCCCCGGCCCCCTTCGGGGGCCTCCGCCCCGCCCCCGGCGCGGGGGCGGGGAAACTGGAGGTTAGGGGGTTCAGCGGGCGCTTCGCGCGTCGCGCGAAGCGCCCGCTGAACCCCCATTTAAGGGCTCCCCCTTCCCGCCGCAGCGGGAAGGGGGCCGGGGGGATGGGCTCTATGCGATGGC
>JAKPJZ010000140.1 GCA_029553955.1 Chloroflexota bacterium
CAGACGCGCCCGCACAGTCCCTCAAGGAGACCGTGCGGGCGCAACTGCTAGCTACACCATATAGTCGCGGAGTTGGCGGCTGCGGCTCGGATGGCGCAACCGGTCCAAGGCCTCGTGTTCGATCTGCCGGATGCGCTCTCGCGTCAGGCCGAACTTGCGGCCGACCTCCTCAAGCGTATAACTGCGTCCATCCTGCAGTCCAAAGCGAAGCTGAAGAATGCGCGCTTCGCGCGGAGAGAGCGTCGTCAGGACGTCCTCCAGTTTGTCTTGCAGCATCGAGTGATATGCGGTATCCGAGGGCGTTGGTGCCTCCCGATCGGGGATAAAGCTACCCAGTTCGCTGTCCTCTTCCTCGCCCACTGGCTTTTCCAGGGACAAGGGCCGCTGGGAGACCTTGAGCATCCACTGCACCTTTTGCGGCGGCAGGCCAAGCTCGCTGGCGATCTCCTCGGGGGTCGGCTGGCGGCCCCAATCCTGCTCCAACTGCTGCGACGTCTGGTACACCTTGCGGATGCGATCGCTCAGGTGCACCGGCAGGCGGATGACGCGTCCCTGGTCGGCCAGAGCGCGGGTGATGGCCTGCCGGATCCACCAGGTCGCATAGGTGCTGAAGCGGTGGCCACGGCGATAGTCGAACTTTTCCACGGCCTTGATCAACCCCAGGTTGCCCTCCTGGATCAGGTCCAGGAACGGCACGCCCTGCCCGAGATAACGCTTGGCGATGCTGACCACCAGGCGCGTATTGGCCTTGATCAGGTGCGCCCGGGCGGCCTCACCGCGTTCCACGAGGGCCTCGAGTCGCTCGTGCTCGTCGGGCTCCTGACCGTTCCTGCTCAGCCGGCGCCGCGCCGTGCGGCCCTGCTCGTACTGCTTGGCCAGGCGAATCTCCTCCTCGGCGGTCAGCAGGGGCACACGGGCCATCTCTTTGAGGTAGAGGCTGATAGTGTCGTCGCTCGCGATTTCGCTCAGGTCGAGGATCTCTTCTTCTTCTCGTTCTGCGGCCTCTGCCTTCACCTCTTCCTTCGCCTCCTCGTCGTAGACGATCTGGATGCCTTCTTCGTTGAGGTAGATCAGCAGATCCTCCAACTCGCCGAGGTTCTCTTCGGCCTCTGGAAAGGCTTCCATCATATCGTCGAGCGTCAAACACCCCTGTTGCTCTGCCTTGCTGAGCAGGGCCTGCTTTGCGGTTTCCTTGCTCTTCTCTGTCACTTCCGCTTTGCCCATCGGCACTATCCATCCCTAGAACCGGGCGCGACCCGGGTGATGATTCTTGCCTTCGTTATCACTCAATTCCCTGGCACACAGAATCCGCCGAGGCATGAACCCGTCGGCGGACCTAGTCGTTTCGCAGGAGGCTGCCAAGCCGTATTCACTTCCGTGTGACCCTCACCGCCTTCGGCTCAGACCTCGAAACGCTGCCTCCCATCCATGTGGAACGCGCCCACGCCGACTGTGGACCTCTCTTTACCAAACCGTGCTCATTATAGCACAGTTGTGTATCTATGTCAAGAGTTGTGCAAGAATCTTGGAAAACTCGTGCCCAGATGCAGGGTTCGTTCGTTTTTCGAGAAGACGGAACACCTGACAGGTCTCTGGAAACCTATCAGGTGTTCCGCCGCGCCCCATCCTGAGTGTTGAGCCCAGCAAGGGGTGTACCATTGGTGGTGCGAAGACCGTACGTGGGCGAAGAGGCACACCAGCCGGGGGTTGCGCTTCGCGTGAGACCGGAACGGAACCTGTATGGGGGTGTGTCTGGCGGGTTGGCTAGGCCGGTGGCCGCCCGCGGGCGGCCACCGGCCTAGCCAACCCGCCAGACACACCCCCTCCGGGCCAGGGCCGGGCGGATGCGGAGCATGCGAGCCGGCAATCGGCCCGGAGGGCCTGCGACTGCCGGCAGCCTGGAGTGAGGTGCGGTTATGTCGCCTCACGCCCCTTGAGAAAGGCTGCGCGGTTGATCTCCTGGGTGCGTGCCGGCACGCGCTCGGCGATGGCTTCGAGCCACAGCGCCTCATCGACCTCCACAAAGCGCGACAGCGCCCCCAGGAGCACGACATTGTTCACGCGCGAATTGCCCAGCGCCTCGGCCAGCGCCATGCAGGGCACCAGGTGCACCTGCGGCGACACGGCCTCGAGCGCCCGGCGCACGTCGGCATCAGTGGGGTAGGCGTCGCTACCGACGCTGACCGAAACCGGCGGGATGGCGTGGTCGTTGACCACAATCGCCGCGCCCGGCCGCACCAGGTGCGCAAAACGCGCCGCTTCCAGCTTTTCGAAGGCCAGCAGGAAATCGGCCTCGCCGCGACCGATGAGCGGCGAGAACACGTGCCCAGCCCAGCGCACGTGGCTGGTGACGCTGCCGCCGCGCTGCGCCATGCCGTGCACCTCCGACTTTTTCACGTCATAGCCGGCGCGCAGCCCCACCGCCGCCAGCACGTCGCTCGCCAGGAGCGTCCCCTGCCCGCCGACACCCACGAGGAGAAAGTCAGCCTTGTTCACCCTTGACCTCCTGAAGGCGCGAAAGACACGAAAGGAGCACGAAAAGGCACGAAGGACACGAAAGGAGCACGAAAGGGCGCGAAAGACACGAAACCCGAGCCCCCTCCTTCATGCCTTTCGTGTCTCTTTCGTGGCCTTTCGTGGTGTTTCGCGCCCCACCCATTTCACTTCTTCGGTATCGCGTTGCGGTTGCAGACCTGGGCGCAGACCGCGCAGCCGGTGCACAGCAGGGGGTCGATACGCACCTGGGCGCGGCCACTGGCGGCGTGCCTGGCCTCACTCTTGACGAGCGCCGGGCAGCCGAGCTGCAGGCAGAGGCCGCAGCCGTTGCAGCGCTCCGCATCCACCGTGAGGGCATGCCAGGTAGGGCGCACCGCCGGCAGCAGCACGCACTCACGCCGTGCGATGACCACCCCCGGCCCCTCGCCATCGATGGCGGCACGCACCGCCTGCTCGACCGCCTGCAGGTCATAGCTATCGACCTCGTAGACCCGCGCGATGCCCAGGCTGCGCACCAGCGCCACCAGGTCCACCACCGTTGTCTCTGCGCCGCGCAGCGTGCGGCCGGTGCCGGGGTTCTCCTGGTGGCCGGTCATGGCGGTCGTGCGGTTGTCGAGAATGATCGTGGCCGCGCTGCCTTGGTTGTAGGCCACGTTGAGCAGCGCCGGCAGCCCCGAGTGGAAGAAGGTGGAATCGCCGAGGACGGCGACGTTCTTCTGCGCCAGGCCCGCGCGGGCCACACCGTGGGCCACGCCGATGGAGGCGCCCATGCAGCCGCAGGAATGCAGCGCGCCCTGCGGGGGCTGGAACGCCAGGGTGTAGCAGCCAATATCGCCATTGACCACCAACTTGAGCTTGCGCAGCACATGAAACACGGCGCGGTGCGGGCAGCCAGGGCAGAGGATCGGCGGGCGCGCCGGCAGCGGCAGCGTGGTGGGCTTGGCTGCCGGCAGCCGCGCGCTTTCGGGCAGGAGGCCGGCGGCGATGGCGCCATCGCGCACGATAGCAGGGTTGAGCTCGCCACAGCGGGGGAAGATGCTCTTGCCCTCCAAGGCGATGCCCAGCAGGCGGATCTCCTCCTCCAGGAAGGGGTCCAGCTCTTCGAGCACGATCAGGCGCTCGACCCCGGCGGCGAGCTGGCGCACCAGGCCCGCCGGGATGGGGTAGCTCATGCCCAGCCGCAGGATCGAGGCCTCGGGAAAGACCTCGCGCGCGTACTGGTAGGCCACGCCGCAGGTGACGATGCCGAGCCGCCGGCCGCGCCACTCGAGGCGATTGCCGGGGAACGTCTCGGCCCAGGCAGCCAGGCGCTCGATGCGCTCCTCGATCACTGGGTGGCGCCGCCGCGCGTTGCCGGGCACCATGACGTACTTGGCCGTATCGATGCGGTAGGTGCTGGGGCCGGCAGGCGAGGACGCCTGCCCCACGGCGCGCTCGCCGAGCTCGACGACCGTACTCGAATGCGCGATGCGTGTCGTTGGGCGCAGCATCACCGGCGTGTCGAACTGCTCGCTCAGCGCCAGCGCCACCCCCACCAGGTCCTTGGCATCCTGGCTGTCGGAGGGCTCGAAGCAGGGCAGGCGCGCGAATTTGCAGTAGCGGCGGTTGTCCTGCTCGTTCTGCGAGCTGTGCATGTCGGGGTCATCGGCCGCCACGATCAACAGGCCCGCCTCCATGCCGGTCATCGCGGCATAGAAGAGCGAGTCGGCGGCCACGTTCAGCCCGACATGCTTCATCACCGCCATGGCGCGCACCCCGGCATAGGCCGCGCCGATGGCCACATCGAGCGCCACCTTTTCGTTGGGCGCCCATTCGGCCACCACGTCGTCGTAGGTGGCCAGGCTCTCCAGGATCTCGGTGCTCGGCGTGCCGGGGTAGGCCGATGCCACGCGCACGCCGCTCTCCCAGGCCCCCCGCGCGACAGCTTCATTCCCCGATAGCAGTACCCTCGCGGTCACGGTTCACTCCCCCATTGGACGACGGCGCCGCGGGCAGGGAGGCCAGGATCGCGTCCTGGATCTCGACCATGCGGCGCCACCCGGCCTCGTCGGCATCGTCGAGGCCCATCAGGTGCAGAACGCCATGGATCGCCAGCAGTTGGAGCTCGCGCGTCGCAGAGTGGCCCGCCGCATGGGCCTGCTCCACGGCCCGCGGGTACGAGATCACCACATCGCCCAGGTAGCCGCTGTAGCCCTCGGGGGTCACGAACGCCTCGTCGAGGGAACCGGGGAAGGACAGCACATCGGTGGGGGCATCGATATCGCGGAACTCGAGGTTCAGCGCGCGGATGTCCTCGTCGCCGGTGATGACGAGCACCACCTCGCTCTCCTGGTCCCACCCCTGGTGCTCCACCGTGCGCACCACGGCCCCCCGCAGCGCCGCCTCGTCGACCAGCGGCTGGTACTGGGATGGGGTCTGGACGTCGACAAGCACGGGCATACCCACACCTCTCGTAGGAACTGGGGGGACTGATGGAACTGGTGGAACCGAGGGGACACGAGATCAGCGTTGTTCTCCATGCCCTCCAGTTCCCTCAATTCCTTCAGCTCCTTCAGCTCCATCGCTTTTCGAACACGACGATCTCCATGTCGCCGTCGGCCGCGAACCCGGCGGCTTGGGCTGCGGCGCGCAGGGGCGCCAGCTCGGGCAGCTTGGACTCCACATGGCCCAGGCCCCGCCGCGCCGCCAGGCCGCGCAGGCCGCGCGCCAGCCCGGTGACCGCCGCCGGCTCGCCCGCCAGCAGGCCAAGCGCCAGGTCCTCGGTGCGCTCGGCCTGCCGCTCGCTCTCCACCATAGCCAGGGCCGCCAGGCGCCCCGCATCGTCGTGGGCGCCATACACCCGTCCACCGGCCAGCGCCGTGGCCAGGCGTTCAGCGGTCAGCTCGGGCCAGCACCAATACGTCTCGTAGAGCCCGGCCGAGGCGCGCAGCGCCTCGCAATCGCGCAGCAAATCTTGGGCCTGCGCCAGGTCGGTCGCCGCCAATGCGGCCGGCTGGGCAGCCTCTGCCAGCGACGGGGCCTCATAGTAGAGGAACCCGGCCACGCGCGCCATACCGTGACGGGCCGCCGTCTTGTGCACGGCGACGTTCTTGGCCCCGGTGCCCAGGCGCGCCACCGTGGCGCCCAGCGCGTGCGCTCGCGCGAGGCATATGCCGAGTATCCATCCCGCCAGGCCGCGGCCGCGGTGCGCCGGGTCCACGCGCAGGCCCTCCAGCCAGCCCTCGTGCGGGGCCAGCATCGTCACTTTGGCCACCGCCACCGGCTCGGCGCCGCGCTCCACCACCAGCAGTGCGCCCTGCGCGTCGACCAGCCAGGCGTCCCACGCGCCCGGCACATAGTCCTCGCCATGCGACCAGGCGTGGGCGCACAACGCCGCCACGGCGTCGCGGTCCTCAGCGCGCGCCGCGCGCAGCACATAGCCGTCTGGGTGCATAATAGTCGAAAAGGTCATCTCCAACTCGGCGCAAGCTCGCTCTCGCCAATCCACCGGCGGCTGCGGCCAACCCGCCAAACCCCTTATCTCCTTCAGTTCCCCCAGTTCCTTACCCTTGCGGCGCCGGGCTGCGCTGCAGCGGCCCGCCCCCGCCGCCATAGACGCCGCGGTACTCGGGTGGCAGCAGCTCGGCCACGTGACGCATCACCCCATCGGCCAGCTCCAGCAGCTCCTCTGAACGAGGTTTGTGGTCCAGCGCGGGCAGCATGAAAGGCTTGCCGATGGTCACACGCACCGTCGCGCGGCGGAGGCGCAGGAGCGCCGGGATGGCGTGCTCGACGCCGGTGACCGCCGCCGGCAGCAGCGGCGCGCCAGAGTGATACGCCAGGAAGGCCACACCGCCGCGAGCGGCCTGCAACTGGTGCGTTTTGCTGCGCGTGCCCTCGGGGGCGATGCCGAAGACATGGCCCTCCTCCAGCGCCTGCAGCGCGTAGCGCAGCGCCCGACGGTCGACCTCGCCGCGGTTGATGAACGCAGCGCCCACGGCGCGCAGAAGGAGGCCTACCGGATGCCGCGACCACTTGCGCGCGGCGAGCAGCTTGATCTGCCGCGGCATGGCGACCATAGCGGCCGGCGCATCGAGCATGTGGATGTGGTTCAGCACCAGAAGCACCGGCCCGCTCGCCGGCACGTTCTCCAGGCCCATCACCTCGAAACGGCACAGAGCACGGAACAGGAACGTCACGATCGCACGCAGCACACGATACGTCAGGGTCATCGGGGCACCTCGGGGGTTGGGGCTTCCACCGCCCACGCGGGCGGCCTCCGTGCCGTATTCTACCACGGATCGTCGCAAACACAAGGAAGCCGAGGGGGACGGGAACCTCAGAGGGAGAAGAAGGCCGGGGGCCGTGTTGCTCGATCCTTACCTCTTGCGTCACCTTTGCGTCTTTGCGGTTCTCTTCCTCCCGTGTTGTCAGGAGGCCCACTCGACAGCCAGCAGGTCGCCGCCGAAGCGGGCCAGGAGCTCGTCGCGCAGCGTCTCCGAGTAGCAGGTCATCGCGTTGGGGAACTCGAGCTGCACCCGTCCTCGCACGCTGGGCACGTAGAAGCAGAAGGGCACGTCGCCGGGCGTGGCGGTGAGCAGGCGATAGACCTCGCCCAGCCGACGCGCGTCGCGCTCATCGTCGCCGCTGCGCTGGAAGGTAACGCTCAGGCAGCTCGGCAGCCGCCGCACGTTGCGCCGCGCAGGCCCCGGCTCAAAGCCAGGCGGCGGGATGGGTGGCTCCTCGCCGTCCCCAGACCGTGGGGCAAGCGTCCTCGCCTGCCGGGCCTGTGGAGCAGCCGTCCTCGCCTGCCCGCCCCACTGCGGAGCAGGCTCTCCTGCCTGCCCGTCGATCACGGGGTCATACTCGCGCGCCGCATCGCAGATCACACTCGCGCGGCCCTCTCGCACGTCGGCCTTGCCCTTGACCACCACCAGCCGGTCCTCGGCCCAGAGGTCGCGCGTCTCCTCGTAGGTGCGCGGAAAGACCACGACCTCGACGGCCCCGGCCAGGTCCTCCACCTGAACAAAGGCCATGGGGTCACCCTTCTTGGTGTAGATGGTGCGCACCGACGCCACCAGCCCCATGATCTGGATACGCCGGCCCTTGATCGTCTCATCGACCTGATCGGTGCGCGTGACATGCTCGAGGTTGAGTGGCAGCAGGTTCAGCGGGTTCTGCGACACATAGAGCCCCAGCAGCTCCTTCTCCCAGGCCAGTTGGTCCTTACGCGGCACCGGCGGCACCTCGGGCAGCGTGAGGAAGCTCATCGCCGGCTGCTGGCCGCCGCCCAGGCCGCCGAAGAGGCTGAGCTGGCCCGCCTCGCGCGCCGCGTGCGCCTCCTGGCTGGTGGCCACCATGTGGTCGAGCGCCGCCAAGAGCTGCCCGCGCGGCGCCAGGCAGTCGAACACGCCACACTTGACCAGGCATTCGAGCACGCGCTTGTTCACCTGGCGAAGGTCCACCCGCTGGCAGAAATCGCCGGCGCCCGCAAAGGGCCGGTCGCCGCGCGCCTGCAGGATGATCTCCACCGGCCCCTCGCCCACATTCTTGATGGCGGCCATGCCAAAGCGGATGGCCATGCCCGTAGGGCGGGCTTTCCAGCCCGCCGCGTCCACGACGGAAGCCTGCTCCGGCGTGGGCTCGGCGGGCTGGAAAGCGCGCCCTACGGCCTGCCCCACAGGCTGCCCAACAGGCTTGGCAGGCGAGGACGCCTGCCCCACAGGCTCGGCGGGCTGGAGAGCCCGCCCTACAGGCCGCCCTACGGCCTGCCCCACAGGTTCAATTGTAAAGTCGAGGCCAGAGTGGTTCACGTCGGGGGGCAGCACTGGGATGCCCAGGCGCCGGCAGTCGGCGATCAGGGCGGCCACCTTTTCGACGTTGCCGCGCTCGACTGAGAGCAGCGCCGCCATGTACTCCACCGGGTAATGCGCCTTGAGGTAGGCCGTCTGGCAGGTGATGACCGAGTAGGCGGCGCTGTGCGCCTTGTTGAAGCCATAGTTGGCAAAGAACTCGATGTCGCTCATGATGGCGTTGGCGGCGTCTTGTGGGATGCCACGCTCGACGGCGCCGGCCACGAATTTGGCGCGCTGCTCCGCCAGGTCCTTGGCCTTCTTCTTGCCCACGGCGCGGCGCATCAGGTCGGCCTCGGCCGCCGAGTAGCCGGCCAGGTCGGTGACCATGCGGATGATCTGCTCCTGGTAGACGATGATGCCGTAGGTGTCTTTGAGGATCGGCTCCATGGCCGGGTGATGGTAGGTGACCTCTTCGCGGCCGTATTTGCGGGCGATATAGTTCGCGATGTACTGCATGGGGCCAGGCCGGTAGAGCGAGTTCAGGACGACGATATCCTCAAACACCGTCGGCTGCATCTCGCGCAGCGTCTTGCGCATGCCCGAGCTTTCCACCTGGAAGACGCCCGTCACCTCGGCGGAGCTGAGGAGCGCGAAAGTGGCGGGGTCGTCGAGGGGGATTTCGGCGGGCGTGATCTGGATGCCCTGCGTGGCCTTGATGTGCTTGAGGCAGCGGTCGATGACGGTCAGCGTCGACAGCCCGAGAAAGTCGATCTTGAGCAGGCCGATGGACTCGAGCGCCTCCATGCTGTACTGCGTCACCTGGCCCTCGCCGCGCGGCGCCAGCGCCAGCGGCACGTAGGCGGTCAATGGCTGGTCGGCAATGACCACGCCCGCTGCGTGCGTGGAGGCGTGGCGCGCCAGGCCCTCCAGCGCCCTGGCCTTGTCGATCAGCTCGCGCAGATAATCCTCGCTCTCGTACACCTGACGCAGCTCGGCCGACTCCTCCAGCGCGCTGGCGATGGTCACCTTGACCCCGCCCGGCACCAGCTTGGCCACGCGATCCACGTCGCCCAGCGGCATGCCCAGGGCGCGCCCGGCGTCGCGGATGGCGGCGCGCGCGGCCATGGTGCCAAAGGTGACAATCTGTGCCACCTTCTCTTGGCCGTACTTTTGCGTGGCGTAGGTGATCAGCTCTTCGCGGCGGTCGTCGGGAAAGTCGAGGTCGATATCGGGCATGGTCACGCGGCCGGGGTTGAGAAAGCGCTCAAAGATCAGGCCGTGGGCCAGCGGCTCCAGCTCGGTGATGGCCAGGCAGTAGGAGACGAGGCTGCCAGCCGCCGAGCCGCGCCCGGGGCCGACGAGGATGCCGTGCGACTTGGCAAAGTGCACCAGGTCCCACACGATGAGGAAATAGGTGTCAAAGCCCATCTGATGGATGACGGCCAGCTCGTGGTCGAGGCGCGCCTGCAGTGCGGGCGTCGGCTCGCCGTAGCGGCGGTGCAGCCCCTCGTTGCACAGGCGGCGCAGGTACGACTCGGCCGTCTCGCCCTCGGGCACCTCAAAGATCGGCAGGTGATAGCCGTGGGTCTCGATCTTGAACCGGCAGAGCTCGGCGATGCGCAGCGTGTTCTCGATGGCCCCGGGGTACTCCGCAAAGAGCGCCACCATCTCTTCGGGCGAGCGCAGGTGATAGTCGTTGCCCGCCATGCGCATGCGCTTGGGGTCGCTCAGCGTGGTGTTGGTCTGGATGCAGAGCAGGAGCTCCTGCGCCG
Organism: Chloroflexota bacterium; assembly: GCA_029553955.1. Classification (GTDB taxonomy): domain Bacteria; phylum Chloroflexota; class Anaerolineae; order SpSt-313; family SpSt-313; genus JAKPJZ01. Next base: position 10,043 of record JAKPJZ010000140.1, read on the forward strand.
CCGCATCCTCGCGGTCGATATAGTGCGTGTCGTTCGTCGCCACCAGTGGGATGCCCAGGCGGCGCGCCATGTCGGCCAGCTCGGCGTTCAGCGCCGGCAGCTCGGGCAGGCCCTCGTGCACCTGCAGCTCGAGGAAATAGTGCTCGCGGCCGTAGAGCTCCTGGTGCCAGCGTGCCCGCGCCTCGGCCTCGGCGCGCTTTTTCTGTGAGAGCAGGCGCGGCACCTCGCCGGAGAGGCAGGCCGAAAGGGCCACCAGCCCCCCCGCGTGCGCCTCGAGCAGCTCCGCATCGACGCGTGGCCGATAGTAAAAGCCCTCCAACTGCGCCGCGGTGCACAGCTCGATGAGGTTGTGGTAGCCCTCCTCGTTGCGCGCCAAAAGCACCAGGTGGTAGGGGCTGGTATCGAGCCGGGGATCACGCTGCGTACGGCTGCGCGGCGCCACATAGACCTCACAGCCGATGATGGGCCGGATGTCGTTGTGCCTGGCCGCCTTGGTGAACTCGACCGCGGCGTACATCACGCCGTGGTCGGTCACCGCCAGCGCGTCCATGCCCAGCGCCTTGGCCCGCGCGGCCAGCGGCCCCAGGCGCGCCAGGCCGTCGAGCAACGAGTACTCGCTGTGTACGTGGAGGTGAACGAAGGAGGGCATGGTCTGCTCCGGCGATGGTGAGATGCTCGGGCTGCGGCCCGGCGGACGGCTCCGATCCAGCAGAAGGTAGAGCTCGTGGCGGCCCGAGGTACGCCCCCATTATAGCCCAGCCCGGCGCCGGCCACAAGGGAATAAAGGAAGTGTCACCTTAAAAGTGCGGGGGCGCGAAAGGGGGGGCGCGAGAGGTGCACAGGGGGAGCGCGCGGGCAGCGCCGCTCACTGCGCCGGGCGCTGATGGTGGAGTTTGGGTTCGGTCGGTTATTCTTTTGTGTTGTGGATGCAGGGCATGAGGGGCCCTGGGCCACGGGAGGCTCGTCGTGCGGGCTGGGCCGTGGGTGCCCTTGACAGAAGGGGACAGACCAGTATCATGCGGCACACCCCAGGGATCTGCGACGACGGAGGACACGATGGAGCTGCGCAACTATTCGGCGGAGCCCGAGAACCGGTTGTACGGTTGGCTGCCCCACAGCCTGGAGGCGGAAGCCGTCGTTTTCCTGCCCGATGCCTGCCCAGGCCAGGCGCCGCTGCCTACCGGGACGGCGGTGCTGACGCGGCAGGGCGATTGGCGGCGCTTTGCCGTGTCGGACTGCGGCTGCGGCATGCTGCTCCTGAGGTCAGCCATGTGCGTGGACGAGTTCAAGCGCGCCGAGTGGGATGCCCTGTACCACGAGCTCAAGGCCAACAAGGGCGGGCTCGGCAACCTGGGCTCAGGCAACCACTTTCTCGATGCGCTGCAATCCTACGCCGACGACCTGGTCTACTTCCTGGTGCACACCGGCTCGCGCGACGAAACGCGCACGGTGGAGCCACTGGTGGATATGCCTGACCGCTTCGATGCCCAGTTCGCGGCCGTTTGCAAGTGGGCCAGGGCCAACCGGCTAGCCATTGCCCGGCTGCTACAGCGCCGCTTCGGCCCCTGCCAGGCGCTTCTGGACCAGAGCCACAACTCGTTCGAGCCGCTACCCGGCGGCGGCTCGATCGTCCGCAAGGGCACGGTGCACGCAGAGCCAGGCGACCTGGCGGTGATCCCCTCGAGCATGAACGGCGACGTGGCGCTGGTGCGCGCCAAGGAGGGCGTGCGCCGGGCGCTGTGGTCGCTCAGCCACGGCACCGGCCGGGTGATGTCGCGCTCCGAGGCCAAGGCCCATGCCGATGCCTTCGACTATGCGGCCCTGCGGCGGCAGGTGTACATCCCGGCAACGATCAGCGACGCGTCGATCCGGACGGAGGCGCCCTTCTGCTACCGCGACCTCGACGCCTGCTTGGGCTTGATCGGGGAGCTGTGCGAGGAGGTGGAGCGGTTTGCGCCGTTCGCGTACCTGGGGCAGGTGTGAGGTGGGGGAGCCGCCATAAGCAAATAGGCTTCAAGTTGCGGTATTCGCCGCAACATGGCATAATCTGATCTGAAAATGCTCCCAGGCGCCGTAGCCTAGCCCCTCGTGGGCGTTTTCATCGCTTGTGGTGCCCTTGGGAGCATGATGTCTGCTCAGAAAGGCAGCAGGACAGGACGTCAGGACTTGTTCGTCCGTGGGCCAGCAAGGGGGCGATTGCATGGCGATGACCGCCACACCGCAATGGATTGCCCGCATGTATCCGCCAAGCACAGGCCGAGATCACCTGGGCGTCACCGGCGTGTCTTCCGACCAGATATTGCCCTCGCTCGTCCCCGGCATCAACGTCCTGACCTACCACCCACGCTACCACAGCTTCTACGTCTTCCTCCTGGACGAGTTCTGGAAGCGGGACCGCCTCCGAACACCCACGGAGTGGACCAAGTTCTTCCGCCCACGTGAGTTCATCTTCTCGCTCGCGGCAAACCTGTGTGATCGGCCTGAACATGGCGACATGAGGAGCATCGTGGGCGGGCAGAAGACAGGCCCGCTCGCCGCTCAGCGGCAGGAAGCTTACGATACCAGCTTCGACTATATCAAGAGCGACCTTGGTGGCTACGGTCTCTACTATCGGTCGGTCATGGCGGAGCTCGGGCTGATCTACCCCGGGGGCCCCGGGTTGCCCTATCCCGTCGATCTTCCTACAGAGGGGCGGGGCAAGAGAGCTGCAGCCGCATTCCGTGAGGCAGTACAGCAGACCGAGTACTTGGGCTCGTTCTTCGATGTGGATAGCACCCTGGTACCCTTCGATGTCATCCAGGAGTATGGCCGGAAGGCGTGTCTCTGCCAGTCCCAGCTGCCCGATGCTCCCGACCGCGACGAGTTGCGCGATGCCTACCTCCATGGCGGGACTCAGGCCAGACCCAGGCGAGAGACACTCCGCCTGTTTCTCGACATGGCTTCCCAGACCGAAGGGCACGAGGTGAGCCAGGACTCCTTCAGGCAGCTCATCTACTATGGCGCGGCTCCAGGTGGGGCACACTATCACCCGAGGCCAGAGGTAGCTCTCACGCATCGCCGCTGGCGATTGTACCAGACCCGAGAGTACTATGCCTTTGCGCTCAATGCCCTCTGGTGCCACTTCTGCGACTGGGGGCTTGATCAGGGCGGGGACGTTCGACCGACACCGCTGGCCGATTTCTGGGAGCACGTCGAACAGGCCCTCGACTTTGATGCTTTGGCTTCGCGGCTGAATCTGGCGCCTCCAGCAATCAGCGCAGGCTCCAGGTTCAAGCAGTTGCTGGAGTGGTTGACAAGGGTCGTCGGCGCCGATCACGCCTCCTTCGATGCGGCCTGCGGGCTGGGTGTCCCTCTGAATGAGCACCGTCTCTATCGGCTGGCCAACGAGCACCCCGATGCGCCGGAGGTGATGGTGGCCGGGATGATCGCAATGCTCGCTTTGATTTTGTTGCGCTTTGGCCAGCGGGAGCTGTGGCTGCGTGAGGAGTGGTCCATCTCACGCATGGGCGACAACGGGCGCCTCAGCATCCACCAATTCCTCAGCAATCTGAAACGCAGGCTGGAGCGCAACCCACCAACGATCTACGAGGTGGCGCATGACCTGTATGCCGATTATGTGATCCTGCAGCACCAGTTGATCGCCAGTGGCAAACTCCCAGAGAACACGTTTCGCTTCCGACGGGAAGGCGATCGCATCCGCTTCTACAGCCTTCAGAACTCGCTCGCATTTGCCGCCTCGCGCTTCGACGCGCTGAGCACGACGGTCTACGAACTGGGGCTATGCGGTGATATGCGCCTCCCGGTGCACTCGCTCACCAATGATGGGCAGCGTCTGCTGGACGAAGGAGACGTGTTGTGAGCGAATTGCCTCTGCCAGACTGCCTGCAGGGATTATGGGAGCATCTACTGATCCTCACCTACGGCGCCGACCTGGTCTTCTTCGAGGGCGCGCTTTGGCGCCAAATGCGCGAAAGCTGTCGCAACAGGATCATCCTGGCCGACGGCCAGCAATACCTCAAAGCATGTGCCGACTATGCGCGCATGGGAATGGTGCGCCATCTCAACCAGCGTTACGTGGCCGAAGGCATCTTCTCGCCTCGTGCTGCGCACGCGAAGCTGATCCTTCTGGCCAATGCAGAGTGTGGCCGTCTCCTCGTCGGCAGCGGCAACCTGGGCCTCGACGGCTACGCTGCTGGAGGCGAGCTGTTCACTCAGTACGATTTCTCACCTGATGCACCTGAGTGGCTTGGCGCTTTTGTCGCTGTGCGTGAGGTGACCGAGCTCCTGAAACACCGCGGCTACATCGGCCCGCTGGCCTCGGAGCGCCTGGACTACTTGTGGGAGCATATCCCTTGGATCTTCCGTCCGGTGCTGACCGGCGAACGGCCGGTGAGGCACAACCTGGACACCAGCTTCCTGGAACAGATGCGGCAAGCCGTCGGTGGAGAACCTGTCGACGAGTTGTGGATCCTTGCTCCCTTCTATGACAATGAAGCAGTAGCTCTGGAGAGGCTACTGAAGACCCTCGGTCCCCGATTGGCCACCATCTTGGTGCAGCCCGGCCGTACCTCCGCGAACCGGGTTGCGCTGGAGAGAGTCTTGCACTGTCTGCCTGGCCGCTGTCAGGTGCGTCTCTATAGCAAGAGCGCCGAGGACCCATATGTCCACGCCAAGCTCTATCTTGCGAAACTGCGCAAGAGAGCTGTCTGTCTACAGGGCTCCCCGAACCTATCGCAGGTGGCCATGCTGCTGACGGATCCCTGTGGCAATATCGAGGTGGCCAACCTCCTGTCGGGGCCGCGCGATGGGTTCGATGGTCTCCTGGCAGCGCTCGATATCGGGCCGCCATTGGATGATCTGGAAGGGATCGACCTGGTCGTGCCAGGGCAGGGCGCAGACGACAGCGCAGAGGGTTGGCAACTGATTGGGGGCGAGTGGACCGAGGGCACGCTGCGGCTGCGCTACCGAGGTCTGCTGCCCGACTTGCGCGGAGCGACGCTCCTGATCGGCGATGTGACGCTTCCCATCGAGGGCTATGCGTTGGAGCCGCAGTGCATCGTGCTGCGTCTGTCTTCTAATATGGCCCGTCTTCTGGAGGCGGCGGCGCCCGTCTCGATCTGTCTGGGCAGCAACGAGGAAGCCGTCTCCAACCCGATCTTTCCCTGCAACCGCGCGTCCCTCGATGCAGTGCTTCAGGTGCCTACGATAGGCATCACACCGCCGCACATCCGCGACTTGGAGCTGGATGATGACGAGCTCTCGCAGCTGCTGGCGGAGCTAGACTCCGCGCTAGTCATCGACCGCCGCAGCGTGTGGCAACTGGCAGGCCAACCTCCGCCGAACACAGAGGGCGAAGATGGCGACGAGGCGCTGCGTGTCGACTATGCCGATATCGACTATGAGAGGCTACGTCAGCATCCCAGAATCCAGCAGTACATCCGAGGTCGCATGGGCAAAGGGCCTTCCGCCCAGACACGCCTGCAGCTCATCCTCAATGCCATCACTGACCACTTCCAGGGGCTGCTGGATCCTGCGCACACGCTCGAGGCCGTGGCGCAGGCCATCGCTGAGGTGAGCAAGGAGAGCGACCAGGACGAGGATGCCGAGGATGAAGGTGAGGGTGGCAGCGGCCATGGCGGGCCGTCTGGCCAGCGCACTCTGGCTCAGCGAACGCGGCGAGCCCTGAGGGGCTTCATACGGCGCTACTTGCGAGGCGTTCAGAGTCGGGATTTCCGGGAGGTAGCCGGCTTCCACGTGATGGCCCTCAACTATGCGATCTTCTCCTATCTGCTCTGGCGACTGATGGGCAAGGATTGGGTGGAGCCCGAGTTCCTGCTGGATGCGTTGCTGCGCATGTGGGCGTTCTTCTGGGGTGACCATACACATCGAGCGTACTATGACGAACTGCGTGAGGAGGAGCAGGCTGACCTCGTGGCACTGGCCGCCGAATACCAAGCCGATGCCATCCAGATCGCGGCGCTCTACCAGGGCGCCATCTGGACGCGTTCCGAGGGCCACGAGGCACAGCGACTGGCTCTGCGCGACTTTTCACGGCACCTACTGTGTCGGCCACCCAGATTGATGATGCCAGAGGTGCTCGAGCGCGCTTCGCTTCTTGCGGAGCAGTTCAATCGGTACGATCCGCCGTTGCCCTCGGAAATGGCTGGTGCTCTGGCCACGCTGGCGCAATATGATACGCGGCGCACGTTCTTGTACGCGGTGGAGGCCAGTCACGGCTATCGTGATGGCAGTTGTACGTTCGAACGAGTTCCAGTGGCAGCCCGGCGCCAGCCGGTGACGGTCTTGGTTCTGCAGGCCGACGACGCAATGAAGGACATGGAGTCAGGGCTGGGGCTGCTGCGGGATTGGATGCGATTCGAGGGGTTGGACTACTACCGCATTGCCGTGCCCGATGCTGACGGAAAGCGCCGGATGCTCTTCTATGATGTGCTCAGATCCGAAGGCGTGTACTGGGATAGGCAGGCTGGCGGAGCACCACAGGACTTTGGTCCGGTGAGCGCCTCCCAAGTGGCGTGGGGGATCGGCCTCGAGCGGCTTCGGAGGCTGGCGGCCGAGGCAGATGCCAGGGTACTCGAGACGCGCGCCGGCAGATGCCGCTTGGCGTCGTGAACTCGGAACGCGCGGCCTTCGGAGATGCATAATCCAATGGCCGGCGCACCTGCAGGCAGAGCGGCGCTGAGAAACCCGGCCAACCGGCAGACTGAGAGGGGAGCGGCGCCAGAGCACTGCAACGACACCTCCATCCGGCTACCATTCTGAACGACCTTCGGCCGGAGGCCGGAGCGAGCTCAGAATGACAAAGCGATGCTGTGGTGATAGCACTGCCTGGCCCACTTCCTCCTGGCGCAACGCAGCGCCACGTCGCGCTCGGTGGCGCGAACCAGCCTATCCCCCCCGTGGGGGGGACGGTGGGGGGTTCCTCGCGCTGCGGCGTGGCGCCACGGCGCAGGCGGCCCCGACAAGTCGGGGAGTCCGGGCCTCCAGCCTATCCCCCCGTGGGGGGACGGTGGGGGGTTCCTCATGAGGAGGCTTCGTCCTCGTGGCGCGGCGGCTTGAGCCCCGCGGGGACCCCGGACGCACAGCCCTGGCGCGGGTGGATATCGGGTTGCCCGGTTGTGAACCCCGTCCTGCGGGTTTGTCGGGCCACACAGACAGAGCAACGCGTGGGACCCTGGAGGAGCGCCACGCTTGCGGCTGCCGACAGGAAAGCGCTGATGCGGGTTGACGAGGCATGGTATAATGGAGATGGATGAGCGCGTATCGTCCGCAGAGTGAGGACGGTGTAGCGATGCAATACATCGTGGTGACGATTGCGGTGTGGCGTGAAGAGGATGTCTGGGTGTCGAGGTGCCTGGAGCTGGGCACGGTGAGCGAGGGCGACACTGAGCAGGAAGCGCTGGACAACATCAAAGAGGCGACGGAGTCGTTCCTCGACACCCTGGAGGATCTGGGTGAGTGCCAGCAGGTCCTGAAAGAAAAGGGGGTTGTAGTCCACGCGCTGGGCCCGGCGGAGGGGCCGGCAATCGAGCGGCCCATTGAGGTTCCGCGGGGACGGAGGGCCATCCGGCCTGCCGTGTTCCCTGTATCCTGCGCTGCGACGGCATGACGCACCGCAGGCGCTTCTCGAGCGACGAGGTCGTGAGCGCCCTGCTGCGCGCAGGCTTCGAGGCGCGCCGGAAGCCCAAAGGCAGCCACCTGACGCTGACCAAACTGCGACCTGACGGGCGAGGGCACTACACGGCAACTGTGGTGCTTGGCCGGCATGAGATCAAGGACCCAACCCTCGATGGCATCCTTGAGCAGGCGCACCTGAGCTATGAGGAGCTGCTCGAGTTCGCCAAGGTCAAGAAGTAGCCTCCGCGCTACTCTGGAAAGTCTCCCGACGAGGTCGGTTCATGACCGACCTCGTCGGGAGACTTGTGTTTTGAGGCACGCCGGCCAGCTCGCAGCGACCAACCTATCCCTCCCCGCGGGGGGCGCCGTACCGCGGCGGGGGCGGCGTGACAGCGGCACGTAACGGCGGGGGCGGTTCACGAACCGCCCCCCACAGGCTGCGGACCCGGCCCATCCCTCCCCGTGGGGGGTTCCTCGCGCTGCGGCGTGGCGCCACGGCGAGCGCCTGGATGGGCCGGATGGGGATCGCCGGCATGCCGACTTGCTGCTTATGCGGCGTTTCACCCTCACCCCGGCCCTCTCCCTCGGAGGGAGAGGGGGAGGGGTTCCTCGCGCTGCGGCGTGGCACCGCGTGGCACGCGGCCCCGACAAGTCGGGGAGTCCGGGCCTCCGGCCTATCCCCCCGGCGGGGGGGGACGGTGGGGGGTCGCCTACGCCCCCGGCTCGCCGAGCACGTCACGCAAGAAGCGGCGCACCTCGACGTCCCAGAAGGGCCATTCGTGGCGGCCGTCGTACTCGCTGTACTCGACATCGACCCCCAGCGTGCGGCACTGCTCGCAGAAGAGCAGGCTGAGCGGGTAGACGTCCTCCTGCCGCCCGCAGCTCACCCAGAGCCGCGGCAGGGACCGGCCGCCCTGCGCCGCGCGCGCCAGCCAGGCCGCGGGGTCGTGCTCGCCGCCGGCCAGCCTGGTCAGGTCGCCAAAGAGGCAGGCAAACTCGGGCAGGCGCGGGTCGTCGGCGTGCGCCTGCAGGAAGGCCAGCGAGAGCGCGCCGGAAAAGCTGGCCGCGGCGCAGTAGCGCTCGGGATGCAGCAAGGCCGCCTTCATGGCGCCGTAGCCGCCCATCGAGTTGCCGGCGATCATGGTGCGCTCGCGGCTGGGCGCGATGCCGAAAACGTCCTGCAGGTAGCGCGGCAGCTCGTCGACCAGGTAGGAGAAGTAGCGTTGGCCGTTGGGCTGGTCGGCGTAAAAGCTGCGGCCCACCGAGGGCATGACCACCACCAGGCCGTAGGCGCGGGCCACGGTCTCGATGGTGGTGTAGCGCTGCCAGGCTGAGGCGTCGTCGCTGAGGCCGTGCAGCAGGTAGAGCACGCGGCGCCGGCTCAGCGGGACGCCCTGCATCTCGGCGGGGTCGGGCACGATGAGGTTCAGCGGCAGGTTCACCTGCACCGTGGCCGGCGAGTGGTCGATACGGACAAGTGCCATAGCTCAACCTCCTGTGGTTAGCGAAGCTTCGCCTCGAGCCGACGAGGATATTCACCGCAGAGGCGCAGAGGACGCGGAGGTTGCATAGGCAAGGCCGGCGCCCTCCGTGTTCGCATGGAGCATCGCCCCGTAAGGGCGCTCCCATCCGTACAACCTCTGCGCCCTCTGCGGTGAGATCTTGCCTCAATCGTTGAGAAACCGCAACTACTCAGCCCATCATGCTGAGTCATCTGAACCGCGAAGAACGCCAAGGGCGCGAAGGCAGCGCGATGCTTCTGAAGGAAGGACTCATCTGTCTCCCTTGGCGTCTCCTTCGCGTTCTTGGCGCCCTTCGCGGTTCAGGATGCCACTCACATCACATGCTGAGTAGTCACGAGAAGCCAAGGTATGAAGGTGTCTAGACGCCGAGGTCGCCCGGCGCCGCCTTGGCCGGCCTAAAGTTGATGAAGAAGGAGAACACCAGGCTGATGAGCATCAAGGCTGGCGGGAAGACGGTCAGCAAAAAGCGCGCGGCGTTGCCCGGCTGCGGGCCGGGGTTGAGGCCGCTCTCAAAGCCAAAGAGGACGAAGACCAGGTAAAAGGCGGCACTGGTGAAGAGGCCGTTGAGGCGGTTCATGAACCCCAGCGCGTTGGAGATGATGCCCTCGCGGCGCACGTTGTGCTTCGCCGTGTCTTCATCCATGATCTTGGCGCCGATGAGGTCCATGGTGGTGATGACGCCGGCAAAGCCAAAGCCGACCAGCGCGCTGGCAGCGATGGCGGTGGGCAACGAGTTGGCAAAGTAGAGCGGGATGAACGTCACCATCAGCGTGGCCAGCGCGATGCGCCACACCGGGATCAGCGTAAAGCGCTTCACCAGCCTGGCCCAGATAGAGACGCAGCCGATGGCGATGAGCAGCACCGCGGCGAAGAGAAAGGTCGCCTGGCTGTCGGACAGGTCGAGCGCGTACTTGACGAAGAAGGGCATCGACGCCAGCACCAGCGACATGGCGGCGCTGTAGAAGGCGTTGGCCAGCCCTGCGATCCAGAACTTGCCGTTGGTGACCAAGCTCTTGATGCTATCCCACAATTGGGGTTTGGGCTCCGCGGGGCCGGGGGCGGTCTCGCGCGACGACAGGCTCATGTAGAGGATGACCGCGCCACCCAGCAGGCCGTAGAGGATCGACGTCAGGCTGTAGCCCAGCGCGCCGGTGACCAGAGGCGTCAGCGCGATGCTGATGATCATGGCCACGAGCTGGAACGCCTGACGCAGCGCGTTGGCCGACGCCCGCTCGGCGTCGCTGCGGAAGAGCTCGGGGAAGAGGGCGCCGTAGGCGGCGTTGATCACCGAGTCGAGCGTGCCGGTGAGGATGTAGAAGAGCATGGCATAGGCCAAGAGCGCGTTGCCCGTCAGGAAGGCCGGGGTGCTGTAGAAGGCGATGAGGCCCAGCACCAAGAGCGGCGTGCCGATGACCAGCCAGGGCCGCCGCCGCCCCCAGCGCGTGCGCGTGCGGTCCGACAGAAAGCCATACACCGGGTTGTCGATGGCGTCGATGAAGGTGTAGATGAAGAGGATGAGCGAGAACTGGACCGTGGTCAGCCCCAGTTTGCCGACGTAGTAGATGGCGGCGTAGGTCTTGAGAATGTTGATGGGGATGGATGTGCCGAACATGCCGACGGCATAGTTGAAGGACTTTAGTCTGGACGAGGCCATGGCGGGTCACCTCCCTGCCTGGAGCGGCGGCAGCGCCGGGCATGCACCCTGACCGCAGCCGCCGGCGCGGTTCCCTCTGCCGCAATTGTAGCACTCTTTGGGGAGTGTACAAAGCGCAGCAGGCATGCCTCAGGACTACCGCCGACCGGGCAGCCAGACCTCGCACGCCCATCAGAACCCCCTTCGTGGCGAGCGCCGGGGAGCAGCGGAGCAGATATCCGGCAGTGGCCGCGCTGCGCTTGCGAACTGGCCCACCTCTTGCTGAATCACGGGGGCGCGCGCTCGCCCCACTGGGCGCACGCCCTGAGAGAGGCAATATGCAGCACACGCGGACCGCACTGGAACAGGCCGAGGCCATCGTCGAGGCGGCCGGCGAGGCCATCGTCGTCACCGATCTAGCGGGCCTGGTCACGCTGTGGAACCCCGCCGCCGCGCGCCTGTACGGCTACTCAGCCGCGGAGATGCTGGGCCGGCCGCTCGCCGAGGTCATCGCACCCGAGCGCGCCGCCGAGCTGGCCGGGATCCTGGCGCGTGCCGGGCGCGGCGAGGCTGTGGGCCGCTACGCGACGGTGCGCCGGCACAGGGATGGCGCGTGTGTAGACGTCTCCGTCTCGGCCGCGCCGATCAGGGATGCGCACGGGGCGGTGACCGGCGTGGCCTGGCTGGCGCACGGTATCTCAGAGCGCCGGCGCGCCGAGGAGGAGGCCCAGGAGCAGCGCCAGGTCCTCGAGTCGGTCGTCGAGAATGCACCCATCGGCATCGCCCTGCTGCGAGGCCCCGAGCTGCGCTGCGAGCTGGCGAACCGGGTCTTCCAGGCGTACGCGCCAGGCGGGGCGATGGCCGGTCGCACCTTCGCCGAGGTGTGGCCCGAGGCTGCAGTGCAGGTGCTGCCGGCGGCCCGCCATGTGCTCGAGACGGGCGAGCCATACCAGGCGTTCGACGTGCCCTTCGCTATCCGCCGCAGCCCCAGCGCCCCCTTGGGCCGGGCCTACTTTGCCTTTATCGCCGTTCGTGTCGCCGGCGTGGCCGGCCGGCCCGACGCGCTGCTGGTGCTCGCCACCGAGACGACGGCACGCAAGCAGGCCGAAGACGAGCTGGCCCGGGCGCGCGAACGGGCGGAGGCCAGCCGCGCCCAGTTGCAGGCCGTGCTGGATCAGATGCCGTCGGGGGTGTTGATCGCCGAGGCCCCCTCGGGCCGGCTCATGCTCGGCAACACGCAGGCCGCCCACATCTGGGGTGGTGCGCTGCCGCGGGCCGAGACGGTGCAGGGCTATGCGGCATACGCGGGCTACCACGCCGACGGCCGGCCCTATGCAGCCGAGGAGTGGCCCCTCACACGCGCCCTGCAGGGAGCGGCGGTGCGCGACGAGGAGATCAGCATCCCGCGGCCCGATGGCACCACGGTCACGACCAGCCAGAGCGCGGCGCCGATCCGCGACGACCAGGGCCACATCATCGCCGCAGTCGTGGTGCTGACCGATATCTCGGAGCGCAGGCGCGTCGAGGGAGAGCGCGAGCGGCTGCTGGCCGCCAGCCGCCGTCAACGCCGTGCGCTCGAGACGACCTTCGAGGCCGACCCGAGCGGGCTGGCCGTCGTCGCCGGCCCCGAGGCGCGCTTTGAGCTCATCAACCCGGCCTACCGCGCGCTCACGCCCAACCCCGAGGTCGATCCCCTGGGCCGGCCCTTCCAGGAAGTGTGGGAAGCGGCCATGGGCTATCGCACCCTGCCCCTGATCCGCCGCGTCTTGGCCAGTGGCGAGCCGGTTGACATCCCGCACTACGAGCGCACCTTCCCCAACGGCTCGCGGCACGACTACTCGGGGCATCTGCGCCGCCTGCCCTGGAACGAGACCGACGCGGTGCTCGTCGTGCTCTGGGAGACCACCGCCCTCGAGCGGGCCCGCAGCCGCGCGCTGCAGGCGGCTGAGCAGGCCGAGCGCCACGCCGCCGAGCTCGCCGCCACCATCGGCGCCATCAACGACGGGCTGATCATCTATGGGCCGCAGCGCGAGGTCGTGCGCATCAACGACCCGGCGCTGCGCCTCCTGGGGGTGGGGCCGCGCTGGCCAGAGCTCTCGCGCGAGGAGCGCACGCGCGTGACGGAGATGCGCACCGCCGATGGTACGCCCCTGCGGCCCGGCGAGTTCGTCCGCGACCGGGCACTGCGCGGCGAGCGCCTCGCGGGCTACCGCGTGACCATACAGCAGCCCGAGAGCCACGAGCGCCGCGAGCTGCTGCTGAGCGCGGGGCCGATCCGCGACCGGGAGGGGCACATCCTCGGCGCAGTGCTCAACCTCTCCGACGTCAGCGCGCTTGTCGCGCTGCAGGAGCAGCGTGAGGACATGCTGCGCGCCGTCTCGCACGACCTGCGCAACCCGCTGGCCGGCATCATGGGGCAGGCCCAGCTCTGCGAGCGCCACCTGGCACAGGCCGGCCTCGAACGCGAGCGCCAGCGCGCCGAAGCCATCGTCGCCGGCGCCCAGCGCATGAACACGATGATCCAGGACCTGGTCGATGCGGCGCGCTCGGAGTCGGGCCAGCTTCAGCTCAGCCGGCAGCAGGTGGACCTGCGTGCGTTTCTGCTCGGGCTCAAGGAGCGCCTGGCGGCGAGCCTCGACACCGCGCGCATCGATGTGCAGGTGGCCGAGGGCCTGCCCTCCGTCTCTGCCGATCGGGCGCGGTTGGAGCGCATCATGACGAACCTGTGGTCCAACGCGCTCAAGTACTCCGCGCCCGGCACGCCGGTGACGGTGAGCGCACGGCAGGAGGATGGCCTGGTCATCACCTCGGTGGCCGACCGCGGGCCGGGCATCGCGCCCGAGGACCTGCCGCGGCTGTTCCAGCGCTACTTCCGGTCGGGCACGGTCCGCGAGCGGCGCGAGGGAGTGGGGCTGGGGCTTTCTATCACGCGGCAACTGGTCGAGGCGCACGGCGGCCGCGTCTGGGCCGAGAGCCAAGTGGGGATCGGGAGCACGTTCTCGTTCAGCCTGCCTGTGGCCGAGAGCTGACAGTCTTCGGGAACCTCGTTCGTAGTGAGGGAGTGTGGGTGTGGGCCTGGCCCCGCCGCCCGTGGGCGGCGGGGCCAGGCCCACACCCACACTCCCTCACTACAAGCACAAGATGAACCGTTGACTAGGCGCTTTGCCCCAGCGCGGCAGGCGAGATATAATAGCCCGTGCTTGCACGATAGAGCGCTGTTGGAGGTGCAGAGTCTGGTGCAGATGTCCTTCGAGTTCACGGTACAAGAACGCGACGGCGCGAGCGGCGCCCGCCTGGGCCTGATGCGCACGCCCCACGGCGAGGTGGAGACGCCGGTCTTTTGCCCGGTGGGCACACAGGCCACGGTCAAGACGCTGACGCCGCGCGAGGTCGCAGAGGCTGGCGCCTCGATGGTCCTCGCCAACACCTACCACCTCTTCCTACGCCCCGGCGCCGAGACGGTGGCGCGCCTGGGCGGCCTGCACCGCTTTATGGGCTGGGAGCATCCCATCCTGACCGACTCGGGCGGCTTCCAGGTGTTCAGCCTCGAGAACCTGCGCCGCGTGAGCGACGAGGGAGTGCTCTTTCGCTCGCACATCGACGGCTCGGAGCACTTTTTGACGCCCGAGAAGGCGATCGAGACCGAGGAACTGCTGGGCGCCGATATTATCATGGCCTTTGACGAGTGCTCGCCCCCGCTCGACCGCGAGCAGGCCGAGCGCGCCATGCGCCGCACGCACCAGTGGGCCGAGCGCTGCCTGGCCGCGCACCGCCGCAAGGACCAAGCGCTCTTTGGCATCGTGCAGGGCGGGGGCTACCGCGACCTGCGCGAGGAGTCGGCCTACACGCTGAGCGAGATGCCCTTCCCCGGCTACGCCATCGGCGGCCTGAGCGTGGGCGAGCCCAAAGAAGTCATGTGGGCCATGGTCGAGGCCACCGTACCCTGCCTGCCCGCCAGCCGTCCGCACTACCTGATGGGCGTGGGCGCGCCCGAGGACCTCTTCGAGGGGGTCAGCCGCGGCATCGACATCTTTGACTCGGTGCTGCCCACGCGGCTGGCACGCAACGGCGCCGTGTTCACCCGCCTTGGTCGCATCAACCTGCGCAACGCCCAGTACGCCGAGGACCCCGCGCCCATCGACGAGCACTGCTGCTGCTACACCTGCCAACACTTTTCGCGCGCCTACCTGCGGCACTTGCTGCAGGCGGGCGAGGTGCTGGGGTTGGTGCTCAACACGATCCACAACGTCAGCTACCTCGTGGGGCTGATGCGCGAAATCCGCGCCGCCATCGCCGAGGGCCGCTTCACCGCCCTCAGAGACGAGTTCCTGGCCCAGTACACGCCGGTCGACGAGACCAGCCGCCTGCGCAGTGCGGAGCTGTATCGGCGACGCCGGCAAACGTAGGGGCGGTTCGGGAGCCGCTCCCGCCCTCGGCAAAGGCCCATCGCCCAGCAGCCTGTCGGAGCGCAGCGTCCTGGGCCAGCAACCGGCTTACACGCTCCGCACGAGCCCGGTATGGCCCCTTCTGAGGGGTTTTTTGCGGGCTGGTTGCTCCCGCCGGCTGCCCCTGGCGCCCCCACAGCGGCGCCAGGGGCAGCCGGCGGGAGCAACCAGCCCGCAAAAAACCCCCTGGATCAGGGCCGGAAAGCAGCGGAGCATGGCGGCCGACTGTCGCCCGGATAGAAAGGACAAGGATTCAAAGTGAGCCTGCTTCAGGCAGTCATCTTGGGGTTGGTGCAGGGACTGACCGAGTTCATCCCCGTCTCCAGCTCGGGCCACCTGGTGCTCGTGCCCTGGCTCTTCGGCTGGGCGAACCCGGGGTTGGCCTTCGACGCGGTGCTGCACCTGGGCACCCTGGTCGCGGTCCTGGCCGTCTTCTGGCGCGATTGGCTGACCCTCGCCGCCGACTGGTTCGCCAGCCTGCGGCGGCGCAGTGTGGCCACCGCAGACGTGACAGGTGTCGGAAGACCTGTCACGTCTCAAGGCGCCACGGCCGTCGGCCAGAGCGCCGTGGCCTGGGCGCTGATCGTCGGCACCATCCCGGCGGTCATCCTGGGCCTCGCCGCCGAGGATTTCTTCGAGTCGCTGTTCAGCTCGCCCG
The DNA here is from genome assembly GCA_029553955.1 of Chloroflexota bacterium. Lineage (GTDB taxonomy): Bacteria > Chloroflexota > Anaerolineae > SpSt-313 > SpSt-313 > JAKPJZ01. The sequence goes on from JAKPJZ010000140.1 coordinate 25,937, forward strand.
GCCGGGTGTCGGCATTGCTGCTGGTGACGGCGCTGATCCTGTGGGCCGGCGAGCGCTGGGCCGGTGCGGCGCGGCGCCTGGAGGCGATCGGCCTGCCGCAGGCCCTCCTGATCGGTTTGGCCCAGGGCCTGGCCATTGCGCCGGGCATCTCGCGCTCGGGCGCCACCATGGCCGCGGGGCGGGTCGCCGGCTTTTCGCGCGAAGATGCCGCGCGCTTTTCGTTCCTGCTGGCGACGCCGGTGATCGCCGGGGCCGGCGGACTGGCGCTGCTCAAGCTGGTCAAGGCGGGCGGCCTGCAGGACGCGCTGCCACTGGCGGTGGGCTTTCTCGTCGCGGCGGTCAGCGGCTACCTGGTCATCCGCTTCCTGCTCAGCTATCTGCGCAGGCACAGCCTGCTGCCCTTCGCCGCGTACTGCGCCGTCGCCGGTGTGCTCGGCATCGTGCTCACGCTCGTACGTTAGCCCTCGCCCGGGCCTGAGCCGGGCATAGCGCGCTGCCGCCGCCCGGCCCTGCGCCCGGAGAGGGGGTTTTGGGCATTGTCTGGCGTTGCCGGCCCGCCCGCGGGCGGGCCGGCAACGCCAGACAATGCCCAAAACCCCCTCAAGAAGGGCCCGCACCGGGAGGATGCGAAGCGGGCAGCCCGGTATCTGGCCCAGGGCAGTACAGGTGGGCCAACCTCAAGCAGTTGTCAATGGTGGTAGACCCTTGAACCCTTACTGGCTCCCTCACATCGCCAGGCACGCGGCGCTCTTGCTGGCGCTCGCAGGCTGCCTGCTCGGTTCCCTGGCCTGCACGCCGCCGCAGGCCACGCCGGTGCCCGAGCACCTGCGGGTGGCGGTGGCGCCGTCAGCCGCGCCGCTGCTCGACGAACTCGGCGCGCACTACCGGGCGCGCCACAGCTACGTGACGCTCGAGCCGCTCGAGCTCGGCGCCGCCAACGCCATCCGGGCGCTGCGCAACGGCACAGCCGACCTGGCCTTCGTCGAGCGCACGCTAGACCCCGCCGAGACGCTGGACCCCGAAACCGGCCGCGAGCGCCTGACGGTGTGGCCGCTGGCCACCGGCGCGCTGGCCGTCGTCGTCCACCCGTCGAACCCCGTGCCGGGGCTGACCCTCGAGCAACTGCAGGGGGCGTTGACGGGCAGCGTGCGGCGCTGGAGCGAGTTGGGCGGCGAGGACCGCACCATCGGCCTGGTGTGCCGCGAGCCGGGCGCGCCGCTGCGCGACGCCTTCGAGCGGGGGCTCGGGGGCACGCGCGTCATCGGCTCGGCGGTCGTCATGCCCGGCGATGAGGCCATCGCCGACTATGTGGCCTCCCATCCCGGGGCCATCGGCTACATCAGCGCGCCCTGGGCAGGCGAGCAGGTCAAGGTGCTCGCGCTCGATGGCGCCCTCCCCGACGTCGCCACCGTGGCCGAGGGCCGCTACCCGCTCACCTACCCGCTGCTCTTGGTCACGCCCAGCGCCATCTCGAGCAAGGCCAAGGCCTTTGTCGACTATGTCTATAGCCACGAGGGCCAGGGGATGGTGCGACAGAGCTACGCGCCAGCGCGCTGACCGCCTCGCGCCGGCGATCGGGTGGCGCGCTTCGCCCCTGCCCGATACGGAGCCTCAAAAGGGGTATTGTGGAACACGCGGGGCTGCCTGCCCCTGCTGCCAACGGGCAGCAGGGGCAGGCAGCCCCGCGTGTTCCACAATACCCCTTTCTTGGGCCTAATGGCCGCGTGCCCGGCTGCCACCCAGGCGCTCTTAGTGGAGCACCGTGCGGGTGCCTGGCAGTCGAGCACGTGCTGGAATTGCGTGAAATGCGCTCTGTGAGTATAATATGATCGATGTATGCTTCCTGTTCGTCCAGAAACTGGCCTGTGTGGCCTCCCAGCAGAGGAGTGACAAGCAGCATGAAGAAGATCGACTATGCGGTGGGGGCAGCAGGAGTCTTTGTGTGCCATCTTCATCAGGAGCGCCTTGACCGCGGGATGATCGCCACCTTCGGCAACTCATTCCGCGTCGAGCAAAGCTTCACCACGACCGAATCGTCCCTTCATTCGGCCCTGGCCAGGACGCGCAGCTCAATCCGCGATGAGCGGACCAGGCTCTATGACTCCATTGAGGACGTGATAGCCGAGTTCTGGAGAACCGGCCGGCGCGATTGTCCCTGGCCTCTCACCATCATCACCGACGGTCAGGACAACGAAAGCTACAAGTACCGCAACAACCCTACAGCCATTGGCCGCTTCGTTGGCCAGCGCTTCAACCACGAGCCATCCAACTTTCCCTTCTTGATCGGCGTCGGCGAGGGCCAGCAAATCGACAAAGGGGCGCTGGGCGCGATCGGTGATGCCGGCGGGTTCCCCGCCGCGACAATATCGGCCTTTCCACTCCTCGAGGTCGCGTTCCTCCAGATCGCGATCAGCGTAACGACCCAGTTGGCAGGCCGAAGCATCTCAGCAGGGAACGTATCGTGGGAGCAGGTGACCACCATTCGCAGGCTATCCAGGACCGCCATTGATTACGCGTTCCTGATCGATCGCTCCGGCTCGATGAGCGAGGCCGGGTAGCGCACCGGGTTGCCTGCATCGGCCATGGCGCCGGAAGCAGCCGTGTTGCCGTTCAGGCGAAGAATGGGTTGTCCGCTTTCTCTTCCCCTATGGTCGTGGCCGGGCCGTGGCCGGGGTAGACGACGGTGTCGCTGGGCAGGGTGAAGAGGCGCTCGCGGATGGAGCGGATGAGCGTGCCATAGTCGCCACCCCAGAGGTCGGTGCGGCCGATGCCCATGCGGAAGAGCGCGTCGCCCGAGAAGACGAGCGGCTGCGGCGCATAGTAGAGCGAGATACCGCCCGAAGAGTGGCCGGGCGTAAAGAGCACGCGCAGCGACTCGCGGCCCACGGCGATCTCTTCGCCGTCGTCGAGCAGGCGGCCGGCGGGCGGGCTGGCCGGGCCTGGCATCATCAGGCCAAAGACCTGCACCGGCTTGGCCAGGTCGCTGGCGTCGAGCCGGCCGATGGCGATGGGGGCGCCGGTCGCCTGTTGCAGCGCCGCGTTGGCCATGACGTGGTCAAAGTGCGCGTGGGTAGCGACGATCAGGCGCACCGTCAGCCCGGCGTCGCGTACCGTGCGCAGGATGCGCTGCGCGTCGCCACCCGGGTCGATCACCACTGCATCTCTCGTCTCCTCGCAGCTCGCCACGTAGCAGTTCGTCTGCAGCGGCCCCACCATCAGCATCCGCACCGTCAGGCCCATGCCGGTCACCTCCCCTTCATGCCATGCAGGGCATTATAAGGGGGAGAGCGATCCGGTCAAGCTCGCCCTCTGAGAGGGGCACATGCTTGTAGTACCGGAGAGCGGGTGCGGGGGCGGGCGTGCTGCGCCCTGTGGGCGCAGCACGCCCGCCCCCGCACCCGCTCTCCGGTACTACAAACGTATGGTCCATGCCCCTGGTGGGCGACGCGCTTGCGGCTTGGCCTGTGCCAGGCTATAATCGCAGGTCAACGGCGAAGGCTGACGGCCGATCACTGACTGCTGTCTTGGAAGGAGGCCCACGGGATGCGTTTTTCACAGCTCTTCGGGCGCACGCTGCGCGAGGTGCCGGCCGAGGCCGAGTTGGTGAGCCACCAGTTGCTCGTGCGCGCGGCGATGATCCGCCAGCTCGCGGCGGGCATCTACTCGTACCTGCCGCTGGGCTGGCGCGTCTTGGCCAAGATCGAGCGCATCCTGCGCGAGGAGATGGACCGCATCGGCGGGCAGGAGCTGCTCTTGCCCGTGGTGCACCCCGCCGAGGTCTGGCAGGCCACCGGCCGCTGGCAGGCGCCCGCCCCCGGCCCCGCACTCGTCCGCTTCCGCGACCGCTGGGGCCACGACCTGGTCATCGCCATGACGCACGAAGAGGTCATCGCCGACCTGGTCAAGTCGGAGGTCTTTTCCTACCGCCAGTTGCCCTTCATGGTCTACCACATCCAGACCAAGTTCCGCGACGAGCCGCGGCCGCGCGGCGGCCTGATCCGCGTGCGCGAGTTTGTGATGAAAGACGCCTATAGCTGCCACACCGACCAGGCGAGCCTCGACGAGTTCTACCCCAAGATGTACGAAGCCTATGTCAAGATCTTCCAGCGCTGCCACCTGGACCATGTCGCCGTGGAGGCCGACACCGGCATGATGGGCGGCGCTGTGTCGCACGAGTTCATGGCCATCACCAACATCGGCGAAGACACGCTCATCGCCTGCGGCGGCTGCGCCTACAGCGCCAACGTCGAGCGGGCCGAGTTCCGCAAGGGTGTACCGTCAGCCGAGGCCGAGCGCGAGATCCAGCCCGTGCCCACGCCCGAGATGAAGACCATCGAAGACGTGGCGGCCTTCCTGGGCGTGCCCACCGAGCAGACGCTCAAGGCGGTCTTTTACACCACATCGCTGGGCGAGCTGATCTTTGCCGTCATCCGTGGCGACCTGTCGATCAACGAGGTCAAGCTGACGAACGTGCTGGGCGGTGCGGAGTTGCACCCGGCCACGGAGGAGGAACTGCAGGCGCACGGCATCGTCGCCGGCTATGCCTCACCGGTGGGTCTGAGCGGCTTGAGCGGCGTGCGCGTGGTGGCCGACGACTCGGTGCGCCTGGGCCGCAACCTGGTGGCCGGCGCCAACCGCCCGGGCTACCACTATCTCAACGTCAACTATCCGCGCGATTTCCAGGCCGACATCGAGGCCGATATCGCCCTGGCCCGCACCGGCCTGCCCTGCCCGCGCTGCGAAAGCGTGCTCAGCGAGGCGCGCGGCATCGAGCTGGGCCACCTCTTCAAGCTGGGGACGCGCTACTCGGCGGCAGTCGGCGCCAACTATCTCGATCAAGAGGGCCGGCCCAGGCCCATCGTCATGGGCTCCTACGGCATCGGCACCGGGCGCCTGCTGGCCGCCATCGTCGAGGAACACCACGACGAGCGCGGCATCATTTGGCCGCCGTCGGTGGCGCCCTTCCAGGTGCACCTGGTCACGCTGGGGCTCGACCAGCCCGAGGTCGCGGCCGCTGCCGATGCGCTCTATGGCGAGCTGCAGCAAGCCGGGCTGGAGGTGCTCTACGACGACCGCGAGGAGTCGGCCGGGGTCAAGTTCAACGACGCGGACCTCATCGGCATCCCCCTGCGCCTGACCGTCAGCCCGCGCAACCTCAAGGCCGACAAGGTGGAGGCCAAGCTGCGCTGGGAGCCCGAGCGCACGCTGCTGCCCCGCGCGCAGGCCGCCGCCCTGGCGCAGAGCCTGCTGGAGCACGCCGAGCTGCCCGAGTAAGCCAGCCGGGAGAACGGTTCACCGCAGAGGCGCCGAGGACGCAGAGGAGGGCTTGGGCCAGGGGGATTTGGCGGGCTGGCGTGTGCCGCCGGTCGCCCCTGTAGGGGCGACCGGCGGCACACGCCAGCCCGCCAAATCCCCCACATGTGGTCCGTACCGGGTGATGGCGTAGCGTTTGAGCCGGTTGACGGCACTTCAGTCGAGCCGGGCCATGAGCAGGGGCGAGAGCATTTCCCAGCGCGTGAGGCCGCCGTGCATGCCCATGGGCGGGTGCTCGCGCTTGCGGTGGTCGAGCACATAGTGATCGCGCGCGATGAGCAGCACATCGCCCAGCCGGCTGGCCGCTTCGGGGGCCAGGCGCCCCGAGCCGAGCAGGCCCGTCTCCAGTGCGGCGCCGGCGCGGATGGGCACGAACTGCTCGGCGAGATGCTCGCGCGCGTAGGCCTCCACCGCGTCGACGTAGCCCTGGCGGGCGTAGAGATAGGCCGCACGCATGCCACCGGTCGCCGGCAGCAGCAGGTGGCTGCGCAGCTCCTGGTGGTCGGTGGTATAGATCGAAGCCCCCGGCTGGGGCAGTTGGCCGTGGTCGCTCGTGAGCACGAGCATGGTGCCGCGGCGCTCCTCGGGCGTCAGGCCGTTCAGGAACTCGCGCTCGAGGGAAAAGGCGAGGCTGCGCACCCCCGCGCGCCAGGCATCGCCGCCCGGGCCATCGACGTGGCCGATATTGTCGACCTCGTGCATATAGCCCACCAGCAGCAGGCGCTCGTTGCTGTGGGCGCTCAGCATGTGGCGCAGACGCACGCACATGTCGGCGGCCGTCACAAAACGCCCCACTTCAGCGACGCCGCGGTAGGAGATGCGCGAGAACCCCGTCATCGCCAGGTCGAGGTTGATGAGCGTGCGCGTGGTCACGCCCTGCCCCACGAGCGCCTCGGCTAGCCCCGGCACCGGCGCGAACTCTTCGGGCACGAGCCCGCGCCCGATCATCTCGTCGCGTTGGCGCACACCCATGGGGCTAAAGATCAGCATGTCGACGACCGTGCCGAACTCGCGCAGGTACAGGATGTGGCCCACGAGGCCGTGCTGTGCCGGGCCATAGCCCGTCCACAGCGTAGTCAGCGCCGACGAGGTCGTGCTGGGAAAGACCGAAGTGATGGGCAGGCAGCGACCGTCGCGGGCGAGGCGTGCCAGGCTCAGCTCTGGCTCCTCCTGCAGCAGCGCGCACAGGTCCAGCCAGCCCGCCGCATCGAGGATGAGCCACACAACCCGCTGCACGCCATCGGCCAGGCCCATCCACATCGCGTCGGGCAGGGGGCCGGCGGCGCCGGTCAGCTTGGCCCCCAGGATCTCGGCGAGCGTGGCCGGCAGGTTAGCGATGGAGACGCCGTGACAGGGCACGACGAAATCGTCGGGCAGCCCCAGGGTCGCCAGCGCGGGCGAGCGCTGCTCGATCAGGTAACGCTCCAGCAGCTCGGGCGAGCGCAGCAGATGCTCGGGCAGGCAGCCACTCTGCATGGTATGCTCCGTATGCCATGGTCCGTCTGGAGAGGGCAGCAAATAGCGTGCCCTCGCTCCCGCCGGAGTCCCGAACTTGTTCGGGCGGCCCTGGGCTTCGCCCCAACAAGTTGGGGAGTCCGGTTACGTGATCGTGCTCCTTGCCCCCTGGGCGCGCCGGTGTATAATAGTGCCCACACCGGACTGGGCCAGCCGGCCCACCCGCCTCAACGGAGGATGCCCGTGCGCTTCCTGCACATGGCCGATATTCACCTGGGCTACCAACAGTACAATTCCCGCGAGCGCTTTGACGATTTCGCCCGGGCCTTTCTGCACGTCGTCGACGAGGCCATCACGCGCGAGGTAAGCTTTGTGCTGCTGGCTGGCGACCTCTTCGAGAAGCGCACCGTCGACCCCCTCGCCATGCGCCAGGCGGTGGAGGGCCTGCAGCAGTTGCGGGATGCGCAGATCCCGGCCATCGCCGTGGAGGGCAACCACGAGCGCGCCCACTACCGCGACCAGTACTCGTGGCTCGAATTCCTCGACGCCATCGGCCTGATCACGCTGCTCAACCCCGCCGTGCAGGATGGCCGGCTGCACTTTGCGCCCTACGCCCCCGAGGGCGGCGGCGCCTACGTGGACCTGCCCGGCGGCGTGCGCGTGTATGGCTTGAAGTACTATGGCGCCTCGACCGACCGCGTGCTGGCCATGTTTACCGAGGGGCTGGCGGCGCTCGCAGGCCCGGCGCCGGCCTACTCGATCCTCCTGATGCACGCCGGGCTCGAGGGCATCCTCGACCGCTGCTCGGGCGCCGTGACGCGCCGCGCCATCGAACCGCTGCGACCGCTGGTCAATTATGTCGCCCTGGGCCACATCCACAAACCCTACGAGGTCGACAATTGGATCTTTAACCCCGGGTCGCTCGAGACCTGGTCGGTGGACGAGAGTGAGTGGGCCGAGCGCGGCTACTACCTGGTCGAGCTGGCGGCACACAGCGCCATGGCCCACCAGGCCGAGCTCGTAGCCACGCCGCGGCGGCGCTTCATCCGGCTCCAGGTCTCGGTTGACGCCTGCGCCAGCCCCCAGGCCATCTACGATGCCGTGCGCGCCAAGGCCGAATCCGCGGCGGCCATGCGCCCCGCCGGCGACGACCGCCCGCCGGTGGTGGAGCTGACCCTGGAGGGCACGCTCCCCTTCGACCGCCTCGACCTCGACATCGGGCATGTCGAAGACACTGTCACAGCGGCCTTTGAGGCGCTGCTGGCGCGGGTGCAGAACAAGGCCAAGCCCGCCGGCTCCAACGTCGACGTAGGCCCGGCCGGCTCGCGCGCCCAGCTCGAGCAGCAAGTGCTCTGCGGGCTGATCGAGCGCGACGAGCGCTTTCGCTCCGCAGCCAGCCAGTGGGCCGAGGTGGCCATCGAGCTGAAGCGCAGGACGCTCACGGGCTCGTCGCCCGACGACATCCTGGGCTACCTGCGCGAGGCGCGCGGCCAGCTCGCCGCGCAGGGCGATTAGCCGATGGAAATCCGCACGCTCGAGCTGGAGAACGTCAAGTCGTACGCCCACGAGACGGTGACTTTTGCCCGCGGCACCAACGCCATCTGCGGCCCCAACGGCGCCGGCAAGAGCACCATCCTCGGAGCGCTGGGCTACGCCCTCTTCGACCACGTCCCCTGCCGGCCGATTGCCAACCTGGTGCGCGAGGGCGAAAAGACGGCGACCATCGCCGTGACCGTGCTGGCCGCCGACGAGCGCGAGTACCGCGTGGTGCGCCGCTGCGGTGCCGCGACGCAGTACTATGTCTATGACCCCGAGCTCGACGGCAAGGTAGCCGACGGCGCCGTCGACGTGCGCAACTGGCTGCGCGAGCAGTTCGGCGTCGACGAGACGGTGGACCTGGCCGCACTCTTTCACGATGCCGTCGGCGTGCCCCAGGGGCTGCTGACCGCGGCCTTTCTCGAAAAGCCGAGCGTGCGCCGCGCGGTATTCAACCCCCTACTGCGCGTCGAAGAGTATGCGCAGGCCTTCGAGGCGCTGCTCGACTCGCGGCGCGCCGTCGAGGAGCACGTGCACGCCGCCGAGACGCTCATCGCCGGCCTGCAGGCCGAGGCCCGCGAGCTGCCCGGCCTGGAGGAGATGGCGGCGACGCTGGCGCAGGCGCTGGAAAGCGGCCGCGCGCGCCTGGCCGAGCTCACAGTGCAACTGGCCGCGCTCGCCGTTGACAAGCGCGCGCTCGAGGCCGCCCGCGACCGTCTGCAAAAGCTCACCGAAGAGGCCGGCCGGCTCGACGAGCGCATCGCCGGCCTGAAGGCGCAGCTCGAGCAGGCGCACCGCTCGGTGGCGGCCGCCGAGGAGGCACAGCGCGCCCTGGCCGAGAGCGAGCCCGGGCATCGCGTCTACCTCGAGGCGCAGCAGCGGCAGCGGGCGCTCGAGGCGCGGCGTGAGGAGCGGGCGCGCCTGCGCCAGGCGTTGAGCGCAGGCCAGGTGGAGGCCACCCTCGCCGCCGAGCGTCTGCGCCGCGCCGAGGAGGACCTGGCGCGCGCGCAGGATGCGGCCGCCGAGGCCGAGCGGCTGCAACCCAAGGCCGAGGAGCAGGCGCGGCTGGAGGCGGCCCTGAGCGAGGCACAGGGCGAGGCGCGGCGCTGGGAGGCAGCCGCCAGAGCGCTGGAGCGCGAACGCGCCCGCCTGGCCGAGCTCGAAACGCGGCTGCAGGCGGTGTTGGCCGGGCTCGAGGAGACGGCACGCCTGGAGCAGGAGCGCGGCGAGCGCACGGCGCGGCTGGAGTCATTGGCGCGCGACTTTGATACGCTGCGCGCCGAGCATGCCGTGCGACAGGCCGCGTTGGCGCACGTCGAGGAGCAGAGCGCAGCCCTGGGCGAGGTGGCGGCGGCGCAGTGCCCGGTATGCGAGGCCGAGCTGGGCGAGGGGCGGCGCAGCGAGCTGCTGCGGCGCAACGTCGGGCAGGCGGAGGCGCTGCGCGAGCGTCTCGCCGAGCTGGCGGCGCAAGAGGGCGCGGCCCAGGCCGAGCGCGAGGCAGTGACGGCGGCCCTGCAGGCGCTGGAGCGGCGCCGGGCGCGGCTGCCCCGGGCAGCGGAGCGCGAGGCGCTCGAGGCGCAGTGCGCGGCCGGGCGCGCAGCCGTGCAGGAGGCCAGGCAGGAGGCGGAGCGCCTGGCCCAGGCGCAGCCGCGGGCCGCCGCGCTCGAGGCCGAGCTGGCCGCCCTCGGCGACCCGCGCCGCGCCTACGAGCGCGCCCTCGATACAGCCCGCGAGCGCGCGGCGCTGGCGCAGCGGGTGGAGCGCGAGCGCACCCGCGAGGCGGCGGGCGCGGCGCGGTTGGCCGAGCTGCAGGGGCAGCTCACCGCCTATGCCGGGCTCGACGAGCAGGTGGCCACCGTACGCGAGGCGCTCGCAGCGGCAGAACCCGACCACCGGCGCTACCTGCAGCACGAGCGCGAAGCCGGGGTATTGCCCACCCGCCTGGCCGAGCGCGAGCACGTGCAGGGTGAGCTGCAGGGCGTGCGCCAGGGCCGCGAGGCGCTGGCGGGCGAGCTGGCCGCGGCCACGGCGGCCTACCACGCCGAGGACTATGGGCGCACGGTCGATGCCTACCAACAGGCCAGCGGCGAAGAGAGCCGGCTCCTGGCCACGGTAGAAATGCAGGGCGCCGAGCTCGCGCGCGCCCAGGCGCGCATCGCCCACCTGCATCAGGTGCAGGCGCAATGGCGCCAGGCCAGGCAGGAGCTCGCCGGCTGGCGCGAGCTAGGACAGTTACTCGAGTACCTGCGGCGCACGATCAAAGAGGCCGGCCCTCAGATCACCAAGGCGTTGGTCGACACCATCTCGCTCGAAGCCGCCGGCCTGTACAGCGACATCACAAGCGACCAGATCAGCCGCCTGCACTGGAGCGAGGACTATGAGGTGCTGCTCGAGCACAAGAGCTACCAGCGCACCTTCCAGCAGCTCTCGGGCGGCGAGCAGATGGCCGCGGCGCTCGCCGTGCGCCTGGCGCTGCTCCGCGAGGTCTCGGGGATCGACATCGCCTTCTTTGACGAGCCCACCTCCAACCTCGACGACACGCGGCGCGAGAACCTGGCCGAGCAGATCCTGACGGTGAAGGGCTTTGGCCAGCTCTTTGTCGTCAGCCACGACGACACGTTCGAGCAGGCCACCGACCACATTGTGCGCATCGCCAAGGAGGATGGGGCGAGCAGGGTGGTGAGCTGATGCTCGATCTGCGTCGCGTGGCCACGGCCCTGGCCGCCAAGCGCGAGCTGTTCACCGGCTACGGCGCGGCCCACGGCAGCGCCCTGGAGGGCTATCGCGCCCGTTGGCTCGAGGTGTCGGCGCTGCCGCAGGCCGAGGTCGAAGCGCGGCTGGCGGGGGTCGCCGGGCCGGGCGCGCGGCCCAGCGCCGAGCACGATCGCTGCCGCGGCCCCGTCGTGCCCTTTGCGCCCCGCTGGCACACCCACGAAGAGGCGCGCGCCTGGGCGCGCCAGGTGCTCGTCGGCGTGCCCACCATCGCCGTCGACGGCTCGCAGATCTCGCCGTCGAAGGATTTCTCGCTGCCCGTGGGCGCCGTGCAGATCGGCTGGTTCGAGAACCACCATGACCCGGCCGGCAGTTACGTCAAGGACGTTGCGTTCGAAGTGCTGGCGCCCGGCGAGCTGGCCATCGGCGACCACGGCGATGACGGCTTCCCCGACCAGATGGTCAACCTGCACCGCTTCGAGGGCGAGTGCCGCCGCCTCGTGGCCTGCATGGAGGCGTACCGCGGCCGCGAGCCCTGGCCGGTCTGCTTCTTTGACGGCTCGCTCATCGTCTCCTTCGCCCAGCAGATGGCGCCGGCGCACCAGGCGCGCTACGTGCGAGCGGTGACGGGGCTGCTCACCGCCTCGCAGCGCACGCAGGTGCCGCTCGTCGGCTATGTGGATACGAGCTATGCCGCCGACCTGGCGGCCATGCTCGACGTGATCGGCCAGGTGCGGGGCGAGCGCCGCGTGGCCGATGCCGCCTTCCTGCACCCGCTGCTCACCTGGGGCGAGCGCACGCCGGCCTGGATCTGCGCCCGCGACGACCGCGTGGCCCCGCTCGACGGCAAGTACTATGAGCAGGTGGCGTTCACCTACCTGCAGACGACCGCCGGCAATCCACCGGCCCGGCTCGAGGTGCCGCGCTGGCTGGTGGAGGCGGGCCGGCTCGAGGCGGTGCTCGACGTGGTGCGCGCCGAGTGCGTCGTCGGCAACGGCTACCCCTACGCCATCGAGACCGCCGACGCCGTCGCCGTCATCACCATGCAGGACCGCGAGCGCTTTTGCGCCGCCTTTCAGCGCTTCGCCGCGCAGGAGGGGCTGCCCCTGCGCTTCAGCCGCAAGGCAGGCAGCAAACTCGGGAGAAGATAGCCATACAAGTGGGGTTTATGGTGGTTTGGCTGCCGTGCGGGCCGCCCGCGGGCGGCCCGCACGGCAGCCAAACCACCATAAACCCCACAGGAGAGGATCATCATGCGCATCGGCAAAATCGCCCGATCCTCGAGCCACATCGACTATGTGTGCCAGGTGCACCAGCCCGGCGAGGTGGAGCACGTGCCCGGCCCGGCCGACTATGCCTTCGGCAGGTTCGTGCGCGTGGCCGGCGGTGCGGGGCAGGCCGTCGTCGGCATCATCTACAACACGGTGCTGGTCAACCCCGAGTTCGGCGCGCTGGGGCCGCGCCTGTCGCCAGCGCAGGACCTGGCGGTCTTTTCGCCCGACTATTTGAACGAAAAGGTGACGTTGGTGGGCATTGTGGCCATCGGCACCTGGGGGCCGGCGGGGGCCATCGGCCACGGCGTGCCGCCGCAGACGGTGCAGATCGATGCCCCGGTGGATTCGATGGACGATGAGGAGGTGCGCGCCTTCCACGCGGGCGGCGAGCGCGGCGTGCGCCTGGGCTACGCGCCGCTGCTCATCGCCCACGGCAACCCGCTGGCCCGCCACCTCCTGCTCGATATCATCGCGCGGCTGGAAGCGCTCTGCCCGCAGGCGGCAGCGCAACTCCAGGTCGTCAAGGCCAACGTGGCCTGGCGGGCGGCAGTTGAACCGTTGGGATAGACGTACTGGTGTCGTAGTAGCGGGCTTCAGCCGCCCAGACCACAACAGAGCGAGCGCCGCTTGGTGCGAGGCGTGTGCCACAGCGGGGCAAACGGCTAAAGCCGTCACTACAAAGGGTTTCGCTGCAGATAACGGGTGACCCCAATGCGCGATGGCTGGGGGACCCCCTACCGTTCCCCCCGCGAGGGGGAATGGGTTGCTCGCGGCTGCGATGCTCGCCGCCGGGCTCCGGCGCACCATGCAGGAGGCATTGGGACACCAACCTATTCCCCCTCGCGGGGGGAACGGTAGGGGGTCCCCCAGCCACAGTGTGGCCGAGTGTATGAGGAGAGCGATGATGGCCCGTCCCATCGGCACGGCCAAGGGCCCGGGCGAGGCGGCCCATGAGTACACCTTTATCACGCCCGACCGCGAGCAGACGGTGCGCAGCGGCGAGTTTGTCTATTATGAGGCGCCGGTGGACGGCGAGCTGCGCCAGGTGCTGGGGCGCGTGGCCGCGCGCCGGCCGGTGCGCCTCTTCCCCGACGGCTTCTTGGCCGACCCCGAGGTGCGCCCCGAGACGGTGGCCGGCATGATCGGCTACGCCCCCGAGGAGCCCGAGCTCTTTGAGGTGACGGCGACCATCCTGGGCTATTACGACGAGGCGCTGCACGATTTCGTCAACCCGCGGCTGCCGCCCCGCGCCGGCCACCCCATCTACATCGCCGAAGACGAGCTGCTGGCGCGGGTGCTCAACCGCCGCGTGCCCGGCCAGGTGGGCGCGGCGCACATAGGCGCGCTGCTCAGCCGGCCGGGCGACGCCGTGCCGGTGGTGCTCGACGCGAGGGCCATCACCAGCACGCACCTGGCCATCATCGCCTCCACCGGCGCCGGCAAGAGCTACCTGGCCGGCGTGCTCCTCGAGGAGCTCATGGCGCCGCACAACCGCGCCGCGGTGCTCGTGGTGGACCCACACGGCGAGTACGACACCCTGGCCGAGATGCAGGGCGCGGCCGAGCTGCGCGGCGACGACGGCTACCACCCCGAGGTGCGCATCATCCGCCCCGACGACGTCAAGGTGCGCATCTCGTCGCTGACCCTGGGCGACCTGCGCTACCTGTTGCCGAACCTCTCGGAAAAGATGCACTATCGCCTCGGGCAGGCCTACCGCGCCGTGCAGCGCCATTTCGGAAAGAAATGGACGCGCGGCCAGTTCAAGGTGGCGCTGCGCTCCGGCTCGGGCAAGCCGGTCACCGACCCGCGCGCGGATGATGAGCTGGATAATGCAGCCGCCGGCAGCGAGCAGGAGGAGGATAGCACCCTCGGCGCGCTGATCTGGCGTGTCAACCAGCTCTTTAGCGAGTCGCACATCTTTGACGACTATGAGAGCCTGCCGCTGGGCGAGCTCTTCAGGCCAGGGCGCTGCACGGTGCTGCAGCTCAACGAGGTGGACCAGCGCGAGCAGCAGGTGGTGGTGGCTACGCTGCTGCGCCGGCTGCTGCAGGCACGCATCGATACGGAAAAGAAAAAGGCCGCCGAGAGCGACGAGAGCTATCTGCCCTACCCCGCCTTTGTGCTCATCGAAGAGGCGCACAACTTCTGCCCGGCCTCGGCCGACGTCATCACCTCGCAGATCCTCAAGACCGTCCTTTCGGAGGGGCGCAAGTTCGGTGTGGCCGTGGGGCTCATCAGCCAGCGCCCGGGCCGCCTCGATGCCGATGTGCTCTCGCAGTGCATGACGCAGTGCATCCTGCGCATCGTCAACCCCATTGACCAGAACCGCGTCGCCGAGAGCGTGGAGTCGGTGGGGCGCGACCTGCTGGCCGAGCTGCCGGCGCTCTCCAAGGGCCAGGCCGTCATCGCCGGGGCCGCGGTGAACACGCCGCTGCTCTGCCGCGTGCGCCGCCGCATCACGCCCCACGGCGCCGAGGACCCCGACTCTCCCAGCCGCTGGCAGGCCTGGTTCGCCGAGGGGCAGGATGCGAACCGCCGCCGCGACCTCACCCTGCTCCTGCAGCCCGAAAAGCGCGGCCGCGGCCGGCTCTTCAAATCGGAGTGACGAAGCTCACCGCAAAGGCGCAAAGGGAACGCAAAGAGGATGAGTGAAGGGAAGAGCATGTGTGACTGCTCAGCCCGCTGATGTGAGCAGCATCTTGAACCGCAAAGGGCGCCAAGAACGCGAAGGAGACGCCAAGGGAGACTGATGAATCCTTCCTTCAGAGGCTTCGCGTTGCCTTCGCGCCCTTGGCGTTCCTTGCGGTTCAGATGACTCAGCATGATGGGCTGAGTGGTTGCGAGCATGTCATCGCTTCCTTTGCGCCTTTGCGGTGAGCCGTTCCTCATCCCTCAGGAGGCGACGATGTCAAGAGGAGATGTGATCGGCCTGGTGGCCTCCTACGTCTGCGCCTTTGGCCTGCTGGGCGCGGTGGAGGCCATCCGCACATGGCGCGGCTGGCCGCAGGATTTCACGCGCAAGCTGGTGCACATCGGCGCGGGGATGTGGGTGTGGGGCGTCCTCTGGCTCTTTGACGACTGGCGCTGGGGCCTGGTGCCCTTTGCCACGTTCATCGTGCTGAACTATGTCTTCTACCGGCGGCAGACCTTCAAGGCCATGGATGCCGCCGATTCCAGCCCGGGCACGGTCTACTTCGCGCTCTCGATCACGGTGCTCTTTGCGCTGCTATGGCGCAAGGGCGAGGCGGGCGACCGCGCGCCCATCGCCGTGGCCGCGGTGATGGCCATGACCTGGGGCGATGCTTTTGCAGCCATCGTGGGCCGGAATTGGGGCCGGCGCACCTACCACGCCTTTGGCCGCAGCACGCGCACGCTCGAGGGCAGCGCCGCCATGGCCCTCTTCAGCCTGGCCGCCATCGCCCTGACGTTGCTCATCCTGCCCGGCTCTGCGCTCAGCCCGACGAGCGCACCGCTCGGCCCCGCGGCCATCGCCCTGCACGCCGTGGCGGGCGCGGCCGTGGCCACCTTGGCCGAGGCGCTCTCACCTGCAGGGACGGACAACCTCAGTGTGCCCCTGGCCACGGCGCTGGCGCTGTACCTGCTGGCCCGGTGATGGAGCAAGCCGGCGACCAGGCTTCACGCTTCGCGGCCACCCGGTGCCCGACCCTATAAGGGGTTGTGGCGGGCTGCCTGGGGCTGTTGGCCGCTCCCCGCGGGGAGCGGCCAACAGCCCCAGGCAGCCCGCC
>JAKPJZ010000010.1 GCA_029553955.1 Chloroflexota bacterium
TCAAGGGGGGTTTTTGGGGGTTGATCGGCCCTGCTGGCCGCCCATGGCGCGCCCGCGGGCGCGCCATGGGCGGCCAGCAGGGCCGATCAACCCCCAAAAACCCCTTCCTGTGTCTGACCGCTGCCCTGGGGCCGGTTGTCAGAAGTCCGGAGAGGATGTACAATCAGGGCCAGTTCGGCAACGATAGCGACCCATGCTTCGCACGACAAGGAGCTGGCTGCGGTGAACCCCGGGGAACTCGTCGTTCGATTGGCCCGCGTGCGGCACTTTCGTGGCCTCTCACCCTCAACCCTCCATGCCATTGTGACGGCAGGCAGCATCCGGCGCTACACGGCCGGCTCGATGATCTTTATCGAGGGCGAGCCGTGCGCCGGCATGTTTGTGCTGCTCTCGGGCAAGGTGCATCTCACCCGCTCCTGCCCGCAAGGCAGGACGATGCTCCTCGCCGAGATCGAGCCCGTGATCATGTTCAATGAGGTGCCGCTGCTGGATGGGGACTCCAACCCTGCCAGCGCGACAGCCGTGCGCGACTGCCTGACGTGGCACATGGGCCGCGAGGCTTTCGAAGCGCTCCTGCAGCGCCGGCCCGAAGCGGGCATGCTGCAGGTGGCGCTGGGCTTGCTGAAGGTGCTGGCGGCTCGCAACCGCTCGCTCATCTCACGCTGTACGGGCCTATCCTTCTCCTCGGTGCTGGCGCGCACGGCCAGGCTGCTCGTCGACCTGAGCGACAAAGGCCAACACACGATCCAGCGACGCGAACACACCATCGCCGACATGGCGGCCCGCGTCGACACGGCCCCGGCTGTGATCTCGCGCTCGCTCAGCCTCCTCCATGCAGAAGGCCTGATCGATTGTACGCGCACCGAAATCACCGTCCTCGATGTGCAGGCGCTGGCAACCGTCGATAGCGCCGAGCCGATCATGCACATCGACTGAACGTGCACACCCCCCATGCGCGCCCCAACTGACCTCCCGCCCGCCACCCGCGGCATTTGACCAAAGTAGAAGACTCTTGGCGTGACTTGTGATATCCTGCACATGAGCCGACTCTGCGCGGACCTCAGAGCCGGCTGGAGATCCGTGGCCCGGTGGCCCCGTGGGCGGGCTGCACCGGCCTTGACGGGCAACAACGGCCCTTGCCACACTCCACCCGTCAGGGCCTGTGTGGCAACCCCTCCGCGGCCCGAATCACCTGGGCGACGCAAAGCTGCTGCGAAAGGAGGTCTGCCGGGGCGCCAGACGTGAGATCTCTACGAGAATGGAGTATGGCAAGTGCAGTATCAATCATCACACCTTTGTGAGAGAGGAGGCCTGCTGAGGTGAGAGGCAAAATCGTAAGCGGCGGCATTGTGCTGTTCGTGCTCATTGTGGCACTGGCAGCCTGCCAGGCCGCGCCGACCGCCGCCCCCACGCCGGTGCCGCCCACGTCCCAGCCCGTAGCGACAGCGGTACCAGCGACACCCGTCCCGCCGGAGCCGACCGCCGAGCCAGCGCCGGCTGTTGTGCGCACGGTGCGCTACGACGAGGCGACGGCGAAGCAATTGTGGGAAACGGGGCCGCACAACAACGAGTACGATCTCTACAGGGGGCCGAACACCTACTGCGCCATGTGCCACTCGCCGCAGAACTTTGACCCCGCGGCCAAGGTGAACAAACCGCCCAACTGCTGGTCGTGCAAGTTCCCGACCGACAAGGAAGTGCGCATCTCGCCGAACGCCCCGCTGATCGCCGAAGACCAGTGGGCCAAGATCAACTGCGATGTCTGCCATCCGGAAGGCAAGGGGCCTGAGCTGGCCGTCTGGAACAACGGCACCGGCGAATACGTCCCGGTGGCGACGACGACCCAGCTCTGCGAAAAGTGCCACACCGACAGCTTGGGTGGCTCGCGCCACAAGATCCGCCTCGGTGGCGGCGCGCACTCGAACCAGATCACGACCACCGTCTACCGGCCGGAGCTCTGCACCGACTGCCATGATCCTCACTCGGGCGAAGCAAGCTGCTCCAACTCCGAATGCCATACCGATATCCTCAAGCCCGAGAAGGAGATCAAGGGGCACGATGCGGACCACGCCAAGGTAACCTGCGTGGCCTGCCACGACGCCTCGGGCATGACGCTCGGTTTCGATGAGGCCAGCAACACGTGGGTGAGCGGCACCAGCGAAGTATCCAAGTCTGGGGTGCTCACTTTCACGGCCGCGTACTCGCACGACTTTAAGAAGGGCGTGGACTGCGCGCGTTGCCACTTTGAGGCGAACCCCTGGAATCTGTCGGTGCCGACGCCTGCAGCCCCGGCCAGGCCGGCAAGCTAGGTCGTCGAGAAGGCGGTATCCTGTCGAACGGCAGGGCCTCTGAGGCCAAGCGGCCTCAGAGGCCCCCTCCGGCGCGGCTCGCCGCTCGAGTCGGCGCCTGTGGAATTCGTATCCTGATCGCCTCTTTCCACCTGGGGGGGACATAATGAGGAGCATGTCGCGTATGATGGAACGCCAGGCACCGCTATTGGCGCTTGCAGCATTGCTGTTGTTGTGTGGTCTGGCGCTGAGTGGCTGTGCGCTGGTGCCTGTGCCGCCCGCGGCGGAGGCGCCGAGCCCGACGAAGGCTCAGAGCGGCGCGGCCACACCCGTCGTCGCACCGACTGCCGCCTCCTCAGGCGACGCCACGACACCAGGCGAGCCTGCAGCGCCCGCCGACGCGGCAACGCTGCTCCACACCGCCTGGCAGAAGAGCGGCCACGCTGACTCGTTCGTGGCCGAAAGCAACGGCCAGAACAACGAGTGCGCGCGCTGCCATTCGCCCTGGAACTGGTTGCCGACCCTTTCGGCCGATCTGCCCATGAACTGCACAGCCTGCAAGTTCAACCTCCCCGACCCTGAGCCGATTCCCCAGGCCGAGTGGAAATCGGTCGGCTGCGAAGTATGCCACCGGGTTGAGGGCGAGATTGTGGAGCCCGAGCCCGCCTGGCTGAACTCGCTGGTGGCGCAATTCGAGACCGCCACCGATCCCTGGGAGCCGGTGCAGTCGGCTGCGGAGCTGTGTGAGAAATGCCATCGCGACTATGGCACGCAGCACGCCGCGCGCGACCTGGGCACGAGCGTACACCAGGGCTTTGACTGCATCCAGTGCCATGATGCACACTCGGCCGAGGCCAGTTGCATCGCGGCAGGCTGCCACCCCGATACGCTCCAGCCGGCGACGCCGATTGCCGGGCACGACAAGGACCACGCGAACGTCACCTGCGTGGCCTGCCATGATGCTTCAGGGTCGACGGTGGGGCCGGCTGAGGACAAGACCTGGACGCCTTTGCGCGACGCTTCCATGCCGGGCCAGACGGGCCAAGTGCCCTATCTGTCGCACAATCTGCAACGCACGGTCGACTGCGCCCGTTGCCACTTTGCCGGCAACCCCTGGCAACTGCAGGCCGACAAGCACTAATCGTTGGAAGGAGCTGCACATGCGAGCCTTGACGAGGCGTCTCGCATTCCTATTCCGCTCGACCGAAGGGCTGGTGCTCACGGCCATCGCCGCGATCGCGCTCACCACGGCCATCTGGAGCACGCTCTCTGGCCCCCTGGCCGAATGGGGCATCGGTGGCGTGGTGGCGCGCCTGTTGGGCATGCGCCTGCTGGCGGCGGAGCGGGAAGGCCGTATCATCATGCTCTACCACACCATCGCCATGGCGGTGGTGGCCATCGAAGTCTACCTGATCACCGATCTGATACCCATGAAGGACCAATGGCGGCCGATGATCAATGGCACCATCACCGTCGGCTATATCATGTCGCTGGTGTTTGGCCTGCTCTTCGCCTACTTTGGCCGCAACTGGGCCTTTCACGGCCTGTTCCTCTTTGGGCAGTCGCTGGTCTTCTTCTCGGGGCTGATGCTGACCGTGGCCCTCTGGCCCTGGCAGAAGGAGTACCGCGTCAAGGATCCCGACTATGCCCATGGCCCCGGCGGCCTGGACCTGGAGCGGCTGGCCCTCTTCGCCATGGCCGTGGCCACCCTGGGCTCGGCCCTCTTCGGCGCGGTGCCCGGCTCCTACCTCGGCAACGGCTTTGAGACCTTTATGGCCGAGAACGTGGTCCGTGAGCCCTTCAAGACGCCGCTGCAACTGGCGGTGATCGGCCACCTGCACATCATGCTCACCCTCATCGCTGTGGCTGCGTTGCTCATCATCGGCCGCTGGTTCGACTTTCGGGGCCGGCTGCACAAAATCGCCATGCCCCTGCTGATCATCGGCACCGTCATCATCACCATCGGCGTGTGGATGGTGGTGCCCACCGAAGAACTGGCCCACTTTATCATCTACGGCGGCTCGGTGTTCGTGCTCCTGCCAGGCGCGCTGCTGGTGGGTTTCGGTTGGAACAAGCTGATCACCCAGGGAACAGCGGCCCAGGGCAAGACCAACCTGGTGCAAAAGCTGCGCGCCCTGCTCGCAGACCCCCTCCGCTTCGGAGCCCTGTGGCAGATGGTCTATATGAACTTTGTGGTGACCTTCGTCGGCCTCTTCATGGCGGCCCGCCTGGACAAGGTGATCAGAGTCTGGCCGGCGCGCGAAGAGCGCATCGAGCTGACCGGGCACTGGCACGTCCTGTCGGCCATCATCGCCACCATCATCCTGCTCTACTATGCCGATAGGGCGGGCCTCAAGGGCCGGGCGCGCCAGTGGTTCGGCTGGCTGGTCATCGTGGGGTCCGACCTGGCCTTTGCGGGCGTGGCGCTCTTTGAGACCAAGCGCCTCTACGTGAGCGAAGCCGCCCAGCAGCCCTTGGTGACCTGGACACAGTTGGCGATGGATGCCGGCCTGGCCGTGCTCATGGTGACCCTGGCCGCGCTGATGGTCTGGCGGTTGGTCGACCTCTTTAGGAGTAACGGGCGCTGGGCGAAAGAGCTCTCCGGGGCAGAGCAGGAGGTGTCGCAATGAAACGCATGATCGCCCTCTTGGCGCTGCTGGTGTTGCTTCTGGCGGGGTGCGCACCGGCTGCAGGTGCCCCGGCGGCTGCCCTGCTCACTTTGGATACTGGAGTGAGCCCTGAGGCCTGGGCGCGCGTGCCTGCCGGGCCGTTCCTCATGGGCCAGCACGAGCACGAAATGCTGGTCGACTATGACTATGAAGTTATGGTCACGCCGGTGACCAACGCCCAATACGCACGCTATCTGAACGAGGCCCTGGCCAAGGGCACGGTCAAGATTGCCGATGGCTGGGTGGTGGGGCACTATGATGGGGATCCCTTTAGCAATCACCGGCACGAGAAAGAGATCGCCGCCGGTGACTGGCCCCAGTTCCCGCTGGCCAACGAGGATGCGCGGCTGACCTTTGACGGTCAGGCTTTTGCCGTCAGGCCGGGCTACGAAATGCACCCCGTGACCATGGTCACCTGGTTCGGGGCCAAGGGCTACAGCGACTTTTACGGCTACCGGCTGCCCACCGAGGTCGAGTGGGAAAAGGCGGCGCGGGGCACCGACGGTCGCGCCTACCCTTGGGGCGCAGAGATCGCGGGCCACAACGCCAACTATTCCGGCAGCGGCGACCCCTTTGAACGGAACGTGGGCAAGCTGGGCAACACCACGCCGGTGGGGTTCTACAACGGCAAGACCTACGACGGCTATGCCACCGTCAACTCGCCCAGCCCCTACGGTCTGTATGACATGGCAGGCAACGTGTGGGAATGGACGGCTGACGTCAACCCCGGCGCGCACTACCGCTTCATGCGGGGCGGCAGCCGGGCCGACTATGGCTTTGACCTGCGCGTGTGGACGCGCAACAACGCCGAGCCGCACTATGCCAGCCCCAGTGTCGGTTTTCGCTGTGTGCGTACGGTAACCAAGTAGATCGGGAATGGGATGCTAGGTATGCCTAAGAATGTGCGCCAATCGCTGCGGGGTAGGCTGCGCGCCTACTGGACGCTGATCAAGAGCTTGCAGGCCCTGCTCCTGCTCATCACCGGGCTGGCCGGCTATCTCAGCGCCCGCTGCCCGGTGACCACCTTGCCTGCGCTCCTGGCACTTGCCGGCAGCCTGTTCTTGAGCATCAGCGGCAGCACGGTGCTCAACATGTACTTTGATCGCGATATCGATGCCAGGATGGGCCGCACCTGCCAGCGGCCGCTCCCGGCCGGCCTGGTGGCGCCATGGGAGGCGCTGACGCTGGGCTTGATCCTGTCTGTGGCCGGGGTGGCCTGGGCTTGCCTGGTTACGCCGCTGTATGGCACCGTCATCGCCGCCGGGGTGTTCTTTGATGTGGTGGTCTATACGATGTGGCTCAAACGGCGCACGCCCTATTCCATCGTCATTGGCGGGGTGGCTGGGGGCATGCCGGCCCTGGCCGGCCGCGCGCTTGGCGTGGGCCGCATCGATATCGTCGGCCTGCTGTTGGCGCTGGCGGTCCTCCTCTGGATCCCGACGCACATCGTGACCTTTAGCATGCGCTATCACGAGGACTATCAACGCGGAGGCATCCCCATCTTCCCGACGATCTATGGTTTTGGCGTGGCGCGGGGCATCATCGCCTCGTCGACTGCGGCAGCGTCGGTGGCCATGTTGGCGGTGGCGGTCGCCATCGGCATGGCCCGTGCCCACCTGGGCCTGCTCGCTGCGCTGAGCGCCGGCCTGCTCGCCGTGGCGGTCGTCAGCATGGCGCGGCCTTCGCAGCGCGCAGATTTGATCCTTTTCAAGTCCGCCTCGCTCTACATGTTGGGCTCGATGGTGTTCATCGTCGCCGCCACCGTATGACGGCAAGGTCTCGTTCCTGTGTCGAACAACATGGGTTCGTCTGTTCACGGATGACGCATGGAGGTGCGCAATGAACGAAAAGAGCGGCAAAGTACTCCGCATCGTAGCTATCGTCCTCTTTGGAGGTACCGTAGCGTTCACCATGCTGGGCGCTATCGGCACCGGCTGCATCGCCTGGAACGCCAACATGTACGGCAAGGCGTTTGCCGTGTACGTGCCCTACATGCCGGTGTATCAGATCCTGGTGTTCGTCAAGCTGATCGTCGCCACCATAGGCATCCTGGCGACCAGTGCGCTGGTGCGTGGCGAAAAGTGGGGCTACAAGGGTGCGATGATCACCCTGGTCATCGGCCTGCTGTCGGCGGCCATCCAGATGTACTATGGCAGCACGCTCAAGGGCAAGCCGTTCCTTGCCGATGCGCCGACCAATGTCCGCTTTTTCATCACGCTCATTACCCTGATCGTCTTCTTGCTGCTCAAGCTCCCTGGCATTTGGAGCAAGGTCGGGCTTGACCGCTCCGGCTATGGCGGCGGCGGCAAGGTGTCGGCGGGTGGCCTGACGCTGTTCGTGGGCGGGCTGGTGTCGCTCTCCACGCCGCTGTGGGCCGGCCCCACGCACATGTACGAAGGCTATAATCTGGTTTATGTGGTGTCGGTGCCGCTCTTCATCGGCGGCGCTCTGATGGTGGTGACCGGGCTGGGCTTGCTTGTGGTGACAGGCCTGCGTGTGCGCAGTGAGGAGACCGCCCGGCAGGAATCCAAGCTGTAGGCCCAGATTCTGCACCCAGCAGAGGCGGCTCCCACCCCAGCCCCTCCGCTACGCTCTGGGCTGGGGTGGGAGCCGCCTCTGCTGGGTGCGGAGAACAGGGTAAGGGTCAGCCGCCGGTTGGAGAGCTGAGCGTCGGCCGGCTTGGCGCCATCGAGCCCGGCGCGCACCGGGGGCGATCGGGCACGGGCCTTCTTGGGGATTTGTCGGCCTGCGACTCGAACCAGGCCGGCAAATCCCTCTTTTGCGCCGCGCCCCGTGCCTTTGCACTGCAGGCGCGGCAACACGCCGCACTGTAGCCGCGGCATCGTGCCGCGCAACGGAGTCATTGCGAGGAGGCGGCCGCAGCCGCCGACGAAGCAATCTCCAGGTTGCGAGCGGAGCGAGGCAGCTCCTTTGCCGGATGTGGAGACTGCTTCGCTGCGGCCGCTCCTGACGCAGACCGGCCGGCAGTTGCCGCGGAGCCTTTCTACGCGGCACGATGCCGCGGCTACAGTACGGCGTCATCCATTGGGCACAGGGTTCGACGAACCCTAGGATGCTCGCAGGGACAGCCCGAACAAATACCGCTTGCGAAACCCGTGTGTGCGTGTCCGCTTTTAGGGCCGTGGTTGTCGGATTTCAAAAGCCATGGTAGAATCGCTCTTCGTCTTGACAGGTTCGCTACCCGTTTGACGTTGCAGCTCGATGGAGGCCCTATGAGTCGCCTGAGGTGGGAGGGGCGAGCTGTTGCCATTGCCCTGGCCTTGGTACTGTGGCTCGTGACGCTCGTGCCTGCGCGGGCCGATGGCGTCGTGCGCGTGTTCTACTTTTACTCGCCCGAGTGTACGCACTGCCAGGCCGTGGACCGCGACGTGTTGCCGGGTTTGCGCGAGCGTTATGGCTCGCGGCTGGAGCTGCGCATGTTCGACGGCCGCGAGCCGCACAACTATGAGGTGCTGCTCAAGCTGGAGGAGCAGTACGGGGTCGAGAACGGCGGGTTCCCCGAGGTGTTCATCGGCTCCGACGTGCTGATCGGCGAGAGCGACATGCGCAACAAGCTGGGGCCCACCATCGAGCGGTACCTGGCGGCGGGCGGCGTCGACTTTCCCAGCCAGGATGTGCCGGTGGCGATGCCGGCCGCGCCGACCGCGACGCCGCGCGCCGGCGCCACGATCAACCTGGCCTATTTCTACAAGCGCGGCTGCGCCGAGTGCGAGCGTGCCACCTACGACCTGAACCTGTTGCTGAACCGCTACCCGAACCTGAAGGTTACGACGTTCGATATCGCCGAGCAGGGGGCCCTGAGCGAGGCCCTGGGCCAGCGGGCGGGCGTGCCGGCCGAGAAGCGGCTCGTGACCCCGGCGGTCTTTGTGGGGAACGAGGCCCTGGTCGGCGACGACGTCAACGTGTTCACGCTCGATGCGCTGCTGCAGCGGCACCGTGAGGCCGGCGCGCCGCCGGTGTGGGAGGGCCTGCAGACCCAAGGGGCGGCGGGCATTATCGAGCGTTTTCGTTCCTTTGGGCCGCTGACGGTGGCCGCCGCTGGGCTGATCGACGGCCTGAACCCCTGTGCCTTTGCGACGATCGTCTTCTTTGTCTCGTATCTGGCCTTCCTGGGGCGCTCGCGGAAGAACATGCTGCTGGTGGGCGGCGCCTTTACCGCCGGCGTGTTCGCGACCTACCTTCTGGTTGGCCTGGGGGTGCTGCGCTTTGCACAGGCGCTTGCAGGGCTGCAGGGGGTCAAGCTGGTGGTCTATGGCGCCATGGCCGTGGCCTGTCTGGCGCTTGCGGCGCTGAGCGTGCGCGATGCCTGGCAGGCGCACCATGGCAGGCCCGAGGCGATGCAGCTCAGGCTGCCGCGCTCGCTGCAGCAGCGCGTGCACCGCACCATCCGCGAGCACAGCTCGCGCCCGGCCTACGTCGCCGTGGCGGCACTGACGGGCCTGGTCGTGTCGCTCATCGAGCTGGCCTGCACGGGGCAGGTCTACCTGCCGACGATCCTGTTCGTGCTCGGCGTGCCGGAGCTCAAGCTGCACGCTGTGTCGTACCTGGTGCTGTACAACCTGGTCTTTGTGCTGCCGCTCGTGGTTGTGTTTGTCGTCGCGGCGTATGGCATCAGCTCGGCCCGCCTGGCCGGCCTGGTGCAGAAGCACACGAGCACCGTCAAGCTGCTGACGGCGGCCATCTTTGGCTTGCTTGGCCTGTGGCTGCTGAGCGTGGTGCTGTGAGCAAGGGGCAGCATCCAGCAGAGGCGGCTTTCACGCCGCCGGTACCGTGGGCATGGGAGCCCGCTCTGCTGTTGTTCGGATAGATCGAGTCCGAAGAGGTAGATGATGCGAGCCAGGGTTCAGAAGCACGCCATGGTCCTGCTTGCGCTTGCCGCGCTCTTTGTGGCGGCCGGCTGTGGCGCATCGGGCAACGTTGGCAGCCAGAAGGGCAACCTGGCGCCCGACTTTTCGCTGGAGACGCTGGAGGGCGGCGCCGGCAACCTGCGCGACTATCGCGGCAAGGTGGTCGTGCTCAACTTTTGGGCGTCGTGGTGCGCCCCCTGCCGGGCCGAGATGCCCGACATGCAGACCGTCTACGGGGAGCTGCGCGAGGCGGGCCTGGTGATCGTAGGCGTGAACCAGGGGGAGAGCCGCGACGAGGTGTCGGCCTTTGCGCGTGAGTTCGGCCTGACCTTCCCCATCCTCTTCGATGAGAACCAGGGCATCGCCCGTCAGTTCGGCGTGCGCGCCTACCCTACGACGTTTATCCTCGATCGTAGCGGGGTCATCCGCAATGTGATCGTAGGGGGGCCGCTGACTCGCACCGCGCTCCGCCGCGAAGTGGAGGGGTTGTTGAAATGAGAGGTGCGTTTCTCGTTCGCCAGGCAGCCGCTCTTGGCCTGCTGCTCTGCGTGAGCGCCCTGCCGGCGGCGTGTGCGCGGCCGCAGGCGCGGCTACAAGCCACTGCACCGGCAACGGCCGCGGCGCCGACGGTGACGCGGCGGCCCGGGCCCGCCACCAAAGGGCAGGAAGCTCCCGACTTTTCGTTTCAGACGACCGACGGCAAGACGGTGCGGCTGAGCGACTATCGCGGCAAGGTCGTTCTGGTGAACCTGTGGGCGACGTGGTGCGGGCCGTGCCGCATGGAGGTGCCCGACTTGGTGGCCGCCTACAACCGCTACGCGCCGCGTGGCTTTACCGTGTTGGCGGTGAACCAGGGGGAGGAGCGCGACCTGGTGGCCGCCTTTGCCGGCCAGTTCGGCATCGAGTTCCCCGTGCTCCTCGACCAGGATGGCCGCATCCGCACGAATTATCCATACCGTGGCATTCCCACGTCGTTCATTGTAGACCGTAACGGCATCGTGCGCGAGATCTGGATGGGGAACATATCGGAGGAGGCCATCAAGCAGTTGGTCGAGCCGCTGCTGGACGCGTGAACGAACCGTGCGCCGAGCCGCTATCCAGGCCATCCCTGGAGCGCTGGCGGCCAGCCGGGCAGGACGGGGCCGGAGCGCGGCGGCGTGCAACAGGGTGTCGTCGTGAGGCGCTCAGCGTACTGCGAGTGGCGGCTATGTTGATGGAGGGGGTAGCGTGGCACAGGTGACCGATTGGGCGGCGGGCGCCAAGCGCAAGGGCCCGCCGAAAAAGATCCTGATTGCGGGTTTGGTGGCGGTGGCCGCCATGGCCTATTTGATCATCTTTGGCATGCGCGGCGCCACAGTGTACTCGATGACTGTGGCCGAGCTCACAGCGCAGGGCCAGGCGGCCGTCGGGCAGGGCGTGCGCGTGTCGGGCCTGCTCGACGAAGCCTCGGTGTCGTTCGACCCGCAGGCGGTCATTCTGAGCTTCAGCCTGACCGGCGATGGCGCGACGTTGCCTGTGGTGTACCACGGGGTCAAGCCCGACAATATGCAGGATGACGCCGAGGTCATAGCCGAGGGCAAGCTGCGGGCCGATGGGACGCTGGAGGCCACCAGGCTGCTGTTCAAGTGTCCCTCGAAGTACGAGTCGGGCACGCCGGCCGCCTCATCGCCAAGCCGGCAGCCGATGGGCTAGCAGGCTGTGGCAGAACCGTCCCGGCGCCCTCAGCCCAAGTTCCGCACCCAGCAGAGGCGGCTCCCATGCCGCCGGAGTCAGGGTTGGGACGATGTCACCGACGGAGCTCACCGCATCCGGCAACCCGGCGGCATGGGAGCCGCCTCTGCTGGGTGCGGAAAACAGGCTAAGGAGAGAAGCTATCGATGATGACCGACATTGGGTCCGCTGCCCTGCTGTTGGTCCTGGTGTTCTCGCTCTACACGGCAGTGGCCAGCTTTCTGGCAGCGCGCCGCCGCCAGGCGGGCCTGCTGGCCAGCGCGCGGCGTAGCGCGCTGGCGACGCTGCTGCTGGTCAGCGTGGCCGTGGTTATCCTCCTCATCCTCCTCTTCAGGCGCGACTATCAGGTGCAGTACGTCTACGGGCACGTCAACTCGTCCCTTCCCGGGGTCTACACCTTTGCCGCGCTGTGGGCGGGTCAGGAGGGGTCGCTCCTGGTATGGTTGTGGTTTCTGGCGGTCTTTGTCGTGGTGGCTGTGCGCCAACGAGCTGCCTGGGCGCGCGAGCTGGAGCCCTATGCGCTGGCGGTGCTGGGCCTGACCGAGTTCTTTTTCGCGCTGCTCCTGTGCATCGAGAGCAAGCCGTTCGTCCTGCTGCCGGCGCGGGCCATCGACGGTGCGGGCCTGAACCCGCTGCTGGAGAACCCGGGGATGGTCTACCACCCGCCGACGCTCTTGCTGGGCTATGCCGCCTATACGGTGCCCTTTGCCTATGCCATCGCGGCCCTGGTGAGCGGCCGCCTGGCCGGCGATTGGCTGCGTGGCCTGCGCCGCTGGAACCTCCTCGCCTGGGGCTTTCTCGGCCTGGGCATACTCCTGGGCGCCCAGTGGGCCTACGTCGAGCTCGGCTGGGGCGGCTACTGGGGCTGGGACGCGGTCGAGAACGCCTCGCTCATCCCCTGGCTCACCGGCACGGCGCTGCTGCATTCGGTGATGATCCAGGAGCGGCGCGGGCTCTTCAGGGTGTGGAACCTGCTGCTCATCGTCGGAACCTTTTTGCTCTGCGTCTTTGCCACCTTTATCACACGCAGCGGCTTTGTGCAGTCGGTGCACGCCTTTAGCGCGTCGAACATCGGCTACTACTTCCTGAGTTTCATCGGCCTGTGGCTTGTGGCCGCGCTGTGGCTGCTTGCGCAACGGCGCCGGCAACTGCGCACCGAGGCCATGGTCGAAGAGGTCTTGTCGCGCGAGGGCACCTTCCTGCTGAACAACGTCATCTTTACGGGCCTGGCGGCCGCGGTCATGTTGGGGACGCTCTTCCCAGCCCTGACCGAAGCGCTCTCGGGCACGCAGATTGCCCTGGGCCGCAGCTTTTTCGACCGTGTGAGCGGGCCTGTAGCGCTGGCCATGCTGGCGCTGTTGGGTGTATGCCCGCTCCTCGGGTGGCGACGCTCGGGCAACCTGCGCGCGGCCTTGCCGGTGCCCATTGGCGTGGGGCTGGCGACGGTCGTGGTGCTCGCGCTCGTGGCGGGGGTGCACCAGGCGCTGGCGCTCTTTGCCTTTGGTCTGATCGCCCTGGTCGCGACGACGGTGGCCGTCGAGTTTGTGCGCGGGGTGCAGGCGCGCCACAAAATCACCGGCGAAGGGGCGCTCCTCGCACTGTACAACCTGGTGCGCAAGAACCGGCGTCGCTACGGCGGCTACATCGTGCACCTGGCGGTGGTGCTCATGGCGCTGGGCATCACTGGTGAGGCGTTGTTCAAGACCGAGCGGCAGGTGACGTTGCAGCGCGGCGAGTCGTTGGCCGTCGGCCGCTACGTCGTGCGCTATGAGGACCTGGCCACCGAGATGCTCGCCAACAAAGAGCGCCATGTCGCCACGGTGGGCGTCTACCTGGGCGAGCAGCGCATCGCCACGCTGCGGCCCGAGTACAACTTTTACAATAACGTGCAGCAGTACGTCTCGGAGGTGGCCATCCGCAGCACGGCGGCCGAGGACCTGTACGTGGCTATGGCCGGCATCTCGACCGATGTCAACGCCATCACCTTCCGCGTGTTGTTGAACCCGCTCATGGCCTGGCTGTGGGTTGGCGGCATCGTCATGCTGTTGGGCACTGCCGTGGCCTTTTGGCCTGAGGGCTCGCGGCAGGCCCGCGTGGCTGTCCCGGCGGTGAGGAGGGCGGTGTCATGAGCGTGCTCATTGTGCTCCTGCTTACGGCTGCGGCCGTGGCGTATGTGGGCTACCCGCTCCTCGCGAGGCGCGGCGACCAGCAGCCCATGCTGCTGATCGTGGAGCCCGAGGCGATGGTGATCGCCGGAGTCGCCTACGCAAGCGAAGAGGAATGGGTGATTGACCGGGCGCTTGACAAGGCCGACGACGGCGTGCCCGAGGCCACGGCCGGGCCCTCTCTGGAAGAGATCGACGTCGAGATCGAGCGCCGCGTCGCCGATCTGCGCAGACAGCGCAGCGAGCAGCCCAGCGCCTCCAAGCGGGCGGTCTGCCAGGAGTGTGGCAAGCCCTTCCAGGGGGGAGACCGCTTCTGCGGCCGCTGCGGGGCGCCGCATCCGAACGTCTGCCCGCAGTGTGGCGAGCGGCATCTGCCGGGGGACCTCTTTTGTGCGCGCTGCGGCGCGGCGCTGTCAGGAGGTCAGGAATGACAAAACGACTCCTACGTCTGGTGCCGGCGGTTCTCGCCCTCTTTGTCTGCCTTTCGGCGGCGGTACACGCCCAGAGCGGCGTGGTGCAGGGGCAGGTGCTCAACGGCACGGCCGGTGTGGCGGCGACGCTCCAGGGGCTGCCGGTGCGGCTGTACCTCTTTTCAGGAAACACGCTCAAAGACACCAAGCGAGGCACGACCGACGCCCAGGGCGCCTTCCGATTCGAGGGCGTGCAGACCGGCAGCAACTGGATCGCCCTGGCCACGGTCGAGTATGCAGCGGTCGAGTACCAGGGCCACCCCCTGGACCTCTCGGTAGGTACCGACTTTAACAGCGATATCACCGTCTATGAGACGACGACCGACGATGCGGCGCTCAAGGTCGAGCGCAGCCATCTGATCGTAGAGATGGGCATCGGCCAGCTCGAGGTCACCGAACTGATCATCCTCAACAACACCGGCGACCGCACCTACGCCGGCAACGAGGAGGTGGTGCCTAACCGCACGGCCACGGCTCGCCTGGCCTTGCCGGCCGGCGCGACCGACGTCTCGTTTTCATCGGAGGAAGTGGCGGGGGCCATGGTGCGCACGGGGCAGGGGTTCGTAGACACGCGCCCTGTCATCCCCGGCCAGCAGCAGTATGTGCTCTCTTATGCCCTGCCCTGCGAGGCCTCGAGGTACAACCTGGTCAAGCCGATCATCTACCCCACGGCGGCCATCGACGTGCTGGTCGATGCGCCAGGCTCGCAGGTCAATGCCTCGGGGCTGGAACGGCTTGGCACACGCCAGGCGGAGGGCCGGGCCTACCAGCATCTGGGCGGCAGCGCCATTGCGGCAGGCGCCGACATCACCATCAGCTTTGGCGGGCTGGGTCAACCCTCGGCGGCGCAGGCGGCCCGGGCAAGCTCGACGGTGGTCGCCGCTGGGCATGCGCCGTGGTGGCTGAACCTGGTGCCGCTGTTGGCTGCGGTGGCCCTGGTGCCCATGCTGGCGGTGTACCTGCGACGGCCAAGGGCGGGGCCGTGGCCGCTGCCGCAGCGGCAGACGACCTCGGCTGTGGCGATGCAGCGCGAGCAGTTGCTCGTGGCCCTGGCCGAGCTCGACGAGCGCTACGAGGCGAGCCAATTGGAGGAAGGGGCCTACCGCAAGCAGCGGCAGGCGGTGAAGGATGAGCTGACCAACCTGATGCTCAGCCCGCAAGGCAGGGAAAGTGACGCAGGCCAAGATCGCAACGCTCGAGACAATCGGCCTCGAAAAGAGGTTCGGGCGTGTGGCGGCGCTTCGCGGCGTCGACCTCAGGCTGGATGAGGGCGATTTCCTCACGCTCTTTGGGCCCAACGGGGCCGGCAAAACGACGCTTATCCGCATCCTGGCCACACTAGCCCGGCCGACAGCGGGGCACGTGCGCATCGGCGGGCTGGAGGTGCGCCAGGGCACGGCGGAGGTGCGCCGCTGGATCGGCGTCGTCTCGCACCAGACGTTCCTCTACGGCGACCTGACGGCGGAGGAGAACCTGCTCCTGTACGCGCGTCTGTATGGCCTGCCCGACGCGCGCACCAGGGCTGCCCAGGCGCTGCAGCGGGTGGCGCTGGGGCACCGCGCCAGCGACCCGGTGCGCACCCTCTCGCGCGGCATGCAGCAGCGCGTGGCCATCGCCCGGGCGGTGCTGCACGGCCCCAAGATCCTGCTGCTCGACGAGCCCTACAGCGGGCTCGACCAGCACGCCGCAGCCAGCCTGACGGCGACCTTGCAGGAGATGGCGAGCCTGGGGCGCACGGTGCTCATGGCCACGCACGACCTGGAGCAGGGCCTGCAGCTCGCCAGCCGCGTGGCCATCCTGAGCGGCGGCCGTCTGGCGCATGAGGGGCGCGCGGCCGGGCTTGACGCGGCCGGGTTCCGCCGCCTGTACATGGACGTGGTCGAGGGCGGTGCGGCATGAGCTTCCTGCGCACGACCTGGGCGCTCGTCGCCAAAGACCTGGCCGTGGAGCGGCGGACGCGCGAGTCGCTCAACGTGATGTTTATCTTTAGCGTCATGGTGGTCGTCATCTTGAACTTTGCCTTCGAGCTGCGCGTGGAGAACGTCGGCCAGGTGGCGCCGGGCGCGCTGTGGGTGGCCTTTGCTTTCGCGGGCGTGTTGGGCCTGAACCGCTCGCTGGCCCGCGAGCGTGAGAACGGCTGCCTGGAGGGGCTGATGCTGGCCCCGGTCGACCGCAACGCCATCTTTGTGGCCAAGGCGGCGGCCAACCTGCTGTTCATGGCGGGGGCCGAGGCCATCGTGCTGCCGCTTTTCACCGTGCTCTTTGGCGTCAACGTGCTGCGGCCTGACCTGCTGATTGTGCTCTTGCTGGGCACGCTGGGGCTGGCGGCCGTGGGCACGCTGCTCGCCGCCCTGGCCGTGCATACCCGGGCGCGCGATGTCCTCCTGCCCATCCTGCTCTTGCCGGTGAGCGTGCCGCTGCTGATCGCGGCGGCCAAGGCGACCGGGGGGCTGCTCGACGGCGCGGGGCTCGCGGGCGTGGCGGGGTGGCTGCAGCTCCTCGGCGTCTATGACGCGGTCTTTGTTGCGGTATCATATCTGCTGTTCGAGTACGTGCTAGAGGAGTAGGGCATGAAGACGCGCGAGTGGGCCGGGCTGGCCCTGACCGGCCTGTCGGCCCTGGCCATGATGGCCGCCATCTATGCGGCGCTGGTGTATGCACCCACCGAGCGGGTCATGGGTGCGCTGCAGCGCATCTTTTACTTTCACGTGCCGGTGGCCGTCGTGGCCTTCCTCAGCTTTGGCGTTTCCTTTGTGGCCAGCATCGGCTACCTGGCCAGGGGCGGGCGCCGTTGGGACCAGGTGGCCTACGCCGCGGCCGAGATTGGCGAGGTGTTTGCGTCGCTCGTGATCCTCACCGGCATGATGTGGGCGCGGGCGGCCTGGAACACCTGGTGGACGTGGGACCCCCGCCTGACGACCACGCTGGTCCTGTGGCTGATCTACGCCGGCTATCTCATCCTGCGCGGCAGCGTGGAAGACGAGATACGCCGGGCGCGCTACTCGGCGGTGGTGGCGATCCTCGGCTTCTTGGATGTGCCAGTGGTGTTCATGGCCATCCGCTGGTGGCGCACCATCCACCCGGTGGTGTTCGACTCCTCGGGTGTGAACCTCGAACCAGCGATGTTGTCGGCCTTCCTCATCTCGCTGGCGGCGTTTGTGATCCTGTATGTGGCCCTGCTCCTGGCCCGTGTACGGCAGGAGTCGCTGGCCGATGAGGTCGAGTTCCTGCGCAGGAGAGTGCAGTGATGAATAGTACCTATCTTCTGGTGGCGGCCTATGCGCTGATCTGGGTCTTTGTCTTTGGCTACATCGCGTGGTTGGGGCGCCGGCAGGCGTGGTTGCAGCGCGAAGTGGAGCTCTTGCGCAAGGCCATAGAGGGCTACAGTGGGCGGAAGGCCGCGCGAGGCTGAGTTGCCCAGAGGCGCGGGCGGGCCTTGCGAGGGTTCCGAACCCTCGCAAGGCCCGCCCGCCGACGAGGGGATGTGTTCTTGGCACGGGTTCTCAACCGCATGATACTGGGCATCACCCGGCATTGGCTGGCCCTGGTCAACGCCGTCATGCTCTTGGTGTTGGGTCTGGCTGTGCTCGCGCCGTGGCTGATGGCCCACGGGCAGGCGAGCGCGGGGCGCCTGCTCTACCGGCTTTACCAGCCGCTGTGCCACCAACTGCCCGAGCGCTCCTTCTTCCTGGCGGGGCCGCGGGCGGTGTACGACCTCGCAGAGCTTGGCGCTCACCTGGGCTACGAAGCGCCGCTGCGCTGGCTCGGCGACGCCCAGCTCGGCTACAAGGTGGCCTTTTGCGAGCGCGACACGGCCATGTATGCCGGCTGGCTGCTCGCGGGCCTCGCGTTCGGCCTGCTGCGGCGCCCGGACTCCCGAACTTGTTCGGGCGGCATGACGAGCACCCGAGGCGCCCCAAGCTGCGGCCTTCGGCCCCTGAGCTGGCGTTGGCTGCTGCTCACCATGCTGCCGATGGCCATCGACGGCACCGGGCAGCTCTTTGGCCTGTGGGAGAGCACCTGGTGGCTGCGGGTCGCTACGGGGCTGCTCTTTGCGGCGGGAACCGTCTGGTTCGCCTACCCCTTGCTCGAGCAGGGGATGAACGACGCGCAGGAGATCGCCCTGCGCAGCCTGGAGGATGGGCATGCCGCCGACCGATAATCTGAGCGTCGGGCTCGCCTTCGTGGCAGGCCTGTTCTCATTCCTTTCCCCCTGTGTGCTGCCGCTGGTGCCGATCTACATCGGCTACCTCAGCGGCACGACTGTGGCCGATCAGGCCGGCTCGCGGGCGCGCACGCTCGGCCACGCCGGGGCCTTTGTGGGCGGCTTTACACTCGTCTTTGTGGCGCTGGGCTCGCTGGCCGGCCTGGCGGGCTATGTAGCGACGGCTCCCGCGGGTCCTCTGGGCGTGGTAGGGCGCATCGCCCAGGGGCTGAACCAGGCGACGCCGTGGCTGAGCCGTGTGGGCGGGGTGCTCTTGATGGTCCTTGGCCTGCATCTCACCGGGCTCGTGCGCATCCCCTGGCTCTACCGCGAGCTGCGGCTCGAGACGAACGGCGCGCGGCGCGGTGGGCTGGTGACCTCGGGCCTGGTGGGCATGGCCTTCGCCGCCGGCTGGACGCCCTGCGTGGGCCCCTACCTGATGGCTATCCTGGTGCTGGCCTCGAACACCGGCACCGTGGCGCAGGGCGCGCTGCTGTTGGCCGTCTACTCGCTGGGGCTGGGGCTGCCCTTCCTGCTGGCCGGGCTCGCGCTCGGCGCCGTTTCGGCGTACCTGCGCAAGCTCAACCGCTACCTCAACCTCGTCTCGATCATCGGCGGCGGCCTGCTCATCGCCATGGGGCTGCTGCTCGTCACCGGGCGCTTTGCGTGGCTGAATGGCCTGCTCAACCGCCTCTGGCAGCCGCCGGTGGGGTGAGGGGAGGGCTGCATGCCAGCTCGCCATACGTCTTCTCCGGCACTGCAAACGGGTTTGCACAAACGCCCAGAATCTGCTATACTAGGCTCGGTTCGGGGCGTAGCGCAGTCCGGTTAGCGCGCAGCGTTCGGGACGCTGAGGTCGGAGGTTCGAAGCCTCTCGCCCCGACACAGAAGAGAGGGTGGCCACCTGGCTGCCCTCTCTTTTTTTTGTGCCCAACGAAACCCCCTACCCGGGTCTGAGCCGAAACCGGACCGCAGCCCGATGCCCTCACAGCGCGCCTCTGCTATACTCACAGTGGTCCGCAATCCTATCACTGTGAGGGTGCAATGCAAACGAAACATGTGCTCAAAGCTCAAGATGTGTACCGTACGATCGCGCTCGGGCCGCGCGAGCTGCACGTCCTGCGCGGCATCTCGCTCGCGGTCGCCGAGGGTGAGTGGGTGGCGCTGACCGGGCCGTCGGGCTCGGGCAAATCCACCCTGCTGGGCGTGCTCGGCTGCATCGACCGGCCGACGCGCGGGCGGGTCTGCCTCGACGGCGTGGAGGTCAGCGCCCTTGCCGAGGGCCGGCTGGCGCGCCTGCGCAACGAAAAGATCGGCATCGTCTTTCAATCCTTTCACCTTATCCCCACCATGACGGCGCAGGAGAACGTCGAGGCGCCGCTCTACATCGGCCCCCGGCGGCGGCAGGCGCAGGCCCTCGCCCGCGCGATGTTGGAGCGCGTGGGCCTGGGCGGTCGCCTGCACCACCTGCCGCACCAGCTCTCGGGTGGCGAACAGCAGCGGGTGGCCATCGCGCGCGCCCTGGTCGGCGGGCCGCGCCTGCTGCTGGCCGACGAGCCCACCGGCAACCTCGACAGCACCAGCGGCATGCAGGTGCTGATGCTGATCCGCGAGCTGCGCGTGCAGCTTGGGCTGACGGTGGTGATGGTCACGCATGACCCGGGCGTGGCGGCCAGCGCCGACCGCCGCCTGCACCTGGTGGATGGGCGGCTGGCCGCGCCGGATGTGGCGGCGCCCGCAGGGCTCGCCGGTGCAAGGCGCGGCCTGGACTTGCGCCCGGCAGCAGGGGAGGCGTGACCATGACACTCCTGGCTTTCTACCTGCGCACGGCGGCCCACAACCTGTGGCGGGGCGGCCAGCGCGCGCTGGTGGCGGTGCTATGCATCGCCTTTGGCGTCATGTCGTTGGTGGCGATGATGCTGGTGTCGCAGTCGATGAGGCGCACGCTCGTGGTCGATGTGCGCGAGCAGATCGGCGGCGACCTGAGCCTGGGTCGCGCCGCAGAGGAGTACATCTTGCCCGAGCACATCGCCGAGCTGCAGGCCCTGCAAGAGGTGGGGGCCATCCAGCGCTACGCGCTGGCCGCGCAGAGCTCATTCCTCGCCTATCGTACACCCAACTCGGGCGAGACCTTTCTCTCGGCGACCGGCATCGGCATCGACCCGGGTGTGTATCCGCTCGTAGGGGCGCTCGCGGTGGGCGAGCCCAGCGGCGCCCGCCTGGAAGCGCTGCTGCAGGGGGTGGGCGATGTGCTGGTGACCCGCGATCTGGCGGCGGACCACCGCCTGAAGGTGGGCGATGAACTCGTGTTGACCGACCTGGCGCTGGGGGTGCCGGTGCCGGGGCACGTGCGTGGCATCGTGAGCGACACGCCGAACCACGCGGGCGGCAAGATGTACTATACCCTGAGTACAGCACAGGCGCTGGCCGGCGGGCGGGAGGCGGTCAATGCGGCGCTGGTCACCGCCGCAGACCCCGAGGCGGTGCAGGCGCGGCTCGGCGCGTCGGGCTGGAGCGTCTGCTCGGCAACGCTGGCGGCTGGCCAGAACCGCGCGTCGTTCGAGCTGATCGACCTCTTGCTCAAGGGCGCGGGCATGCTGGGCCTGTTCGTCGGCGGCATCGGCATCGCCAACACCATGCAGGTGCTGCTGCGCCGGCGCCGGCAAGAGATGGCGATCTGGAAGGTGTTGGGCTACCGCGAGGCGCAGCTCCAGGTGTTGTTTGCGATTGAGGCCGGCCTGCTCGGCACGCTGGGCAGCCTGCTGGGTGCGGGCCTGGGGCTGGCCATCTCCGGTGGGCTGACGGAGCTGTTCAGGCGTACAGGCAACATGCTCTTCGCGTGGGCCTTCTCTCCCGCAGCCATAGCGGCCGGGGTGCTGACGGGCATCGCCACCACAATCGTCTTTGCGCTGTGGGCGATTGCCTCGGCGGGAGGCGTGCGGCCGATGGCGCTGCTGCGCAACGAGCCGGTGGCGGCGGTGCGTCTGCGCTGGTGGCAGGCGTTGGCGCTGGCTGCAGCCTTGGGGCTGCCCCTGGCGACGATCAGCAGCCTGGTGATGGGCTCGCCTCTCGCGGCCATCGGGGTGCTGCTCTTTGCGCTCTTGGGGCTGGTGGGGCTGGGCGGGTTTATGGGCGTGCTGACCTGGGCCGCCACGCGCCTCGGATCCCTGCCGGGCCTGCCCCTGGTGCGCATGGCTCAGAACAGTCTGCGGCGGCGCGGCCTGTCGCCGGTGTTCGCCATGATCGCGCTGTTTGCCGGTGTAGCCTCGATGGCGCTGGGTGCCGTGTTCACCCAGAACGCCGGGCAGGCCATGGGTGAGCGAACAATCACCTTGCAGGGCTACAACGTGGCTGTGATGGCCCTGGCCGGCCACGAGGATGCCGTGCGCCAGGCGGTGGCGGCGCAGGATGTGGCCCGGGTGGCCTATGGCTACCAGACCTCAGTGCGAACGTTGCACATGCCCACGTACCGGGAGGCATTCCCTCTGCAGCCCGTCCTGATCGGCCGCACCGAGCCCTACGACTATACCATCGAGGGCGCGCCCTGGGGCAGCCGGCCGGATGGCGTCTACACCTACGAGCCCGCCGGGGTGCCGGTGGGCAGCACGGTGGAGGTGACGCTGTGGGACGGCCGCACGCGCACCCTGACCGTCGTGGGGTCGTACGCTGTGGCGCTGGGCCCGGCTCGCCTGCCCTACGCCTTGGGGCTGCTGCTGCCGGCCGAGCTGAGCCGCAGCATCGCGCCGCCCGATACGGTGCAATGCTTCGTCGAGGCGCCGCAGGAGCGGGCGGCGCGGGTAAGCTCTGCCCTGGGAGCGACGCTGCCGCAAGCGACGGTGATCGACCTGCAGGCCTACGCTGCCCGCTTCGGCCAGGCCTACTGGAACCTGTTCGTGCTGGCCACGGCCATGGCCGGGCTGGCGCTGCTGGCGGGCGTGCTCCTGGTGGCGAACTCGGTCAGCCTGGCCATGCTCGACCGGCGCTACGAGATCGGCGTGCTCAAGGCGGTTGGCTACTCGCGGCGGCACATCCTCACCGCGCTGGCGGCGGAGTATGCCCTGGTGGCGCTCATCCCCAGCGTCGCCGCGCTTACGGTGGTGCAGTGCTCTCTCTTCATCGTGACCCGGGCCAACAAGGTCGCGGCCGGCCTGCTCTCGATGCCGCCGCAGATGGCGGCGCTGATCGGCCTGGCCGGCGTGGGCCTGACCCTGCTGACGGTGCTGGCCGTGGCCTGGCGGCCGGTGCAGGTATCGCCGGTTGTCGTTCTGAGCGATCGGTGTTAAGATGAGCCTTATGTATCGTTTCTTCTCGAGCCTGCGCGGCAAGCTGACGCTCACCTACACGCTGGTGACGGTGCTGGTGCTGCTGGCGCTGGAGGCCTTGGCGCTGTGCGGCGGAGTGGCGATCTACGGCCTCATGGAGGCCGATCAACGCGACTATGCCGGCGATGTGATCAATGTGCTCAATGCCAACGCCGCTCGTTACCTGCAGCCTGGGGCGCAGGACCTGCCCGGGCTGCAGGCGTGGCTGGACCGGCTGTACGCCTCGGGCTATGCCAGTGTCGCGCCGCAGAACTGGCTCGATAGTCCTGCGGCACCCATCGTGCAGGGTGAGCCCATCTCTGTGCTCTCTGCTGAGGGCGTGGTGTTGGCGCGGGTGCCTGGCGATCCGGCGGGCGAGATTGGGCAGCGCTACGCGCCGCCCAATCTCGCCGGGGCTGCCAGGGCTCTCGAGCGGGCCTTGGCCGGAGAATTGGGGTACAAGCGACTGACCGTCGTTACACCGGGCGGTGGGCGCCTGATGGCCGTGCCGGTGCTGCAGGGCGGGCCGGGCTCTGAGCTGCTCGGCGTGATCGTCCTGACGATCGAGACGCCGCCACCACCGCCGGCTCTCTGGAGCAGGGTGTGGCCCGCGATGGTCTGGGTGCTGCTGGTGACGGGGGTCGTGCTGCTCGTGGGCGTGGCGCCGCTCGGCATGCTGTTCGGCTTTGTCATGTCGCGCGGCCTCACGCGCCGCCTGCAGGCGCTCGCCGCCGCGGCCGATGCCTGGAGCAAGGGGGATTTCCGCCTGTTGCCCGAGGACCGCTCGCATGACGAAATCGGCCACCTGGGTATGCGGCTGCGCAACATGGCCGAGCGCATCCAGGGCTTGCTGCAGACCCGGCGCGAGCTGGCGATGATGGAGGAGCGCAACCGCCTGGCGCGCGAGCTGCACGATACGGTGAAACAGCAGGCCTTTGCCACGCTGATGCAGGTGCGCGCGGCGCGCAACCTGTTGACCAGTGACCCGGCGGCGGCAGCGCCACACCTGGAGGAGGCCGAAGCGCTGATCCGCACCTCGCAGCAGGACCTGGGCCGCATGATCGCCGAACTGCGACCGGCCGCGCTCGACGGCCAGGGGCTGGCAAAAGCATTGCGAGCCTACGCCGAGACATGGTCGCAGCAAGCGCACGTGCCGGTGACGTTCAGCGTGCAGAACGACCGCAGGCTGCCCCTCGACGTGGAGCAGGCCCTCTACCGCCTGGCCCAGGAGGCCTTCTCCAACGTAGCGCGCCACAGTCACGCTTCGCTGGTGCAGGTGCGGCTCGACTATGCGGCCGACCAGGTGCGCCTGACGGTCGCCGACAACGGCGTAGGGTTCGATTCTCACATGGCGAGCGAGTCCGGCTTTGGCCTCCAGAGTATGCGCGAGCGGGCAGAAGCCCTCGGCGGCATCTTGCTGCTGCAGAGCGTCAAGGGGGCCGGCACGACACTCACCGCCATCATACCGCTCAGCGAGTAAGCCTGGGCGCCAACTCGACGGAACTGAAAGGATACGTGACCATGGCGGACCCGATCACGGTGCTGCTGGTCGATGATCACAGTGTGGTACGTATCGGCTTGAGGGCCTACCTGGCCACGCTGGCCGATATCGAGGTCATCGGCGAGGCGGGCAGCGGCGAGGAAGCGGTGTCGCTGGCGACGCAGCACGCGCCCGACGTGGTGCTGATGGACCTGATCATGCCGGGGATGGACGGGGTCGAGGCCACCCGGCAGGTGAGGCGAGCCAGCCCGCGCACGCAGGTGATCGTGCTGACCTCGTACCACGAGGATGAGCACATCTTTCCCGCCATCCGCGCCGGGGCGCTGTCCTACGTGCTCAAGGACATCGATCCCGATGACCTGGCTGAGGCGATCCGCCGTGCCCGGGCGGGCGAGGCGGTCCTGCACCCGCGGGTGGCGGCGCGCGTCGTCGACGAGATGCGCGGCGTCCGGCTGGAGGGGGCCAACCCCTTCAGTGAGCTGACCGACCGCGAGCTGGAGGTGTTGCGTCAGGTGGCCGCCGGCAAGAACAACCGCGAGATCGCCGAGGCACTGGTCATCAGCGAAAAGACGGTCAAGAGCCACATCACCAACATCCTGGGCAAGCTGCACCTGGCCGATCGCACCCAGGCGGCGGTCTACGCCTGGCAGGAAGGCATCGTGAGGCGCGCTCAGGCCTAACGGCCTGCCGCAACGATCGTGATGGTTCCCGATCCAGGCTTTACGCTTCGCACATGGCCGGAACGGAACGTGTTGGGGGGATTATCGGCGGGTCGGCTGGTCCGTGACCGCCCGCGGGCGGTCACGGAC
>JAKPJZ010000021.1 GCA_029553955.1 Chloroflexota bacterium
TGCCAAACGAATTGCCCGCGGCGGGCGGCGATACGGCCGGATCGAGGGCGACAACCAGGGCGACCTGGTAACGCATCGGATCACCATCGGGTGGGATATTCGCCCACAAGGCGCCGAGCGCCCGAAACCCGGCAGGTTGCCGGGGTTCCTCATCACGCGCGACACGCTGGGCCCTGACGGGCGCTGGGTCATTGACTGGCCAGCAATGCGCCTGCTGGGCGACTACACGCCTGAGAAATTCGCGGCCGTCTGGAAGCACCAGGACACGCTGGCCGCGCCGCTCGATCTGCTGCCGCAGACGCTCCGGTTCGTGCTGATGAATGATGCGCTGGTTGTGCCGGGGGGGTTTGCCTACCCGGGAACCATTGCGGAGGAGTATCAGGTCTGGAACGGCCAGGGCCGGTTCTGCCACGGCGACGGCGAGACAGCCAGCCGCAAGCGCGGCGACGGCGGGGTGGACCGCATCCAGTGCAACCCGATCGGCAAGATCGACTGCACGGAGTTCTGCCCGTTCAGTTTGCGGGGCGAGTGCAAAAGCAGGAGCCGGTTGCTGCTCTGCCTCTACACGCTGGATCCGGAGGGCCAGCGCCTGCTGCTGGCGCCGACGCTGGGCGAGACGGCGCGCTACCGGCTGGAGACGAGCAGCGAATACAATGCCATTGGCATTCTGGAAGTGCTCGACCGGGTAGCCGAGCGGTTGTATGCGCCGGACCTCTGGCCCTCGACCGTCTGGATGAAATACCTGACGGGCGTGCTGACGTTCTCGATCAGGAAGCGCCAGAGCCCGAAGGGCGGCAAGGTGAAGGTCCAGCAGATCGGGTTCAGCATTGACGAGAGCGCGATCGTCGCGCGCGAGCAGGAGATCCAGGGGGAGCGCGAGCGGCGGCTGGCGCGCCAACTGGAGTATCACCGGGCGGGGTTCTCTCCGAAGCAGCTGGCAGGGCCGGCCATGCGTCTGCCGGCGCCGGAGCCGTGCCAGGTGACCCCGCCCACGCCCCACGCGGCCGCCACG
>JAKPJZ010000142.1 GCA_029553955.1 Chloroflexota bacterium
GATCCGTCTATCGGAGATCACGCCGGTACGGCATGCTGACTAGCCGTGTGCGCTGCGGTGCGCCAGTTGGGGGGGGAGTGGGCCCAGCGCGATTCGAACGCGCGACCCGCCGGTTATGAGCCGGATGCTCTGCCGCTGAGCGGCAGCCCACTACTACTTATAGTGTACTCTAGGCACACATACTACTATCTGTTGTGGTACAACGGACGCCGATACGCTCTGTAGCATTACTGTAGCATCGGAAAGGCGGTGCACACCATGCGAAGGCGAAGCGGCGGCGAAGGTTCTATCTACCAGCGGCAACAAGATGGGCTATGGGTAGGCGCCTATCAGTTGGACGGCAAGCGGGCCGCCGTCTATGGCCGTACCCGTACCGAAGTGGCGGAGAAGCTGCGAGCCGTACAAGAGCAGGCACGCAAGGCCGGCCAGTTGCCCGAAGCGGGCCGGCTGACCGTGGCCGAGTACCTACAGCAATGGCTGACCCAGGCTGAGCAACGATTACGGCCCAAGACCTTGCTTGACTATGGCATTATGGCCGATAAACACATCGCCCCTCGTATCGGCAGTATTCGGCTGCTGAAGCTGACCCCCCTGCGAGTTTCCCGTTTCTATGCTGCGCTAGCCAAAGACGGCATGAGCGCCCGACGGCGCCAGATGGTGCATGGCCTGCTGCATAAGGCTCTGGGCGACGCCCACCGCTGGGGCCTCTTGCCCAACAACCCGGCGGCTCTGGTAGATGTACCCAGGCGCGAACGCCATGAGCTGCGGCTGTGGGCGCCGGCGCAGGTGACCGGGTTCTTGCAGGCTATCCAGGCCGGCCAGGGCGGGCAGTATGCCTATCTGCTGGGGTTCCTCTTGGCGTCGGGTTGCCGTATCGGTGAAGCCCTGGGGCTGCGCTGGGGTGATGTGGACTTTGACGCCGGCACGGTGCGTATTGAGCGCCAGATAACCGAAGTACGCTGTAGGCCCATAGAGCAGGCGCCCAAGACCGACTCGGGTATCCGCACCATGGCCCTACCTGCCTGGGGCCTAGACCTGCTGCGCAGGCAGAGAACCCAAGTCAACGCATGGCGCCTACAGAGCGGCCATGCTCACACCTGGCCGGAACGCGTGTTTACCACTTCAGTGGGAACCGTGCCGGGGCAGCGCAACATCCGCCGGGCGCTGCACACCCTCTGTGATACCCTCAGCTTGCCCCGTATCCGGGTACACGACTTGCGCCATATCTCTCTAAGTCTGCTGGCGGGGGCCGGTGTGCCAGTCAAAGACCTTCAGCGGCGGGCCGGCCACAGCACGCCCAGAATGACGCTAGAGGTGTATACGCACGTGTTGGGCGATACTGACCGCCGGGCAGCGCAGGCGCTAGAGGGGATAGCGCAATGAAGAGGCGCTACTACGTGGCAAGCGGCCCGGCCATGGTTGGACCCTACAGCAAGGCCGAGGCGCGCATCATCAAGACGGTAGAGCCGGCGGTGAAGGTGATACCTGCGCCCACCGAAAGCATGGCCGTTGTGGCCGGCGCGTGGTTGGCCTTTGACGCCCACACCCCCGAGGCCCAGGCGCGGCGACGGTTTGCGGAGAGATACGGCTATGAGCCGGCCAGGGTGGTAGAGGCCGGGCCCCTGCTGTTGGTGGGGCCTATTGGATAGGGACCATGCGGGGATGGGCCCCGCTGGACATACATCCGGGAGGATGAGAGAATGGAGACCATCACGCTCAAAGTCGGGACGGTGAC
>JAKPJZ010000055.1 GCA_029553955.1 Chloroflexota bacterium
CGGTATTGGAATCCTGAGGAGAGCGAGTATGGTCCGCTGCTTGAGCGTGGCTCCACCAACGTGGGCGCTAACAGAGAGACGGTGGCGCAGATCCTCGATGCGGTCAGGCGGGAAGGCG
Organism: Chloroflexota bacterium; assembly: GCA_029553955.1. Classification (GTDB taxonomy): domain Bacteria; phylum Chloroflexota; class Anaerolineae; order SpSt-313; family SpSt-313; genus JAKPJZ01. Next base: position 119 of record JAKPJZ010000055.1, read on the forward strand.
ATGCAGCGCTCTATCGGTACAGCCAAGAGTTTGACCGAGTGACCCGTGCCTCGTTGCAGGTATCACAGAGTGAGATCGATGAAGCCCAGGCCAAGGTGGATGATGCCTTGCAGAGCGCCCTTCTGGTGGCGAAGGCCAACATCGAGGCGTTCCATCGCGCCCAGCTGCCTGAAGGGGAGCGGGTGGCCAGCGGCGGCATCGAGCTCTGGAGGGAGGTGGTGCCTATACCGCGGGTCGGCCTCTATGTGCCCGGCGGCAGTGCGCCGCTCGTCTCCACCGTCCTGATGCTCGCGGTTCCCGCCCGGGTGGCAGGCTGTTCGAGCATCGCCCTCTGCACCCCGCCGAGAAGAGATGGGAGTGTGGACCCGGCGATCCTCTTCGCCGCCGCCCTCTGCAACGTCACTGAGATCTACGCAGTCGGTGGGGCGCAGGCCATCGCGGCCCTCGCCTACGGCACCGAGACGATCCCGGCGGTGGATAAAATCTATGGGCCGGGCAACAGCTGGGTCACTGAGGCCAAGAGCCAAGTGGGGAGCACGGTGTGCGCCATCGACCTGCCGGCCGGACCGAGTGAGGTGATGGTCGTCTCCTCGGCCTTTGCCGACCCCGCCTGTGTGGCCGCCGACCTGCTCAGCCAAGCCGAGCATGGACGCGACAGCCAGGCGATGTTGGTGGTGCGCTCCTCCAAGGAGGAGGGGTTCGCCTTCATCGATGAGGTCGAAGCCCAGATTGCATCTCACCTGCGCCATCTGGGGCGCCAGAGTGAACTTTTGGCAAGCCTCGCCCACAGCCGCGCCTTCGTTGTTCCAAATCAAGAAAAGGCTGCGAGCCTCATCAACGCCTACGCCCCCGAGCACCTCATCATCACCCTGGAGAGCGAAGCGGAGGAGACGGCGCTCTTGGCGTTGGTGCACAATGCCGGCTCGGTCTTCCTCGGGCCCTGGTCACCGGAGAGCAGCGGCGACTATGCCAGTGGGACCAACCACACCCTGCCCACCGCCGGCTGGGCACGCAGCTACAGCGGCCTCTCGGTCGATTCGTTTGTAAAGAAAATCACCGTCCAGCGCCTCAGTGAGGCGGCGCTGCGGACATTGGCGCCGACGCTGAGGACGCTTTCTGATGCCGAGGGGCTTTCAGCGCACCGTCTGGCCGTCGATGTGAGATTGGAGGAGCAGTGATGGAAAATTTGATACGGGCCAATATTGCGAACCTGACACCGTACTCGAGTGC
>JAKPJZ010000057.1 GCA_029553955.1 Chloroflexota bacterium
TCACAATCAGCGACTTGGTTCTGTCGTCCGGCTGCATCTTGGCCGCGGGAGCTACTATGCCCAGAAGCGTCTTCATATCGGACGCCGCCGCATGCGTCAAACGGAATACCTTCATTACCTCCGGCGGCGGGGCCGGGGGAGCCTGCTCGGGCCTGGGCTCGGGCTCAGGCGCAGACGCAACCGGAATGTCGAGCCCTCGCACTAGCTCAGCCACCCTCTGCTGCACGCTTGCGACTGCACGCACCAGCAGAGTGTTGGTCCTGGAATCCACCTGAACATCGGAGGACGGCACCAGCAGGCTCACAGCCGACCGCAGCGACTCCGCGGGAGCGTTGGCCAACCGGTAACGAGCCACCTCCGCTTCAGGCTGCGGTATCGGCGCCGCCGCTTCGCTCGGCGCGGGCTTGATCTCCACGTCGAGCCTCTCTATTACCTCAGCGGCCCGCGCCACGCGCGACCGCGACGCGTTTATGATGAGCGAGTTGGTGCGCTCGTCCACGGTCATGCTGGCAACCGGCACCACAGGCGCCAGCGCCTCTCGTACCCGTGACGCAGGCGCATGCGCCAGCTGGAACACTTGCAGCACCTCGGGATCGGCGGGCGCTGTCGGCGCCGCGATCTCGTCGGCCGACGCGGGAACCTCCACATCCAGCTGGGCTATGATCCGCCTAGCCTGCTCGCGCTGGGCCGCAGTGCCCACTATGACGATGGAAGCGGTCCGCTCGTCCACACTCATCTTGGACTCAGGCAGTGTGGGCGCAAGCGCCTGGCGCACTGCCGCAGGCGCCGCGTATTCCAGCCGAACTACCTCTGCCGTTTCCGGCTCAGGTTTTGGAGCAGCTTCCGCCGGCGCCGCAGCGACAGCAGGCGGCTCAATTCCGATATCGAGCGCCGCAACCAGGTCGTCCACCTTAGCCTGCATCTCGCCGGGCGCCACAACGATCAGGGAGTTTGTACGGCCATCCGCCGTCAGGCGGACGCCGGGAACTGCTGACGCAATGGCCTCCCGGATCTGGGCAGCCGCAGCATGCG
>JAKPJZ010000072.1 GCA_029553955.1 Chloroflexota bacterium
GCCCGCCCCAGGAACTCGATCGTCCCGTCGGGCCGCCAGCGCGCCAGGTCGCCCGTGCGGTAGAGGCGACCCCCCACCGTCCCCCCCGCGGCAGGGGATGGGCTGTCGTCGCTCGCCGCGCCCGTCCTCCCATCCCCCCCCGTGGGGGGGACGGTGGGGGGTCGCCCCGCGACGAAGCGCTCCGCCGTCAGCTCCGGCCGCCTCAGATACCCCTGCGCCAGGCCCGCACCACCTATGTACAGCTCGCCGGCCACGCCCACCGGCACCGGGTTGCCATAGCGGTCCAGGATGTACATCGTGCGGTTGGCCAGCGGCCGACCGATGGGCACCCGCAGACCGGACGCCTCATTCACGACCGGCGGCAGCACCTCGAACGTGGCCGCAGTGACCGTCACCTCCGTGGGACCATAGGCGTTGAGCAGACGCGCCGTGCGCCCGGCCGTCTGCCACCACAAACGCACAGCCTCCGGGGGCAGCACGTCGCCACCGACGATGACCAGCCGCAGCGCCCGCGGCGCCTCCTCGGGCCGCGCCGCCCATTCCTGCAACAACTGCTGCCAGTAGACCGGCACCAGGTTGGCCACGGTGACCCCGCCCTCCCGCATCTGCCGGCTCAGCTCGCCCGGCGGCCAGACCTCCTCGCCGCGCATGATCACCATCGCCCCAGCCATGAGCGTGGGCAGCATCTGCTCCAGCGAGGTGTCAAAGCTCAGCGAGGCGAACTGCAGCACGTGGTCGCCGGGCACCAGCCCATAGTGACGCCACACACCCTCGCAATGCTCGGCCAGCGCGCCGTGCGCCACCGTTACCCCCTTGGGCTGCCCCGTCGAACCGGAGGTGTAGATGGCATAGGCCAGGCTCTCGGACGTGACCACAGGGGACAAGTCGTCGTCAGACCCTGTCGCGATGGCACCCCACTCCGAATCGAGACAGAGCACCTGCACGCTCGAGGGCCGCCAGCGCTCGACCAAGCGCCGCTGCGTCAGCAGTATGGACGCCTGCGCATCGGCCAGCATATAGTCGAGACGCTCCGCCGGGTAGGCCGGGTCGAGCGGCAGGTAGCCGCCACCGGCCTTCAGAACGCCCAGCAGCGCCACCAACACCTGCAGCGACCGCTCGAGGTTCACCCCCACCAACACCTCGCGCCCCACGCCGAGCGCACGCAGGTGGTGGGCCAGTTGGTTAGCCCGCCGGTTGAGCTCGCCGTAGCTCACCCGCTCCGCGCCGCAGACCGCCGCCGGCGCCTCGGGCCTGCGCGCCGCCTGCACCTCAATGGCCTGCGTGACGCTCGGCGCCTGTGGCCGTTCGACGCGCGTGTCGTTCCACTCGACGAGCACCTGCCGCCGCTCGGCCTCACTCAACAGCGGCAGCACCGACAGCGACCGGTCGGGACCGGCCACCACCCCCTCGAGCAGCGCCTGGAAGTGGCCCAGCAGGCGCTCGATAGTCGCCGCATCGTAGAGGTCGGTG
>JAKPJZ010000099.1 GCA_029553955.1 Chloroflexota bacterium
TAGATGGACGACTCCATCTTGCGCTCCATGCTCATGGCCATGAAGCTCTGGGCCATCACATTGGCCCAGCGCGCCGCCCTGGCGGGGTCCGCGCTCACCACGCTGATGCGCACCAGGCGCGAGCCTTTGACCGGCTCGACCTTGACCGAGCCCATGAAGCCACCCACCACCGCCTCGCGCCCCAGCACCTTGTTGTCGGCAATCGAGGGCTTGCCCAGGTTGTCGTAGCCGGAGAGGGTGCGGTCCTTCAGGTCGGACAGAAAAGCCCACCAGGGCCCATCGCCCTCGGCCCGGCTGGCGGCCGGGCGGGCGCCCGGCATGGGTGCCGATGCGGGTGCGGAAGCCCCGCCCAGCACGCCCGGGGCGGGGGCCTGGCCCCGCGACGGGTCAAGGTTGAGTTCGTCCACCACACGCTCGGCCAGGGCGCGGCTGCGCAGCAGCTCGACCTGCGTGGGCAGGGCCATGTAATCCTCGTAGTCGTCGGACGAACTCACGTCGCCCTTGAACGCCACGATGCGCCCAGGGGGGCGCTCGATCTGCACCATGGCCGTGGCCCGGTACAGCGGCGTGCTGGTCAGCGTCTTCACCACGGATACCGCCAGCCCCAGCAGCGCAAAGGCCAGCAGCATCCACTTGTACTTGTTCAGGATGCGCAGCAGCGCCTTGATGTCCAGCGAATCATCGGCCGCATCGGCGGCGGTGTCGCGCAGCACGCCCGTCTGCAGCATGGCGGCCTCGCGCAGCGACAAGGCCGTGGTGCGCTGTGGCGGCTGGGTGGGCAGAAAAGAATCAGGCGTGGCGCTCATGGAGTAACTTCATTCGGGGCAATCGGTACAGGCAGGGCTTGCAGGGCACCCGGCGGCGCCCTGCAGACTGACGGCGCTCGGGCGGCTTCGCTCGGGCGGGGTTACTTCAGGTAGTTGAACGGATTCAGCAGGTTGATGAAATCGCTCACCGCGGAATCGCGCAGCAGCACACGCACCGGCTTGCGCTGCACCACGATCACGTCCTCGGGCAGCACCACCGGGTCGG
>JAKPJZ010000102.1 GCA_029553955.1 Chloroflexota bacterium
GATCGGCCTGTGGCTCGGCCTGGCCAACGCCTACTGCGCCGAAATCTGCGCGGGCGCCGGCTTCGACTGGCTGCTGGTCGACGGCGAGCATGCACCCAACGGCCTGACCGACATCCTGGCGCAGCTGCAGGCGATTGCCGCCTACCCGGGCGCCCACGCGATCGCGCGGGTGCCGGTGGGCGAGGCCGCGCTGATCAAGCAATACCTGGACATCGGCGCGCAGACCCTCCTGGTGCCCATGGTGGACACGGCCGAGCAGGCCGCCGCGCTCGTCAAGGCCTGCCGCTACCCGCAGGACGACGGACGGGGCGGCATCCGCGGCATGGCCGGCGCGCGCGCCTCGCGCTGGGGGCGCTACCCGAACTACGCCAAGGAAGCCAACGACCGCGTGTGCCTACTGGTGCAGGCCGAGACCCGCACCGCGCTGCAGAACCTGGACGCCATCGCCGCCACGCCCGGCGTGGACGGGGTCTTCATCGGCCCGGCCGACCTGTCGGCCTCGCTGGGCCATGTCGGCGACCCCAACCACCCGGAGGTGCAGGCCGCCATCGAAGATGCCATCGCGCGCATCCTCAAGGCCGGCAAGGCACCGGGCATCCTGACCAGCGACGAGGCGCAGGCGCGCCACTACCTGGCCTTGGGTGCGGTGTTCGTCGCGGTGGGGCTGGACACCGGCATCCTGGTGCGCCAGACCAGCGCCCTGGCGGCCAAGTTCAAGCATGGCGTGGCCGCGGCACCGGCGACCAAGGGCGCCGTGTACTGACCCATCGGCCACCCACCCACACACCCGCATGACCCGCCCCGCCAAACCCGGCCGTTTCCGCTCGGCCACGATCTACGAGGGCACGCTGCGTGCCAGCACCCGCAGCTTCCTGCACGCGCTGGGGCAGGACGAAGAAGACATCGCCCGTCCCCACATCGGCGTGTTCCACACCGGCGGCGAGATGAGCCCCTGCAACCTGAACCTGCGCGAGCAGGCCCAGCACGCCAAGACCGGCATCTA
>JAKPJZ010000111.1 GCA_029553955.1 Chloroflexota bacterium
CTTGACGCCGGTGTAGAAGGCGTCGAAGCGGTCCCAGGTGATGGCGGTCTCGAAGGTGTCCATGATCACGCCCAGGCCCACGGCCGGGTCGCGCCAGTAGGGCATGCGCAGGAAGGCGTCGCGCCAGGCGCCGGCCGCGCCGGTGCGGTGCGAGTCGCCGCCCTCCAGTGCCATCGAGCGCCCGACGGCGTCGGCGTCGAACTGGCCGCCGTGCTCGCGCACCAGCTCCAGCGCGCGGGCCATCCAGGCCTGCAGCGGGTGGTCGGCGGATTCGAAACCGAGCACGAGGAGCGTGTGGCTGCCGTCGCCGACGCCGGAGAACACGGTTTCCAGCGGGTCCAGCAGGCGGCAGTTGGCCGGGTTCAGGCCCGACTGCGACAGCGCGCGCACACAGGTCACGCCCATGAAGTAGTCGTCAAAGCGCACCGAGGCGGATGCGCGAAAGCGCGGCGCATCCTGCAGCCGCACCCAGGCCTCGGTGATCACGCCCAGCGTGCCCTCCGAGCCCAGCACCAGCCGATCCGGCGCCGGGCCGGCCCCGGAGCCGGGCAGGCGGCGCGTCTGCAGCACGCCAGCCGGCGTGACCAGGCGGGTGCTTTCCACGAAGTCGTCGATGTGGGTGTGCTGCATCGCGTAGTGGCCACCCGCGCGGGTGGCGATCCAGCCACCGAGCGTGGAGAACTCGAAGCTCTGCGGAAAGTGCCGCAGCGTCAGCCCGTGGGCTTTTAGCTGGGCCTCCAGCTCGGGCCCCAGCGCACCGGCCTGGATGCGGGCGGCGCGGCTGCTGCGGTCCACCTCCAGCACGCGGTGCAGCCGTTCCAGGTCCATCGACACGGTGCCCGCATAGCTGTCGCCCACTGCGGGCTCGACCCCACCGCACACGCTGCTGCCGCCGCCATAGGGCACCACCGCGATGTTGCAACGCGCCGCCCAGTCCAGCAGGTCGACGATGGCCTGCTCGTCGTCCGGATAGGCCACCCAGTCCGGCGGTTCGGGCACGTCGCGCAGCCACATGCGCGCCAGGTCGGCGTAGCTCTTGCCGTAGCTGTGGTTGAGCCGGTCCAGTGGCAGCGCGGAGAACATCGCGGCCAGCGCGGCCGGCGGGCTGATCCGGGGGGCGCGCAACGCGAAGTCTTCCACCCGGGGCGGTGCGGCCTCGCCTTGCACCGCGCCGAGCTGGTCGAGCATGAAGCGCAGGTTGGCCTGTTCGCGCGCATCGAGGGCGGCGTCGGCCTGGCCCCAGCCCCAGAAGCGGCGTGGCGGGCGGCGGGAGAGGGTGGCTGGCATGTTGGGGTCCCTGGTTGAGCGATGGGGGGCGTCCGTCATTCTGCCAGCTTTCCGTGCTCCGCAGAGCCCTGATGTTCTTGTTTCAAGAAAAAATGGCACCAACCCAGGGCCCACTCAAATTCCAAGTGCAACACCCCCATATCCAAGTAGGAGGTCAAGCATGAAGGAAACCGGGAAGTACGAACACCTGAGCTATGAGGAACGCAGCACCATAGCGTTGGGCTTGCAGCAGGGGATGAGCGTGCGCGCCATTGCCCGAACGCTTGGACGCTCGCCCTCGACCATCAGTCGTGAGAGCCGGCGCAATGCGCCGGCGGCCCCCTACAACTGCAAGTTTGCCCAGCAACGCTACCAGCGCAGGCGCAGGTACAGCCGCCCACAGCCCAAGCTGGCACCGGAGTCGACCTTGTTCGAACAGGTCTGTCGACTGCTGCGCAGGCTCTGGTCGCCCGAGCAAATTGCCGGGCACCTGGCTACAGTGCATGGCACAGATCAGAGTCAGCGCGTGTCACACGAAACCATCTACACCTGCATCTATGCCCAGCCAAAGGGCGAGCTACGCCGCGAGCTCATCGCCTGCCTGCGCATGGCGCGAGCCAAACGCTGG
>JAKPJZ010000114.1 GCA_029553955.1 Chloroflexota bacterium
TTCGATGCGATCGTCACCGACCTCACGATGCCGCGCCTGACCGGTGTGCAACTGCTCCAGCGGCTCCACCGCGAGGGCCCGTCGCTGCCGAGCGTGATCATCACGGGCTTCAGCCGCGAGCTGCCGGAGACGGAGCTGGCAACGCTTCCGCCGTGCGTGGTGTTGCAGAAACCTTTCACGGGCGACGAGCTCGTCGCCGCCCTCGCGCAGCTCCTGCGGCCCGCGAATCCCGACGCCCGAGCTGGGGTGGTCATCGCGCAGGTTCGAGAACGGTGACGGCCCACCACGGGCCGGCGCTGCGCCCCAGCCACGCATCCCACCACCACGCGGAGACGTCCGTCCACGCCCGCCCCGTGCCATCGGCGATCCGCTCGCGCACGCGCAGGCCGCGGCCCTCCTTCCGTGCGAGCGTGGTGCCCAGCGTTGCCCGTCGCCGCCAGCCCAGACCGGGCCGGGCTGCACCGCATAGCCGAGCCCGCGCAGGCAGTGCATGGCAGGATGCAGCTTTCGCGTCTCCTGCGAAACCCAGCGGAAAAGCACCGTGCGCTCGCCGTCGGAAAACGCCGCGATGCGCCCAGGAAATCCAGCGGCGAAACGGGCTTCGCGTTCGCTCGGCGCGAGCGCGGTCAGCGGGCGTCCCTCGAACTCCGCCGGCCAGCCGGGAAACTCGGCCGGCGCGCCCGCGTCCATTACCGGTTTGGCCTGGACCAACGGGCGGAGTGCGGAGAGTCCTAGCAGCAGCGCAAGCAACCACACTCGCCCGCTGCCTCGCACGTGACTGGCGGCGCGGGCCGATTCGATCATCTCTGGATGCTGTGATCCTGTGCGGGCAGCGAGCCAGGCGATGCCGCCGAGCGCGGTGGCAAAAAGCACGAGCCCGACGCCTTCGTGGGCCCAGCCGGGCAGCGTGCGCCCGCGAATCTCCAGCAGGAACAGGGCGACGCAGCGCAGGATGTTGGCGAGGGCGACGATCCCCGCCGCGCGGCGCAACAGTCGAAGGCTCGCGCGGTCGTCGAGCCTCCACACCAGCGCGAGCACACAGCCGGTGGCGAGGCCCGACCAGAGCATCTGGATACCGCTGCATGGCGCGTCGATCAGCACGGTTTCGCCGGCCCAGTGCAGCGCCGTGCCCTGTCGCTCGACGACGTAGCCGAGCAGCCGGAGCAGCGGGAGGCTGCACGCGGCAGTGAGGGCGCGCAGCGGATAACCGAGATAAAACTGCGCGGTGGCCACGACCGGCAATGCCAGCACAAGGAGCCCGCTGCGCGCGATGAGCGGCCCCGTGCCCCCGAGCAGGCACGCGAGCGTGAGCGCCCAGGCACCCGCACGCACGAGCGGAGGCAGCACTTCGTAGCCGAGAAGGACGACTATCATCGGCACCGCAGCGGCGGCGAGCCAGCGCGGTGGCACTGGCTCGCGCAGGCGTCGCCACGGCAGAAATGCGACGGCGAGCAGCAGTGCAACGAGGCCCCACGGCTCGTCGGAGCCATCGCCGATGCGTGCGATGAACCAGCGCACGACCGGCCAGCCGGCGAG
>JAKPJZ010000120.1 GCA_029553955.1 Chloroflexota bacterium
GGGTCTCCCCGCCCCGTCCCGCCGTCATCCACGGGGTCTCCCCGCCCCGTCCCGCCGTCATCCACGGGGTCTCCCCGCCCCGTCCCGCCGTCATGCGCGGGGTCTCCCCGCCCCGTCCCGCCGTCATCCACGGGGTCTCCCCGCCCCGGTCCAGCGGCGCGCCCGGCAGCAACAACACCACCTCACCACGCTGCCACTTCACACGAATCCGCAAAACGAACCCATCGCGCCCCGCCCCGCACGCGCGCCGGACCACCCGGGTGACGCCCACCCAGGCCCGCGGCTGGCCCAACACACCGCCCCCGCGGCCACACCCAAGCCCTCACAGCGGCCACAGGCAGCACCGCCCCAGCCCGCTCGCCTCGCCGTTCTTGCCAGCCGCCCGTCGTCGCCCGCCACGAGCCTGTAGGGCGGGCTTTCCAGCCCGCCACCCCTCGCAGCAGCGGGGCTCGACGGCCTCGAGAGCCCATCCCACGCGCCTGTAGGGCGGGCTTTCCAGCCCGCCAGGCCTTCGCAGCGACGAACGGTGGCGGGCTGGAAAGCCCGCCCCACGAGCCAGCCTCCTTCAGGAGGCTTGGTCTTCGTAGCGCGGCGGCTTGAGCCCCGCGCCACCCGGCGCCACGCTGCGGCCATGCGCACCGGCGCCGCCGGGGGCGGTTCACGAACCGTCCCTACAGCCCGACGACTCCTATCCCTCCCCGTCGGGGGGTCACCTCGGCGCCGCTCCGCAACGTCCGCGCCTGCGGGCTGGCAGCCTGCTGTTTCTTCCTCTTCTGCACACGTGGTATAATGCACATGGCAGGTCCGGGCGCAACGGCGCCACGGAGGCGCCTCATTCCAACGGAGGAAGATACCATGGATTTTGCCTTGTCTGACGAACACCTCATGGTGCAAAAGATGGTGCGCGATTTCGCCGCCAGGGAGATCGCGCCCACGATCAAGGAGCACGACCGCGCGCAGCAGTTCGACCGCTCCATCCTGCCCAAGATGGCCGCGCAGGGCATCCTGGGCATCTGCATCCCCGTGCGCTACGGCGGCGCCGGCATGGACTATATCTCGCTGGGCCTGGCCTGCGAGGAGCTGGAGTACGTCGACACCGCCAACCGCGTCATCATGTCGGTGCACGCGGGCCTGAACAGCCTGACGCTCTTGCAGTGGGGCACGGAGGAGCAGAAGCAGAAATACCTCGTGCCGCAGGCCATGGGCGACAAGATCGCCACCTACGGCCTCACCGAGCCCGCGGCCGGCTCCGACGCCGTCGGCATCCAGTCGACGGCGCGCCGCGAGGGCGACCACTATGTCCTCAACGGCGAGAAAATGTGGATCTCGCTGGCCGATGTGGCCGACAATTTCCTCGTCTTTGCCTGGACGGATATGGAAAAGAAGCGCGCCCGCGACCACACCGGCATCACCGCCTTTATCGTCGAGCGCGGCTGGCCGGGGCTCGAGACGGGCACCATCCACGGCAAGCTGGGCGTGCGCGCGGGCAACACCGGCTCGATCTCGTTCAGCGACGTGCCGGTGCCGGCCGAGAACGTCTTGGGCCGCGAGGGCGAGGGCTTTTACATCGCCATGTCGGCGCTCGACAACGGCCGCTTCACCGTGGCCTGGGGCGCAGCGGGCCTCATCCGTGCCTGCCTCGACGCCTCGGTGCGCTACGCCAAGGAGCGAAAGACCTTCGGCGTCGAGATCGGCCGGCACCAGCTCGTGCAGCAGTTGATTGCCTTCATGCAGATGAAGTATGACGCCGCCCAGTTGCTCTGCCTGCGCGCGGCCTGGTTGAAGAACCAGGGCGTGCGCAACACCCGCGAGACGGCGCTGGCCAAGTGGTACGCCACGGTCGGCTCGTTCGAAGCAGCCGCCGACGCGGTGGAGGTGCACGGCGCCTACGGCTATTCCGACGAATACGACGTGGAGCGCTTCCTGCGCAACTCCAAGGGCGCCGTGATCTACGAAGGCTCGCAGGAGATCCAGCAGCTCATGCAGGCGCAGTACGCCCTCGGCTACCGCAAAGACAAGCCGCTGCGCTGCGAGCTGCCGGCCTACGATGCGGCTGTCTGGCAGGAAGAGTAAGGAGAGTGCCCGATGCGTGCCATCGTCTGTATCAAGCAGGTGCCCGATACCACCGAGGTCAAGATCAACCCCGAGACGAACACCCTCATCCGCGAGGGGGTGGCGAGCATCGTCAACCCCTTTGACACCTATGCCATCGAAGAGGCGCTGCGCCTCAAGGAGCAGCACGGCGGTACGGTGACCGTGCTCTCGATGGGCCCGGCGCAGGCCAAGGAGGCGCTCAAAGAGGCGGTGGCCATGGGCGCCGACGAGGCGGTGCTCCTCAGCGACCGCGCCTTTGCCGGCTCCGATACCTGGGCCACGGCCTACACCCTGGCGCAGGCCATCCGCCGCCTGGGCGAGTTCGACGTCATCCTCTGCGGCAAGCAGGCCATCGACGGCGACACCGGGCAGGTCGGCCCCGGCATCGCCCGCCAACTGCAGATCCCGCAGCTCACCTACATCTGCCGCATCCAAGAGTTCGACCCGGCCACCAAGCGCGTGCGCGTGGAGCGCCTGCTCGAAGAGGGCCGCGAGGTGGTGACCTGCACCCTGCCGGTGCTGCTGACAGTGGTGAAGGACATCAACCAGCCCCGCTACCCGACGTTCACGGGCATCCGCCGCGCCACGCGCATGGAGATCCCCACCTGGGGCGCGGCCGAGCTGGCGACGGCCAACGCCGACTATCTGGGCCTCAAGGGCTCGCCAACGCAGGTGGTGCGCATCTTCAACCCGCCTGCGCGCGGCGGCACGGTGACCCTGTTCACCGCCGACACGCCCAGCGATGGGGCGGCGCAGCTCGCCGAGCGCCTGCTGGCCGACAAGGTGATCTAGGGGGAGGGAAGACGTGTCGAAACTCACCATCTCAGCCGACCTCTGCTCGGCTTGCGGCAGTTGTGTGGATGCCTGCCCCTTCGGCGCGCTGACGCTGGAGGGCGATGTGCCCGAGGTATCGGACCAGTGCACCTTCTGCGGCGCCTGTGTCGACGCCTGCCCGGCCGAGGCCATCACGCTGGAGCGCGACCAGGCGGCCGACGTAGCCGATATCACGAGCTATCACGGCGTGTGGGTCTGGGTCGAGCAGTTCCGTGGCCAGGCCTGCAGCATCTCGTGGGAGATGCTCGGCCAGGGCCGCAAGCTGGCCGACCAACTTGGCGTGCCGCTGACCGCCTGCGTGCTGGGGCATAACGTGCGCGGCGTGGCGCAGGAGGCCATCGCCTACGGCGCCGACCGCGCCTTCCTGGCCGACGACGCCTCGCTGGCCGCCTACCGCACCGACCCCTACGCCGCCGTGCTGGTGCGCCTGGTGCGCGAGCATCGCCCCGAAGTATTCCTGCTCGGCGCCAGCGCGCGTGGCCGCGACCTGGCCGGCGCGGTGGCCACCGACCTGCGCACCGGCCTCACCGCCGACTGCACCGGCCTCGACATCGACCCCGAGACCAGGCTGCTGCGGCAGACGCGCCCGGCGTTCGGCGGCAACATCATGGCCACCATCATCTGCCCCAACTATCGCCCGCAGATGGCCACCGTGCGCCACCGCGTCTTCGAGGTGCCGCCGGCCGACACCGCGCGCCAGGGACAGATCGTGCAGGTGCCTGCAGCCATGGGCGAGGCGGCCATCGCCAGCCAGGTCGTCGATTTCGTGATGGAAGCAGGCCAGGTGAACCTCGCCGACGCCCACATCATCGTCAGCGGCGGGCGCGGCGTGGGCGGGCCCGAGGGCTATGCCCCGCTGCAGGCGTTGGCCGACGCGCTCGGCGGCGCGCTGGGCGCCTCGCGCGCCGCGGTCGACGCCGGGTGGATCCCCTACGCGCACCAGGTGGGCCAGACGGGGCGCACCGTCAAGCCCGACCTCTACATCGCCTGCGGCATCTCTGGCGCCATCCAGCACCTGGCGGGCATGCAGACGTCGAAGGTCATAGTGGCCATCAACAAGGACCCCGAGGCGCCGATTTTCAACGTCGCCACCTACGGCATCGTCGGCGACCTGTTCGAGATCGTCCCGGCACTGACGGCCGAGTTCAAGAAGCGGCTGGGGAAGTAGCTGGATCGGGGGTTCTGGGAGGTATCCGGCGCATCTGGGCCAATCGCGCTTGGCCCGGGCGCGCCGGATACCTCCCAGAACCCCCTGAAGCAAGGAGTGAGGATGTTGATTGTGCTCTGGGCCGTGCTCAGCCTGGGGATCGGCGCCGTGCTCAACCACCTGGCCGACCGGCTGCCGCGGCACCAGTCGCTGTGGCCGGGGCCGGCGTGCGCCGCGTGCGGGGCGCCGTATGCGCCGCGGCAGTGGTCGGCGCTCGTGGCCTGGCTGGCGGGCGCGCGACGCTGCAAGTGTGGCGTGGCCTTGCCCCTGCGGCGCCTGCTGCTCGAGCTCGGCGTGGCGTTGCTCTATGCGGCGCTGGCCTGGCAGCGCGGCCTTTCATGGGAGCTGGGCGCGGCGTCGTTCCATGCCGCCGTGCTGGCGCTGGTCGCGGCCACCGACCTGGAGACGCGCATCGTGCCCAACGCGGTCGTGCTGCCCGCGGCCGGCGTCGCCATCGCCCTCGCCGCGCTGCGCGGCCTGGCCTCCATGCCGGGGGTGCTCTTGGGGGGCGGGGTGGCGCTGGGGCTGTTCCTGGCCGCCTGGCTGCTGCACCCCAAGGGCATGGGCTTTGGCGACGTCAAGCTCGCCGGCTATGTGGGGCTGGCGGTGGGCTACCCGCGGGTGATGACGGCGCTGCTCATCACGGCGCTGGCGGGCGGCGTGGTCGCTGCGGCGCTGCTCTTGGCGCGGCGCGTGGGCCGCCGCACCTACATCCCCTACGCCCCCTTCCTGGCCCTCGGCGGCGCCATCGCCCTGTTCTTGTAGTGTTGTGCGATTGTGCGGGAAGCGAAGCGGCCCACGACGCCTTTGGCGTCGTGGGCCGCTTCGCTTCCCGCACAATCGCACAACACTATGGCAGTTGTTCCCAGGCGAGCTCGTCGCCGACGGTGGTGCGGCTGGCCGCCAGGCTGCCGGCGGGGAGCTCGACGACATAGCGCGCGCCGGGCCCGACGGGGCCGATGCGCCAGGCGGGCACGGCGGGCACGGCTTTGACGACGCGGTGCGCCCGGTCGACAAAGAGGACGTCGATGGGGAAGCCCATGAAACAGGTGTGGATGCTGGAGCAGGGGCTGATGACCAGGCCCTGGCCGGGCGCGAGCGTACGGCGGCCGATGAGCCCGCGCAGCCGCGTGAACATGCCGTCGGCCAGGTCAGCGCCCTCGGCGACCACCGTGGCCTGGGTGAGGTTGCGGATCAGCAGTCGCTTCATAATTCGCCCTCCAATCACCAAGTATACATCATAATGTGCGCATTCGCCAGCGAGCAGCCTGGCCATGGGCGGGTGCCGGCTTCGCCCTGGCCCGGCTCCGAACCAGGAGGGGGTTTGTAGGGGTTGGCCCTCAGCCGGCTGCCCCTGGCGCGCCCGCGGGCGCGCCAGGGGCAGCCGGCTGAGGGCCAACCCCTACAAACCCCCCATTGAGGCCTCCGCACCGCGGCAGCGCCGGGGAGACACCTGACAGGTCTGCGGAGACCTGTCAGGTGTCTCCCCGGCGCTGCCGCGGTGGCTATCCTCGTCGGTCTGCGGCCAAGCCTCGCTAGAACATCGGTCAAGTATTCCTGCGAAGGCCCCCAGACGGCCGAATCATCGCCCTCCGACGCCCACAAGGGGCTAGGCTACGTCGTCTATACGAATACGTGACCGATGTTCTAGCGCCGCAGGGCCATGGTGTAGCCAAAGATCTCGGGCTTGAGCTGCAGGCCGGCCAACTGGATCTTTTCCATGAACTTGGGGCGTACGCCGGTGGGCTCGAGGCCGCCGATGAGCTTGTCATCGCGCATGCCGCCATCCTTGAACAAAAAGATGTCTTGCAGCAGGATGGTGTCGCCCTCCATGCCGGCCACTTCGGAGACCTGCACGATCTTGCGCGTGCCGTCGCGCATGCGCTGCACGTGCACGATGAGGTTGATGGCCGAGGCCACCTGTTCGCGGATGGCGCGCAGCGGCAGGTCCATGCCCGCCATCAGCACCATCGTTTCGAGGCGGCGGATGGTATCGCGGGCGCCGTTCGAGTGCGCGGTGGTCAGCGACCCGTCGTGGCCGGTGTTCATGGCCTGCAGCATGTCGAGCGCTTCGGAACCGCGGACCTCGCCGACGACGATGCGGTCGGGGCGCATGCGCAGGGCGTTGATGACCAGTTGGCGGATCGAGATCTGGCCCTTGCCCTCGAGGTTGGGCGGCCGCGCCTCGAGCGTCACCACGTGTTCCTGGCGCAGTTGCAGCTCGGCCGCGTCTTCGATGGTGACGATACGATCATCGCCAGGGATGAACGAAGAGAGCACACCCAACAGCGTAGTCTTGCCCGAGCCGGTGCCGCCCGAGACCACCACGTTCAGCCGCGACACGACGCAGGCCTTCATAAAGTCCATGAACTCGGCGGTGCAGGTGCCGAGGCGGATCAGGTCTTCGATGCCGAGGGGCACGCGCGAGAACTTGCGAATGGTGAGCACCGGGCCCACCAGCGAGAGCGGCGGGATGATGGCGTTGACACGCGAGCCGTCAGGCAGGCGGGCGTCGACCATCGGCGAGGCCTCGTCGATGCGGCGGCCCAGGGGCGCGACGATGCGCTCGATGATGCGCATCAGGTGCGCCGGATTGTCGAAGGCGAGCGGTGTGCGTTCGATCTTGCCGCGGCGCTCGACATAGATCTTGCTCGGGCCGTTGACCATGATTTCGGTCACCGTGTCATCGCGCAGCAGGGTGTCGAGCGGGCCGTAGCCCAGGATCTCGGCCACCACGCGGTCCAGCAGCTCTTCGCGCTCGCCGCGCCCCAAGACGAGCCCGGTCTCGCGGATCAGCTCGGCGTAGACGTCGCCGATCTTGCGCCGGATGGTTTCCGGGTCCGAAATCTCGCCCTGGTTGCGCAAGTCGGCCACCACGCGATCGCGGACCTGGGTCACGAGTTGGCGGTGCACTTCCTCACGGGCGCGGTTCCCGGCGCCGACCCCGCGCGCGTCGGCCTCAACCTCCGGCCTGTCGGGCCGCACCATGCGCATCAACATATCCCATCCCCCAGACGATTAGCGAAGCGACGACACGAGCTGCTGCACGAGCCACAGCGCGACCAGCAGCAGGTAGAGCACGGCGTTGACCACGATGAGCACGCGTACGGCGCGCGGGTGTGCGCGGCGCGGCCGGCGGCGCTTCTGGCGCTCGAGCCAGGTGCCTTCGGCCGAGAGGTGCAGCTCCAGATCGTGCTGCGCGCGGCGCACCTCCACGCTGTTGGGGTAGCGCATCTGCAGCTCGGCGAGCGCGTCCTCGGCTTCGGACCATTGCCCGCGCTGCACCAGGGTGAGCGCCTGCGCATACAGCGGATCGTTCTCGACCGCCCGGTTGGGCTGCCCTGTCTTCAGTTCATCGCCGGGCTCTACCGGCGCCTGCGCTGCACCAGGCACGTCTGTGTCCCCTGTCGCCATTATTGAAAGGCGCTCATGATGGCGGGTATCGCCGGGCCGATGACCACGGCGAAGATGGCCGGCATGATAAAGAAGACCATCGGGAAGAGCATCTTGAGCGGCGCAGAGCGCGCCACCTCCTGGGCCCGCTGGCGGCGCCGCACGCGCAATTGGTCGGCCTGAGAGTGCAGCGTGTCGGAGATGCTAAAGCCGAGCTGGTCGGCCTGCAGCAGCACCGCCACCAGGGCCGATAGGTCAGGCACATCGGTGCGGTAGACCATATCGCGCAGGGCCTCGCGCCAGCTCACGCCATACCCCGTCGCAGCCACCACGCGGCGGAACTCTTGCGCCAGCGCATGGTCCCAGCCCTGGCCGATGCGCAGGAAGGCGCTCTCGAGGCCCAGGCCGGCATCGACGCAGACGGTCAGCATGTCGAGCGCGTCGGGCAGGGCGAGCAACACCTCTTTCTGGCGTTTCTTCATGCGGCCGCGCAGCCAGTAGTTGGGCAGCTCGGAGCAGAGCATGGCCCCACCAACGGCGAACAACGCCGACTGCAGCATCGGCCCCGAGCGCGACGCCAGCGCCAGCAGCACGCCGGCCGTCCCCAGCACGGCTACAAGGACGCGCAGGCCCACAAAGTCGAGCGCGCCGAGGCCCAGTGGCGAGCCGGCGATCACCAACTGCTGCCGCAGCTTGTCGAGGTTCCCCTTCGGTGAGAGCCTGCCGATGCGGCCCAAGAACTGGCGCAGTATGGGCTGCAGGATGCGCTGTACAAAAGACGCCTGCAGCTCCAGCGTCGGCGCCACGAGCTGGGTCGCGATGACCTGCTCGATGCGTTCTGTCGAGTGTCGCTCCTGCCGCTTGACCTCGAGCCCAACCCAGAGCAGGCCCACGGCGATGGCGAGGAACTCGGCGACGACGGCCGCAATCAGAACGGGGCTGAAACCATCCATCTAGACCTCGATCCGCGTCAAGAGCTGGGCGAGGACAAAACCGACCGCATCGCTCGCCAGGGCCGCCACCGGGATCAGGCGCGTCCAGCCCGGCTGTAGGAGTTGCATGATCCAGCCCGGGTTCATCACACCGAGCACGACAGTGAGCACCAGGGGCAGGGCGGCGAGCACGTACGAGGTCAGGCGCTGCTGCGTCGTCAGCACGCGGATCTCGCCTTGCAGGCGGATGCGCTCACGCAGCGTTTCGGTGATCTTTTCGAGGACGGTCGACAGGTTGCCGCCCACCTCGTGGCTGATGTTGACCGCCGTGACGATGAGCTGCAGGTCGTCGGTCTCCATGCGGATGACGAGGTTGTTGAGCGCCTCCGCCTGGGTGAGCCCGAAGCCGATCTCACGCAGCACACGGTCAAACTCTTCTGATGCCGGCGGCCCCAGCTCTTTGCTGACCAGATCGAGCGCCGTGAGCAGGGCGTGTCCGCCCCGCAGCGAGCCGACGATCAGGGTGAGCACATCGATCAACTGGTCATGGAAGGCCTTGATGCGCTTCTGGCGCCTGACCTCCATGAACACCCATGGCACGGCCAGGCCGATCGCCGCCATCGCCACGCCCGACACGATGTGCCGCTGCACGACAAAGCCCAACATGCCGAGCACCGCCGAGACCGACGCCGTAATCACGATGAACTCGGGCACGGTGATGCGCATGTTGGCCTGGGCCAGGCGCAGGGCCAGCTTGTTGGCCCCCGATCGCCCGCGCAGCAGTTGATCGATGCGGCCCAGCAGGCGGCTGATCCCCTTGCGTCCCTCGGTGCGCTCGCTCTGTGGCCGCCTGACGGCAGCGTAGGTCTCGAGGCGGTCCGCAATGCTGCCCGGGCGCTCGACGACCACATAGATGCCGATGAAGAAGGCCAGCACGGCCAGCGTGCTGATGAGACCTACGGCCAGTGCGTTCGGCAACGCTGTCCCTTCCGTTTCTGTATGCGCCCAGCCTACTAGTCTGCCGCAATGGTTTTGATGGGCTACGACGCCCACAAGGGGCTAGTACTACAACCGTACTTGGCGCTGCCACTGCTGGCCATCCGGGTAGCTGCCGGCTGACACGCTCCGCAGCCTCCCGGCCCTGGCCCGGAAGGGGTCTTTTTGGCGGGTTGGCCAGAGCCGTGGCCGCCCGCGGGCGGCCACGGCTCTGGCCAACCCGCCAAAAAGACCCC
>JAKPJZ010000146.1 GCA_029553955.1 Chloroflexota bacterium
ACGAACCGGGCTGCGATCCCCTGCGGCTGTGCACTGCCGCACCTGCATCGGCGCCGGAGGCCAAGCCCCCCGCCGCCGCGATGGCATCCACAACGCGCGCGCCCGCCAGCAGCTCGTAGGTGCCCGGCCGGGCCACTCGCCCAACTACGCTCACGTACATCGCGCGCGAGCCCACAACCACCATGTCGCCTGGCGACAGCTCCGGGTTGTCCTTCGCGCTGCCGGCAAAGAGCGCCCGCCCCTCGCCGATTGAGCGCCTGCCTGCCTGATCGGCCTGGCCCTCGGCGTAAACCGTCACGCTATCCAAAGATGCCCTGGCAGTGGCGCCTCCTGCAGCCGCTATCGCGTCCAGAAGCTTGGCCCCCGGCTGCAGCCTGTACGCCCCAGGCCTCGCAACCTCGCCTAATACCACGACCTGACCGGGCACGGCCTCGGGGACGAACAACGCATCTCCGTCTTCCAGCAGAGGCAAGGGCGCTGTCGGCACCTTGGCCGACGGTTTGCCCGACGCCTCGCCTGACGTATCCCGTGCGTCAAGGGCCGATGTAACGTCGATCTCCAAGGAGAATGCCCCTTCGCCCGTCTTGCGCGCCAGGGCCACGCGTGTTCCATCTCCGACGGACGTCACTCCACCGGCGGCGGCTATCGCATCCAGAGCGGTCGCACCGCGCCGCAGCGTTACCTGACCCGGACGGGCCACAAAGCCTGCAACATACACCCTGACTTCCGTCCCGGGCACAACCACAACCGAACTGGGCTCGATAGCCGGGTTGGCCTTGATGTCGCCGTCGTACACCAGGCGGTCGCCTGAGACCTCAAGGTCAACTCCATCGGCTGGGTCGCCCGCTCGGTACACCTTCACCCGCGCAAGATCCGCCGCATCCAGCGGCCCGCCTGCAGCAGCCAGAGCCTCCATCAGACGAGTGCCCTCATCTACAGGGTAAACCCCCGGACGGGCCACCGCCCCTAGCACCGCCACCTGCTGCCTGCGGAGCTTCTCCGGAGCTTCGGGGATGTACACCACATCTCCGTCGGCCAGCACCGTATTGGCCTCGCCCTTGGGGTCGCGGCCCAGAGCATCGAGGTCGATCCCGGCGGTGACACACGCAGCGCCGGCATCGGCTCCCGCCTCAGATCCGCCGGTTCCCCGCGTCAATACTACATTCTTCGCATCGCCCAGGGCCGACGCCCCGCCGGCAACGGCCACGGCATCCAGCAGACGCGCCCCGGCGGCAAGCTCATACACCCCCGGTCGCGCCGCCGCGCCCACCACGGTCACACCGATCATGCGGGACCCGACCACCACGACGTCGCTCGCTCCAAGCGTCGGGTTGGCGGTTCCGTCGCCTGCGAAAATCACCTTGCCGTGCCCGATGGGCGCCCCGGCGCCTGCGGACGCGTCCCCGCCGGCGTAGATCGTCACATTCTCCAACGACGCCCGGGTATTAAGCCCGCCCGCCGCAGCTATCGCGTCGGCAAGCTTCGCCCCGCGGGCAAGCCTGTACGCCCCGGGCCGCGCAACCTCGCCCAGCACCACTACCTGCTCAGGTACTGCCTCCGGCACGTACACTGTGTCGCCGTCCGCGAGCTCAAGGCCGGCTGCCTCGCCCGCCAATATCGCCTCTACATCTATCTCCATAACGCGCGCGGTGCCCGAGCCGCCTTCCGCGGCGCCCTCCGCCTCGCTCGCGCCGTCGCCCTGGCCCCCGCGCCTGGTCACTACCGCGTTCGTGCCGTCGCCGGCTGCCGATATCCCGCCGGCCGCCGTGACAGCCTGGCCGACGTCCGCGCCGCGCTTCAGCTCATAGATCCC
>JAKPJZ010000137.1 GCA_029553955.1 Chloroflexota bacterium
CCCCCTTCCCGCCGCAGCGCAGAAGGCGAGGCCGGGGGGATGGGCTCTATACGATGGCTCTGCAGCGCCCTGCACGACCGCGCAAGTACTATCAAATAAGCCGGGCGATTGGAAATCGCGCCTAGAGGGCCTGCGGCCGGGCGTCGGCGCAGGCCGACGCCCGGCCGTGGCGACCAGCCCACGCAGGTGGGCGCCCGGCGCCGCAGCGCCCCCTTGGCCGCCAACGGCGGCTCCCAGGCGCGATTTCCAATCGCCGGCTCCGTCGAGACGGGCGAGGCGCCGTCATTTGAACGGTATTGAGCCTAGCCCCCCCTTGGCCGCCGCAGGCGGCTTCGTGGGCGTCGGAGGGCGATGATTCGGCCGTCTGGGGGCCTTCGCAGGAATACTTGACCGATGTTCTGGGTGCGGAATCTGGGCTAAGGGCCGGATGGGCGCGCAGCGAACCGCCCCTACACACGCACGGGGGTAATCTTGCCTTGGTAGAGGGCCTCACGGATGGCGAGCAACTCGCGGCGCATGCGCTCATCTTCTTCGATCTGCGCAGCGATCTTGTTGCAGGCGTGCAAGACGGTGGTGTGGTCGCGGCCGCCCATATAGCCGCCAATCTCCGACAACGAGATGCCCGCTTCTTCGCGCAGCAGGTACATGGCCATCTGCCGGGGCGCAACGATCTCGCGGTTGCGCCGGCGGTTCGAGAGGTCCTCGCGGCGTACTTCATAGTAGCGGCAGACGGCCTCGATGATCTGCTCGGGTGGCAGCGTTTCGGCGGGCATGAGCACGTCGCGCAGGGCGGCAGCCGCCGTTTCCTCGGTGTAGGGCAGGCCCATCATGCGCGCATGCGCGATGATGCGGTTCAGGGCCCCTTCCAGCTCGCGGATGTTGCTCTGCACCTTGCGCGCCACATAGTCGAGGATGCCGGGCGGCACCTGCGCCCCCAGGCTCTCGGCCTTGGCGCGCAGGATGGCGATGCGCATCTCCAGGTCGGGCGGCTGGATATCGGCCAGCAGGCCCCACTCAAAGCGCGAGCGCAGCCGCTCTTCGAGGGTGGGGATGGCCTTGGGCGGGCGGTCGCTGGTGAGCACAATCTGGCTCGACGCCGCGTGCAGGGCGTTGAAGGTGTGGAAAAACTCTTCCTGGGTCGACTCTTTGCCGGCGATGAATTGAATGTCGTCGATCAGGAGCACGTTGTTGTGGCGGTACTTGCCGCGGAAGGCTTCGGTGCTTTGGGTGCGGATGGCGTTGATCATCTCGTTGGTGAACGTCTCCGACGAGACATAGAGCACCGAGCAGCCCATGGCCATGGCGCGGTGGCCGATGGCATGGAGCAGATGGGTCTTGCCCAGCCCGACGCCGCCGTAGAGGAACAGCGGGTTGTACGACGCGCCAGGGCTTTCGGCGACCGCCAGCGAGGCCGCATGGGCCAGGCGGTTGGCGTTGCCGACGACATAGGTGTCAAAGGTATAGCGCGGGTTGAGCATCGCCGGAGATGAGCGAGCGCCCGCAGCCGCCTGCGCCGGCCGCTGGCGCGAGCGGTGGAAGAGCTCACCCTCCGCCGGCTCCTCCGGGTCGGCCTCGGCGGACGGAAGAGCTGGGGCATTCACCATGAAGCGCACCTCGACGGTGCGCCCGACGATGCTCGCCAGGGTGCGTGCGATGTGGGCGTAGAGGCGGTTCTCCAGCCAGTCTTTGGCATAGGCGTTGCGCACGGCGACGACAATGACGCCATCTTCGCAGGCCACACCGGTGGTGTCTTTGAGCCAGGTATCAAACGTGGCCTTGGTGAGCTGGAGCTGCAGCTCGCCAAGGGCTGTCTGCCATGTTCGCCTTGCGTCCATCCTTCCACACACCTCACCCGTACTGTGGCCCTCGTCAATGATCGCTGGTGCGCTCCGGCTGGCAGGCGCGAAATATCGTGCCACAGGAGCTCGTGCTCGCTGCCCGCCCATGGAGTGTGTCTGGTTATTCGGTTCACCTCGAGTCCGTTGATACCTGTGCGGTAGGCCACGCGATGCGGCCCGGGCGACCGTTGCGACGGTCAGCAGTATCCTGGGACCCAGGGGGATGGTCCACCCATACAGAAGGTCAGGGGGTAAGGTTCATGTCCCAGCCGGTGCGCTTGAATGGTCCACGCTGCTGACTTTACGATTCTAGCAATATTCCGCTCTTTTGGCAATAGAGGCCGTACTGCGTCCAACCCCAAGGGGTTGGGGTGGCGGCGCGGGCGACCACTACTGGTTGGGGTTATGACCCAACTTGGGCCCCAATCTGTAACCTTAAAAATGACCGCACCCGGCAGACACTTGGTCGCCCGGCCATTGGCGCCTATAATCCTTTGTGGCCTTTGGTTGACGTATCCCTGCGGAGGGCAGGCCCGTGCAGCCACCCTATGTGATCTCGTGCAGCCGCCGCACTGATGTGGCGGCCTGCTATACCGATTGGCTGGCCGCGGCGCTGCGCGCGGGCGCGGTCGATGTGCCCTCGCCCTATGGCGGGCCGGTGAGGCACGTTGCGCTCGCGCCGCAGGATGTGCACAGCATCGTCTTTGTCTCCAAGGACTATGGGCCGCTCCTCGCCGGCGCGGCGGGCGCCCGCGCGCTGCTCGCGGCCTATGAGCAACTGTTCTTCCACTTGACGATCACCGGCCTGGGCGGCAGCGCCATGGAGCCGCGCGTGCCGCCGTGGCGCGACGTGGCGGCGCAGTTGCGGCCCCTGATCGATTGGGCTGGCGATGCCCGGCGGGTGACGTTGCGCTTTGACCCTGTGCTGCACTGGCGTGAGGGCGAGGCCGTGCGCAGCAACCTGCCCCTCGCCGAGGCAGTGTTCGACGCCGCGGCCGAGAGCGGCGTGCGCAGCGTGCGGGTATCGATCGCGGCGCTCTACCCCAAGATGCGCCGTCGCGGCTACGACTGGTATGATCCTACGCCCGAGGAGCACGCCGCCATCGCTGCCCACCTGCAGCGGCTGGCCACAGCGCGCGGCCTCGAGCTCTACGCCTGCGCCGACCCGACGCTGGCCGCGGCCGGCATCCGGCCCTCGTCGTGCATCGACGGCCCGCTGTTGGCCGAGCTGCACCCGCGCCGGCTGCCCCTGCCCGCCCGCAAGGACCCCGGCCAGCGGCCGAGCTGTGGCTGCACCCCCAGCGTGGATATCGGCTCGTATCGCATGCGCTGCCCACACGCCTGCGCCTACTGCTATGCGGCGCCGGGACGACGTGAGACGTGAGACGTAAAACGTGACACGTGAGACGTAAAACGTAATGCGTAACTGCTGTTTCGTGTTGCGTGTTCCGTTTACTCACTCGAAGGAACGGAACACGCAATACGCAACACGGTCACGCATCACGTATCACGCATTACGCAGTACGCATTACGGGGTACGCATGGAGACCATGGCCAACAGCGCCAACACACAGCTCACGGGCGGCGGCGCCTGCGAATTCCGGCGTGGCGTGCGCGCGGCGCTGCCGCTGTGGTTGGGGATCACGCCCTACGGGCTGGCATTCGGCCTGCTGGGGCCGGCGGCGGGCCTGAGCGGCCAGGCGACGCTGGCGATGTCGCTGCTGGTCTTTGCCGGGTCGGCGCAGTTGATTGCGCTGGGGCTGGTGGGCGCGGGGGCGAGCCCGCTGCTCGTTGTGCTGACGGTGCTGGTGGTGAACCTGCGCCATCTGCTCTATGCCGCTTCGCTGGCGCCGCGCCTGGGCAAGCTGCCGCAGCGCTGGAAGCTCGCCATCAGCTTTCTGCTCACCGACGAGACCTACGCCGTGGTCATTGACCGCCTCGAACGCGCCGGCAACGGGGCGCTGCGGTACTTTTACCTGGGCGCCGGCCTGGCGATCTATGTGGATTGGGCGGCGAGCACCGCCGTGGGCCTCGCCATCGGCGGCCTGGTGCCCGACCCGACGGTGCTGGGGCTCGATTTTGCGCTGCCGGCGACGTTCATCGGCCTGCTGGCGCCGCAACTGCGCACGCGCGGCGCCTGGGTCACGCTCGCTGTGGCCGCATTGGCCACGCTCGTGCTGGCCGGGCTGCCCGGTCGGCTCGACGTCTTCGCGGCCATCATTGTGGCCGCGACGGCGGGATGGGGGGTGGACACATGGCTCACGCGCTCCTAATCCTGGGCATGGCCGGCGTGACCTTTCTCACCCGCTACCTGCTGATCGCCCTCCTCGGCCGCTGGAGCCTGCCGCGGGCGCTGTCGCGCTGGCTCAGCTACGTCCCCACCGCCGCCTTTACCGTCATCGTCGTGCGGGGCACCTTCGCGCCGCAGGGCGAGGTCACCCTCGACCCATGCAACCCCTACCTCTGGGGCGCGCTCGCGGCCGGCCTCGTCGCCTGGCGCAGCAAGAACGTCATCCTTACCATCGCTGCCGGGCTGGGGGGATTGTGGGTGGCGAGGGTGGTGCTGGGGTAGAGCGTACCAGGAACGCACGCCGCATGCCGTCCAGCGCCGCATAGGTGCGCCAGGCGACGAGGATGGCGAGCGCGCCGCCGGCGATGAGGGGCAGCAGGGGCAGCGAGGCGCCGGCCGAGAAGGTGGCGACCGACAGCAGCAGGCCGGTGAGCAGGTGGTTGACGATGGTCTGCACGCTGGCGGGCGACATCTCGGCGGGGCGGTCGGCGAAGCGGTGTACGGTGGCGGCGGCCTTGCAGGCGAGCGGCGTCGTGGCCAGGGCCACCAGGGCGAGCGTCGGCAGCTCGCCTTCGGCAACGGCCGCGATGATGCTCAGGTAGCTGGCGGCCATGAGCGCGATGTAGCCGTAGGAGGCCTGCTCGCGCCCCAGGCGCACGACCAGGGTGCGCTTGCCGGCCGCGCGGTCGCCGGCATAGTCGGGCAGCTCGTTGACCAAGAGGATGGCCATTACCAGGAACATCATGGGCAGCGAGGCCAACAGGGCGTCGACGGGGAAGCGGTGCGCCTGCACGTAATAGCCTGCAGCCACCAGCACCGGCCCAAAGTTGATGCCGACGATGAGCTCGCCAAGGCCGCGGCTGGCCAGGCAGAGCGGCCTGCCGGTGCAAAAGATGGCCGTGAAGAGGCCGATGCCCGCGAGCAGCAGCAGCAGCGGCCCTGCGCGCAGGGCCAGCAGGCCCAGCAGCACCATGCCGGCAGCGAGCAAGCCCAGCGCGACGCGGCGCACCTCGGCGGCAGTGAGGATGCCACGCTGGATCATGCGGCTGCCACCCGAAAAGGGGCTGATATAGGCGTGGTTCGCCTCATCGGCGCCGTTGCGCGAGTCGTCATGGTCGTTCATCATGTCGGCGCCAGCGTGCATCAACACCGAGGCCACGAGGATGCCGGCGGCGCCCAGCAGGTCGAACTGCCGCGTGTGGTACCAGCCGGCCGCCAGGCCCAGCAACACGCAGACGATGCTGGCAGAAAGGAACCCCGGCCGTGTGGCCTGCAAGAAGACCTTGGCTTTCATGCGCTCCCCCGAGTCAACTGACCTCTATATGTTCCCGGCGGGAGTATACCATCGACACGGCCAGGACCGAAAAGGGGAGCAATTCAGGTAGAGTCCGCTCTTTCGGGAGCTCTTGAACCACGAAGGGCACAAAGGGTGTAGGGAGGCCACCCAAAGCCCTTGGTGTCCTTCGTGGTCATCGGCCTCGCCGGCCGAGGACGATTCTGGGATATAGCCGCGGTGGTTTGTTGCCCCTCCACTCCTGTGGTACAATGGGCGCGCCGTTTTCTTGTGAGCCTGGAGGAGGTAGGGCGTGCCCCTGAAGGAATACCTGCGCATCCTCTGGAAGCGGGGCTGGATCGTCATTGTCATGGCCATCGTCACCACGGCCAGCGCGATCCTGTTCAGCTACGTGGTGCGGCCGGTTTACAGGTCCAGCATCTGGATCAATGTCATCCCTGCCCGCCTCGACCTGGGCCTGACCGAGTCGATCAAGAGCCTGATGCGCAACTATTCCGGCAACATCCGCTCCAACACCACGCTGCAGCAGGTGATCGACCGCACCGGGCAAGACATGACGCCCGAGACGCTGCGCGGGCGGATCAAGGTCTCGCCGATCATGGAAGACTATGTGATCCAGGTCGATGTCGATGCCTACGACCCGCAGGTGGCCCAGCTCTTGGCGCAGCGCACCGGCGAGGTCTTTGTCGAGTGGGCCAAGACGCAGATGCTCGACCAGGACAAGCGTGACCGCATGACGGTGACCCTGCGCGACCCCGCAACGCCGGCCAGTGTGCAGTCACCCAAGAAAAAGATCAACGCGCTCGCCGGGGGCGTCTTGGGCCTGGTGCTCGGGGTGCTCGTCGTGCTCGGCCTCGAGTGGCTCGAGTCGGGCATCATCCGCAGCGCCGACGACCTGGAGCGAGCCTCGGGCGCAGCCGTGCTGGGGGTTATACCGGGGCAGGTGCGGAATGCGTGAAACGTAAAACGCAATGCGTGATGCGTAATGCGTGAAACGTAAAACGTAATGCGTACTACGTAATGTCTTCTGCCTTCAGACGTAGGCGCCCGCTCCTCACGCATCACGCATTACGTCTTACGCAGCAGACCCATCGCTGAGAGTTGGAGGACTGCCGTGAGCGGAGATCTGAAGAGCCTGGTCACGTTGAGCGACCCGAACTCGGCTGCGAGCGAGGCCTACCGCGCCCTGCGCACCAACCTGGCCTTTGCCGGGCTGGACAGGCCGCTGCGCACGGTGATGTTCACCTCGCCGGGGCCCGACGAGGGCAAGTCGACGGTGTTGGCCAACCTGGCGGTGAGCCTGGCGCAGACGGAACGGCGCGTGCTGGTGGTGGATGCGGACCTGCGCCGCCCCTGCCAACACGAGGTCTTTGGCCTGGCCAACGACTCGGGCCTGACGACTCTGCTCAGCGACCCCAGCGCGCGCACCAGGCCGCCCATCCGCGAGACGGGGGTGGCCGGCCTGACGGTGCTCACCAGCGGCCCGCTGGCGGCACGCCCGGCCGATATGGTGGCCTCCAAGCGCATGGAAGAAGCCATTGCCTGGTTGGCCGAGCAGGCCGACCTGGTGCTCTTCGACTCGCCCCCCATCAACGCCGTGGCCGATGCGGCCGTCCTGGCTACCCGGCTCGACGGCGTGCTGTTGGTGGTGCGCGAGCGGCGCACGCAGCGCGAGGCGGTGCGCCAGGCCATGGCCAGCCTCGCCCGGGTCAATGCCCGCGTGCTGGGCGCCGTGCTCAGCGGCGTCAGCCCCGACCGGGCCATGGCCCGCTACTATGAAGGCGCGCCGGCCCTGTCGCGCCGCGGCTCGGGCAGCGAGGCCGGTGCGGGCGCCGGGGGCCGCTGAACGCACGATGGACGCGGCCGCAGCGCGCCTGACGGACCTGCATTGCCACATCCTGCCCGACGTCGACGACGGCCCGGCCGACCTGGCCGGGGCGCTGGGGCTGGCCCGCGCCGCGCTCGATGACGGCATCGCGACCGTCGCCGCGACCCCGCACAACCTGATGTGGCGGCGCGGCCTGAGCTGCGCCACGCTCGAGGCGCGGGTGGCCGAGCTGCAGCGCTGCCTCGAGGAGCATGGGCTGTCGCTGCGCGTGGTGCCTGGCGCCGAAACGGCCCTCATCACCGCGCTGCCGCAGCAGATCGATGCCGGCCAGGCGGCCCCGCTCAACCACTCGCGCTACCTCCTCGTCGAGCCGCCGCCCTGGGGCCCGCCCCCGCCACTCCAGGACCTCATCTTCCAGGTGCAGGTGCGCGGCCTGGTGCCCATCCTGGCGCACCCCGAACGGAATGACGCGCTGGCGCGCCGCCTCGACCTGCTGCAGTCACTGGTAGAGCGCGGGACGCTGGTGCAGATTACGGCGGGGAGCCTGGAAGGCGCCTTCGGCCAGGCGCCACAGGAGGCGGCCTGGCGCATGCTCGCCGCCGGCCTGGTGCACGTCATCGCCACCGACGCTCACGACACCAGCCGCCGCCCGCCGCGCCTCAGCAAGGCCGAGGCGCTCGCCGCGACGGTCATTGGCGCCGAGCGCGCGCATGCCCTCGTCGCCGCCAACCCCGCCGCCATCCTCAACGATCAGCAACTCGAACTCGAGCCGCCCCCACCACCCCAGAAGCACCCCCGCTGGTTCTGGCAACGCTAGGTTCGTAGTAGGCGCTTGAGCGCCTTGACCCTCCGAATTGGCGCTGCTTCCGCGATTGGCGCCACGTCTCAGGATCAAGGCGCTCAAGCGCCTACTACGAACCTTCAGCGTGCACACGATGCGCCTGCTGAAAGTACCAGTATACCGTCAAGGGCCACGTCGTCTACACGATTGCGCTATGCCATAGTAGCCGCCGGCTGTTCGCTGCCCCTCAGGTGCGGCGCGTCCCGGCGTGCCGCCCCATGCCGGCGATGATGTCCAGCAGAAAGCGATGCACGCCATACAGGTCTGTGGGCAGCGCTGCCTCGACATTGGTCAGCAACGTCGCCAGCGAATCGGGGGCATCGGGGTCGTAGCCGTGCATGCCCGCGGGCAACTGAGCGCCATAGTAGCTCGGGTTGATCACCCACCCCTCGTCCATGAGCAGGAACAGCTCCCCGAAGCGGCCGTCGCGAAACAGCACGCCCTCCGCCGCCAGCCGCGACTCGTCAAGCAGTTGCGCATGCGGCACCGAGCTCAGGGCCTCTTGCACCGCTGCCCGGTCGCTCTCGCTCTGCAGCCAAAAGCGCGCCATGGTCGAGTCGTAAAAGGCCTGCGGCAGGGCCGCGGCAAAAGCCGGCTGGGCAGCCAGGTGGCTGCGCACGTCCACGCCGCCCCGCACCGTTGCCATGCCATGGTCCGAGATGACGGCGAACGGCACGTTGCCGAAGCGCGCCTGGGCGCGGATGTACAACTGCTCCAGCCCCGCCGCATAGCTCGCCAGGGGGCCGGCCATCTGCAAGGGATCCGTAGCACAGTGGTGCAGAGTGTCATCGAGCTGCCACAGGTAGAGCAGGTACATGCCTGCGTGGCCGGCGTCGATGTGCCGCATCGCGCTGGCCAGCGAGCGCTGGTCGGGCGTGGGGTAACCAAAGGCGTGGGTTGTGATGCCCGCTGCACGCAGGTGGCCAAAGAGGGTGGGGGTGCCGTTGATTGCCGCCGGGGCCCAGCCCATGACATGGTCGGCGAACGCCAGATGACGCATCTCGGGGAAAGGGATGGCAAAGGTCGAAAAGTGCGCCGGCCACCCCCGCAGGTGAATGGCCCAGCCCGCCGCGGCCCGGCGCAGCGCCGGCTCGAGACGGGGCCAGCGCTCGGCCACGCCGGCGAGCCGGGCCAGGCCCGCGAGCGAGCCGGGCTCGCCCCCGCGCTTGAAGAGCAGCCACTGGCCGGTGCGGGCCGGGGGCAGGCCCGTCAGCAGCGCCGGAAAGGCGGCCGAGGAGTAGCCCAAGACGCTGCGGATGGGCGCCCGCTGTGGCAACAGGTCGCGCAGCAGGCCGGTCCGCTCGGCCAGAACCCAGCCAAGCCCGTCAACCAAGATGACAACCGCCGCCACAGCATCACAGGACATAGGCGCGCCATACCTTCACCAAGAGCTCGCTGGCCCGCCGCCAATCCTGCTGCAGGTTGCCGCTGGGCACGAGGTTGAGCAGGTATAGGCTGCGAGCGACGGCCGCCGGCTCTGGCGCCCGGGCCGTGCTCAGCAGCAGGAAGGCCGCCTGCAGCAGGATGCAGTCGCCGCGCTGGCGGTAGCGCGGCCAGGCCCGCAGGGTGCGCGGCGGGCCCCAGGCCTGCCAGTTGAGCAGCAAGGACCTGAAGCAGCCCAGCCGGCCCAGGGCAGCCACCGGCGTGAGCGCCCCGCATTGCCGGGCGATGTGCTGCGAGTGGGCGTGCCAATCGGCAAGCGGCCGGCCGCAGCGCACGCCCTCTAGGGTCAGGGCCGCTGCCAACGCTGCCCGGATCTGGTGGTAGATGAGTTCCCAGAGCTCGGCCTCGGAGCAGGCCCAGGCGTGTGGCCGCAGCTTCCATTCGGCTGCCCGCTCGAATGCCAAGTCGCTGAGGCCGCGCGCCGCTGCGCCCGCCGCTACCAGGCCCAGCTTGTCGCCCAGTTGCGGGGTGTAGCGGCCATCGAGGATCAGCACATAGTCGCCCACGGCCAGGGTCAGCTTGACGGCCTGATACCACACCTGCAGCGGGCTGGCCGACCGCTCGAGGATGGCCGCCAGAGTCCCCACGGCGCGGTTGAAGACCAGCAGCAAACCCTCGGTGACCGCCGGCTCAGCAGGGCCGGGCTCGGGTGGGGGCACTGCGCCGGGGTGCCCCCACAGCAGCCGCTCCCGCCGGGCGTCGTCGATCTGCTGCAGCCTCATGGCGGGCACGCGGCGGGTGCCGCTGCGCTCCAGCGCGATCTGGACATAGGCCCCCAGTTGCCTGGTCAACGCGGCGCTCAGTTGCTGCAAGCGCGAGCGCCCTGCGGGGCGGCGCGCGTACACGTCGAGATCATAGTCGCTAAAGAACTGCACGCGCCCGCCGTCGACCAGCACCGTGCCCTCGCCGCCGGCCAAGGCCCCGCGCAGGACGATGGCCTCCACGCCAAGGTTCCCCAACTGGTCACGGATGGTGGCCACCAGTATCTCCAGGTGGCGATCGATGGCCTCACGCGCCAGGGGGTCCTCGGCGGCGGTGTAGCGCGTGCTCATAGGTTGATCGCGCGATAGCGCACGCTGCCGAGCCATTTGCCGGTCAGGTGCGCGCCGAGCTGCAAGACGTACAGCCGGTGCGGGTGTGCGCTGCTGCCGGGCCAGAAGGCGCCGCGCACGTTGGCCAGCAGCTTGCGGTATAGGTGCCAGTCGATCTGCGGCGACCGCGAGTGGTGCCGCGTCAGCAGTGAGCTCGCGATGCCGTACTGAATATACTTGCGGATGAGGCGCCGCCGCGTGTTGGGGAACTGGTGAGTGACGACCAGTTCGGGGTCATAGGCCAGGCGCGAACTGTCGAGCAGGCGCCACATCAGGTCCAGGTCCTCGCCATAGTTGCTGAAAGCGTCGCGAAAGCCCCCCACCCTGAGCAGGGCGGCGCGCCGGTAGGCGCAATTGGCGGTAATGAGCCCGTCGCGCAGTTGGCGGCGGGTGACGGGGTGACCGGAGCCTGAGAAGCACATCACCTCGTGGATGAACACCTTGGCCGAAAAGGCCTCGATCTCATTGGCGCCGGTGCGGGGGATGAGCCGCCCGCCGAGGCCATCGAGCGCCGTGTCGGCCGCGAAGCGGGCCCGCAGGCGCGCTACCCACGTGGGCGCCACCCGGCAGTCGGCATCGGTAAAGGCCAGCACATCGGCCTGCGAGTGGTGTAGGCCCACGTTGCGGGCGGCGGCAGCGTGCACCTTGGGGTTGTCGAGCACGGTCACGGGGTAGCGCCGGGCCACCTCACGGGTGCCATCGCGCGAGCCCCCGTCGACGACGAGGATCTCGTCGGGGCGCTCGCTGCCGCCCAAGAGGGCCTCCAGGGCTGCGGCCAGGGTTTCGCCTTCGTTCAGAGTCGGTATGACGGCAGCAATCTTCAGAGACATGGCTGCACCTGCCGGGTCAGATCAGGCTGAGGCCGGCCACGGTCAGCGTGGCCAGGATGATAATCCAGACGCGGAGGCTGCCGTAGGCCCACTCGCCCACCAGTTGGCCGGACGTGTAGATCATCTGGCCCCCGAGCAGGTCGAAGCGACGGTGGCGCACAAACTCGGCGGCAGCGCCCAATTCGAACGAGAGCAGCAGGCAGAGCGCCCCCACCTCGGGCAGCACATCGGCCCAGCCGCGCGCAAAGCGCCAGGCCGAGGCCAGGCTAAAGGCGCCCACGTACACCGCCGCCCACAGGAGCGGCAGCAGCAGCAGCGACGGCTGCAGGCGAATGGTGGCCAGCAGCACCGATGCGATGACGACCAGGCCAAAGACCACGGTGAAGCGAGGAAAGGCCGGCCTGATCATCTCGGGGTGGCGCTCCATCAGATAATACTCGGCCCGTCCCCAGGCGTTGAGGCGCCGGGTCATGCTGCGCAGGCTGCTCCACGTCTCGCGGGTGTGCTGCACCACCGCCGCGGGGTTGCAGTGGATGCGGCAGCCGGCCTTGGTGAGGCGCAGCCCCAGGTCCACGTCCTCGCCGCCGGGCCGCGGCGGGAAAGTGGTGTCGAAGCCGCGCACCTGCAAGAAGGCCTCGCGGCGCACCGAAAAGTTGGCCGTCGGCCCCCAGGAGCACGCCGGCATGATGCGCCCGAACTGGAATGGTATCACGTAGGGCGTGAGCTCTACCGAGCGCCACAGCCACGACGCCGGCCCGCAAAAGTCCACCGGGCCCAGGCAGGCCCCGGCGGCCGGGTCCTCGTAGATGCGCGCGTGCTGTTGGAGCAGGTCGGGCGAGGCGATGCAGTCCGAATCGAGAAAGAGCACGATGGGATAGGCGGCCTGTTCGGCCCCCAGGTTC
Organism: Chloroflexota bacterium; assembly: GCA_029553955.1. GTDB lineage: Bacteria > Chloroflexota > Anaerolineae > SpSt-313 > SpSt-313 > JAKPJZ01. The sequence continues at coordinate 12,358 of JAKPJZ010000137.1, forward strand.
CGCTTGGCCGACACGCTGGCGTTCCCCGCCAGCAGTCGCGCCCCAAACTCGCGCCCCAGCGCGGCCATCTGCGCCCGTTCGGCGTCGCTCGAGCTGTCGTCGACAATGATCACCTCGCTCTCGCCGGTGTAGCCCTGGCGCGAGGGCTGCAGCGACGCCAGCAGGTTGCGCACGTGCCGGCTGCAGTTACGGGTGACGATCACCACCGAGATGCCCGGCGAGCCGGCGCTGGGCACCAGGCGCGCAGTGTCTGGATGCGAGGCCATGTGCTCCTTCACCTCAACGGGTCAGCCAGAGGGCCAGGCCGGTGAGCCCGAGCATGGCGATATGCGCCCAACTGCGCAGCACTTCGCCGGCATACTCGCCCTCGAGATGGCCATCGGAAAAGATGAGCCGCTGGAAAAGCCAGACGGGGCTGCCGTGGCGCAGGGCTTCCAGGCCGGTGGCCAGGTCGTGCAAGCTCATCAGACCCTCGGCCGCCCACTCGTCCCCCAGGTCGCGCAGGGTCCAGCGGTGGCTCAGGGCGCGGGTCGCCGCCAGCAGCAGCCCGGTCAGAGGTACCCATAGGGCCAGCAGCGCGAGCGGCCACCACGTGTGGCGCGTCAGGGCTGCCGCGCCCAGCAGGCCGGCCGCCACGAGGGTCATGGCCGACTGCTTTGGCGGGTCGGTGCGCTTGAGCCAGGGGTGCTTGCGCAGGGCCCAGAAGCGGAGGCGCCCCCAGCGCCAGGCGCGCGATACCAGGCCGCCCAGGCTGTTCCAGGTGGCTTTTTCGTGATAGACCACGGCGTGCGGTGCTGTAAGGATATAGTAGCCGCCTCGGGTGGCGCGCAGGCAGAGGTCGATATCGTCCCAGCCAAGCCGGTAGGGGAGCCCTTCATCAAAGCCGCCCAACTGCTCCAAGACCGTCCTGCTGAACGAAAGGTTGTTCGTCACGGCCCACTGCACGCCGGGAAAGCGCTCGGCAAAGCCAAAGGCGTCGAGGAAGGGGGTGTGCTCGGCGATCCGCCAGACCCAGTTGGGCTCGCCGACGAACCGGGTCAGCCCGCTGGCCCCCGCCATGGTCGCGCCGGCCCCTGTCCAGACGGCCAGGTGCTCTCGCAAGAGGTCGGGGTCAGCGCGGCAGTCCGAATCGAGGAACAGCACCACCGGCGCGCATGTGTTCCTGACCCCCAGGTTGCGCTTGGCGCGGACGCTCAGCGGCCCGCGCAGGTAGCGAGCCCCCGTGCCGTGGCAGGCCTGCGCAATGTGGGCGGCCTCGGCAGGGCCGCTGGAATCGACGACCAGCACCTCGACCTCGGTCCCGGTGCCGGCGCGCGCCCCTTGCAGCGAGGCCAGCATGCCGGCGACGAGCGCGGCTCGCCCGTGGGTGGGCGTCACCACGGCCAGGGCAGGGCCGTGCCCCGGCCGGCGCGGGCAGGTTGCACTGTCAACGTCAGCCACGTCGGTATCTCCCCCAGATTGGCTGCAGCCGGGTTACGATGATCGGTTGCCACAGCCGGTACTTCCACAGCCCCTCGACCGCCAAGAGGGGCCAGCAGGCCGGCTGCGCGACGATGATCGCGGCCACGAGGCCCAGCGGCCAGGCGATACAGTACAGGGTCTGCAGCGGCATGCCCTCATACGAAACCGGATGCCACAGCCCCGAGCGGCGGGCCTCCTGCCGCCCCCGCAGCAGGCCGTAGAGCGCGTAGGGCCAGATGACGAGCCCCAGCCACCAGCAGGCCGGGCCGAGGATGAAGGGCAACGCCGCCAGGGCAGCCAGCTCCAGAAGGTAGATGCGGTTGAGTGTTGCCGCCAGCCGCGCCACGCTGCCCACCGCCAGCGCATAGGTGCGAACGCGAGCGCAACGGTCATGCTCGGCATCCATGATCTGGTGCAACAGGATGTAGCGCAGCCCCATGAGCAGGAAGATGGCCCCCATCCAGGCAATGCCCCAGTCGAGATGGCCCAGAAAGGCAGCCACCGTCAGGCCGGGGACGGTGCGCTGCGCCGCTGCAGCGGTCAGCAGCCCCAGCCAGCCGCGCTCTTTGAGCCGCAGTGGCGGCAGCGAATAGGCCGCCGCCAGGCCCAGGCTGAGGGCCAAAAGGATCAGCACGAGGGGCCGACCCCAGGAGGGCCGCAGGGCCAGGGCCGCCACGGCCGCCACAATCCCGCAGATGAGCCAGGCCAGCCAGCGGGCGATGCCATCCATCGCGCGTCGCTTGCCGGCCATGCGGTCCACAGCGGTATCCGCAAGGTCGTTGATCAGGTAGCCGAAGGCCAGCAGGGCGGCGCCATAGAGCGCCGCGCGGGCCAGCATGCCGGCCCCCACCGCGCCCGAGTGCCCGGCCAGCAGGCTCTGGTAGGCCACCAGGAGCAACAGCGGCAACTTGGTGTCGTACCACTCGGAGGTGCGAAACAAGCGCCCCAGCCAGGCCAGCCGGCCCCACATGCCCCTACCTCGTGCCGACAAAGCTGATCTGCCAGTCGGCATTGCACGTCAGCCAGCAGCCCGGGCAGCGGCCTCGGTGCATCTCCTGGCGCCGTCGGCGGAACCCTTCTCCACTCCAAAGGCCGGCCAGTGGCGCTTCCCTGAGGTTGCCCACCGGTGGCAGGAACCAGCAGGGGAGCAGGTTGAGATGCTCGTCGAGGATCACGGCCACGTCGCCGAACAGGCACTGGTGATCGATGGGCAACTTGCGGGTGGCCAGGTATTCAGGGATGTAGCTCATATACTCCCGGCTCGAGTTGATGGGGTAGCCGGCCTCCTTCATGGCCATGAGCCGCTCGATGCCGGCACGCAGGTCGCCCATCGTCTCGGGCGTGGGGGTGAAGCGGCTCATGTCTTCGCCGGAATAGGGGTTCAGCGCCTGCAGTTGCACCGACATGCCATGATCGGCAGCATAGCCGACGATCTCGGGAATGTCGTGGATACTGCGCGCGGTGACCACGACGTTGAGGCCCACCGAGAACCCCCGGTAGTGGCCGGCGCGCAGGGCGCCGGCGAGGAGCTGCAATGCCGCCCGCGGCCGGTCGAGGGGCACGCCCCGGTGCTCCTGGTAACAGCTTGGGTCGAGCGAGTCGAGCGAGAGGGTCACCCGCTGCACACCTGCCGCCAGCAACTCCTCCAGGCGCGGCGCCGTCAGCAGCAGGCCGTTGGTGATGAGCACCTGGAACATGCCCAGGCGGTGGGCGCTCTGCAGGAAGGGGAGCAGGTCCCGCTTCAGGAGCGGCTCGCCGCCGGTGAGCACCAGCTCACGCACGCCCAGCTCGATGAGATTGGCCAGGACGGCCTCGAGCTCTGCCAATTCTGGCCCCTCCTCGCGCGAGTGCCAACTCTCGCAGTAGGCGCAGCGCGAGTTGCAGCGCATGGTGAGGCTGAGGATGGCCTGGTAGGGTTCGACGTGCGGCCGGCCATCGTTCAGTGAGACGGCCGCCTGCAGCCCCCGGTAATATGCGGCCAGTGCGGCATCACCAGGCGCCCTATTGTTCTCGTTCACGCTTCCCCTCGACATTGAATGACCATCACACTTCCGCTCGCGCCTGCAGCCATGCGGCGAGGACGACCAACTTCCACAGCAGCCCGCGCAGCCCTGCGTCGCCGGCCTGGGCCTGGTGGGCCACCCAATCGACGGTGCCCATACGGAAGAGCGATGCGAACTGGGCCGGCAGCGCGGCGCGCAGCGACTCCCACAACGGGCTTACCACGGCGGCAAACCACGGCCCGAGCAACGGGCTCGGGAAGCCCTGCTTAGGGCGCTCGGTGACCTCCTGGGGCAGCACGCCCCGCGCCATGCGCCGCAGCACGAGTTTGTCGCCGCGGGGCCCGAGCTTGTGGGTGCTGGGGCAGCGCATGGCCGCCTCCACCACGTCCACATTCAGGTAGGGCGAGCGAGCCTGGATGGAGGCCGCCACTGTCAGGCGGTGACCGACGGCCAGGAGTTGCTCCGGCAGGCGCCCAGTGAGATCGGCAGCCAGCACCTGCCACAACGGGTCGCCGGCGGGCTGCGGCCCTGGGCCGGCATCGAACCAGCCCGGCGGCCGCGAGCGGTCGAGGCCGGCCAGCAGCGCCGGCTGGAAGAGCTGCTCTGCCAGGGGCCACGGCAGCCCGGTCATGAAAGGGAACAGGGGGTTACCGCCGGGGCCGACCGGTGGGTGCGCGCGCAGGGCATCGCATGCGGCGCGGTGTAGCGCATAGCCGGCAAACAGCTCGTCGGCGCCGGCGCCGGTCAGCACGACGCGCACGTCTCGCGCCGCGAATTGGGCGAGCAGCGCCAACGATAGGGCTGTCGGGTCGGCGCAGGGCTCGTCGAGGTGCTGCGCGAGGTAGGGCACGGCCTCCGCCAGCTCGCGCGGCGTGGCGGTGAGCGAGTGCAGGCGCAGGCCCAGGGCCGCGGCTACGCGGCGGGCATAGGCGAGGTCGAGCGAGTGCTCGTCGCCATCGTAGCCGAGCGCGAAGGCCTGGACGGGGCCCCTCTCCGCCTGGGCCAACAGCGCGGCGATCAGCGACGAGTCGAGGCCACCGCTCAGCAGGACGCCCGCCGGCCCATCCGCAGTATCGTACGCGTGGATGCAGGCCCTGCGCAACGGTCGGGCGATGTTCTCGGCGCTGGCGGCCTCGTCGCCTGTGCGTGCCGGAACGGGCAGCGGCAGTTGCCAGTAGCGTTGCTGGCGGCCGTGCAGGCGGAGGTCGATAACCTCGACGGTCGCGGGCGGCAGCTTGTCGATGCCCCGCACCATGCTGGCCGGGCCGGGCACGTAGCCGCAGGCGATGTAGCCGGCGAGCGACAACGGGTCGATCTCGCCGGGCGCCGCCGGCAACGACGTCAGGGCGCGCAGCTCGGAAGCGAAGGCCAGCACCCCATCGCCCCGCCAGAGGTAGAGGGGCTTTTCGCCCAACCGGTCGCGGGCTACCACGAGGCGGCCAAGGCGCGCATCCCACAGGGCCAGGGCAAACGCGCCGTGGAGCGCCCGGGGGAACTCGGGCCCCAGGTCTTTATAGAGGTGCACGACGGCGGCCGCGTCGCCATCCTGGGCCAACCGGTGCCGGCCGGCGAGCTCGCGGCGCAACTGCCGGCCGTTGTAGAGTGCGCCGTCGATCACGGCCCAGAGGGTCTCGTCCTCGCTGTGAACCGGCTGGCGGCGGCCGTGTGGCGCGATGCCGGCCAGAGCCCCGGCGCCCAGCCCGGCGCCGGCCAGGCAGACCCGCTGGCGCGCGCCGGACCCGCGCTGGGCCATGTTGGCCGCCAGATCGGCCAGCATGGCCTCAATCTGCCCGGGGGTGAGGCCTGCCCCGACGAGGCCATAGATGCCGCACATGCGCCTCCAGTCTCCCCTTCACCTACTTGACCGATGCTCTAGCAGCGCCGGCTGCGCTCATCGTAGATGCGGTGCGGTTTGACCTCATCGCGGGCGAGTGTGCCCGGCTCGCGCACCAGCAGCCTGACGTGCGCCGACAGCACATCCGACAGCGCCTGCGACAGAGCGGCGACGTCGACCCGTTGCCCTGGCAGTGGCTCCAGTTCCACGATCACCGCGTCGGTATGGTCGTCGTCTACCACGGTGAGGCGGAACTCGTTGCCGACAGAGGGCAAGCCCAACAGCACCTCTTCGACCCGCTGCGGGAAGACCAGGTGCCCGCCGATGTTGGCCATGAAAGGCGAGCGCCCCGCATAGTACAGGCGTGGCGACGTGCGGCCGCAGCGGCAGGGCGCGCTGACCAGGCGCACATAGTCTTCACTCTGATACCGGATCAGCGGCGAGCCCTTCTGCCAGAGGGCAGTAAAGACGGCGATGCCCACCTCTCCCTCGCCGGCCGGCTGCAGGGTACGCGGATCCAGGACCTCGATCAACACCCGGTCGCTCATCACGTGCATGCCGTCTCGGCACTTGCACTCGCCTGCGACAGGGCCAAAGATCTCGCTCAGGCCAAAAAAGTTGTAGCAGCGGTCGCCCCAGACGCTCTCGATGCGTCGCCGCCGGGCGTTCGAGAGATAGTCGCCGGCACAGTGGAAACAGCGGCGGCCGGCCAGGGCGGCGGAGCGGCCGGTCATGGCTGCATATTCGGCCAGGCGCGTGCCGACGATAGGCAGGCTGGTGATGATGGTCGGCTGGAACTCGACGATGGCATCCAGAGTCTGGCCCGGGCTGGAGGCGCCGAGGGGCACAACGCCCGAGTGCATGGCGTTGTACTGGTTGATCATGCAGAACCACATCACCGGCAGGCCCATGGGTGCGATGATGAGCGCGCAATCTTCGGGCGCAACGCCGACCCGGCCCATGGCGCGGCTGCCCCCCTGTCGCATCACCTCCGTATCGGTGCGCGACCAGAGATAGTGGGTGGGGGCGCCTGTGGTGCCGCTGGAGCTAAAGACGTATTCGACATCTTTCCGCGGCAGTGCGCTGCGAAAGGTGGGCAGAGTCGAGCGCAGATCGAGCTTGGTGGTCAACGGCAGACGCCAGACGTCCTCCAGCGAGCGGACAGCGTCTCTGGAAACACCGTGGCGCTCAAAGTGTTGCTGGTAGAACGGGGTCTGCCATGCCCAGTCGAGGGCGAGAAGCAGGTTCTCCTCCTGCACAAGGCGGAGCTCCGAGGGGGTGGCGTAATCTGGCTGCACGAATGCCTCCGGGGCGCGGGACCGTGCCGTAGTCGCCGGCGAGCAGGTTCTGCTCCATTATAGGCGGCAATGGGGCAACGTCAAGAACAACCGCAAGATATACAATCATCGCTGGCCCGGCTGTGGCCTGCGAGTGACGTGATGAGACGCGGGGGGGGCATCGCGGGGCGCCGCACGCCACACTGCGTAGCCGATTCCGCACCCAGCAGAGCCGCCTCTGCTGGGTGCGAAAAACAGGTTCAGTGAGGCAACTGCCGCTGCACCAGCGCCATATCGGCATCCACCATCAGGCGCGCGAGCTGCTGGAAGCTGACCTCGGGCTGCCAGCCCAGCTTGGTGCGTGCCTTGGTCGCGTCGCCGATGAGCTGGTCGACCTCGGCGGGGCGTATGAAGCGCTGGTCGATCTCCACGTGGTCCTGCCACTTCAGCCCCAGGTAGCCGAAGCACTCCTCCAGCCACTCGCGCACCGAATGCGTCTCGCCGGTGGCGATGACATAGTCGTCGGGCTGGTCTTGCTGCAGCATCAGCCACATGGCGCGCACATAGTCGCCGGCATAGCCCCAATCGCGGCGCGCCTCCAAGTTGCCCATGGGCAGCGTTTGCGCCAAGCCCAGCTTGATGCGCGCGGCGCCGTAGGTCGACTTGCGGGTGACGAACTCGAGCCCGCGCCGCGGCGACTCGTGGTTGAAGAGGATGCCCGAGCAGGCAAAGAGGTTGTAGCTCTCGCGATAGTTGACGGTGATCCAGTGGCCGTAGACCTTGGCCACACCGTAGGGGCTGCGCGGGTAGAGCGGCGTCGTCTCGCGCTGCGGCACCTCGCGCACCTTGCCGAAAATCTCGCTCGATGAGGCCTGGTAGAAGCGGATCTCGGGGTTCACCAGGCGCACCGCCTCGAGCATGCGCGTCACGCCCAGGGCAGTGAACTCGCCGGTCAGCACCGGCTGCTGCCACGAGGTGGGCACGAACGACTGCGCGGCCAGGTTGTAGACCTCGGTGGGGCGGTGCTCTTTCAGAATGTCGATGAGCGACACCTGGTCGAGCAGGTCGCCCTGGACGAGTGTCAGCCGGTCTTGGATGTGGCGGATGCGCTCGAAATTGAGCGTGCTGGTGCGACGCACCATGCCGACCACGTCGTAGCCTTTGTCGAGCAGGAACTCGGCCAGGTACGAGCCATCCTGGCCTGTGATGCCGGTGATGAGAGCCTTCTTCATGATAACCTTTCCATGTGATGCGTATCGCGCAAAACGTAAAGCGTAATGCGTAAAACGCAATGCGCAAGGCTGCCTATTCAGCACCCCACCTCGCAACTGCTCAGCCTGTCATTGCGAGCCGCAGCGAAGCAATCTCCAACGTGGCCGTGACGCGCATGGCTGGGGATTGCTTCGCTGCGGCTCGCAATGACAGGCTGAGCAGTGACCTCGCCTCAAGGCAATACCCTGCGTTTTACGTTTTACGTACCCGCTCGCGCCAATACTCTAGCACGTCGCGCAGGGTTTCGTTGAGGGTGTGGTTCGGGCGCCAGCCGGTGCGCTCGCGGAGCTTGGTGCAGTCGCTGACCAGTTCGGGCACATCGGAGGGGCGCAGCCGGGCGGGGTCGGGCTCCACCTGCAATGGGAGGCGGCTGAGGCCCAGCAGAACCTCGAGCACCTCCTGGATGCTGTAGGCGCGCTCGCTGCCCACGTTGTAGACCTCGCCGGGCTCGCCGCGTTCGAGGGCCAGGGTGTAGGCGTGGACCACGTCGCGCACATCGGTAAAGTCGCGACGGGCGGTCAGGTTGCCCACGCGCAGCAATGGCGGGCGCAGGCCGGCCTCGGCCTCGGCGATCTGCTTGGCGAAATCGGCGGTCACAAAGCCGGTGCCCTGGCGCGGGCCGATGTGGGTGAAGGGGCGCAGGCGCACAATCGGCAGGTGGTGGCTCAGAAAGTACTGATAGCCGAGATAGTCTTGGGCGATCTTGCTCACCGAGTAGGGATTGTTGGGGCGCAGCGGGTTCGTCTCGCGGACGGGCAGCTCGTCGGGGCGCACCAGGCCATACTCGTCGGCCGAGCCGATGATCAGCAGGCGCGGCCTGAGCTCCAGGGCGAGCAGCGCCTCGATGAGGTTGAGCTGGCCGAGGATATTGTTCACCAGGGTCGGCCCTGGCGAGGCCCAGGCCTGCGGCACCGCGGCCTGCGCCGCCAGGTGGAACACATAGTCGGGCCGGATGTCGGCGAGCACGCCGCGCAGCCAACCGGTGTCTTCCATGTCGCCCAGGTAGAGGCGCAGCCGGCCCTTGATGGCGTCGATGTTATGGGTGCCGCCCGCAGGCAGCGATAGCCCGCTGACCTCATACCCCGCCCCGAGCAGGTGCTCGGCCAGGTGGCTGCCGGCAAAGCCGGCGATGCCGGTGATAAAGGCACGTTTGACCAAGTTGTCAGCCATCAGCTTTCAGCGGTCAGCAGGGCCCGTACGACGAGGGCTGGTAGACCTGCTGCTCAGCTATTGTACATGAGTCGGGCGTGTTGCCAAACCGGCCTGGGCCTGTAGTGAGGGAGAGTGGGGTCGCCTCCAAGACCTGACACACCGATGTCCATGGCAGGTGGTCAGCGTCGGCTTTCTGGCAAAAACTCGGTCTAGCTCGCGCCGCGGCTGGCGGACGGTTTCTCCTGCCGCAGGGTGGGCCCCCCTACCGTTCCCCCGTCGCGGGGGAATGGGGCTGTCTTCCGCGGCACTAGATCGCTCGCTTGCCGTTTCTTGGCCACCCAGGATGCGGTCGGGCGACCCCATTCCCCCGCGACGGGGGAACGGTAGGGGGGCCCACCCGTAGGTATGGGCAGGCGTCTGGCTGGGTTATTGCCAATCGCCTGCCATGGAAATCGCTGTGCCAGGTCTTGGAGCATCAGCCAGGCTAGATACCCGCGTCGCGGCGCAGGGCGTCGGCCTTGTCGGTGTTCTCCCATGGGGCGTCGATGTCGGTGCGGCCAAAGTGGCCATAGGCCGCCGTGGGGCGATAGATGGGCCGGCGCAAGTTCAGGTCGCGGATGATGGCGCCGGGCCGCAGGTCAAAGTGCGCGCGCACGAGCTCCATGATCTTTTCGTCGGAGATGCGGCCGCTGCCGCAGGTCTCGATGTTCATCGAGACAGGTTGGGCCACGCCGATGGCGTAGGCCAACTGGATCTCGAGGCGGTCGGCGATGCCGGCGGCGACGAGGTTCTTGGCCACATAGCGCGCCGCATAGGCCGCCGAGCGGTCGACCTTGGTGGGGTCCTTGCCCGAGAAGGCGCCGCCGCCGTGCGAGACCATGCCACCGTAGGTATCGGCGATGATCTTGCGGCCGGTGACGCCCGAGTCGCCCATGGGGCCGCCGATGACAAAGCGCCCGGTGGGGTTGATAAAGTAGCGGGTGCGCCTGTCGATGAACTGGGCCGGCATGGTGGCCTTGATCACATGCTCGAGGATATCGGCGCGAATCTGGTCTTGGCCGATGGCCGGGTCGTGCTGCGCCGAGACAACGATGGTATCGATGCGCGCCGGCTGGCCGTAGCTGTACTCCACCGTCACCTGCGATTTGCCGTCGGGCCGCAGGTAGGGCAGGGTCTTGTCTCTGCGCACGGCGGCCAGGCGCTTGGAAAGCACGTGCGCCAGCATGATGGGCATGGGCATCAGCTCGGGCGTCTCGCGACAGGCAAAGCCGATCATCATGCCCTGGTCGCCGGCGCCGATGGCCTCGATGGCCGCATCGTCCATCTCGCCCTCTTTGGCCTCCATCGCCCTGTCGACGCCGAGGGCAATGTCGGGCGACTGCTCTTTGATCGAGGTGACCACGCCGCAGGTCTCGGCGTCAAAGCCGTACTTGGCGCGCGTGTAGCCGATCTCCTCGATCGTCCTGCGGATCACGGCCGGCATATCGACGTAGCACTTGGTCGTGATCTCGCCCACCACCACCACCATGCCGGTGGTCGCCGCCGTCTCGCAGGCCACGCGGCCGTAGGGGTCCTGCGCCATGATGGCATCGAGGATCGAGTCGGAAATCTGGTCGCACAGCTTGTCGGGGTGGCCTTCGGTCACCGACTCGCTGGTGAAGAGGTACTTGGGCGACGTCAGGAAGGTTGTGCTCATGGGCTGTATCTCCTTTTGTTGATGCGTGGTGCGTAATGCGTAATGCGCAAACGTGATGCGTGATGCGTAAAACGTGATGCGTACTGCGTGATGCGTACTGCGTAATGTCTGCGGTGCCAACGAGGGCCTGCGCGCAGGCCCTGCGCATCACGCATCACGCCCCGGCTGCGCCTGCTTGAGCCGCTCGCAGGTGCCGAGCCAGGGGCAGGGCACCTCGAAGCTGGTAAAGCGCTTGAACGCTTCGTAGCGGCGGCGGATGTCGTCGAGGCTCAGCGTGCGCAGCCGGTCGAGGCTGAACCCTTCGACGGTGAACGAGGCCACGACGGTGCCGTGTACGATGGCCTGGCGGATGGCCATGTTGTCGAGCGCCCCCCCCGCCGCCCCCGCGTGGGCGTGTGCCAGGTAGCCCATAAAGCCGCCGGCAAAGGTATCGCCGGCGCCGGTGGGGTCGGCGATCTTTTCCAGCGGGTAGGCCGGCGCGAAAAAGTAGGTGCGGGTGGGGTCGCCGCCGTTGGCAAAGAGCACGGCGCCGTACTCGCCCTTCTTGATGACCAGCGCCTTGGGCCCCAGCTCGAGGATCTTGTGGGCGGCGCGGATCAGGCTAAAGGTCTTGGCGAACTGGCGCGCCTCGGCCTCGTTCATGAGCACGATATCGACGCGCTTGAGCGCCTCGGTGAGGGCGTCGTGCTTGTAGTCGATCCAATAGTTCATCGTATCGAGGGCGATCAGCCGGGGCGAGCGCACCTGGTCGAGCACGCTCATCTGCAGCTCGGGATCGATGTTGGCCAGGAAGACGTACTCGGCATCGCGGTATTGCTCGGGCAGCGTGGGCCGGAAGGTGGCAAAGACGTTGAGCTCGGTGGCCAGGGTCTCGCAGTGGTTCATGTCATAGTCGTAGCGGCCCGACCAGCGGAAGGTCTTGCCCGCGGCGACCTGCAGGCCGCGGATATCGACCCCCCGGCCGACGAGAAAGTCGATGTGCTCGCGCGGAAAGTCGCTGCCCACGACGCCCACCAGGCTCACCGTGTCGTAGAGGCTGGCCACAGTAGAAAAGTAGGTAGCCGCGCCTCCCAGCGCCTCGCGCACGCGCCCGAAGGGGGTCTGGATGGAATCGAGGGCCACGGAACCGACGACCAGGATGCTCACGATGGCTGCTCCTCTTGAGTCACATAGCGGTCGCGCATGATCTGCGACACCTGGTTGGTCAGGCCGAGCACGCGCTCGGCGAGCGGCGCCGAGAGCGACCCGGTGCCGCACGATGGGGCCACCAAGCCGCGCTGCAGAAGCAGTTCCGGCGGCACGCCCTTCTCCACCAGCAGCCCCATGGCCTCGTGCAGGCGCTGCACCAGGTGCTCGGGCGTCTCCTCCTGTGCGGCCTCGCCGGCGGGCACGATGCCCCAGGCGATCATGCCGCCGCGGTCGAGGAAGGCGCGCACTTCGCTGGGGTAGAGGGCGAGCGCCCCGGCATACTCGTAGGCGTCGAGGTTGAGGATGTCGATGGGCGTTTCGAGGAGCATGCTCCAGTCGGTATTGCCGCAGCAGTGGATGCCTTTGAGCCCCGAAATGCCGGCCAGCACCTCGTGCAGCAGCTCGACCACCTGGTCGCGGTTCACGGCGACAAAGGCCGAGCCGAAGGCGCTCAGGTAGGGCTCGTCGATAAAGATCACCGTCGCCTCGGCGTAGGGAGCCAGCGCCTGCTCTTGCCAGGCGGCCTTGAGGCGCAGGTGCTTGGCGATGGCATCGGCCAGCACCTCGTCGTAGAGCAGTGGCCGGCGCTCCTGGTCGACCACGGTCAGCCCCCAGCTCACCGGCCCGGTGACCTGGCCCTTGATCAATGCCGGAGGCTGTTCGAGGAGGACCCGGCCCTCGCGCAGCGCGGCCAGCCCGGCCGAGTACTCGGCGCTGATGGCGCCGTAGGAGAGGTCGTTCTCCAGGTAGGCCAGGTACAGGCGCTCCAGGGCCGGGTCGAGGTCGCGGCGGCGATCGACGTAGACGCGCTCCTCCTCCAACACCACGCCCGGAAAGCCCTCGCTGTACTGGGCGTACATATTCTCGCGAAAGCTGCGCCGCGGCATCTGCGGCCAGAACGGCGTGCCCGGCAGGTGACGCAGCACCGCCGACCAGGCCTCAGCGGCCTCGCTATAGGGCACGCTGCCCACAGCCAGCGGCAGCCAGGCGGGTTCGAAAGTTGCCATGGCGAACGCTCCTATCGGCGCGTGATGCGTGATGCGTGTCGGCGTTGCCCAGGCCCTGTTGCGTATTGTATGTTCCGTCTGCCCGTACAGGCGAACGGAACACGCAACACGATCACGTATCACGCCTCACGCACCACTCTCCGCAGCCCCACCCCAAACGGCGGGTAGACGATGCCCTGCTCCGTCACGATCCCCGCAATGTAGCGGTGCGGCGTGACGTCAAAGGCCGGGTTGGCCACCGGCACCCCTGCGGGCGCGATGGGCACGTCGCAGATGTGCGTGACCTCGCGCGGGCTGCGCTCCTCGATCGGGATGTCGGCGCCTGTCGCGATGCCCAGGTCGATCGTGGTTGTCGGCGCCACGATGTACAGCGGCACGCCGTTCTCGTGGGCCAGCACCCCCAGGGTGTAGGTGCCGATCTTGTTGGCGGTATCGCCGTTGGCGGCGATGCGGTCGGCGCCGGTCATGACCAGGTTGACCTTGCCCCGCGAGATAAAGTGGCCGGCCATATTGTCGGTAATCAGCGTCAGCGGCACGCCCCAGCGCATCAGCTCCCACGCCGTGAGCCGGGCGCCCTGCAGGAAGGGCCGCGTCTCGTCGACGTAGACGTGGATGCGCTTGCCGGCCTCGTGGGCCGCGTGTATCACGCCCAGCGTGGTGCCGATATCCACTGTGGCCAGGGCGCCGGCGTTGCAGTGCGTGAGCAGGCTCATGCCGTCGGCGATGAGCGCGGCGCCGAACTCGGCCATGCGCCGGTTCGTCTCGACATCCTCGTCGGCGATGGCCCGCGCCTCGGCCACCAGCGCTGCGCGCGCCACATCGACGCCGCTCGCCAGGGCCGCCTGGGCTACCGTGCGCATGCGCTCGAGCGCCCAGAAGAGGTTCACCGCCGTCGGCCGCGTCGCGGCGAGCACGCGCAGCGCCTCGTCGAGGTCGGCCTGCAGGGCGGCGGGCGTCTGCGCCGGGCTGGCCAGCGCCGCCAGGGCCACGCCGTAGGCCGCCGCCGCGCCGATCGCCGGGGCGCCGCGGATCTGCATCTCGACGATGGCCCGCGCCACGCCCTGATAGCTGCCGTACGTATGCCAGATCTCTTCGTGGGGCAGCCGCCGCTGGTCGATCAGGCGCACCGCCCCGTCGCACCACTCGATCGTGCGCATCCGCGCTCCTTCGGCGTGAACCGTGATACGTGATGCGTAAGGTTCGCTCTTCGAGCCGCATGTCCCCAGACGGTGAGGCGCTGTCGGTCTGGAGAGCACCTTGGTCGGCACGACGGTCACGCATCACGGTTTACCCATGGCCCGTCGCGGGCAAAAAAAACTCTCCCTGACGGGAGAGAAGGTTGACGCTCCTCTCTCATCTTCCAGATGCCTGCCTCGCGGCGGCAACTGCCGGAATTGGCACCATAACCTGGCTGCGGCGGCCCGGACGGCGCGTCCGGGGCCTGCGGCGACACCTGGGCTGGTTGCCGGGGTTTCGCAGGGCCGGTCCCTCCACCCCTCTGGATAAGAGTCGGTCAGTTCGCCTATTCAGTTGTGCGCATAGTACCACAGGGGCTGCGCGTTGTCAAGAACAACGTCGGCGGTAGCTTGACACGCTATTGTCACAGGCTATCACCTGTGATATAATGGCGAAAAGTGCAAGGGGGAGCCGAAGCGGGGATGCTGCGGGAAGAGCTGATCCGGGTAGCGCGGGGCGAGGCCGAGGCCGAGCTGGTGCTCAAGAACGCCAGGCTGGTGAACGTCTTCTCGGGCGATGTGCACGTCTGCGACGTGGCCATCGCCCGTTCGCTTATTGTGGGCGTGGGCGAGTACCGCGCCCGCCGCGAGATCGACCTCGCCGGCCGCTACCTGGCGCCGGGGTTCATCGACGGCCACGTGCACATCGAGAGTAGCATGCTCTCGGTGCCCGAGTTCGGCCGCGCGGTGGTGCCCCTCGGCACCACCACCGTCATTGCCGACCCGCACGAGATCGCCAACGTCATGGGCCTGGCGGGCGTGCGCTACATCCTCGACACGAGCAAGTACAACCCCCTCAGTGTCTACGTCATGGCGCCCTCCTGCGTCCCGGCCACGAGCCTCGAAACCGCCGGCTCCAGGCTCTCGGCCGAAGACATCGAGCCGCTGCTCTCCGACAAGTGGGTCATCGGCCTGGGCGAGATGATGAACTACCCCGGCGTGCTCTTTTGCGACCCGGCGGTGCTGGCCAAGATCGACGCCGCCGGCGGCCGGCCCATCGACGGCCACGCGCCAGGCCTGGCAGGCAAGGACCTCTGTGCCTACACCGTCGCCGGTGTGGCCTCGGACCACGAGTGCACCACCCTAGAGGAAGCGCGCGAAAAGCTGCGCCAGGGGCTGCACATCATGATCCGCGAGGGCTCGACGGCGCGCAACCTGCGCGACCTGCTGCCCCTGGTGACCCCCGAGAACGCGCGCCGCTGCATGTTCGTCACCGACGACCGCCACCCGTCGGACCTCTTGCACGAAGGGCACATCGACTATTTGCTGCGCCGGGCCATTGCCCAGGGCCTCGACCCCATCACCGCCATTCAGATGGCCACCATCAACCCGGCCGAGTATTTCGGCCTGCGCGACAAGGGGGCGGTGGCGCCCGGCCGCCGCGCCGACCTGGTGGTGTTCAGCGACCTGCACGACATCCACGCCCAGATGGTCTTCCGCAACGGGCAGCTCGTGGCGCAGGATGGCCAGATCATGCCCGGCGCCATCACCGGCGTGCAGACGCCGCTGCGCGGCTCGATGAACGTGGCGCCGCTATCGGCCGAGGCCTTGCGCGTGCCCGCCGGCGGCTCGCGCATGCGCGTCATCGGCGTCAGCGAGGGGCAGATCGTCACCCAAAAGCTGCTGCTCGCCCCTCGCGTCGAAGACGGCCTGGCCGTGGCCGACGTGGCGCGCGATATCCTCAAGCTGGCCGTCGTCGAGCGGCACCTGGCCTCGGGGCGCGTCGGGGTGGGCTTTGTGCACGGCTTGGGCCTGCGCCGCGGCGCCATCGCCGGCTCGGTGGCGCACGACTCGCACAACATCGTCGTCCTCGGCGCGAGCGACGCCGACATGCTCGCCGCCGTCCAGGAAGTGATGCGCATGGGCGGCGGGCTGGCGGCGGTCGTCGACGGCCGGCCGGTGGGCCGCGTGGCCCTGCCCATCGCCGGCCTGATGTCGAACCGGCCGCTGGAGGCGGTCGCGGCCGAGCTCGACCAACTGATCGCCGCCGTGCACGAGCTCGGCGCCACGTTGCACGACCCCTTCATGAGCCTCTCCTTCCTGGCGCTGCCGGTCATCCCCGCGCTCAAGCTGACCGACAAGGGCCTAGTCGACGTCACCCAGTTCAGGTTCGTGCCGCTGTTCGAGCCCTAACCGGCCTTTCCACGAGGGTTTGGAGAGGGTTTTGCCGGAGGCGGGCGCCGCGTGCTGACCGCGGTCAGCACGCGGCGCCCGCCTCCGGCAAAACCCTCTCCAAACCCCTTTAAGGGTACCGTACCGGATTGGTGCAAAGCCCTGTGCCGGCTACCTCCGAAGGGAGCCCAATGGAGCACATCGCCAAACTCGCCGGCGCCAATATGGACATTGACCTGGCCACCCCAGCGGGCGATATCGCCTGGCGCCAGGACACCTGCCCCTGGAACGCTGCCGAGGGCGGCCGCGCGCACCGCTGCGCCGTGAAGAACGTCTCGATCTGCCCCTACTTCTGCGGCGTCGCGTACCTCGACACGGTGCTCTGCTGCTACCCGCACGGGAACCCCCACCGCCGCGGCGACGAGTAGCACAGTCAATACTCTTCTCTGTCAAGATCCTTCAACCAGGGTCTGCGTCGCCAGGTGACTCCATTGTGTCGTAGCTGCCAGACCCCCTGCCGTTCCACCATCGAGGGAGTTCGGGTTCACGACCAGGGCTTGCCTTTGAGCAGGGTCACGCAACGACAGACGATGCACGGAGGCCCCCACCGTTACCCCGCTGGGGCGAACCGCAGGGGGCCTCCCAACTACGGCATGAGTCGACGTCTGTCGAGTAGTTGTCCTGACTCGCACGATCAACCTGGAAGCATTTGGCCTGTTGGGCCAACCAGCACCCAGCGACCATCCTCAAGCTGGACGAGCCCTCTTCGCTTCAGGCCCTGCTGAGCAGTCCTAACCGCGTGCTTCCACTTCTTGCCAAAGCGAACACCGTTGATGACGCGGTCTACAGAGTTGTCACAAAGGTCGGGATGGATTTGCTCGATCATGTGGTGCAGCTGTGCTGTCGTAAGCGGGCCTTCTCGCTGCAGCAGATACACGATCGTTTTCGCGAATACCGGGTGGATGGCGCCACCTGAAACGCGAATCCTGATAAGCTCATCTGCGGCGTCCTGTAGCGCCTCTTCTAGAGCCCTGCGTGCAGTCTGCGCTATCTGTCTCTGTTGTCCCTGAAGCGCGCTGCGCACGCGGTCAGCAGCCTGGCAGTACACAGCCAGTTCCTGGAAAGTGACTCGGGCCCCCAACTCTGCATACTCGGTGACGTCACGGCGTATGGTGCTCACGGAGGGCGAGTGCTCGATGCCCACACCATACTCGTAGTTGAGAGAGAGTCCTCCACGGGTTAGGTTTGCGGAGGTGATCGCTGCGTGATGCACGTCAGCCACATACACCTTTGCGTGTAGTCGCGGCAGATGGTAGACTTCCACATTTGGCGCCAACTGGTTCAGGGAGCGTACGGCGTGTGGATCAGTAGATCCTTGCGATACGTTCAATGGAGACAAGTCGGTGAGAAGGCAGATTCGTCCCTGGGCTCGTACTCTGGACGAGATATGCTCGGCCATGAAGCCAACGCCATCCTGGGTGACGTAGGGAGAAGATATGAGCACGTCTGCCTCGGCGGAACTCAACATGGCAGCCAGGTAGCCCCTCCAATCCCGCGGCAAGATGACTAATCCAGGCATCTTGACTCCTTGTGCTGATCACGTCCCGGTGGCAATGTGCCTCTTGCAGAGGCGGCATCTGTTCGAGCCGAGCGCGTAGCTTGAGGCTTTCGCGCATATTATACTACTGGCCGATGCACTCTGACAACGGCAAAGGCCAGGCGAATCCCTCTGCGACAGCCACGCCGGGCTATGGGCTGGCTTTGGGCGCCTCTTGCATGCATGACATGTGAGCTGTACAATGACCACATAGAAACGCGAGCGGCGATGGCCGCCTCACGGCATTGCTCAGGCGCTCTTCGGATGGTCGACACGAACCAGGAGGAGTGGTCGATGTCTGCAAGCAAAGACGTCGAACTAGCCGATTTCTGCATGCCCCAACGAGCGTACCTCAGGGCTCTCGCGAGCATGGTAGTCGAAGGATACTATCTGGCGACAGAGATAATGAGGCTGGCATCGAGTGTGCATGGCGGCAGTTACGAGGAGCGTAGCCTACTGGAGCGAGTCGTCTTGCCACTCGAGCACGCCGGGTACGTCTCATTGCAGCTCAGATCAGACGAGAATGGTGTGAGTCGCACGGTGCCTCTTGTCTCCCCAACAGAGAAGCTGATTGGGGAGTACGTTTTTCCTCTTCTGGACCACGTTGAGCGAGGGGCTGGGAAGGATCTCTGTCTGCTGCTGCGGAGGCCACTGGGGGATATTCTGGCTTGCACGAAGGCGCCAGATGGACGAAGCCGTGGGCTCGCGCTGGATGCCCTCGCGATTAGACTGATGGTCTTGCTGAACCTGGTGTATATCGATGCGCGCGTCCATGGAACGGCAACGGACGGCACTATGGCCCAGCTGCTTTTCGAAAGCACCAGCCTCCTGCTGTCGCGCTGGCAAGTGCATTGCAGGAATGCTGAGATGGTGACGCTCGATGACGTGGCGACAGCGGTGGGCTTGAGCTACGTGCTCCGCAGCGATGTTGTCGTTATGGTCGGCATGGAGGCGATCGAACCCAGGTCACAAAGGTTTGCGTGCGAGGTCATGGAGAACTCGAAGCTCCGCATCGCGATGATTAATCGCGCAGACCTGGAATGCGTTGAGAGAGCGCCTTCTGCAATCATCGACGTCCTCAACCGCGAAAGCAGGCTGGTTTTGGCTCGGGGCTGAGATGGAGGGAGCAGCCATGGACTTGGACCTCGTCATCAAGAACGGCGCTATCGTCGACGGCACGGGCCGGCCGCGCTTTCGCGCTGACCTCGCCGTGGCCGGAGGCCGCATCGCTGCGGTGAGCGCCGGCGCGCCTCTGAGCGGCCGTGCGGTCATCGACGCGACAGGCCTGGCCGTGGCCCCCGGCTTTCTCGATACCCACTCGCACGCCGACTGGATCCTGCCCCTGGCCGAGCATGAGCGCATCCTGGCGCCGCTCGTCTTGCAGGGCATCACCACCATCGTCGGCGGCAACTGCGGCTTCTCGCCCGCCCCCGCGCGCCACGACGCCGCCGCGGCGCTCGACGAGATCTCGGAGAGCCTGCGCGATCGCGCCTTTCCCTACGCCTGGCAGAGCTTTGCCGAGTTCCTGGCCTCGCTCGAGCGCGGCGGCCTGTTGCTGAACTTGGGCTGCCTGGTGGGCCACGGCGCGCTGCGCACCCTGGCCATGGGCGAGCGCAGCGGCCCGCCCACGCCCGAGGAGCTCGAAACGATGCGCCGCCTGGCGCGCGAGGCGCTGCGCGATGGCGCGCTCGGCTTCTCGGCGGGGTTGGCCTATGCGCCGGGCGTCTTTGCCAAGAACGACGAACTGCTGGCGCTGCTCGAGACCGTGGCCGCCGAGGGCGGCGTCTTTACCGTGCACGGGCGGGCGTATTCCTGGGTCTCGCCCTTTTACCAGCCCATGTTCCTAGGCGCGGCGCACAACCTGCGCTCCACGCGCGAGCTGCTGGACCTGGCCAAGCAGGCCGGGGTGCGGCTACAGCTCTCGCACCTCATCTTTGTGGGGCGGCGCACCTGGCGCACGCACCGCGCGGTCTTGCGCGAGGTGGAGCGCGCGGCGGAGAGCGGGCTCGATGTGGGCTTTGACGCCTTTCCCTACACCGTGGGCAACACCACCATCAAGGTCGTCTTCCCCGAGTGGTTCCTCGACGGCTTTCTGGAGAAGGTCAACGACCCCACCGCCCTGCGCCGCCTCAAGCGTGAGATCAACCTGCTGCAGTGGGCGCTGGGCATCGAGTACCGCGACCTGCGGCTGCTTTGGGCCTGCGTGCCCGAGCTGGCGCACCTGGAGGGGCTCGATTTCGCCGCCATCGCCGAGCGCCTGGGCCTGCCGCCCTTTGCGGCCTATATGCACGTGGCGCGGCTCAGCCAGGGCAAGGCGCGCATCCTGCTCGACACCTATTCCGGCGACCCGACGCACGAGGCGCCGCTGCGGGCGGCGCTGGCGCACCCGCTCTGCGCCTTCATCACCGACACCATCCTCACGAGCAAGGGCGCGCACAACCCGGCCTCGTTCGGCACCTACCCGCGCATCCTGGGCCGCTACTGCCGCGACCTGGGGCTCTTTCCGCTCGAAGAGGCGGTGCGCCGCATGACCGCGCTGCCCGCCGCGCGCCTGGGCCTCGAGGGCGTCGGCCGCATCGCCGAAGGGCTGAGCGCCGACCTGGTGCTCTTTGACCCCGAGACAGTGGCCGACAACACCGCCCCCGGCCGCAGCGACGCGCCGCCTTCAGGGATCAAGGCCGTGCTCATCGGCGGCGAGGTTGTGGCGCGCGACGGGCAGATGGTGCCCGGCGTGCGCAAGGGGCGCGTCCTGCGTAAATAGGTAGGGGTTTTGTGCCTTTGCGGCGAATCCCCGTATAATGCCTCGCACATCCTACACTGCATGCGAGGTGCTATGGCACTCGAATGGCTTGCCGGCGGCACCGTGACCTCGGTGCCCGGCTTTCTGGCCTCGGGGGTCGCTTGCGGCATCAAGCGGCCCGCGGCGCCCGACCTGGCGCTGGTGGCCGCCGAACGTCCCTGCGCCGCCGCGGGGGTCTTTACCACCAACCGCTTCCCCGCGGCGCCGGTGCTCTACGACCGGGCGGCGCTGGCCGCCAGCCCTTACGTGCAGGCCGTGGCCATCAATGCCGGCTGCGCCAACGCCTGCACCGGCGACGAGGGCCTGGCCGACGCACGAGAGATGGCCGGCCTCGTGGCGTCAGGCCTGGGCTGCCCACCCGAGGCGGTGCTGGTGATGTCGACCGGCGTCATCGGCGTGCGCCTGCCCATGGAGCGGCTGCGCGTGGGCATCCCCCAGGCCGCGCAGGCGCTCTCAGCGGATGGCGGCGCGGCGGCGGCGCGGGCCATCATGACTACCGACACCCGGCCCAAGGCGTGCGCCGTGCGCACCGTCGTCGGCGGGCGTGTGGTCACCGTCGGCGGCATGGCCAAGGGCTCGGGGATGATCCACCCCAACATGGCCACCATGCTGGCGGTGATCGCGACCGACGCCGCGGCGACGCCGCCGGTGCTCGACGCGCTGCTGCGCCGCGCCGTGGGCCGCTCCTTCAACGCCGTCACCGTCGACGGCGACACCAGCACCAACGATACCCTGCTGCTGCTGGCCAACGGCGCGGCCGGCCGCGCCGAGCTCAGCGACCCCGATGCGCCCGAGGCACAGGCGCTCGCCGAGGCGCTCGAGGTGGTGGCGGTGCACCTGGCGCAGGCCATCGCCCGCGACGGCGAGGGCGCGAGCCACTTTGTGACCGTGCGCGTGCGCGGCGCGGCCGGCGAGGCCGATGCCCGGCGCGCCGCCAAAGCCGTGGCCAACTCGCCGCTGGTCAAGACGGCCATCTACGGCGGCGACCCAAACTGGGGCCGGGTGCTCTGCGCCGTGGGCTACAGCGGCTGCGCGGTTGACCCCGCGCGCGCGGCGCTGTGGTTCGGCGAATTGGCCCTCGTCGCCGGCGGCCGCCCGCTTGACTATGACGAGAAGCAGGCCGCTGCCGTCCTGCAGCAACCCGAGGTCACCATCACCGTCGACCTGGGCCTGGGCGCCGGCGAGGCCACCGTGTGGACCTGCGACCTGACGCACAGGTACGTGGATATCAATGCACATTATCGGACGTGAGGCGTGATACGTGATGCGTGATGTGTGTTGCGTGTTCCGTTCGCCTGTGCGGACAGACGGAACACGCAACACGCAACAGAGCCTGGGCAACGCCGACACGCATCACGCCCCACGCCTCTAGCGTCGCTTCTTGCGCCGCTGCCGGGGGATGGGCGGCGGCTGCATCTGCACGTAGCGCTGCGTGATGATGCGCGTGTCGAGGATCGCGGCGACGGCGAGGGCGAGCAGCCCCACCGCAAGGAGCAGCATCAAGGTCTCGATCGAGACAATCCTCAGGGCACCCAGGACGATCGTGGCCACCGCCAGGGCCAGCGCCACGGCCTTGAGCACAAAGGCGGCCACCTGCCGCGGCGGCAACTCGGGCTGCAAGCGCGGCTGCACAGCATGACCTCCCACACGACAGGCTGCGTTTGGGCAACTATAGCATCGCAGCATCCGCCCGTCAACGCCTTTCGCTGTGCTCGTCCACAGCGGCGGCCTGGGCGACGCCCTGGCTTGCGGGCTCGACGTGTACGGTCACCTGGGCCGCGCCGGGGATTTCGGCACGCAGCATCTCTTCCAGGCGATGCGCCAGCCCGTGGGCCTGGTCGAGCGAGAGGGCGGGGTCGACCTCCAGGTCGAGAGTGATGAACAGGCGCGCGGCGACCTCGTGGGCCTGGATGCCGTGCACCGCCGTGCCGGGGATGCGCTGGGCAATGGCGCGGATGCGCTGTTCGACGGTGGGATCGGCGGGCATGGAGCTGCGCTGGGGCTCGATGTGCACCACCACGTCGCGCAGGCCCGAGACCTCGGCCCGGAGCCGCGCCTCCACGAGGTGAGCGATGTCGTGGCCCTGCTCCACCGGCATGCCCGGCCGCACCCGCACGTGCAGGTCAAGGTGGATATCGTCCTCCTGGCCGCGGCTGCGCACACGGTGCACGCTCTGCACGCCGGGCACCTGGCGGGCGGTCTCTTCTACCCTGGCGGGGTCGAGCACCGCCGTATCGGCCAGCACCCGCGAGCTGTTGCGCACGATCTGAAAGCCGATCGCGGCGATAAAGGCGGCGATGAGCAGGGCCAGGACCGGGTCGGCAGCGGGCAGACCCAGGCGCACCGCGATCAGGCCGGCGACGACCGAGACGGAGACCAGGACGTCGGCCCGGGTGTGCAGCGCGTCGGCGATGAGGATCTGGCTCTTCAGTTCGCGCCCCCGGCGGTATTCGTACAGGGCGACGTAGGTCTGCACGGCGATGCTCACCAGGGGGGCGGCAAAGGTGCCGAGAGTCACCACCGGCGTGGCCGGAAAGCGGAAGCGGTTGATGGCGCTCTGCACCAATTGGGCGGTGGTGACAAAGAGTAGCACCGAGATGCCGGCGGTGGCGAGCGACTCGAAGCGGCGGTGGCCGTAGGGGTGGCCGGGGTCGGGAGGCCGCGCGGCGACAGCGATGCCGACGAGCCCGACGATGTTGGAGGCGCTGTTCAGCAGCGAGTCAAAGCCGTCGGCGAGCACGCTCAGCGAGCCGCTGACGACGCCGATGGCCATCTTGACGGCGGTCACCAGCAGGTTCAGGGCCAGGGTATAGAGCAGCACCCCGCGGATGGCGGCAAACTTGGCCATCACAAGCCTCAGCTCTGCAGCGGGCCTCATCAGGCCGCCGCAGAAAGCTATCAGCTAGAATGGTGCCAAGGGCCTTCCCCTATTCGTAGACTTTTTCGTCGCTCAGCTCGGCATCGGCGGCGTCGCCCTCCATGTCGCGCGCGCCGCCCCGCCCGGCCAGCAGCTCGTGCTGATACTCGCTCTGGATGATGAGGTCCATGATCTCGTTGGTCCCCGTCCAGATCATGATCAGGCGCGTGTCGCGCAGCAGCCGCTCCACCGGGTAGACGCGGGTGTAGCCGATGCCGCCCATGATCTGCATGGCGTGGTTCACCACCTGCCAGGCCGTCTCGGTGGCAAACTTTTTCGCCTCCGAGACCAGGCGCCGGCAGCGGCGGGGGTCATCGCCGGCATCGACGGCGCGGGCGGCGCCGTAGACGAGCAGGCGCGCGGCGTCGAGCGCCGTGATGCTGTCGGCAATCTTAAAGCTGACGCCCTCAAAGGCGCGGATCTTGTGCCCAAAGGCCTTGCGCCGCTCGGCATAGCGCGCGGCGATCTCGAGCGCTGCGCGGCCCATGCCCAAGGCCCCGGCGGCGCTGGTCATGCGCTCGGGGATCATCATCTGGTAGAACACCGCCGCCGCACCGTTCTCTGGCCCGATCAGGTTGGCCGCCGGCACGCGCGCGCCGCGGAAGGTCAGCCGCCCCGTGCCGCCGCCGCGGGTGCCCATCAGGCCGTAGACGTGCGCCACCTGGATGCCGTCGCCCTCTGGCCCGCGCTCGGCGATAAAGGCGCTCAGGCCCTCGTGCGGCCGCGCCTGCGGATCGGTGCGCGCGTAGACCAGGAACAGGTCGGCCCCCTCGGCGCCGACGACAAAGCGCTTCTGGCCGTCGAGCACATAGTCGTCGCCGTCGCGCTGCGCCTTGGTGGTGGTGCCGAAAAAGTCGGAGCCGCCACGCGGCTCGGTGAGCGCCTCGGCCACCGCCAGCCGGCCGCTCAGGATGGCGGGCAGCCAGCGCGCCTGCTGCTGAGGCGTGCCGAAGCGGGCGATGGCCTCGCCGACGATCGAGGGCAGCGAGTAGAGGCAGGCCAGCGAGGTGCCCAGCACGCCGACCTCCTCCAGGGCCACAATCTCGTCGGCCCAGCCCAGCCCGCGGCCGCCAAGCTCCACCGGGAAGCGCAGGCCCAGCAGCCGCCGTCGCGCTGCCTCGGCCACGTACTCGCGCGGGTAGCGCACCTTGTCGTCGTCCATGTCGAGGATGAGCTGCCGGGGCACCCAGCGCACAAAGTCGCGCACCTCGTCGCGGAGGTCCTTTTGGGCGGGGGTCAGCATCGCGTCGAGCATCGTCGCTCCTCCTTGGGCCCTGTCGCAGACCCAGACTATCCTCTTGGAACGCCACGCACTCGGGACAGTATGCCGTCCGGGCACAACGCTTCGCATATAGCCGGAACGGGGCCTTTTGGGGGGTCTGTTCGGTGGGCTGGCCGGCGCCGCGGCGCCGGCCAGCCCACCGAACAGACCCCTCTCGGTGCCAGGCCGGGTGGATGCGGAGCACGCCAACCGGCAGCGACCCGGATAGCCCGCGCCCGCCGGCACTGATGGGCCAGGTATGGCTGCCGTGTCAGGCGACAGCCTGTTGGAGAGACGGAATTGTGGTAGTCTTCTTATATTGTATCATGCACAGGTCGCGTGTCAAGACTCGCACATCGCCAGGCCATCAGCGGGCCGAGCGCTGGGGGTGTATCCCACAATCGTCTGTGCAACAGGCATACGTTGCGCACGCCGCTCCGCCCGAGGCTTACCACGGGAGCCTCGGGCGTGGGCGGCAGACGTCGAGACCATACGCATCATTCGGGCCCGAAATACACAGACGATTCTGGGGTATACCCGAGAGCTAGGTTTGGCCTTTTGGAGCGCTGCGCATATGCTGCAGCATCGGTTCTTTTCTTTTTGCAGTCTGCCGGAGCGGCGCAAGCGACCCGGCTGTTGCCGGGGTGTGGAGGGAGGCGGATTCCCTATGAAGATCTATGTCATCTGCGACCTGGAGGGCACCGCGGGGGTGGTGGACCACCGCCGCCAGTGCTGGTTCGACGGCGCCGACTATCCGCAGGCGCGCCGCCTCGCCACCTTGGAGCTGAACGCGCTCGTAGAGGGGGCGCTCGAGGGCGGCGCTACCGACATCCTCGCCTGGGACGGCCATGGCAACTTTCCCGGCGGGCTGGACCCCGAGTTGGTGCATCCGGCCTGCCGCCTCATCACCGGCGCGGGCGACGGCGGGTCGGTGGCGGTCGACAGCTCGTTCGACGCCATGTTCCTCCTCGGCCTGCATGCCATGGCCGGCGCCGAGCGCAGCGTCCTCGCCCACAGCTTCTGGCCCGGCGTCGCCGCCTGCTGGCTCAACGGGGTCAAGATCGGCGAGGTCGGCCTGAACACCTTCACCTTCGGGCGCATGGGCGTGCCCACTGTGTTCATCAGTGGCGACCGTGCCGGCGCCGAGGAGGCGCGCGCCCTCATCCCGGCCATCGAGATGGCGGTGGTCAAAGAGGGATTGGCGACTACCTGCATCGGCGAGAAAGGCCTCGAGCCTTCGCCGGCCATCACGCTCGCGCCCGAGCAGGCGCGCCAGGTGATCCGTGGGGCCGCGTGGCGCGCCATGGGTAAGGTCGGCACGGTGGCCCCCTGGTCCCTCGAGCCGCCCTACACCTGGCGCGTGCAGTTCAGGACGGAAGAACTGGCGGCGCAGCGCGCGAGCCGGACGGGCGTGCGGCGCATCGATGCCTGCACCCTCGAAACCGTCGCCGCCGCTGCGCCCGACGTCATCCTGTAGGGGCGGTGCTTGCCAGCGGCCCATCACGGCAGGCCGGGTTTCTTACCCGGCTTGGCTCCTTGTGCCCTTTGTGGTGATCGTCCCCCGTCGGTTACCGACGATTCTGGGATACACGCACGGCCGGCAAGTTTGGCCCTCTCCCGGCTTTGTGCTAGACTGTATCTCTTCGCACAATGCCGTTCTTGCAGACAAGGAGGCATCATGGAGCAGCGCAGGCTGGGCCGGACGGGGCTTGACGTGGGGGCGATCGGGCTGGGCACCGAGTATTTGCTGCACAGCGCGCCCGAGACCATTGCCCGGGTGATCGCGACGGCGGCGGAGCAGGGGGTGAGCTACATCGACCTGCTCTACTCCCACCGTAGTTTTCTCGACAAGTTCGCGCCGGCGCTGCAACCGGTGCGCGAGCGGGTGACCCTCGCGGTGCACCTGGGCAACGCCGACGAGGGCCAGCCCCCGGCGTGGTTCCTGGGCCGCGAGGCGGTGGAGCGGCTGTACGCCGGCGCCCTGGCGCAGCTCGGCACCGAGTATGCCGATGTGGTGCTGATCCAGATCCTCGATTTCGACGACGGCTGGCGCCGCTGCTTCGAGCAGGGCCTGGAGATCGCCCAGCGCCTGCAGCGCGAGGGCCGGGCGCGCTACGTCGGCGCCAGCCTGCACCACGCGTCGTACGCGCTCGAGGCGGTGAAGACTGGCGCCGTCGATGTGCTGATGTACCCGGTGAACATGGCCGGCCACGCCATCCCCGGCAACGCGGAGCTCTTTGCCGCCTGCGCCCGCGAGCGGGTGGGCCTGGTGGCCATGAAGCCCTACGGCGGCGGCAAGCTCCTGCCGGGGCACGGCTCGAACTATATGCACTGGTTCCAGGCAGGCGGGGCGTATGTCGAGACCAGCGGGATCGCCGGGCTGACGCCGGTGCAGTGCCTGAGCTATGTGCTGGCGCAGCCTGGGGTGTGCGCCACGGTGCCGGGGGTCAAAGACGAGCGCGAGCTGGCGGCGGCGCTGCACTACCTCGAGGCCACGGCCGAGGAGCGGGACCTGACGGCGGTGACGGCGCGCTTTCGCACCTACGAGCCGGGCGAGTGCACCTACTGCAACCACTGCCTGCCCTGCCCGGCCGGCATCGACGTCGGCGAGCTCATCCGCCTCACCGACCAGGCCCGCGCCGGCCTCAGCGACGCCCTGCGCGCGGCCTACGCGGCGCTGCCCGCCCACGCCACCGACTGCACCTTCTGCGAGACGTGCATGGAGCGCTGCCCCTTCAAGGTGCACGTCGTCGACCGCATGAACGAGGCCATGGACCGCTTCGGGCGAGGTTAGGGCGGGAACTCACCACAGAGAACACATAGAACACAGAGGTACTGAGGATCGGTGTTCATCTGCGCTCATCTGTGGCCAGAGCAGGCCCCTCTGAGCGAGTAGATGCCGCGAGCGCGGTAGGGGCGAGGTCACCTCGCCCCTACTCTGCGCCCTCTGCGTCCTCTGCGGCTCAGCCTCGTTGGTACCTGGCGAGCGTGACGGTCTCTTCGGTCGCCAGCGGACCCTGGCTCAGGCCGTCGCCAAGGGCCATGACGCGGCTGTTGGCGAAATAGGGGAAATCAAAGGTCACCGGGTCGCCGGCCTGCTTGCCTGGCAACGGCATCAGCCGCGCGGTGAGCGGCTTGCCGCTGCGCAGGGCCAGCGCGCCCACATCGGCCAGCACCCCCGCCAGGGCGTCGACCGAGGCGTCGCCGGGCAGGGGGATGGTGTCGAGCCCGGTGCCGCACACGGCCGACATCAAGAGCAGGTCGTGCACCCTCAGCGCGCCCTCGCCGGCGCGCGCGGCCAGGCCGGCGTCTTCGAGCACCGGCAGCATCAGCCCCGAAAAGCCGGCGCGCGGGAACCGGGCGCCCTGCACGGCGTCGGCGAGCAAGGCGGCGGCGAGCACGCCGCCCTCGGCCCCCGCCGGCGCGCCCAGGAGCGCCAGCGCCGTGCCCAGGCTGCGCGCCTCTTCGGGGTAGGGGGCCAGCGAAAAGTCGAGGCCCACAAAGCGCACCGCGAGCGCGGCCTCGAGGCCCTGCGCCACGTCGGCCAGTTGTGCCCCGGCGCGCTCGATGGCCTCGTGCAGCCGCGCCGCCGCCTGCGCCGGCGTGCGCGCATCGCGGCAGGCGGCGACAGCCAGGTCGGCGCACTCCACCGCCAGGGCAAAGTGCGGCTCGGGCCCGGCAGCGTACGAGGCGGGGAAGAAGGGCGTCTCGGGGGCGCAGTTGGCCAGCGCCGCCAGGTAGAGGTTGCCAAAGCCGTCGCCCGACTGCTCGGCCACGGCGCGGATAAGCGCGGCGGCGCGGCGGCTGGCGCCGAGGCTCAGGTGGCCGTGGCAGTCGGCGATCTCCACCGAGGCAAAGGCCTGGCCGGCGGCCAGCGGCCCGGCGAGGGCATCGATGTAGGCCGGGTCGTCGCCCAGGCGCACCGGACCCAGTGCCACATAGTCGATTGCCCCGGCCTTGGCGAGCGCGGCGAGCCGGGCGGCCAGCTCGGGCAGCGCCGCCGGGTCGGGCAGGTACGCCGGGAAGGGCGTCGTCGCCAGGCGCACCGTCTGCACCGTGTAGCCGTGGCGCTCATAGGCCGTGCGCGCGGCGCGCAGGAACGCGGCCGCGCCGGTCACAGCGCCCTCGTCGACGGGATAGCTGCCGGGCATAAAGGCGGTGATGGCTCGGATCTGCATAGCACCTCCGTTGGGGGGCCCTCACCCCCGGCCCCTCTCCCACTGCGGGGGAGAGGGGAGATGTCGCTGCGGCAATGCCTCGGTGAGAGCCTCCCCTCTCCCCCGCAGTGGGAGAGGGGAGATGTCGCTGCGGCAATGTCTCGGTGAGAGCCTCCCCTCTCCCCC
>JAKPJZ010000171.1 GCA_029553955.1 Chloroflexota bacterium
GGCTCGAGCTGGTCGAGGAACCACAGCCGCTGCTGGGCGAACGACAGCGGCAGCTCGCCCTGTCGCGGCACGGGCCGCAGGGGCGGCGCCGGCCTCGCAGTCGCCGCGGCATCAGGCAATTCGAGGCGCTGCGCCAACCCCGCCACCGTCGGCGCCTCGAAGAGGCTGCGCAGCGGCAGCTCCACCTGCAACGCCTGGCGCACCCGCGACACCACCTGCGTGGCCAACAGCGAATGCCCACCCAGCTCGAAAAAGCTGTCGTGCACCCCCACCCGCTCAACGCCCAACACCTCGCACCAGATGCCCGCCAACACCTCCTCCGCCGCCGTCCGCGGCGCTACATACGGCGCCTCCGCCTGCCGCTCACTCCAGTCGGGCGCGGGCAACGCCCCTCGGTCTACCTTGCCGTTCGGCATCAAGGGCAACGCCTCCAGCCACACGTACACCCCAGGCACCATGTACTCCGGCAGCCGCGCCTGCAGCTCGCGCCGCACTTCCCCAGCCCCACGCCGCTCGCCCACCACGTAGGCCACCAGCCGCCGCTCCCCAGAACGCTCCTCTTTCGCCACCACCGCCACGTCGCGCACCCCACCCAGCCCGCGCAGCGCCGCCTCCACCTCCCCCACTTCGATGCGATAGCCCCGCACCTTTACCTGCCCGTCGGCACGCCCCAGGTATTCGACGTTGCCGTCCGGCAGCCAGCGCGCCAGGTCGCCGGTGCGGTAGAGACGACCCACACCCCCCACGGGGTGCCCCCCCACAAAGCGCTCCGCCGTCAGCTCCGCCCGGTTGCGATACCCTCGCGCCAGGCCAGGCCCCCCGATGTACAGCTCCCCCGCCACGCCCACCGGCACGGCACGACCATGAGAATCCAGAATGCGCAACTCGGTGTTGCCGAACGGCCGCCCGATGGGCACACAACCCTCGGCGCTCAGGTGCGCAACGTCGCCCTCAAAGTAGGTGCTGTCGATGGTGACCTCGGTGAGCCCGTACGAGTTGATGAGCCGCGTCTCGGGCCCGCATAGCCGCTGCAGCCGGGCATATTCCCACACGGTCCAGCTCTCGGAGCCGCAGACGAGCAGCCGCATGAAGCTGAGGTCCTTGCCCTCTGCCTCGCACCAGGCGGCCAGCGGCCGCAGCACGGCGGGCACGAACTCGGCGCAGTCGATGCCCTCGCCCACCATGAGCCCATACAGCCGCTCGGGCTCGAGCAGCCACTCGCGCGGACACAGCACGAGCCGCCCCCCAGAGCACAGGGCACGCACCAGGTCGCCAGTAAAGACGTCAAACGAAAAGTTGGCCATCTGCAGGTGACGCCCCGGCCAGCCCTCCAGCCCGTAGGCGCGTGCCCACGCGGCGTAGGCGTTGCCCAGCCCACCCCGCGTGACCATGACCCCCTTGGGCACGCCCGTCGAACCCGAGGTGTAGATGATGTACGCCAGCCTCTCGGGATCGACGGCCACCGGCGGCTCCACGGCGACATCGGCCAACTCGTCTTCGTCGAGCCAGACAACAGGGCTGCCGTGCGCGGGCAGCACGCCCTCCAGCCCTCGCTCGCTGACGAGCACCCGCGGCGCGGCGTCGGCGAGCATGGCCGCCAAGCGCTCCTGTGGGTAGCCGGGGTCCAACGGCAGGTAGGCACCACCCGAACGCAACACCCCCACAACGGCGGCAATGAGCGCCGCGCTGCGCTCGAGGCAGATGCCGACGACGTCGTCTGGCCCCACCCCCAGCGCCCGCAGCCGCCCGGCTAGGCGCCCCGCCTGCCGGTCGAGCGCGCCATACGTGAGCTGCTCCCCCGTCTCGGGGCAGACGACGGCGAGAGCCTCCGCCGGCTGTGCGGCGATGCACGCGGCAACGTCGACCGCCACGGGCAGGGCGCTGTCGTTCCAGACCACAAGCTGCCGCTGCTCGGCCGCCGTGAGCAGCTCCAGCTCGCCGAGGGGCCGCTCGGGCGCGGCGACGGCGCCTTCCAAAAGCGCCCGGTAGTGCGCCAGGAGCCGCGCGATATCGGCCGCGTCAAAGAGGTCGCTCGAGTACTCGGCCGAGACGTCGAGCCCCTCTTCGCCCTCTGCTACCGACAGCGTGAGGTCAAAGGTGGCCGTGCCGCTGTCGACCTCCAGCCGCCGCAGCGCCAGCCCCGGCAACTCCCACCCCTGCACCGGCGCGTTCTGTACGATGAACATGACCTGAAACAGCGAGCTGTGGCTCATGTCGCGCGCCGGCTGCAGCGCATCCACAAGCATCTCGAACGGCAGGTCCTGGTGCGCGTAGGCCCCCAACGCAACCTGGCGCACCCGCCGCACCAGCTCGCGAAAGCTGGGTTGCCCGCTCAGATCCGTGCGCAGGACGAGGGTGTTGACGAAAAAGCCGATCAGCCCTTCGATCTCGGAACGGTTGCGGTTGGCAATGGGGCTGCCGACGCAGACGTCCTCCTGCCCGGTGTAGCGCGCCAAAAGCGCCTGGAACCCGGCCAGCAGCGCCATGAAGGGGGTGGCCCCTTCCTGCCCCGCCAGCGCCGCCAGGCCGTCGGCCAACTGCCACGGCAGGCTGACACTGAGCGTGGCCCCCCGCCCGCTGGGCACCGCCGGCCGCGGCCGGCTCCCCGGCAGCTCGAGCACCGCCGGCTCGCCCCCAAGCTGCGCCTTCCAGTACCCCAACTGCTCCTCCAGCAGCCGCCCCTGCAACCGCTCGCGCTGCCACTGCGCAAAATCGGCGTACTGGATGGGCAACTCGGCCAGCGGCGAGGGCCGCCCCGCAGCCAAAGCGCCGTAGAGCGCGGCGACTTCGCCCACCAGCACCCCCATCGACCAACCATCGGAGACGATGTGGTGCATGGTGAGCTGGATGATCTGCTCCTCGGCACCCAGCCGCAGCAGCGTGGCCCGCAACAGCGGCCCCCGCGCCAGGTCGAAGGGACGACACGCTTCCTCCTGCGCCAGCCGCCGGACCTCGACCTCGCGTTGACCCTGGGGCAGGCCGCTGAGGTCGATGTGGCCCAGGGGCAGGGCCAACTGTGGCGCGATGACCTGCACCGGACGGCCGTCAACCGCGGCAAAGGTGGTGCGCAGCGCCTCGTGCCGCCGCACGATCTCGTCGAGCACGCGCTGCAAGACGCCCGCATCCAGCGAACCGCTGGCCCGCACCGCCAAGGGGATGTTGTACGCCGGGCTGCCGGGCTGAAATTGGTCCAAGAACCACAGGCGCTGCTGCGCAAAGGAGGCGGGGA
>JAKPJZ010000176.1 GCA_029553955.1 Chloroflexota bacterium
TGCAGGGCGCTGCAGTGCCATCGTATAGAGCCCATCCCCCCGGCCCCCTTCCCGCCGCAGCGGGAAGGGGGAGTCCTTAAATGGGGGTTCAGCGGGCGCTTCGCGCGTCGCGCGAAGCGCCCGCTGAACCCCCTAACCTCCTGTTTCCCCGCACCCGCGCCGGGGGCGGGGCTAGGGGTGGGGGGGCTTGATGCTGGAGGCAGGTCGACCGCGTAAGTACTATTAGTTGAACTGAGTAGATCGAATCCAGTAGCCTCCAGTGGTGTTGTGACTAGGTCGTGTTCGCAAACCCGTAGCCTAGCCCCCCTTGGCCGCCGCAGGCGGCTTCGTGGGCGTCGAAGGGCGATGATTCGGCCGTCTGGGGGCCTTCGCAGGAATACTTGACCGATGTTCTAAGTGGCGGCGGCTTCAGGGCAGGGGGTTGGAGAGGTTCTGCGAGAGCCGGGCTGGCGCGAAGCACAATACCCGGATAGCGCCCCTCGACACGCGCTGTCTCCGCACTGTAGCACTCCCTGGGAACCTGGTTACGCTCCGGTGACCAAGTATCTGATAATCGCCGGTCAACTCGCCATCAACATATAGTAGCCACCGCTCGCCACACCACCATATCTTGTGGTGTGGGCAGATTCTGCCATGCCCGCTTTTTGACAGTTGCGCGCCGCCCATGGTATGGTAGACCTCACTCAGCCGTATCTTCTACGGTGCCTCTGCGTCTACAAGGGAGAAATGCGCGTGGTGCGCACTGGCGAGGATGCGCCCCTGTTGCGGCGCGTTCAGGACTATGACCCCGTCGCCCTGGCCCACATCTATGACTGCTACGCGGGCCGCATCTATAGCTACATATACTTTCACCTGAGCGATGCCGGGCTGGCCGAGGAGCTGACGGGCACGGTCTTTGTCAAAATGCTGGAGGCCATCCGCGCCGACAAGGCCTGGACCCGCTCCTTCTCCGGCTGGCTCTACCGCATCGCCCACAACCTGGTGGTCGACCACGTGCGCCGTGACCGGCAGCGCGAGCGCTACGGCCTCGACGAGCGCCTCGCAGCCGAAGGGGCCGACCCGGCCGGCATCGTCGCGCGCCGCCTGGAGCACGAGCGCCTGCGCCGCGCACTGGCGCAGCTCACCCAAGAGCAGGCGCAGGTCATCGTGGCCAAGTTCGCCGAGGGGTTGTCGAACGCCGAGATCGCCCAGCGCATGGGCAAGACCGAGGGCGCCATCAAGTCGCTGCAGTTTCGCGCGGTGGCCTCGTTACGCCGGATCCTTGAGGCTGAGGAGTAGGGACAAAATGTGGCGGCCTGAAGAGGCCGAAGACGCGCTCGACCAGTGTCTGGCCCGCCTGCAACGGGGCGAGCCCGCCGAGGCCTGCCTCGTGGCCTACCCCCACCTGGCCGCCGAGCTGGCGCCGCTGCTCGCCGTGGCCCGGCGCTTGCTGCTGGCCGCCGCCTGCCCCCACGACCCCGCGCCCGCCCTGGCGCGCATCCGCGCCCGCTTCCTGCAGCGCATCGGCGAGGACTGACTCCACCTTCAGGGGTTTTTGTCAGCAGTGCGGCGGCGCCGCACTGCTGACAAAAACCCTACCTGCGGAGGTGCACCAGCAACACCGAGATGTCGGCGGGGTTGACGCCCTGGATGCGCGTGGCCTGGCCCACCGTGGCGGGACGGATGGCGGCGAGCTTGAGCCGCGCCTCGGTGCGCAGGCCGACAATAGCCCCATAGTCGAGCCCATCGGGGATGCGATGCTCCTCCAGGCGCAGCACGCGCGCCACCTCGCGCTCCTGCTTGGCGATGTACCCCGCGTACTTGGCCTCGATGGCCACCTGCTCGGCCGCTGCGCCGGCAAGTGGCGCCGGCGGCGGCGCGATGGCGACCACGGCCTCATAGCTCACGCTCGGCCGGCGCAGCGTCTGCAGCGCGCTCGCGCCCTCGCCGGGGCTGCCCCCGGGCTTGCCCGGGTCGAGCGCTGCCAGCGTCGCCGCCGGCAGCCAGATCGATGCCAGGCGCTCCAGCTCATCGCACACCGCCCGGCGCTTGGCTTCCACCGCGGCCGCGCGCTCTTCCGAAACCAGCCCCACGGCGTGCCCCAACGGCGAGAGGCGCAGGTCGGCGTTATCCTGCCGCAAGAGCAGGCGGTACTCGGCGTGGCCGGTCATCAGGCGGTAGGGCTCGGTCAGCTCCTTGGTCACCAGGTCGTCGACCAACACGCCAAGGTAGCCCTGGTCGCGGCGGATGAGCAACGGCTCTCTGCCGCGCACGGCGAGCGCCGCATTGATGCCCGCCAGCAGCCCCTGCGCCGCCGCCTCTTCGTAGCCCGAGGTGCCGTTGATCTGCCCGGCGTGGAACAGGCCGCGCACCGCCTTGGTCTCGAGCGTGCGCGAGAGCTGCTGCGACGGCACATAATCATACTCCACGGCATAGCCGGGGCGCATGATCTCGGCCTGCGCCAGCGCCGGGATGCTGCGCAGCATCGCGAGCTGCACCTCCTCGGGCATGCCGGTGAACATCCCCTGGACGTAGACCTCCATCGTGGCCATGCCCTCGGGCTCGAGGAAGAGCTGGTGCGCGGCCTTGCCGGGGAAGCGCAGCACCTTCTCTTCGATCGACGGGCAGTAGCGCGGCCCCGCGCCCTGGGTGAGGCCCGCCGCAACGGGCGAGCGGCACAGGTTGGCGCGCACCACCTGGTGCGTACGCTCGTTGGTGTGTACCATGTAGCAGGGCAACTGCGGCCGCCACGCCGTCGGCTGGGGCACCGGGTAGACCGGGTGCGGCGGCGGCAGCAAGGATGGCCCCTGGGGCGGCTGGAACGAAAAGTAGAGCGGCGTCTCGCTGCCCATCTGCGGCACCGTCTGCGAGAAATCGATGGTGCGCGCATCAACCCGCGGCGGCGAGTTGGTCTGCAGGCGCCCCAGCTCGAGCCCCGCCTCCTGCAGCGAGCGCGAGAGCGCATTGGCCGGAAACTCGCCCGCGCGGCCGGCAGGCAGCTCGTGCTCGCCGGTGATGATGCGCGCCCGCAGAAAGGTCCCCGTCGTCAGCACCACCGCGCGCGCCCCGTAGCGGCGCCCCTGCTGCGTGACCACCCCGGCCACGCGCCCCCGCTCGACGCACAGCCCCTCCACCAGCGCCTGCTTCAGGTGCAGGTTGGGCGTAGCCTCGAGGGTATGCTTCATGGCCAGCGAGTAGACGCGCTTATCGGCCTGCGCACGCGGCGCCTGCACCGCCGGGCCCTTGCCCACGTTGAGCATGCGAATCTGGATAAAGGTGCGGTCGGCCACGCGGCCCATCTCGCCGCCGAGGGCGTCGATCTCGCGCACCAGGTGCCCCTTGGCCGGCCCGCCGATGGCCGGATTGCAGGGCATCAGCGCCATCAGATCCAGGTTCATCGTCAGAAGCAGCGTGCGGCAGCCCAGGCGCGCCGCGGCCAACGCCGCCTCGCACCCCGCGTGCCCCGCGCCCACGACAATGACGTCGTACTGATCCAAGAGTATTCGCTCCTGACTACTACGTACTGCGTAATGCGTGATGCGTGATGGGCCGAGCGGCGACCAGCGACGGGCCGCACGTTCCGCTGCCTCCATGGCGTCGCGGCCAACTCGCCCAGCATACAGTGCCTTTACGCATTACATTCCACGCATGTGACTGCTCAGCCTGCTGATGTGAGTGGCGTCTTGAACCGCGAAGGGCGCCAAGAACGCGAAGGAGACGCCAAGGGAGACTGATGGATCCTTCCTCCAGAGGCTTCGTGCTGCCTTCGCGCCCTTGGCGTTCTTCGCGGTTCAGATGACTCGACATGATGGGCTGAGTAGTTGCTTACACATTACGTCTTACGAATCGGTGCACCAGCGCTCGAAACCGCCCCCACACGGCCCACTCGCCAGGCAGGCTTTCCAACTGTGCGGCCACGGCGCTCAGCTCCTCAGACGGCACCTCACGAAAGCCCGAGATGCGCTCGGCCGCGTCGTGTGACGCCAGCGGCTGGGCACCGCCACCCAGTAAGAAGACGTACGAGGCGCGCTCCTCGGCCCTGCCGGCGCGCCGGAAGCGATAGCACAGGGCGCCGAGAAAGCGTTCGATGCGCGCCTCCAGACCCGTCTCCTCGTGCATCTCGCGGCGCACGGCGTCGAGCAGCGCCTCGCCCGGCTCGATGCCGCCCGAGGGCAGACGGTAGGTCCCCGGCGGGTAGAACTGCTTCGTCTGCAGCACCACCCGTCCGCCGCTGCGGTGGATCACCAGCACCACCTCGCCCTGACGCTTCTGCCACATGTCCCAGAAGCGCCGCTCGTCGCCACAGTCTCCCAGATCGTAATACCGTACCTCTGGCCGGCCGTAGAGCCGCTCGGCCTCGACCAACCCGGGCACAGCCAGGCAGTCATCCATGCGCCTACCTCGCTAGTGGTTCGCCGCGTTGTTTCTGAAGGGCGTAGCCTAGCCCCCCTTGGCCGCCCCAGGCGGCTTCGTGGGCGTCGGGGCCCATCAGAACCAATGCGGCGAACCACCGAAAGAACGTGGGCCTATTATAACACAAAGCCTGCAGCCCGTCGCGAGGGGTTGACTTCTGAGGCCTTGTGTTGTACAATCAAGATACACAAGATGTACAACTCGTACGACCCCTACAACTGGGAGGTGGATAGTGCTTCAGCAGGTGCTCGACGCCCATGAGGCGCGCAAGAGGATGCGCGATGTGCTCGACGCTGCAGGCGCAGGCCGGCTGACCGTCATCGAGCGCT
Source organism: Chloroflexota bacterium (assembly GCA_029553955.1). Lineage (GTDB taxonomy): Bacteria > Chloroflexota > Anaerolineae > SpSt-313 > SpSt-313 > JAKPJZ01. The sequence continues at coordinate 4,722 of JAKPJZ010000176.1, forward strand.
TCGGCAAGCCGGTCGCGGCAGTCATCCCCTATGAGGACTATGTCGCCATACGTGATGTGCTCGAGGAAGCACAGGACGTCCGCGATGCGCAAGAAGCGCTGGCTGAATACGACCGCGACCCCGAGAGCTTTGCTACGCTGGACCAAGTCGAGCAGGAGTTGAGGGAACAGGGGCTGCTTGATGGCTGAGCCGCGGCGCTACGCGGTCAAGCTCTCGCGCCAGGCCGGCAAGATGCTCGAGCGGCTGCCGCGTGGCCTGGCCCAACAGGTCACAAAGGCGCTGCGCGGCCTCGAGAAGAACCCGCGCCCGCACGGGGCGAAAAAGCTCACCGGCTATGATCTGTACCGCGTCAGAGTATGCGATTGGCGCATTGTCTATCAGGTGCGCGATGCGCAGCTCCTGGTGCTGGTGCTCAAGCTCGCGAGCCGGGGCGACGTCTACAGTGAGCTCTGAGTGACGGCAAGACAAGAAGACCCGTTCGTAGTGAGGGAGAAGGAGTGGGCGGCGTCGCCTGCACCGCGCGGGCGACGCCGCCCACTCCTTCTCCCTCACTACCAGCACCCCTCTATGCCGCGTTGCCCCCCACAACCGTCTGCCAGACCAGGTTGCTGCCAAAGCGGTAGGCCAGCTCGCGATAGTCCTCGGCATCGAGGATCACCAGGTCCGCCGCCTTGCCTGGCGCCAGGCTGCCCACCTCGCCGGCGCGGCCGATGGCATAGGCCGCGTTCAGCGTCGCCGCCACCACCGCCTCGGCCGGCGTCAGCCCCATCATGCGGCAGGCCAGGGCGATGGTGAAGGGCAGGGACTCGTTGGGCGCCGTGCCGGGGTTGCAGTCGCTGGCCAGGGCCACGATGGCGCCGGCATCGACCCAGGCGCGGCCGTCGGCGTAGCGCCCGCTCTTCAGGCCAAAGCTCGTGCCCGGCAACAGCACCGCCGCCGTGCTCGACTGCGCCAGCCGCGCCCGCGCCGCATCGGGCGTCACCATCAGGTGGTCGGCCGAGGCCGCGCCGAGTTCGACCGCCAGCTCGGTCGCCCCCAACGCGGCGAACTCGTCGGCATGTAGCTTGACCCCCAACCCCAGCTCTTTCGCCCGGCGCAGCACGCGCGCCGTCTCCTCGAGCGTAAAGGCGCCCTCGTCGCAAAAGACATCGCAATACTCGGCCAGGCCCACCACGTGCGGCAGCATCTCCTCCACGACGAGGTCCACGTAGGCCTCGGCCCGCCCCGCATACTCGGCCGGCACGGCGTGCGCGCCGAGGAAGGTGGGCACCAGGCGCATCCCCGTCCGCTCGGCCAGCGCCGGGGTCAGCCGCAGCATACGCAGCTCGGCCTCCACGCTCAGCCCATAGCCGCTCTTGACCTCCGCCGTGGCCGTGCCCTGGGCGCGCATACGTGCCAGGCGCCGCGCGCTCTCGCCGAGCAACGCCTCGTCGCTCGCCGCCCGCGTGGCGCGCACCGTGCTCATGATGCCCCCGCCCGAGGCCATGATCTCCTGATAGCCGGCCCCTTTCAGGCGCAGCTCGAACTCGGCGATGCGGCCACCGCCGTAGAGCACGTGGGTGTGCGGGTCCACAAAGGCAGGCATCACCACGCGGCCCCCGGCGTCGAACTGGCGCTCGGCCTCGTAGCGGCTGCGCACCTCATCCTGCAGCCCCGCCGCCACGATGCGCCCTTCGTGCACCGCCACCGCCCCGCCGCGCAGCAGCCCCAGGTCGGCCATGTCCGCGCCACGGCGCGGCGCCGGCGCGGCCAGCGTCAGCAATTGCCCCGCATTCACTACCAGGAGATCGACCTTCACCGCGCCCCCCTCTGGGCGACAATCATCTCGCGCAGCATCTCCAACTGGCCGGCGTGGTAGGTCTCGTGGAAATAGAGGAAGAAGATCTGCCCGCCCACGGTCATGTCGCGTCCGGCGAACTTGGTCTTCTGCGCCAGCGCCTCGGGTGTGACCTCGCGCAACCCCTGGGCAATCTCCTCTTGCGCGCGCTCAAACGCCGCAAGCAAGTCCTCGAACGGCACGACGTCAGCGCCCTGGCAGGTCACCGGCTGCGAGCCGTACCCGTAGCGCGCCACCTGAGCCTCACTGAACACGGGCGGCCGGCCCAAGGTCCTCAGGATCAGGTCGCGGTTCTCGGCCAGGTGCCCCATTGTCCAGTTGAGGCAGTTCGTCTGAAACGGTGGCTGCACCAGGCTGTCGGCATGGCCGAGGCCCGCGGTCTCGCGCTTGACAATGCTGAGGTTGAAAGCGAAGGCGTTGATGAGCATCTCACGGTCGATCATGGCGTCCTCCTTCGAGAGTGATTGCTGCACACTGCGCACCTACACCATCTCCCATTCTACTCCTATTGCCCCGTCACACAAGCGCCGCGAGAGGTCGGTGCCGGGGAGACACCTGACAGGTCTCCAGAGACCTGTCAGGTGTCTCCCCGGCACCGACCTCCGCTACTATCAGCATGTGGCCGTCTCGACTCACGGTGGGCCGCGCCCTCGGGGGTCGGCCGCCTCCTCGCCATCTCCCCCATCCGGCATCCTCGCCAGCGCCCCCGGCCGCGTGCCCTCCCAGGGCCAGCGCCCGGTGACTTCGACCTCCAGCGACCAGCTCAGGAACGTCCGGATGAGCACGATCAGCCCCAGCACGCCGACGGATTGCAGCGTGGGCGTGACGGCGATGCTGCGGATGATATCGGCGGCCACCAGCAGCTCCAGGCCCAGGAGGATGGCGCGGCCCAGCCCGCGCCGGAGGTTGCGGTAGGCAGGGGGCATGCGCGCGCCGTGTCGACGCTCGCCGGCGAGGAGGGCGCGCGCAAAGGTGTACAGCGCGAGGCCGCTGCCGATGACCAGCGCGCCCACGCCGGCGGCCTCGAAGCCGCTGACGATGAAGGCGATGACGTCTTGGAATGACATGCTGAGAAAAACAGCATACAGCATGCCACCGGCGGCGCGGGCGCCTCACGCAGGAGCTCGCGTATCGGCCCGGGGGCAGGTTCAGCCGCGCTCCGCCGGCGCGCCCGCGGCTGCCTTCACCTGCTCGCTCGCCAGCTCCTTCAGCGCCGGTGCCATGTCGGTGTGATGGTACGCCATCTTCCATTCGCCGTGCTCATCGCGACGAAAGATGGAGGTGGCGCGGTGGCCGACGGTGACCTTTTTGCCGTTGCGTTCGCTCGTCTCTCCCTGCTCCACGCAGGCCGCGAAGGCCATGTTGCCCTCCACGCGGATCTCCAGGTCCTTGGCCTCCACGTGGCCGCCCTGCAGCAGTTGCGAGGCCTCGACGAACTCGGCGTTCACCTCATCCCAACCCAGGCGCCGCCGGCCGAACGGCCCCAACTGCATCACATCGGGGCCATGCGCCCACACCATGGCCATCGGCGCCACATCGCCGGCAAGCATGCGGTTCAGTGCCTCGAAAAAGCGCTCCGTCGCCTTGCGCACCTCTACTTCATGCATCGTGCACTCCTTGCGGTCGTTGTGTCGGGTGCCCACGCCGCAGTATAGAGTAGGCCGCGCCCCACGGCCACCGCAAAACGCGCCAATCGTGGGCGACCGCCGTTTGTAGTACCGGAGAGCGGGTGTGGCCCCGACACTCCGGGGATATGCCCATGCGCCCTGGCGGGATTGTCGCAGCCACCAGGTTGGGGTAGAATATCGCCGCAGACACTGGCGTGAACAGACCGACAGGTGAGAGATCACATGGCAGGCGAAAAGGACCAAGTCGTATACTCGACCGGGCGCCCCTCCGGCAAGCGCCGCCCCGAGCCCGCCGGGCCGCAGGCGGTCAGCCTGCCGCCCCGCGAGCAGACGGCGCGCATCCAGCGCGAGAAGAAGGGCCGCGGCGGCAAGACGGTGACCGTGGTGAGTGGCCTGCAACTCACCCCCGGCGACCTGGAGGCCCTGGCCAAGCGGCTGAAAGCCCTCTGCGGCTCCGGCGGCACGGTCAAAGAAGGCCGCATCGAGGTCCAGGGCGACCATCGCGAGCGCATCGCCGCCGAGCTGCAAAGGCTGGGGTATAGGAGCAAGTTCGTCGGGGGCTGAGGGAACGCGGTTGACGTCGTCTTCATCCTGTAGTACTCTCCCTACTCATGGAACAATTGTCGCCCACCAGCATCGCCGCCGGCCTCGGCACCCGCTGGCTGGCCCAGCGCATCATCCACTACGAGCGCATCGGCTCCACCAACGATGAAGCGCGCCGTCTGGCCCTCGAAGGCACGCCAGAGGGCACGCTGGTCATCGCCGAAGAGCAGACCGCCGGCCGCGGGCGGCTGGGGCGCCGCTGGGTCGCTGCGCCCGGTGAGGCGCTGCTCTTTTCGTTGGTCTTCTACCCCCCGCTGCCCCCGCAAGACGCCTACCAGGTGACCATGCTCTTGAGCGTGGCCTGCGTCGAGGCCATCGCCGCCGAGACGCGCATGCAGCCGGCCATCAAGTGGCCCAACGACCTCCTCCTGGGCCGGCGCAAGCTGGCCGGCATCCTCAGCGAGATGTGCCGCCTCGACGACGGCATCTATGTGGTCGCGGGCATCGGGCTGAACGTGAACGTGGATTTCTCGGCCTGGCCCGACCTGGCCGGGCAGGCCACCAGCCTCGCCGAAGCCTTTGGCCGGCCGCTGCCCCGGCTGCCGCTGCTGCAGGAAATCCTGCGTCGCATCGAGGCGCGCTACGACCGCCTGCGCGCCGGCGAGTTGCCCCATGCCGACTGGGTCGAGCACCTGGCCACACTGGGGCAGATGGTGCGGGTGACGACGCATCAGGGAGTCATTGAGGGTCTGGCCCGCAGCGCCGACCCCGACGGTGCGCTGGTGCTCGAGCTGGCCGATGGCACGACGCAGCGCATCCTGGTGGGCGACGTCGAGCGGTTGCGCTGATGGGCATCGAGTTCACCTGGCGCAGCGCCGGCGAGCCGATCGCCCACTCGGAGCCGGAGCCTCCGTGGCGTTCGCCCCGCGTGCGGCGGCGCGTCCTGATCGCGGCCCTGGCCGCGCTCGCCGTTGCCGGCGCCCTGTACTACCGTGCACAGCGCAGCCTGGCCATCGCCCGTGCTGAGCTCGAGCGCGTTATCGCGGCCGAAGTGCTCGCCCTGCAGACGGGCCAGTGCGACCTCTTCCTGGCCGCCCTCGACCAGATGCACGCCCCCTGGATACGTTACCACGAGGAGAACTTTGCCCGCGAGGCCGCCTGGTACGCGGCGCGGCCCACAGCCCGGCCCCGGGTCGAGCGCCTGCACCTCGGCGCCGCTCAGGCCGAGGTGACCGTGCTGCTCTCCGACGGCAACCATGCCTGGCGCAGCACCTGGTTCTACCAGCAGAGCGAGGGCCACTGGCGCCACGCACCGCCGCCACCCGAGTTCTGGGGCGACCCCAGCGAGCTGGAGACCGAGCACCTCTCCGTGATCGCCCAGGGCCCCGATTGTGCGCCTGCCGCCCGCCTGGCCCCAGCGCTGGAATCGTTCTGCGCTGCGCTGACGGCGCAGTATCCCCCCGCCGCGCCCACCTCCAGCGACGCCTGGCGCGAGGTGCCCCGCTCTGCCTCGCGCATCACCGTGCGCAGCTTCCCCTACGGCGCCAGCGCCTCGGGCGTCGACTATTTTGCCTCGCCCCAGCTCGCCATCGAGATGTGGAGCGCCACCGACCGCGCCGCCGCGCTCGAGCGCAGCGCCAGGCTGTCGGTCGCGCGCGCCGTCCTGCAGCGCGCCCTCGGCCGCAGCCAGCCGGCGGCAGGCGACTGGTGGCTGGTCGAAGCGCTGGCCCTCTGGCATGCCGGCGCCTGGCAGCCCGACTGGCGGCCGATCGTGCAGCAGGGCTTGGGCGACGGCCTGGCGAGAACGCTCGACGTGCAGGGCCTCGGCAGCGATTCCCACTCCCTCCGCGAAGGAGACTGGGCACCCAGCGCCGACTGGGTCGAGCCGCTGGCCTACACGCTCGGCGAATACCTGGGCCTGACCTACCAGGCCGGCCAGCTCAGTGCCCTGGTGCAGGCCATCCGGCCGGGCACCTCGAGCTGGGATGCGCTGCAGCGCGTCCTCGGCCTCAGCCGCGCTTCGCTCGAAGCGGGCTGGGGCGCCTTCCTCAAGGAGCACTACGGCTCGTAGCGCAGGTCGCCCGGTTCGCAGTTGGCGCTCAAGCGCCAACTACGAACCGGGGGTGCCCTCCACGGCAATATTTTCGCACTCTGTGTGAATATTCTTCACAACCACAACATCAATCTTACCCGCATCATTGACAAGCAATGCGGATTGCGCTATACTATGAGTAGAGTAGTGAGAATTGTGCCGTCAGAGGAGTACGAAGATGAACCCGGTCGTCGGGCGTTGCCCCATTTGCCAGGAGGCACTCGAGGTCACGCGCCTCTACTGCCGCGTCTGCGATACTGCCATCGAGGGCCACTTTTCGCTCGGCCGCCTCTGCCGTCTGAGCCCCGAGCAGCTCCAGTTCGTCGAGACCTTTATCCGCTGCGAGGGCAAGCTGAACCACGTGCAGGAGGAGATGCAGCTCTCCTACCCTGCCGTGCGCTCGCGGCTGAACGATGTCATCCGCACCCTGGGCTACGACGTGCCCGAAGAGGCCGGCCCCTCCAGCGAGCAGCGGCGCAGCATCCTGCAGGACCTCGCCGCCGGCAAGCTCACGTCGGAGGAAGCGCTACGGCTCCTGGGCAGCGCGGCCTGATCTTTTCAGCCTGGCGGCATGGTGCTATACTATAAGCGGCCGGCCAATCGACTCAGCGTGGGGTTCAGGTGAGCCCGCCCGGCCGGAGGATTATGATCTTCGCCATCGCTTGTGTTTCGGAGAATGAGGGCTGCGCCCGGCCCGCCGACCCAGCGCGCGACATGGGGGCCATTGCCGACCTGATCGAAGTCGCCTTCGGCCCCGAGCTGGAGCAGATGGGCAACACTCTGGTGGCCGATATGCGCAGCCTGGCTGTGCTCGGCCCACTCTTGACCGTGATGGAGCGCGTCGCGCCCCTTGCCGGCGGCTACGTGTGGGAACAGCAAGGCCGCCTGGTGGGCAACGTGACGGCGGCCCCCGAGGGCGCAGACGGGCGCTGGTTCGTCAGCAACGTTGCCGTGCACCCCAGCCTGCAGGGCCGGGGCATCGGGCGACGACTCATGGAGGCGGCGCTGGAGGGTATCAGGCGCCGTGGCGGCCGGCAGGTGCTCCTGCAGGTGCGCACCGACAACGAGCCCGCGCAGCGACTCTACCGCCGCCTGGGCTTCCGGCGCTACGATACCATCGTCGAGCTCGCCCGCCACGGGCCCTTGCACAGCCGCACCCAGCCGCGAGTGCCGGGCCTGCGCCGCCTGGAGGATCGCGATTGGCAGGCCCTGCTCGACCTGGCGCGCGCGACCACGCCGCTGGAGGCGCAGCGCGTGCGCCCCATCGAGCCGCAGACGTTCCGGCCCACGCTGGGCCGCCGCCTGCGCGAGTGGTGCGATGCCTTTCTCAGCGGCCGGCAGACGACCCGCTGGGGCCTGGAACAGGGCAGCTCGCTCGTGGCGGCCGTGAGCATCCTGGCCCTGAGCGGCGGCGCCACGGCCCGGCTCGACCTGGCCGTGCGCCCGCAGGCACGGGGGCCGCTCGAGGCGCCGCTGGCCGACTATGGCCTGGCCGCGTTGGCCGCCTGGGCGCCGCGCGCCATCGCCGCCACTATCTCGACCAGCCACCCTGAGGCGCTGCAGGTCATGCAAGGGCGCAGCTTTGTCACGGTGCGCAGCCTCGACCAGATGGTCCTCGACCTTGAGTAAGGGCCTACAGGAAGGACCCATCCTCGCCCCGCGCGAAGGCGCCCGCCGGAGCGAGACATTCTCTGTCGACGTCGACGAGAGCAAGGACGGCGAGCACATCCAGGTGTCTATCGGTGAGTGAACCATCGCGGCGAGAGCGGCCGGCGCACAGGGCCAGCCGGGCCGCAGACAGGCCACCAGGGGGTGTACCATGTCGACGACAGAAGAGCGCATGCAGATCCTCAAAATGATCGAGTCACGCCAGATCAGCGCCGAGGAGGGCGCCAGACTCCTGGCCGCCCTCGACAAGGCCGACCGGGCCGGCCAGGCAGCCCCCCAGGGCTCGCCGCGCTGGTTCCGCGTGCGCGTGACCGACCTGCGCACCGGCAAAAGCAAGGTCAACGTCAACATCCCCATGGGCCTGGTCAGCGTGGGCATCAAGATGGGCGCTCGCTTCGCCCCAGAAGTCGAGGGCCTCGACGTCGAGCAGATCACCAAGGCCATCCGCGAGGGGACTCAGGGCAAGATCATCGACGTCGAAGACGAAGAGGACGCCGAGCGCGTCGAGATCTTTATCGAGTAGAGACAAGCCCCAGGTGGAGGAGGGTTCCAGCGATGCGAAGGCTCCTGCTGCGACTGCTCATCAACGCCGTCGCCCTATACCTTGCGGTCGTCTTGGTGCCGGGGATACACTCCGAAGGGTCGTGGGTGACCTTCCTCGCCATGGCCCTCGTCTTTGGCCTGGTGAACGCCCTCGTGCGCCCCATCCTGACCTTCCTGACGGGCCTGTTGATCATCCTGACCTTGGGCCTCTTCAGCCTGGTCATCAACGCCCTCATGCTCTGGCTGGCCAGCTATGTCGGCGCCATGCTCGGGCTGAGCTTCACGGTTGACGGCTTTGTCGCCGCCTTCCTGGGCGCCCTGGTCATCAGCCTGGTCAACTGGGCGCTGACCCTGCTCGTCGGCGACCACCGCCACGCCGGGGAACGCAGCCGCTAGAACATCGGCCAAGCAATGGTATAGGCGACGTAGCCCCTCGTGGGCGTCGGCACCGCACAGGCGACGTAGCCCAGCCCCTCGTGGGCGTCGGCACCGCACAGGCGACGCAGCCTAGCCCCTCGTTGGGCGTCGGAGGCGGCTTTGTGGGCGTCGCAGGGCATCGATTCGGCCGTCTGCAGGCCTCCACAGGAATGCTTGATGTTCTAGCGCCGCTTGAGTTGCCCGTTGCTGACGGTGTGCAAGAAGCTCCAGCTCGCCAGCACGACCACGGCCACGCCGGTGAGGATAAAGAGCACGCCGCGGGCCACGCGCGGGATGAACTGCAGTGTGATGTACCACACCACCTCGGGGAAGCGCTGTTCGCGGTACAGGTGTGTCAGCAGATAGGCGATGCCCAAGCTCAGCCACACCCCGCCCACCACGAGAAAGCTCAGCCAGCGGCCGACCTCGCGCGGGCGCAGGCGCGTGCGCCTGCTGGCCGCCACGGCAGCGCTCGAAATGGGGAGCACGGTGGGGCTGCCCGCAATGGGCGAATTGGGCTCCTCGGCCGGGGCCGGCGGCAGGTTCTGCCGTGGCCTGCCGATCTGAGCGGTGGTTTCCTCTTCCACTCTGACATACTCCATGGCCTGTGCCAGCGTGCGGGCCACGGGAAAGTCCTTGCGCTCGCACGAGTCGCCCATGATCTCGCCGATCGTGCGCCCCTCGAGCACGAGGATGGGCCGCACGCCCGCAGCGACCGCCATCTCCATATCGGTCGGCGTCGTGCCGATGAGATAGCAATCGTTGCGCTGCAGGTCAAAGCGGTTGGCCGCCTCGAGGATCAGGCCGGGGCGCTCGCCCCAACAGCCACAGCCCGCGTCGCTCGCGTGGGGGCACCACACCACGGCGTCGACCCTGCCGCCGGCTGCCTCCACGGCCGCTGCGGCGCGGTTGCCCGCACCTGAGGAGGCCGTGGCGTCAGGCGCAGTGCCCAGCAGGATAGTGAACAAACCCGTCTCGGCCAGCGCGCGCAGGCCGGCCTTCTCCTCGCCGCTGCCCTCGCCCTTGGCCGGCAGCACGCAGCCGCGCATGACGAGCACCGCCTTCATCACCCTTGCCTCCCCGACGCCCAAAAGGGGCTAAGCTACGCTCTCTGATAGTACTCACGCGGTCCACATGCCTCGCGTATCGCAAGCCCCTCCCTGCTTGCGCCCAAAGGGCGCAGGCAGGGAGGCCTCAGGGAGGCGACAAGCCCGGCCACGCGACCGCGTGAGTACTATCGCTGGCTGACGCTGGATTCGCCGCGAGCAATCATAGCACAACTCGTGGGCCTTGCCTAACCACGTGACAAAGCAAGAGCGGGCCGGAGAAGCGCTTCTCCCGCCCGCTCGTCACCAGGACTTGCCGCCCTACTCTTCCTCGTCTTCAGGCTCGGCCTCTGTCTCGGTCTGAGCCACGTCTTCGCTCTCGCTCTCGCGCACGCGCGCGCCCTCGATGAGCAGGGGCTCACCCTCGCCCTGCATGATGCACTGGCCGCGGAGCACGCCCCCCTCGTCGATCAGCAGCGCGGCGACTTTGATGTCGCCCCAGACACGCCCCGACGAGAGGATCTCGAGCCTGCCCAGAGCCGTGATATTGCCCTTCACTGCGCCCCAGACCTGCACGCCGTTGGCCTTGATATCGGCCATCACGCGCGCCTGCTCGCCGATGATGACGTTGCCGGCCGTCTCGATCGTGCCCTCGAACACGCCATCGACACGGATGTTGCCGTCGGAGGTAAGGTTGCCCTCAAAGCGGGTGCTGGGCCCAAAGACGTTCTCGATCTTGCCGGGCCCCACCACCACGGGCCCCTTGTCCTTGCCGAACAGTGCCACTCGAGTACCCCTGTCTAGCGCCCTCTCCTCTTGACCAACTGCCCGTTTGTCACGCGGCCTGCGGGGCGCAACACTGGTCGCGCCGAGGCCGCCCTGCCGGCTCACTAGCCCTGGTCTATGTAGCGAAGAGGATCGACGGGCGTGCCGTACAGATGCATTTCATAGTGCACGTGGGGACCGGTAGAGATGCCGGTAGAGCCGGAGAGGGCAATCACATCCCCAGCCTTCACCCTGTCCCCCACTCTGACCTTCAGCGCCGAGTTGTGGGCGTAGATGGTACTGTAGCCGGCCTCGTGGGCGATCTCGACCATGTAGCCCCAACCGCCAAGCCAGCCGGCCTCGACCACCGTGCCGTCTTTGGTGGCGTGCACCGGCGTCCCCCTCCAGACGGGGATGTCGATGCCATAGTGGAAGCCATAGACACCAAAGAGCTCGCGGTAGCCGAACTCTGACGAGATGGGGTGTGCCGCCGTCGGCCACAGGTGCGGCGCGGCCGCCCACTGCCGCAGCTCGCGCTCCACGGTCGCCCAGTCGCCATGCTCGTCGTCGATGCGCGACAGGCGCTCCAACACGAGCTGGCGCAGCTCCTGCAGCGATTGCATCTCGGCCGGCATCGCCGAGCTCATGCCGACGACTTCTCTGCCGCTCTCCACCGCCATGCGCATGCTGCGCGACGACGGCTTGAGCGCAGTGCGCTCGGCCGGGGCGCCGCCCCCGCTGGCCGGCACCGTCGCCCCGCCCTGCGGCTCGCCCGGCGCGAGGGCCGGCGTCGCCGCAGGCGTCGGCGCCGGGATGCCGAGGATATCGCGGATCTCGTCGCTCAACCGCCGCACACTCAGGAGCTCAGCCTTGAACCCCTCCACCTGCGTGGATAGGTTGCGCACCTCATCCTGTTGGCTCAGGATGGTGGCCCGCATCTCCCGCTGTCGCACCCGTTCGGTCGCTTGTTCGCCCAGCAGATCGTTGACCCGGTGCTGCAGGCTGTAGTACTGGTAGCCAAAGACCCCCGCAGCCACCGTGACGGCGACGAGCGCGATGGATATGAGCGGAAGCAGCCAAAAGGGCAAACGCAAGCTGACCGGAGCCCGCTCGGTATGAGGCACAAGCAGGATCGTCAGGGCGTTACGCCTCTTTGTACGTTGCACGCGTCCTCGTCTCCTCGAGAGATTCGTAATTTGCGCCAATCTTTGCCGATAGCGCACCGTAGGATGCCCGAGGGACCGGCAGGCGCCGGCCAGACGCCCAACGCTCGTGGCGATCGCAGCACACACTATGGCCCAGTATATGCTAGAAGGTAGCTTTTGTCAATGTTTGTCTACTATGCTATCATAGCCGCCAGGTCCTGCAAGCAAAGAGAGGGTACATGCGCTTACTGCTGGCCACGCGCAATGCCGGCAAGCTAAAAGAGTTTCGGGAGCTGATGAGCGGGCTGCCCATCGAGTGCACCTTTCTCAGCGAGCTGGGCATCGCCGAGGAAATCGCCGAGACGGGCAAGACGTTCCTGGAGAACGCCATCCTCAAAGCCCGCGGCTACGCCGCCCTGAGCGGCCTCGTCACCCTGGCCGACGATTCGGGCCTCGAGGTCGATGCCCTGGGCGGTGCGCCGGGCGTGCAATCGGCGCGCTGGGCCGGGCCCGATGCCTCCGACATGGACCGCATCCGCCTCCTCCTGGGCCGGCTGCGCGGCGTGCCGCCCGAGCAGCGCGGCGCCCAGTTCCGCTGCGTCGCCGCCATGGCCACCCCGGGCGGCCAGGTCTGCACCACCGAGGGCGCCATCCGCGGCGAGATCATCGACACGCCGCGCGGCAGCCACGGCTTTGGCTACGACCCCGTCTTCTTTATCCCTGAGCTGGGCGCGACCATGGCCGAGCTGGCGCCGCAGGTCAAGAACCACATCAGCCACCGGGCGCGGGCGCTCGCGGCCGCGCGGCCGATCTTGGCCGAAATGGCCGCAAGGGAAGGGCAAGGTCAGGCGCATGGCCGATAGCCAGCCCCCTGTGAGCGCCGTCGAGCGCCACCCCGTCGCCAGGGGCGTGGCCGCCTCTGCAGTGGTCATCTTTGTCGGCCAGCTCCTGAGCCGGGTGCTGGGCCTCTTGCGTGTGACGGTCGTGGCCAGAGTCTTTGGCGCGCCGCCCGAGGTCAGCGCCTTCAACGCCGCCTCGAAGGTGCCCACGATCTTTTACGACCTGCTCTTGGGCGGCATGGTCACGGCGGCCCTGGTGCCGGTGCTCAGCGAGTACGTGGCGCGCGGCGAACGCGAAGAGCTGGAGCGGCTGACGAGCACGCTGCTGACGCTGGTGGGGCTCGGCTTTATCGTCATCGTCGCCGTCCTCGAGCTCGGCGCGCCGCTGCTGGCGTGGCTGATGAGCGGCGGCCTCGAGCCGCAGGTGCTGGGGCTGGCCGTCGACCTGGTGCGCCTGATCCTGCCGGCGCTGCTGTTCCTCAGCCTCTGGGGCGTGGTGGCCGCGGTGCTCTTTGCGCGGCAGCAGTTCGTCTTCCCGGCCATGGCCTCCGCCGTGTTCAACCTGGGTGTCATCATCATGGCCGCCCTCGCTGGGCACCGCATCGGCGTGCCGGCCCTGAGCATCGGCGTGGTGCTGGGGTCGCTCCTGCAGCTGGCCGTCATCCTGCCCGGGCTACGCGGCTTGCGCCTGTGGCCCCGCCTCGACCTGCACCACCCGGCGCTGCGCCGCATGCTCATCCTCTACCTGCCCGTGGCCGGCAGCCTGGTGGTGGCGCAGATCGGCGTCGTCATCGACAGCAGCCTGGCCTCGCGCACAGTGGGCGAGGCACTAGCCTGGATGGACTATGCCACCCGCCTGATCCAATTGCCGCTGGGACTGGTGTCGGTCGCCATCGCCACCGCCGCCCTGCCCGCCCTGGCGCGCATCCGCGAGGATCCCGACAACACCCGGTTCCGCCGCACCCTGGCTGGCGCGCTGCGCCTGGTGCTCGTGCTGATCATTCCGTCGGCGGTGGCGCTGCTGGTGCTGGGGCAGGCGGCTATCCGCCTGATCCTCGAGCACGGCGCCTTCACCCCGGCCGATACCGCGCAGGTAGGACGCGCGCTGCTCTTCTACCTGCCCGGGCTGCCCTTCGCCGCCATCGACCAGCCGATCGTCTTTGCCTTCTACGCCCGCCGCGATACCGTCACCCCGGTGCTTGTGGGCATCGCCGGCGTAGCCGCCTACCTCATCGTCGGGCCGCTCCTGGCCTTTGTCTTCCACATGGGCTACATCGGGCTGGTCATCGCCAACTCGGTGCAGCTCACGGGGCACTGCATCCTCATGTGGGCGCTGCTGCAGCGCAAGGTCGGCACGATGGCCGGCCACGGCATGCTCTCGACCACGGCCAAGTCGCTGATCGCGGCCGCGGCCGCCGGCGTGGCCATGTGGGCCGGGCTCGCCCTGTTGCAGCCTTTGCTGCCCGCGACGGGCAAGCTGAGCCAACTGGCGCTCTTTGCCGGCGCCGGCGGCCTGGGCGCGCTGGTCTACATCATCGGCCTGGCGCTGCTGCGCGTCGAAGAGCTGGCCACACTGATGCAGCTCGTGCGCAGCCGGCTGGGTCGCCCTGCCGCATAGCAGCCTATTGCAGCAGACCGTCATTGGCCCGCAACCGGGTATCACGCTGCGCACGAGACCGGTTCGGGACCCTCAAGGCGGGTTTTGGGTGGGTTGGCCTGCCAGCAGCCCTGGCGCGCCCGCGGGCGCGCCAGGGCTGCTGGCAGGCCAACCCACCCAAAACCCTTCCTGGGCCAGGGCCGGGTGGTAGCCGAGCAGAGTGCCCGGCTGATGCCAGGATGCCGGAGGGGGCAAGCTGGCTGTTTGACGCGCCCCCATGTGCAGGCTATAATCGGTCTTCAACCATCGCTGTCTATGGGCAGGGAACCCCGTGACCGACAACCTGGACCGCGCCACAAGAGCTCAGCGCCGGGCTGCCGCGCGCGCCCGCATTAGGCGCATCACCGCCGGCCTCGACGACGAGGCCGATGTCCTGGCCGCAGGCTCGCTGGTGCCCAGGCGCACCCGGCTGGCTCCCACCGAGCACTGGCGCCCAGCGCTGGAACCTGCGCCGGAGGAGACTCCGGCTGAGGCCCACACGGCCGCGCCCGCCGAGCCGGCGCCGGCCATGCCTGCCGCAGCGACACAGGCGCCTGTGGAGGCGGCCACCGTCGAGCCGTCGCAACCACGTCAGAAGCGCCGGCTGCCGCTGCCCAAGGACCGCACACAGACAGCCTCGTGGCTCGACCGGCTGCTGGTGGCCATCGAGGTCGTGGCCATGGTGGGCCTGGTGGCCGCAGCCTTGGTGTCGTTCGGCCTGGTCGACCGCCTGCAGGCCGACCTGGCGCGTTTGGGCGGCCCGCGCAGCACGGCGACCGCCACTGCGCCGCTGCCGGTGGCCACGGCGCTGCCGCTCTTGACACCCGCCGCCGCCACCGCGACGCCGGCCCCGAGCGCCACACTGCGGCCGAGCGACGCCGAGCTGCCCGGTGGCCGCATCTCGCCGACGCCCGGCGCTACCCCGGCGCCCACGCCCGTCTCGCTCAAGGGGGCGCGCATCGCCATCCCAGCCATCGGCGTCGACGCGCCCATCGTGGAGGGCGACGACTGGCAGGCGCTCAAGAACGGCGTCGGCCACCACGTTGGCAGCGCCCTGCCGGGCGCGGCCGACAATATGGTGCTGTCGGCGCACAACGATATCTATGGGTCGATCTTCAAGGACCTGAGCGAGCTGCAGCAGGGCGATGACGTCCTGATCCGGACGCCCGCACAGACCTATCATTACCGGGTCGTCGATACGCGCATCGTCACGCCCAAAGAAACGAGCGTCATGGACCCGACGGGGAAGGCGATGCTGACCCTCATCACCTGCTACCCGCCGCTCGTCGACAGCCATCGTATTGTGGTCACAGCCGAGTTGATCGGGTAGAGACTCAGGAGGCAAAGGAGCACATGGCCAAGAAATCCGCCAAGCGCCGGTCGCAGGTGAAATCGGCGGTGCGCCAGGCCGAGCGGAACGTGGTGAGCGCCGCCGGCACCACCACCATCCGCCCGAGCGCCGCAGCCGAGCAGCCCGCGCCCGCGCACACCACTGCCGACCTCGCTGGCGAGTATCGCTACGTCCTCGGCGACCTGCGCCGCATCGGCATCCTCGCCGCGTCAATGTTCGCGCTGCTGGTCGCCATCGCCCTCGTCGCCCAGTTCGTCATCAAATAGCCGTTCTTAAGGGGGGTGCGCAGCGCCGTTGGCCCGCCCGCGGGCGGGCCAACGACGCTGCGCACCCCCTTGCCTAAGCGCCACCTCGGGCCGCGCGGCGCTGCCGGCATCCTCCAGCCGCAGGCCCTGCCGTCTGCCCTGGCGATCTGGCCAGGCTGCAACCTCGCCGGGCGCCTGAAGCACGGGACAGGCGATTGCAGTATACTGCTCCTGGCACGACGTTTCGCTCATTGGCGCCGCGGGTGAGGCTTCACAGCAGGCAACCTCACCTCACGGGTTCGGCACCGGGAAGGAAAGCGATCGATGAAGGGTCCACGGTACGTCTACACGGCGAGGGGCGCGGGCCTGACCTTTGCGGTCGCAGCGGCCCTGTTCGCCTTCACACTGCAGCCACTGTACCTGGCGCTGCCCATTGTGGGGGCGTTGGCCGGGCTGGCCTTGGGCACAGCAGTCGAGCGGCGCAGCACGATGCAGCCACAGGACGCCGGCACCGCAGCAGCCACAAGTGCGACGCGTTCGCTGCCGGCGCGAGTGCTGCAACACCAGAGTCTGATCGTGCGCTTTGCCGGGCTGCTGGCCATCGCCGCGCTGCTCTTTGTCGCCGCCTGGTACGCCGGCTATCACCTGTTGCCCGAGGGGGTGTTGCGCTCCAAGAACGCTGCAGCGGCGGCGGTTGGCGGCACGGTCGCGCCGAACGTGCTCATGGAGTGGCTGCCCATGGTGCTGTGGAACGTCGGTGTGGGCTGCGGCTTGGTGGTGCTCGGCAACATCGCGCTGCGCATCAACGGCTATCCGCTGGGCTACCTGGCGCCGCTGGTCAACGTGGTGATCTACGGCCTGGTCATCGGCTCGAACTCGTTCGCCATCCCCATGGCCCAGCGCCTGGCGCCCTCGCTGGCCGTGCTGGAGCGCGCTGGGCCCTACGAGTTCGCCGCCTACCTGCTGGTGGCCGCGGCCACGGCGTCGCTCTCGCGCTGGGAGATCAAGCGCTTCATGCGCACCAACCCCGAGCGCGTGCTGCCGCCGCCGCGCCTGGCATTGACCGCGGGCCAGTGGGCCGCCGTCGGGCTCGCCCTCGCCCTGATCCTGCTCGCCGCCTGGCGCGAAGCTGTCATGGTCTTGGCGCGCTAAGCCCGTTTCGCCTCGCGGTGGCACCGGAGATGCTGCCTACGACGCCCACAACTCCATTCGTGGCAATTCGTGCCATTCGTGGCCCACCCCAGTCAGCCCGAGCACGCTCGCATAGCGCACAATCAGCTCAGCATTCAGTCGAACTCTGCGCCGACGCAGCCGCCAAAGGTCCCGCGCAGGATGAACCCGGCCAGCGGGAACACCAGCGCCGCCAGGCCAACCGCCGTCAGCGCGCTGCGGACTGCCGGCCGCTGGCGCACCCAGCTCAGCGGGTCAAACGGCGCCGCGCCAAAGGTGCCACGCACGGCGCCAGGCCCGGGCACCGGCTGCCACAGGTTGTTCGGTGCAGTGGGCGACTTGGCCTCGCTGGTGCGCTGGCTGGCATAGCCCACACGCTCAAAGTAGCCGTCGGCAGCGCGCGGCGCCACGACGTCGAGCGCGCGCATCCCCACCGCGCTCGCGGTGAGCAGTTCGTTGCGCACCGGGCTCTGCGCCACCCGCACGATGGCCTCGGCCACGACCTCCGGCTCGTACACCGGCGGGAAGGGCGCCGGCTTGACGCCGAGGTGCGTCATGGCGTGGTCGAAGAGCGGCGTATTGACCGAATCCGGCATCAGAAAGCTGATCTGCACCCCCGTCCGGTCATGCATCTGCTCCAGACGCAGCGAGTCGTAGAACCCCTTGAGGGCATGCTTCGACGCCGTGTAGGCCGTCAGCAGCGGCGCCGGCACGCCAGAGAGCACCGAGCCAATGCCAATCAGCGCGCCGTGCGCGGCCTTGAGGTGCGGCAGCGCCGCCCGTGCGCCGTGCACCTGGCCCATGACGTTGACCTCGAGCACGCGCCGAAACTCGGCGGGCGGCACGTCCTCAAAGCGGCCATACACCGTCACCGCAGCATTGTTCACCCAGGTGTCGATGCGCCCGAAATGCTCCGTCGTGCTGCGCGCCACGCGCTCCACCTGGTCATAGTCGGCCACGTCGGCCGGCATCGCCAGGGCGCGGCCGCCCTCGGCCGTGATCTCGCGCTGCAGCAGGTTCAGCGCCTCTTGGTTGCGCGCCACAGGCACCACCGCCGCACCCGCCCGGCTGAAGCGCAGCGCAGCCTCGCGCCCGATCCCCGACGAGGCCCCGGTGATCACAACGACCTGTTCGCTCAACGGCTTGGGCATGGCAGACCTCCTCACCCGCATATTCGCGCCACCTGCCCAGCAAGGGCCATGCCATAAGGCACTCCGCCGCTCCGGCAACAGCCGGCCAGTTCACTCCGCCGCCCGGCCCTCCACAAGGAGGGGTCTGGCGTGTTCGGCGACGCGGCTGGCCGCCCCGCTGGGCGGCCAGCCGCGTCGCCGAACACGCCAGACCCCTGAACGGCCAACACCAGCGTAGTGCGGAGCGCGAGGCCCGGTCATGGCCTGTAATGGGTACCTGCTCGCCGTACACTCGCCTGCGCCACGTGGATGCACCCCCTGGCCGCGCTTCTGTTGACACAGCGAGAGGTGGGCAGTAGAATATGCATCATGCACACGCAATGGTCACTATCCGCAGCGCGAGCCTGCTGTGACTCACGCCAACACTCCCAAAGGGGGCTCCATCATGCCCAACCTTCGCAGCCTCTCTGCATCTGAGCGCCGCGCCCTGGTGCAAGAGGCCGCTGAGCTGGCGGCCGAGCATTTCGGCGACCATGGCTACAACTGCGCCGAGTCGGCGCTCTACGGCGTGGCCACGGCGCTGCGCCTGCCGCTCGACGACGCCGTGCTCAAGGCGGCCACGCCCTTTGGCGGCGGCATCGGCCGCGCTGGCTGCGTCTGCGGCGCCCTGAGCGGCAGCGTGATGGCGCTGGGCCTGGCCCTCGGCCGCACCACGCCCGACGCCGCGCAGAAGGACCTGGCCTACGAGCGCGCGCAGCGCCTGTGGCAGCGCTTCGTCGAGCGCGCCGGCGCTGAGGACTGCCGCGAGCTGAACACCCTCGGCTTTGACCTCCCCGACCACAAGGCCCTGTGCACCCGCTTTGTGGCCATTGCGGCCGAGCTGGCGGCGGAAGAGCTCCTCGGCGGAGGGGACTGAAGGAACTGGGGGGAAGGGGCATGCGGCGTGTGCCGGAGCCCCCTCAGCCCCTTCAGTCCCCCCAGTTCCTTCAGTTCGCCAGCAAATCGTCCGCTTCGGCCAGCACCTCCTCCAGCGACGCCCCGGCCACCCACGAGGCCGGGCAGGCGCAGCGGCCAGCCGTGCCGCAGATGGGGCAGGTGAGCGTCCACGAGAGCACCGGACGGAAGCGCTCGCGCTTGAGCGGCCCTGCAGTAATCACATTGCCACACCAGAAGACGATCACGGCAGGCGTATCCAGGGCGTAGGCCATGTGCGCCGGGCCGGTGTCGTTTGAGACCAAGAGCGCCGCACCACTCAGCAGCGCCGCCATCATGCCCAGGTCAAGCCGCTCACCCAGGTCCACCAGCAGCACCCGGCAGCCGGCCTGCACCTGCTCGAGCGCCGGCCGCTCCTCGGCCCGCCCCGTCAGCACCACCTCGCAACCATAGCGCGCATACAAATGCTCGGCCACCCGCGCAAAGCGCTCGGCGGGCCAGCGGCGCCGCACGTCGCCGGCGCCCACGTGCAGCACGGCGTAGCGCCTTCCCTCGGGCCGCCACACCTGCGCCAGCCGCACGCGGTCGCCGGCAAGCACGGGCAGATCAGTCTGCAGGCCATCCCAGACTACACCCAGTTGCCCCACCAGTTCCAAGTAGCGGATGACTTCGTGCTGGTAGTAGCAGTAGCGCAGGTTCTGCTCCAGCGGCAGACTGCCCGCGGCCGCCAGCGCCAAGGTGTGGCGCGCCCCCAGCTTGGCGATGAAGGGGTTCGACTCGGCGCCGCCGCCATGCATCTGGATGGCCAGGTCGAAATGTTCCGCCTGCATGCGAGCAAAGAACGCCTCGACCGCCTCGGCGGGCTGCGGCTCGTGCGGCGCGGGCTCGTTGATCCCAGGATAGCGCGGGATGACCTCCACCCGGCGCAGGTAGGGGTAGCGGCCGCTGAGGAACCTCTGCAACCAGGGCAGAGTCAGGAAGGTGATCTCGGCGGCGGGGTAAGCCTTGCCCAGTGCGCGCAACGCCGGCGTGGCCTGCAAAAAGTCGCCCAGGCCGTTGGCCCGCAGCACGACGATCTTGCGCCATGATTGGTCCACCATTGCACAATGCTCCGCCGGTCCACAATTCGCGACCGCTCGGCCTGTCGCCGCCAATGGCCCTGGCCTGTCATTGCTTCGCTGCGCTGTTGACAGACTTCCCGTTTGTCATTGCGAGGAGGCCGCAGCCGACGAAGCAATCTCCAAGTGCGCCAGCACCCGATCGCGACGTGGGGATTGCTTCGTCGGCTGCGGCCTCCTGTTGAGAAACTTGGTCCTGTCATTGCGAGCGGAGCGAAGCAATCTCCGCGTCAGACATGGAGATTGCTTCGTCGGCTGCGGCCTCCTCGCAATGACAGCAGTAGTTTCTGTGCTTGCACAGGCTGCACCGCGGCCTGGAGTACTCGCAATGACAGTCGCAGTGTCTGTGCTTGCACATGCCGCGCGGCGGCATGGGGTACTCGCAATGACAGGCCGAGCAGTTGCCGCTGAAGAAGAGCATGAAGTGTGCCAGCCGACCACATCCGCCCGGCGGCACGGGATTTGCTGGCATTGGGATCGTGGGTCTGCGTCCACAACGCAGGCTCAAGAAGACCAGCATGGCCAAGGAGGGGTACATGGCCCACATTCCGCAAGATGATGTCCGCCAGCTCTTTGAGGAGAACAAGCAGCACAACTGGTCGGGGCTGCACCAGGTCCTGCAGCAGCACAAGGGCAAGGCCGAAGGCATCGAAGACTCGATCGTCGACTCGCTTCTGATCACCACCAAGCAGCTCGAACAGTCGAAGCAGCCGTACCCTGGCTCAGCCGATCAGATGCAGCGCGTGCTGGAGAACGAGCTCAGCAAGATCACAATGTAGTGGTGCGTGATCCGCGGCCGGTGGCTCAGCGCGCAACACAGCCATCGGCGCCCGACAAGCGCCGAGGAGGCACGATGGCGAGCATCGCCCACGATGACGTAAGCCGACTGTTCGAGGAGACGCAACACAAGACCTGGCCCGGGTTCCGTCGTGTGCTGCAGGAACACAAGGAAGGCACGCGCACGGGCATCGACGACAGGACGATCGACCTCATGCTGGCGCTGACGCAGCAGCAGGAGTCGATCAACGGCACCTTCCCAGTCTCGGAGGAGCAATTCCAGCGCTTAGTGAATGACGAGCTACAAAAAGTGGCTCCGATGCGCTGACCAGACAGGAGGAGAGATGGCACACCTGCCAATCGACGACGCGGAGATGCTGTTCAACGACAACAAGCAGCAGAACTGGCCGGGGCTGCTCAACGTGCTGAACCAGCGCAGAGGAAAAGCCGAGGGCATTTCCGACACGCTGATCGTCATGATGATGCCGATCGTGCAGCGCTTCGAGCAATCGCACAAGGCCTACCCCAACTCGGCCGAGGGGCTGCAGGAAGTCCTCAACGACGAGCTCGCCAAAGTCCCGGCCTGAGCTCGGGCACGGCATTCTGAACCACAAAGGCCACGAAGCGTCAAGTTCCTTCGTGGCCTTTGTGGTTCCACCGTCCTTCGCCGGTCTAGCCCTTCTGTGAGCCGGGCTGCTGCACCTTGCGCATGCTCAGGTTGATGCGGCCGCGCTCCTTGTCGACGCCGATGACGCGCACCTCCACGATCTGCCCCACCGACACGACTTCGAGCGGGTTGCGCACGTAGCGGTCGGCCATCTGCGAGACGTGCACCAGCCCGTCGCGCTTGACGCCAATGTCCACAAAGGCGCCGAAATCCACCACGTTGCGCACGGTACCCTTGAGCACCATGCCTTCCTGCAGGTCATTTATGTCGAGCACGTCGCGGCGCAGCAGCGGGCCGGCCAGGCCCTCGCGGGGGTCGCGGCCGGGCTTCTGCAGGTTGTCCAAGATGTCGGCGAGCGTCGGCGCGCCGATGCCGAGCTGCGCCGCCAGCTTTCTCAGGTCCTGCCCCTTGCGGAACGCAGCCACCCTGGCCACCAGCCCTGTCTCTCCCGCGCGCACGCCCATCAACGCAAACAGGCGCTCGCAGGCGGCGTACGACTCGGGGTGGATAAAGGTGTCGTCGAGCGGGTTGGCGCCGCCGGGGATCCTCAGAAAGCCCGCGGCCTGCTCGAAAGCTTTGGGGCCGATGCCCGGCACCTTCCTCAGCTCGCTGCGCCCACGGAAGGCGCCGTTGGTCTCGCGACAGGCCACGATGGCCTTAGCCGTCCGGGCGGTGAGCCCCGACACGTAGCGCAGCAGCGCCGGCGAGGCCGTGTTCAGGTCGACGCCCACATAGTTCACTGCCGACTCCACCACCCCGTCGAGCGCTTCGGCCAGCGCCTTCTGATCCACATCATGCTGATAGAGGCCCACGCCGATGGCCTTGGGCTCGATCTTGACCAGCTCGGCCAGCGGGTCCTGCAGGCGCCGCGCGATAGAGACGGCGCCGCGCAGCGAGACGTCGAGGTCGGGCAACTCCTCGCGCGCCAGCGGCGAGGCCGAGTAGACCGAGGCGCCGGCCTCGCTGACGATCACATAGGCGCCCTTGCCGGCCTGCGCCACGGCGTCGGCCGCGAGGGCCTCCGTCTCGCGCGAGGCGGTGCCGTTGCCGCTGGCGATGACGTCGGCGCCGCGCTCGGTCAGCCAGCGCACGAGCAACTGCAGCGCCTGCTCGCGCGCATTCCTGGGCTCGTGGGGGTAGATCGTTGTCGTATCGAGCACCTTGCCGGTGGGGTCCACCAGGGCCACCTTGCAGCCGGTACGGTAGCCGGGGTCGATGCCAATGACCGTCGCCCCGCGCAGCGGCGGCTGCAGCAGCAGTTGGCGCAGGTTGGCGGCAAAGAGCTCGATGGCGTGGGTGTCGGCCGCTTCGGTGGCCGTACGGCGCAGCTCGCGCTCGATGGCCGGGCCCAGCAGCCGCTCGTAGCCGTCGGCGATGGCCGCATGGAGCTGCTCGGTCAGGGGCGAGCGCGGGTCGGGGCGGTAGTGCTGCGCCTCGATCTCGGCGATCAACCGCTCGGCGTCGGCGCGCAACGCGACCTTGAGCGCCCCCTCACGCTCGGCCCGGTTGATGGCCAGCACCTGGTGCGGCGCCAGGCCGCTGAACGGCGCCGAAAAGTCATAGTACAGCCGGTAGACACCCTCGGGGTCGGCGTCTTCGCGCGCCCGCTCGGCCTTCACCGCGCCGGTGGCCCGCACGCGCTCGCGGATGGCGCCGCGCACGGCCGCGTCCTCGCTCACCGCCTCGGCCACGATATCGCGCGCGCCGGCCCAGGCATCGCCGGCCGTGGGCACGTCGTCCTTGAGAAAGGGCGCCGCCAGGGCGTCAAGCGACTCGCCCGTCCGGACCTGCTGCAAGATCATCTGCGCCAGCGGCTCGAGGCCCCGTTCGCGAGCGATGGTCGCGCGCGTGCGGCGCTTGGGCTTGTAGGGCAGATAGAGGTCCTCCAGCGCCTGCAAGGTCTCGGCAGCCTTGATCGCCGCCTCCAGCTCCTCGGTCAGCTTGCCCTGCTCGCCGATAGAGCGCAGCACCTGCTCGCGGCGCTCCTCGAGATTGCGCAGGTAGCGCAGCCGCTCCGACAGGGCGCGCAGTTGCTCCTCGTCAAGGCCGCCGGTCACCTCCTTGCGGTAGCGCGCTACGAAGGGGATTGTCGCCCCCTCATCAAACAGGACCACAGTGCGCGCCACAGCGCCGGCGTTGAGCGACAACTCCTCGGCCAGGCGGCGCATCAGGTGGGATTCGTCAGTCATGATATCTCCTCTGGATGCTACGATGGCGAACGGGGGCGAGTATAGCACCAAGGAGGGCATGGCGGCAAACGTAGGGCAGGCTGGAAGGCCTGTCCCACCTGCCCGTAGGGCAGGCTTTCCAGCCCGCCATGTCGCCGCCACGGCGAGAACTCTACAGACTCGAAAGCCCGTCCCGCTGCTACCCAAGCCCCCCGTCCTCGTCCCTCAGCCTGCTATAAGCCCGCTCCCATGCCGAAGACCAACGCCATTCCTCTGGAATTCCAGCCAGATCATGTCGGATGGGATCGCTCTCAATGTAGGTGACAACCCGCCGCACCTCAGCCTCGTTGCGCACCCAGTGGTCGTACGACTCCTGCTGCCAGAAGGGCAACCCCGTGCGTCCCAGGAGGCGGTTTGCCTCTCGGGCAACGTAGCCTTTGAGCGACTGGGTGATGCGCGGCAGAGCGAACGGGCTCGATGGCCCGGCAGTATCGCTGCCGGCGGCAGGGGGCCGACCAAGAGGCACAAGCAACGCATGGACATGATTTGGCATGACGACGAACGCGAGGAGGGTGTAGAGGTGACCGTGGTGGTGGAAGAGCGCATCCGCCATCAAGCGGGCAATGGCAGCGTCGGCCAACCACTTCGGCCCCGCAGCTTCCTGGGCAAGCATCTTGTCTTCAAGAGCAAAGAGGCCCTTGCTGTGACGCAGAGCGCGGTCGCGAGGAGTCTCATCCGGGCGCTCGGGCTGTCTGTTGAGCTCCCTGCGTTCGGCCTCCAGCCGAGCCAGAGCGTCCGATGGCAGCGAGCCGTACAGCCGCCACGTCAGGAAGATCATGGCAGCCGCAGGTTGCCAGTGCGGCAGATGACGGCGGTAGAAGCGATCTGGAGGGTCGGCCTGGGTCAGTGAGTCCATGGTGACCTCACTTTCGCAGTAGGACGGGCTTTCCAGCCCGTCCGCCCTCGCTATGGCGACACCTTGGCGGGCTCGAAGGCCCGCCCCACAGGCCCGTAGGACGGGCTTTCCAGCCCGTCGGCCCTCGCCTCGGCGACACCTTGGCGGGCTCGAAGGCCCGCCCCACAGACCCGTAGGACAGGCTTTCCAGCCCGTCAGCCCTCGCCATGGCGGCACCACGGCGGGCTCGAAAGCCCGCCCTACGTTCGCTCGTGCCTCGCATACTTGGGCAGCACCAGCGGCGAGGCCTCGGCCTCCTCCAACCCGGCCTCGCGCCGCGCGCGCGTCCAGGCATCGACGTGGGCCAGCGTGAGCTCGCCAAACTGCACCTCTTTGGCGCGCAGCGCAGCGGCCCGCCCGGCGCGCCGGCCAAAGACATTGATGTCGAGGAGCGAGTTGCCCATAAGCCGGTTGCGGCCGTGGATGCCGCCTGCGGCCTCGCCGGCAACGAAGAGGTTGGGCACCTCGGCCGCACCGTCGGGCTTGATGGCCACGCCCCCGTTCTGGTAGTGCAGCGTGGGGTAGACGAGCATCGGCTCCTTGATGATATCGACGTCAAAGCGGGCAAACTGGCGCACCATGGCCGGCAGCTCGCGGGCGACGGTGCCGGGGCCGTGGATGAGCTCGATCATGGGCGAGTCGAGCCACACGCCCTCCATGCCCGAGGGCGTGCGCACGCCCAGGTGCCGCTCCTGCACCTCGCGGATGATGGCCGCCGACTCGGCATCGCGCGTCTCGCGCGGGAAGACGAACTGCAAACCCTCGACGTTGGTCACTTGCGCCCCCAGGCCGCGCACCTTTTCCGTCACCAAGAGCCCCAGGATCTGCTCGGGGAAAGCGGCGCCGGTGGGATGGTACTGCATGGTGTCGATGAAGGAGAGCCTGGCCCCCACGCGGTAGGCCATCACCAGGCCGTCGCCGGTGGCGCCATAGTGGTTGGTGGTAGCAAAGCCCTGGTAGTGCAGCCGGCCCGAGCCGCCGGTGGCGATGACCACGGTGCGTGCGCGCACCACCAGGTACTCGCCCGTCTCCAGGTTCTGCAGCACCGCGCCGGTCACCTCGCCGCCCTGGCCGGTGAGCAGCTCCACCGCCGGCGAGAACTCGAGCAGGCGAATCTGCGGCCGCGAGCGCACTTCGTCGCGCAGGGTGCGCATGATCTCGGCGCCCGAATAGTCGCGCGAGGAGTGCATGCGCCGCCGGCAAGTGCCGCCGCCGTGGATGGTCACCATGGTGCCGTCGGGCTGCTTGTCGAACATGGCGCCCAGGTTCTCGAGCCACTGGATGACCTCCGGCGCATCGCGCACCAAAGCCTCGACCAGGTCGGGGTCGTTGACGTAGCCGCCGCCGCCCATGACGTCGAGATAGTGCAGCATGGGCGTGTCATTGGCCTTGTCGGCCGCCTGGATGCCGCCCTGGGCCATCATGGTGTTGGCGTCGCCCAGGCGCAGCTTGGTGGCCAGGATCACGCCGGCGCCGTTGTCGTCGGCCAGGATCGCCGCCGCGCAGCCCGCCCCGCCGCCGCCGATGATGAGCACGTCGGTCTCGTAATCGACCTTGCCCAGGTCGAGCGCCACGCCCTGCAGCCGCGATGGCGCCTCGAGCAACAGTGCCAGCTCGTGCGGCGTGCGCCCCCCTTTGTTGGGCCCCACGCGCAGCGCGCGCATGGCCGACTCGATATAGTCGGGGTGGAAACGCTGCAGCAGGTCCTGCTTCTCCTGCGGCGTCAGGCGCGGAAAAGTCTCGTGCAGGCGCGCCGAGCGCGTCGCCTCCACGCGGGCCAACGATTCGCGCATCTCGGGCGGGTAGGGCATGGTCTTGTCTCCTTCACGCGGACGTGCTGCGTAACGCGTAATACGTGATGCGTAAGGTGTGCTCAGCGCAAGTGGCGTGCGCGGCGGACACCGTGCCCCTTACGCATTGCGTTTTACGCATTACGTATCACGCCTCACTCCGGCTCAATCTCCCGCGCATTGTACTGCGTGCGCAGCTCTTGATCGGGCAGGACTCTCATGGCCGCCAGGGCCTCGTCGAAGGCGCCGGCCTCGATCTCGGCCACGCGCTCGATGAGGTGCTGCGAGCGCGGAGCGAGGTAGCGGCCGTAGAGGCGCCGGCAGAGGATGCCGATGTTGTACTGCACCTCTTCGGCCGGGCAGCGCGCCGTGCACAGGCCGCACATGATGCAGTCGAACGACTTGTCGGCCACGGCCGCAATGTCGCCGCGCATGGCCAAGGCCATATAGTCGCGCACGTCGAGCTCCTGCGGGCAGGCTTTGGTGCAGGTGCCGCAGCTCAGGCAGCGCAGCAGCTCGGGGTAGAGCTGCAGCAGCGTGCCCATAGTGGGCTTGAGCTCCTCCAAGCGGTACTGCGCGCGGCGTGCCGGGAACGACGGGATCTGCGCCAGGTACATCTCCGGCTCCACCACCGTCTGGCAGGCCAGGCCGATCTTGAGCTTGTAGTCGTCGCCCACGCGGTACACCGTGGCGCAGGCGCCGCAAAAGCCGCCGCGGCAGCCGCAGCCGCGCAGCAGCGCATAGCCCGCGTACTCCATCGCCCTCTGGATCGTCAGGCTCGGCGGCACCAGGTAGCGCTTGCCCATGATGTAGATGGGGATGAGGTTTTCGTCAGGCATTGTCGTCCTCCATGCGCGTGATGCGTGACGCGTGATACGTAAGAGCATGTTGCGTGTTCCGTGTTCCGTTTGCTCAGCGCACGCCAACGGAATACGCAATACGCAACATGGCTACGCATTACGTATCACGCATCACGCCTCACTCCGTTCACCTCGCCACGTCCCCCAGCTCGTCTTCGCGGAACACGGCCAGCGGCAGCTCGTCGCTCAGGCTGCGGCCAGGGTGATAGTCGAACAGTGCCTGCACCTCGCGGCCGACGGCGCGGAAGAGCTGCGCCACGGGCAGGTCGTTGGGGCAGGCGCTCGAACAAACGCCGCAGCCGACGCACGAGGCCGACATGTGGTTCAGCCGCGTGAGGTGGAAGAGCAGCGTGTCGGCGGGCAGGCGCAGGGCGCCGTGGCGGTGCAGCCAACCCTCGTAGGCGGCCGGCGCATGGTCGAAGGTGGCCGACCTGAAGACGCACTCCTTGCAGTAGCAGATGGGGCAGGCGGTCATGCAGTTGTAGCAGCGGATGCAGCGGCCGAACTCGGCCAGCAGCCCGTCCATATCGTGCACGCGCGCGCGCACCTCGCCCAGCATGCAGTCGCGCGTGGCCGTGCGCTCGGCGACCAGCGCAGCCACGGCCACCGCACGCCCTGCCGGCTCGGGCGCCTCGGGGTAGCCCAGCACTTCGAGCAGCTCCGCCGCGCCAGAGACGAGCGCCTGCCCGCCGCCACCCAGCAGGGCGACCGAGAGCGCGCACCCTTCAGCGATGGGCTGCTCGCACATCTGGCAGGCCTCGCGGAACGCGGCGCCCGCGAGCGGCGTGACCGCGCCTGCGGCCGCCGCGGCCAGGGCGTGGGCCGTCGGGTCCTGCCCCGCCGCCACTAGCGCCGCATAGTCGTTCGGCTCGTAGGTGCCCAGGCAGTCGATACCGATGAGCACCACCCGCCCCAGGTCCACCTGCTTGAGCTTGGCCAGCTCGACGGCCGCGCGCACCTCGCACGCCTTGAGCACGGCAGCCAGGCGGTAGGGTGCGCCGCCCGCGGTGAGCGCCGACAGGATGCGCGCCGACTGCACCGGCATCACCGGCGCCACAGGGTCGGCGTCGGCCAACAGTGCCGGCTTGTCGACCAGCGCCTGCGCCAGGTTGCCACCGCCGGGCGCCGGCCGCGGCGTGAGCACCGCGTCGACCAGCCCCTTCTCCAGCAGGTCGGCCAGCAGCCGCCGCAGCACCGCCGGCACCCCGCCCTCAGCCCCAGGTATCTGCTTCCACGTGGTCATCTACATCCCCCACTGGCCGCGCAGCGGGTTCGGCCCCTTGGCGCGGATGGTCTCGACCAGCTCGGTCATCGTATCGGCGAAGAGGCGGCCCTCGCTCGCCGAGATCCAGCGCAGCCACACACGATCCGGGTCAAATCCGGTCTGCTCCAAGATCTTTTTCAGGATCGCCACGCGCCGCCGCGCCTTATAGTTGCCGTTCTGGTAGTGGCAGTCGCCCGGGTGGCAGCCGCCGATAAAAACGCCGTCGGCGCCCTCGAGCAGCGCCTTGAGGACGTACACCGGGTCGAGCGCGCCGGAGCACATCAGGCGGATGATGCGCACGTTGGGCGGGTACTGCAGGCGCGAGGTACCCGCCAGGTCGGCGCCGGCATACGTGCACCAGTTGCACAGAAACGCGATGATACGCGGCTGAAAGTCTTCGGCCATGTACTATGCCTCTCGTACGTCGACGACCTCAATGCCCAAGGTCCGTAGCGCATCCAGGAGCGCCTGCCGGTCCACATCGCGCACCTTCATGGCCAGCAGGGCCTGCCCGGGCTGTTGGCTGCTGAAGGTGCCCAAGGCCAGGATATCGCCGTCCAGCCCGGCGACAGCACCGGCCAATGAGGCAAGCATCCCCCTTTTGTCAGGCACGAGCAGCGTCAGGCGCAGGCCCCGCTCGCGCGCACCCAAGAGCTCGAGGAAGATTCTGAAGAGGTCGGTCTCGGTGATGATGCCCACGAGGTTGCCCGCCGTGTCGAGCACCGGCAGGCCGCCGACCTTGTTGTCGACCATGATGCGGGCGGCTTCCTCCAGCGGCGTGTCCTCGCCGACGGTGATGAGCGTCTTGCTCATCAACTGCGCCACCTTGATCTGCGCGATCAGGTAGTTGATCTCGAAGGTGCTCAGCGAAGTTGCCGGCGACGGCGAGGCGTAAAGCAGGTCCTTCTCCGAGACCATGCCGACGAGCTTGCCCGCCGTGTCGAGCACCGGCAGACGGCGCACCTTGCGCTCGCGCATCAGGCGCAGCGCCTCGTGCATCGACGTGTCTTCGTGGACGGTGACCGGGTTGGGGGTCATACGCGCTTTGACCAACATGGTGCTTCCTCCCTCAGGTCAGCATAGGCGACTCTCTCGCCGGCAGAACGACATACAGGACCCTGTGCGACTCGGCCTTCGTCTACTCTCTAGCAGAGGCGGCTCCCACGCCGCCGGACCCCCAGACGCGGCGCCACCTGCGCTGGACAGGCCCGTCGTGCACGGCCACCGCCGCGGGCATGGGA
>JAKPJZ010000196.1 GCA_029553955.1 Chloroflexota bacterium
AGCAGATGATCGAGGCAGAGTGTACAACCGGAAAAACCGTTTGGCCATTCGCCTGGGGGTGAGGTACACTGAGCATCGGATACCTCCTGGCTGGTGGGAAAAACCGACGTTTGGAGACATCTGTTCTACCACCAGATGCCAGGAGGTATCAATCTATGGGTTGAGTTTTCAAGCAGGACTTATTGCGTTATCCCCCGGCGCTTGACCGTTGACATCTGGTGGAAAAGCCGCTACAATTAGGCTAGATCAGCGGCAAGTCCTCTTAACAACCGAGCGATGCACCTCCATGCCAGTCCCGGCCTGCAGTCATCCGATCTGTCCGCTGCTGATCGGCCATGTTAGGCGAGAAAGGAGAACCCGAGATGCAACTGATCGTGCAGGGCAAGAACGTGGAGGTAACAGACTGGCTGCGGCAGTACGTAGAGAAGCGCGTGGCCCGGCTGAACCGCCGCCTTCCCGAGATCAAGGAAGCGCGGGTCGAGCTCTCGCTGCAGAACGCCCGCAGCGCCGATGACCGCCATGTGGTGCAGGTCACGCTGCGCAGCAACGGCGCCATCCTGCGGGCCGAGGAGCGTTCCGCCGACATGCAGACGTCGATCGACACGGTGATGGACAAGATGGTGCGCCAGATCGACCGCTACAAGGGCCGGCGCCTGCGCGGCCGCGTCCACGCCGTCGTACCCGCCGCCGGAGTCGAGGCCGAGGCCGTGGAGCCCGAAGCCGGCCAGATCGTACGCGTCAAGCGCTTTCCGGTCACGGCGATGGCGCCCGACGAGGCCATCGACCAGATGGAACTGCTGGGCCACGACTTTTTCATCTTCTTCAACGCCGACAGTGACACACTGAACGTGCTCTACCGACGCCACGACGGCAACTATGGCCTGCTGGAGCCAGAAGCCTAGATAGACCTACAGAGTAGCAGCGCAAGACCTGCGGGGCCGAGGACAACCCTCGGCCCCGCTTCTTGTCTGGGGGGATTTGGCGGGTTGGCCGGTGCCGTTGGCCGCCCGCGGGCGGCCAACGGCACCGGCCAACCCGCCAAATCCCCCCATTGCTGAGGACAAGCATATGGTCATGGACGAGACTTTGCCCCTCATCATCTTTGCCGGCGCGGGCGGCGAGAGCGAGCCCGAGCGCTGGGTCGCCCGGGCTTGCCACGCCAACACCGCGGACCTCGTGGCCCGCGCCGCACAGGTGCCCGCCATCGGCCCCATCATCGTCACCGCGCCCGGCGCGTGGCACGGCGCTCTGGCCGGCCTGCCGGCTGAGGTCGAGCTCGACGCGCCCGGCGGCGCCTTCCACTTTGGCCGGCGCCTGCGTGAGGTCGCGACCCGCCACGGCTTGGCGCGCTTCCTCTACATCGGCGGCGGCGCCGGAGTCCTCCTCGGCACCGCCGCCCTGGCCGAGCTCGCCGCGCGCGCCCTCGCCCTCGAGCGCGGCGTCATCGCCAACAACCTCTACTCGGCCGATTTCGCCGCCGTCGCCCCGGCCGCGGCGCTCGACGCCATCGCCCTGCCCGAGAGCGACAACGACCTGGCCTACCGCCTGGCCGCCGCGGGCCTGCCCGCCGCGGGCCTGCCCGCGAGCGCCGCCACCCGCCTGGACCTGGACACGCCCACCGACCTCCTCGTCGCCGCGCTGCACCCCGCCTGTGGTCCCGAGCTGCGCCGTTATGTTGCCTCGCTGCCACTCCCGGCTGGGCCGGCGCAGGGCATCATCGCCGAGCTGGCCAACCCGCGCGGTGAGGTGCTGGTCTACGGCCGCGTCGCCGCCGCCGGCTGGGCGGCGCTCGAGCGGCTCCCCTGCCAGACGCGCCTCTTCTCCGAAGAGCGCGGCATGCGCGCCTCTGGCCGCCAGGCGCGTGGCGAGGTGCATGCCTGGCTGGGCAGCTATCTGCAGGCCGTGGGGCCACAGGCGTTCTTTCAGGCACTCTGCCGCTCGTGCACGGCCGCCCTGCTCGACACGCGCGTCCTCTTTGCCCACCTGGGCCTGTGCCCGTCGGCGGCCGACCGCTTTTACTCGGATCTGCTGATGCCACAGCGCGTGGCGGACCCCATGGTGCGCGCGCTGACCGAGGCGGCACTGGCCGCGCCGGTGCCGCTGATGCTCGGCGGGCAGTCGCTGGTGTCGGGCGACTTGCTGGCGCTGGCGGAGGTGGCCCATCCGGCATAACCCGGCCCCGCACCAACCGGCTCCCGGGCTCGTAGCGCGCACGCCGGTGCGCCCTGCCGCGACGCGCCACGCCACCGGCGTCAGAAGACCCCCCAGCGTCCCCCCCACGGGGGGGAGGGGGTTTGGATCACGAAAACACGAAAGCGACGAAAACGCGAAAGGGGAGGGCGCGAAGGGGCGCGAAGGGGCACGGGTGGTCATAGGCGCCGCCAGCCGCGATGGTCGTCGGGGTCGGGTTCTTGGTAGCCTTCGAGGTCTTCGCAGGGGTAGTCGACGCACCAATCGGGGTCGTCGAGGATGTCGGGGGCGGGGATGATGATGGATTCGCACTGGCCCCAGCCCTGGTCTTCGAGGGCGGCGCAGAGCGCTGCTGACACGAGGAGGTCGTCGTGGCCGCGGCCGGGGCGGGCGCCCCAGCGGAGGCGGCGGCCGGGGCCGGGCAGGAGCTCGTACTGGGCGGCGGCGACCTGCTGCCGGAACTCGGCCTGGGCGGGCGAGCCGTCGAGGGCGTGGTCGCGGAAGCGGGCGGTGTCGCAGATGCCCAGGAAAGCCCAGCC
>JAKPJZ010000201.1 GCA_029553955.1 Chloroflexota bacterium
AGCACTCTTCGATCACGGTGATCGAGCTTGTATCCTCCGACACGGCGGGGTCGAGGGTGGGCACGTCACCGACGCCAAAGTTGGCGCGCACCACGTTGGGGCGCACGGCCTTGGGGGCGGGCCCGGGGGTGGCGGTGACGACCTTCTCGATGGTCTTCGTCTCCGGCGTTGCCTGCGGGGCCGCTGTGGGGGCGGGGGTGGCGCAGCCCGCGATAGCCGGGACCAAGAGCGCGATGAGCGCCAGGACAAGCATTGCCTTTCGCATTGTGAGTTCTCCTCCCGATAGAACCTGCTGAAGAGTTCGATCCTGCGACGGTGGCTAGATACGCCAGCTTGCCAGGCTACTGCCTCTCGAAGCCGAGATCACCTCCCTTCGCTTCTTTGCACAAGCGTTCATGGCGGCGGGCGGTGCGGGCTACCGTGGGGGACTGCACGGCCCCGGCGATGCCCGAGCGTGTGGGCTCAGCCCGCGCTGCGTTGCGCCGGCACAAGCCGGTCGGAACGTTCCCTGGGCAGCCCGGCAGGTGCTGCCGATGCCAGTACGTCGAACCCAGCCAACTATGATGGCGGCATCACCTGCCCTCGCTGGAGGGAGACAGGGAATGCCTGGAATGTGGTCGATATGGGAAAGAGAAGCGCTGCTTGGCTATCGTTGGGCCAGGCCACGTTCTGCTACCAGAGCCCGAGCGCGGCCGCTCGAGTGCACATATCTGGCTGTGACGCGCCGGCCGGCGCGCTGCCGCGACCGGCGCTCTGGATCAGAGCGCGCAAACGATACCTGATCGAGGAATACCTTGTAAGTCTACAACCTCTTACTAGAGTCGGGAAGAGCCATTCGGACCTCGCCTATAGTACGAACGTACTACTTGATGGGGGGCCAACAGTACTATTGAGGCGTTCTTGCTGTGTTGGCCGGGGCGCCCGCGGGCGGCCCCGGCCAACACAGCAAGAACCCAAGACAAAGGGCGGCTTGTGCAAGCCGCCCTCCGCTGTGTTGCCGGGCTATGCGGGCCTGGCCGCCCTAGGCCGCGCGGGCCATGCTTTCTCTATGGGCCGGGCTCATCTGCTGGGCGCGATGGTGCCAGATCAGGGCCACCAGCCCGGCTACCGAGACGGCCGAGCTCACGGCTGCGGCGCCGATGAGGATGCCGCGCCGGTAGTTGCGCGGGCGCTGCAAGACGACCCGTGGCGCTCGCCGCTCGCGCGCTACGGCCGCCAGCTCGCGCCCGAGTTCCTGGCGAAACGACGCTGCGGGCGCCACCGACGCCAGGGCCGCGCGCAACCTGTCGGCCAACAGCGGCAGCGCTGCGTCGTCTTGCGCAGGGGGCTGGCCTCTCTTGGCTCTGAGGGCGGCCGCGATGCTGAATCCAGCCGGTCTCCATACAGACACGTTCGTTCACTCTCCTCTCGGTCGGCGCTGACGCGAGCCTTGCTCATAGCCACAAGCTCATCTTCGCAGTGACGGCTTCTAGCCGCTTGTGGCGCGGGCGTGCCAGGGTCTGAAGCGGCTCAAGCCGCCACTACGGACCTCGTCTACTGCTCTTTCTGCAGCTCTTCCTGTAGGGCCAGCAGCGTTCGATGATAGAGCGATTTGATGGCGCCCTCGCTGCGCCCCATGATGGCGCCAATCTCGGCGTTCGACAGCCCTTCGCTGAACTTGAGGATCAGCAACTGCTGGCGCTCGGGGCTGAGGCGCCGCACCGCCCGGCGCAGCGACTCGGCGCGCTCTTGGGCCTCGGCCTGCTCCTGCATCGTCTGGTGCGGCGTGGCGAACAGGCTGGCATCGTCGAGCGCGATGGTCTGCCGCTTTTCGCGGTCGCGGTACCAGTTGGCGACAAGATTGTGCGCGATGCGATAGAGCCAGGCCGAAAACGGCGCTCCGTAGTCCACATAGCGCTCGATGTGAGAGAGTGCCCGGTAAAAGGTCCGCGCCGTGAGATCTTCGGCTTCATGGTGATTGCCTACGCGATGATAGACATAGTTGTAGATGCGGCTCACGTAGCGCTCGTAGAGCGCGCCAAAGGCGACCGGGTCGGCCTGCGCGCGCGCAATGAGCTCAGCCTCTGGGGCATCCTCGCCGGCCATCATCGTCAGAGGGTCCCTATCCAAAGTAGGTCCTTGCTTCTAGAACCCTGGGCGAGCGGATTCGTTGCGCCAGGTCGAAAGACCTGACAGGTCTCCGAGACCTGTCAGGTCTTTCGACTCACTCCATGGGGCAGATGGCGAGGCCAATGACGCCAGGCCCGCCATGGGTAGCGATGGTCGGCCCGGTCTCGGCGTGCCACAGTCTGGCACAGTTGAAGCGTGTGCGCACGGCCTCTTCGAGGGCCAGCACCTCGGTCAGGCAATCGGCGCCGCCGACCCCGCACCACACCGGCGTCTGCCGGCCGAACTCGGCCTCGGCCAACTCGAGCATGCGCTCCACGGCCCTGGCCTTGGTGCGCACCTTCTCGCCCACGGCGAGCTTGCCCTGCGCCATGTGCACGATGGGCTTGATCCTGAGCATGGTGCCCACCAGGGCTTCCACGCCGCTGACCCGCCCCCCGCGGCGCACGTACTCGAGCGTATCGAGCACGAGCCAGGTGCGCATCCTGGCGCGCAGCGCTTCCAGGCGGGCCACGACGACGGCCGCCGACTGCGTGCCGCCCGCGACCATCTCGCCGGCGGCCACAGCCAGCAGCGTCTGGCCGACGGATATGGCCTGGGTGTCGAAAATGTGGATCGAACGCTCGGGGAGCATGTCGCGGGCCGTCTGCGCCGAGAGCACGGCGCCGCTCAGCCCACTGGAGAGGAGGATGCACAGCACCTCGCTGCCGTCGGCTGTCAGCTCCTTGAACAGGTCCAGAAACTCGCCGGCCGAGGGCTGCGAGGTGACGGGCAGCACCTGGCTGGCCCGCAGCCGCTCGTAGAACTCGGCGGGGCCGATATCGACGCCGTCCGAAAAGGTCCGGTCGCCAAAGGAGATCTTGATGGGGATGACGTGGATGCCGAGAGGCTCGGCCATGCCGCGCGTGATGCTCGAGGCGCTATCGACCACAACCTTGATCATCGCTCTGCTCCCCTTTCGCGGGCGTGTACGTTGCCTGACCTTACTCTATTCTACCGCCTGGGAGCCAGGGCGTCAATTGCAGGCAGGCTATTCTGCGGGCACGACGCCCATGCCGAGGACGCCCGGGCCGACGTGGGTGCCGATGATCGGCCCGACATCGGCCTTGAGGGCCTGCTGGCAGCAGAAGCGCGCCCGGGCCGTCTCCTCGAGCTCGGCGCACTCGTCGGGGCAGTTGCCGTGGGCCAGCCCCAACCACGCGGGCCTGTCGCTTGCCATCTCTGCTTCGAGGAGCGCCAGCATGCGCTCGACAGCCTTGGCCTTGGTGCGCACTTTTTCCGACGGCTCGATGCGCCCGTTCTCAATGGTCAGGAGCGGCTTGAGCTTGAGCATTGTGCCCAGGAAGGCCGCGGCGCCGCCAATGCGCCCGCCCTTTTGCAGATACTCGAGCGTATCGACGACGAAAAGGATGCGCATCTGCGCGCGCATGCGCTCGAGCCGGGCCAGGATGGCCTCGAGCGGCTGCCCGGCCTGGGCCATCTGCGCGGCAGCGAGCGCCATCAGGCCTTCGCCGATCGACACGGAGAGGCTATCGAAGACGTGTATCGAACGGTCGGGCAGCATCTCGCGCGCGGCCTCAGCCGAGGAGAGGGTGCCGCTCAGCTTGTGTGAGATCACGATGCACAGCACCTGGCTGCCGTCGGCGGTCAGCTCCTGGAAGCGGCTCAGGAACTCACCGGCCGAAGGTTGCGAGGTGATCGGCAGCGTGCGGCTCGCGGCCAGCCGGGTGTAGAAACTGGGGCCGTCAAGGTTGACGCCATCGAAGAAGGACTCTTCGCCAAAGGCTACCTTTAGCGGGATCAGATGCACGCCCAGGCTCTGAGCCATGCGGGGCGTGATGCTCGACGCGCTATCGACCAGGATCTTGATCATCTCTCTCGCTCCTCTGGTGCAACCGCTCGTGCGCTGTGGGGTTATTGCCATGGGCGTGCAAGCACGTGGCATGCCACTGGGCGCAGATTTGGCAGGGAGGTGGTTCAACGTGTATACTTCGTGCCAGACGCCTAATAGTAGTAACCGCTGTGTGGATCGAAAGTTGCGCCGGCAAGCGAAGGAGGACTGTCTTGGACCACCGAGTCGTTATCTCGGGCATGGGCATGATCTCGCCGTTGGGCCTCTCGGTGGAGGAGACCTGGCAGGGCCTCCTGGCCGGCCGCTCGGCCGTGGCCCCCATCGTCGAGTTCTCCACAGAGGGCTTCCCGACGCGGATGGCCGCGCAGGTCAGAGGCTTTGATGCGCTGAACTACCTGGGTCACAAGGATGCGCGACGGGCGGGCCGTTTCACCCAGTTCGCTGCGGTGGCGATCAGTGAGGCCATCATCCAGTCCAAGCTGGATATGGACAGCGAGGACCGCACGCGAGTGGGCCTGCAGATCGGCAGCGCCATCGGCGGGCTGGCGGTGATCGAGGACCAGACCATGGTGCTGCGCGAGAAAGGGGTGCGGCGCATCAACCCGGTGTTTGTGCCCACCGTCATCGTCAGCGCGGCGCCCTGCCAGTTGGCGGTGCTCTGGCACATCCAGGGGCCGACCCATGCGCCGGCTGCGGCCTGTGCGACGGGCATTGTGGCCCTCGGTGAAGCGATGCGCAACATCAAGTGGGGCGACGCCGACGTCGTCCTGGCCGGCGGCACCGAAGCGACTATCACTCCGCTGGCACTGGCGGCCTTTAGCCGGCTGGGTGCGCTCTCGACGCGCAACGACGACCCGGCGCACGCCTGCCGGCCTTTCGATGTGGCGCGCGACGGGACGGTGATCGGCGAAGGCGCGGCCGTGGTGGTGCAAGAGACCGCCGAGCACGCGCAGCGTCGCGGGGCGCGCATCCTGGCCGAGGTGCTGGGCTACGGCTTTACTGAAGATGGCTTCCACATGACGGCGCCGGAGCCCAACGGCGAGGGGGCGGCACGGGCGATGCGCCTGGCACTGCGCGAGGCGGGCATCGCCGCCGACGAGGTAGACCTGATCGTGCCCCACGGCACCGGCACGCCGCTGAACGATGTGGCCGAGACGCGGGCCATCCACACGGTGTTTGGCGAGCACGCGCGGCGCCTGCTCATCAGCTCGAACAAGGGCTCGATCGGCCACACGCTGGGGGCGGCCGGCGCGGTCTCGTCGGTGGTCGGCATCAAGGCCATCCTCGAAGGGGTGGTACCACCTACGGCGAACCTGGAGAATCCCGACCCGGCGTGCGACCTCGACTATGTGCCGCACCAGCCGCGGCCGGCGCGGGTGAACACCGTGCTCGTCAACGCCATCGGCTTTGGCGGCCAGAACGCCAGCCTCATCCTGCGTCGCTGGCAAGGCGAGTAGCATTCGCGCTGTCATTGCGAGCGCAGCGAAGCAATCTCTTGCCAGGACAGGGCAACCCTGCCGCATTGGAGATCGCTTCGCTGCGCTCGCAGTGACTGTGAACGAGATCAGGGCGGAGAGAGATTGCTCTGTTGCGCCTTTTGTGCTACACTACGAGCCGATCCGAAAAGTCGCAGCCTAGCCCCTTGTGGGCGTCGTAGATAGCGCATCTGGCGCCACCGCGAGGCGAAACGGGCACAAGCCGCCTGTGGTGGCGAAGGGGCCCTGGGCTGCGCGACGTTTCGGATGGGCTCTACGTGGCGCATGACATCGCCGACAGAGAGGACAAGCATGAACCGCAGTGTCCGGTGCCTGCTCGTGTGCTGCCTGTTCCTCGGTGTGCTGCCACTTGTAGCAGCAACGTTCGCGCAGCAGGGTGCACAGGTCATCATCACCAGCCCGCAGCAGAATGCGACGGTGCGCGGGCTGGTGGTGGTGAAGGGGAGTGCGACTGTACCTTCCTTCCAGTTCTACAAGGTAGAGTACGGCCGTGGTGCCGACCCAAGCGATTGGCACATCGTAGGCTCGACGCATCCGGAGCCGATCATCGACGGCGTGCTGGCTCAGTGGGACACGACCAGCCTGCCCGACGGTGTATATACGTTGCGCCTGCAGGCCGTCAAGATGGACGGCAACTATGACCAGAGCTTTGCGCGGGAGATTGTCGTCGCCAACAAGCGCGCGACAGAGACGCCGACTTCGGCGGCCACGCCCGAGCCGACGCAGTCTGGTCCGACAGCGACTCCGGGGCCGACGGCAACCCTGGCCATCCTGCAGCCGACGGCAGCCCTGGCGCGGCCGTCGCCGACGCCAACGCCGGTGCGCTCGCAGCGGGCGAGCCTGCCGTCGCTGCCCGTGGCGACGTGGCGCGAGGCTGTCTGCATGGGTGCAGGCACGATGGGGGCGATTGTGGCGGTGCTGGGCCTGGTCTTTGCCTTGCGGCGCTTGCTGTAGCGGGGTCTGGAGCACGAAGGTCGCGAAGAACAATCGCAGCTATCGGCTACCTGCCGCGTGAATGGGCGCATAGGCCGACGTGTCAAGAAGGGGCTAGTCCTTAGGATTAGCCCCTTGTGGCGTTGCACAAAGGGGGGGTGCCTTGCATCCTGGCGATACGCTCCTGGTTGTGGGCCTGGGCAACCCCGGCGCCGAGTATGCCGGCAACCGGCACAATGCCGGCTTTCAGTGCGTGGCGCGCTTTGCCGAGCGGCATGGGCTGCGCTTTAGCTTTTACCGCTTTCGGGCCTCGATTGCGGAGGGCACGGTGGCGAGGAGGCACGTGCTGCTGGCGCGGCCGCTGACGTACATGAACGAGTCGGGGCAGGCCGTGGCCCCCCTGGTGCGGCGCTACACCGTGCCGCTGAGCGACGTATTGATTGTGTACGATGACCTGGACCTGCCCCTGGGCAGGATCCGCTTGCGGGCGCGGGGCAGCTCTGGCGGGCACCGTGGCCTGGATTCTATTGTGCGCCACCTGGGGACGACCGAAGTGCCGCGGCTGCGTCTCGGCATCGGCCGGCCGCCCTATGGCGATGCGGTGGACTATGTGCTGAGCGATTGGCGGCCCGACGAGGGTATTGCGATGGAGACGGCCTACGACCGGGCTGTGGAGGCCATCGAGTGCTTTATCGCGGAGGGGATCGTTGCAGCGATGAACAAGTTCAATGCCGGCGATCCAGATTAGTCGTTCTTCCGCAGGTCTGCAAGGAGGTTTGACCGGGTGAAGGCTTTGCGCCATCCCGGTACGGTACCTTGAGGGGGGAAGCGGGTTTGCCTGAGCCAGGCGCCGTTCGCCGCCCGCGGGCGGCGAACGGCGCCTGGCTCAGGCAAACCCGCTTCCCCCCTGGGTCTGATCCGGGAGGTGGCGGAGCAGGTGCCCCGGACCCTACCCAGGCCGTCTGGCCTTGCGCTCTGCTGCCACATGCGAGAAGACGGACCAGTCCAGGGTATGGCTGGTCGTGATTATTGGGAGGCCTTTCTATGCAATTGTCTGGGCTGGTGCCCTTGATTGAGGCGCTGCCGGGGGTGCGGCGCCTGAGTAAGGACTTGGATCAAGGCTCGCTCGCCGCGCTGCGGGGCGCGGCCTTGGGCGTGCCCGAGGCGGCGCGGGCGGCGGTGGTGGCGGCCCTGGTGCGCCATTGGCAAGGCCCGGTGCTATGGGTGACGGCGGGGCCCGAACGCGCGCGCCTGGCGCACGACGAGCTGGGGCTGTGGACGGGCGAGCCACGGCGCGTGCAGCACTTTCCGGCGCCGGAAGCGCTCTTCTACGATCGCACGCCCTGGGAGCCGGAGACGGTGCGCCAGCGCGTGGCCGTTCTGGCGCAGCTTGCCGGGGCGCTGGAAGAGGAGGCCGCGCCCATCATCGTGGCGCCGGCTTGGGCGTTGATGGTGCGCACGGTGCCGGCGGCGCTGCTCAAGGGCGGCATTCGCGCCCTGAAGGTGGGGCAGTTCCGGCCCCCGGCCGAGCTGGCGGCGGCCTGGCTGCGCTTTGGCTACCAGCCGGTGAGCGTCGTCGAGGAGCCGGGCTCGTTCAGCATGCGCGGCGGCATTGTCGACGTCTACCCGCCCAACCTGCCGCAGCCAGTGCGCCTCGAGTTCTTTGGCGATGAGATCGACAGCCTGCGCGCCTTCGACCCGGCCACGCAGCGCTCGGGGCAGGCGCTCGATGCGGTGCAGGTGGTGCCGGCGAGCGAGGCCTTTATGAGCCAGGGGCCGCGTGCCGCGAGCGCCCTGCGCCAGGGCGGCTGGCGCGACCTCGTGCCCGCCCACGGCCAGCGCCTGGAGCGCGACGTGGAGCGGCTCGAGCGGGGCGAGGCCTTCCTGGGTATGGAGTATTACCTGCCCTACCTCTACCCGCAGCCGGCCACGCTGCTCGACTATGTCGATGGCCAGGCGCTGGTGATCGCCGATGACCTGCTGGCCATCAAGGCCGAGGCGCAGGCGCTGGAGGGCCAGGCGGCCGACCTGCGGGCCGAGCTGCAGTGCGAACGGGAGTTGCCGGTCACCTGGCCGGTGCCCTACCTGGCATGGGGCGAACTCGCCGAGCGCCTGGCGGCCAAGGGGGCGCTGAGCCTGGCCTACGATGCCGCGCCGGAGGAGCTGCTGCTGGCCGAAGAGGAGAGCTTTCAGCCGGGCCTGCGCTACGGCGGCCGTATGAAGCAGGCGCTCGACGACGTGCGCCGCGTGCTCGAGGCCGGCGGCCGGGCGGTGCTGGTCAGCCGGCAGACGGCGCGTCTGCGCGAGCTGCTCGCCGAGCTCAACCTCAGCGTGTACCCGCGGGAGGCGATCATCGCCGTGCCGCCGGCCGGCTCGCTGACGATGGTGCAGGGGTCGCTCTCGGAGGGCTGGGCATTGGCCGGCGAGCGGCTGGCCGTGCTCACCGACGCCGAGCTGTATGGCTGGCGGCGCTCACAGCCCCGGCGGCAGCGGCGAGCGCGCGCCCTGGCGCCCGAGGCCTTCTTCGCCGATCTGCGCGAGGGCGAGTATGTGGTGCACATGGACCACGGCGTCGGCATCTACCGCGGCCTGGTGCGCAAGACCGCGGGCGATACGGAGCGCGAATACCTCGAGGTCGAGTACCAGGGCGGCGACCGGCTGTTCGTGCCGGCGCAACAGGTCGACCGGCTCACGCGCTACGTCGGCGGCGAAGCGCACGAGGTGACGTTGCAACGGCTGGGCACCGCCGACTGGGCGCAGATCAAAGCGCGCACGCGGCGCGCGGTGGAGGATATCGCCCGCGACCTGCTCGAGCTCTATGCGACGCGTGAGGTCGTGCCCGGCCATGCCTTCGCCTCCGACAACCAGTGGCAGCTCGAGCTGGAGGAGTCATTCCCCTACGACGAGACACGCGACCAACTGCAGGCGCTGTCCGAGGTCAAGGGCGATATGGAAAAGCCCAAGCCGATGGATCGCCTGATCTGCGGCGATGTGGGCTATGGCAAGACCGAAGTGGCCCTGCGCGCGGCGTTCAAGGCGGTGATGGACGGGCGGCAGGTGGCGGTGCTCGTGCCGACGACGGTGCTCGCCCAGCAGCACTATTACACGTTCGAGGAGCGCCTGCGTGCCTTCCCGGTGAAGGTGGAGATGCTCTCCCGCTTCCGCACCCACCAGGAGCAGAAGGGCATCCTGGAAGAACTGGAGGCGGGCACGATCGACATCATCATCGGCACGCACCGGCTCATCCAGCGCGACGTCAAGTTTGGGAACCTGGGCCTGCTCATCGTCGACGAGGAGCAGCGCTTTGGCGTGGGCCACAAGGAGCGGCTCAAGCGCCTGCGTCGCGAGGTCGATGTGCTCACCCTCAGCGCCACGCCCATCCCGCGGACGCTGTACATGGCGCTGACCGGCGTGCGCGATATGAGCACCATCAATACACCGCCGGAGGACCGCCTGCCCATCCGCACCCAGGTGGTGGAGTATGACGAAGGGCTGGTGCGCAAGGCTATCCTGCGCGAGCTGGACCGGGGCGGCCAGGTGTTCTTTGTGCACAACCGCGTGCAGGGCATCTACCAGATGACGCAGCAACTGCAAAGGCTGGTGCCCGAGGCCAGCTTTTGCGTGGGTCACGGCCAGATGGACGAGGGCGAGCTGGCGCGGGTGATGCTCGACTTTGCGGCGGGCAGGTACGATGTGCTCGTCTGCACGACGATCATCGAGAGCGGCCTCGACATTCCCAACGTCAACACGATCATCATCAATCGGGCCGATCGCTTTGGCCTGGCGCAGCTCTACCAACTGCGCGGACGCGTGGGGCGTAGTGCGAACCGCGCCTATGCCTACCTGCTCTACAACCGGCACCAGCAGCTCACGCCGGTGGCCGGGCGGCGGCTCGAGGCGCTGCTCGAAGCCGCCGAGCTGGGCGCGGGCTTTCAGATCGCCATGCGCGACCTGGAGATCCGCGGCGCCGGCGAGATGCTGGGGCCCGAGCAGCACGGGCATATCGTGGCGGTGGGCTTTGACCTCTACTGCCGCATGCTGGCCCAGGCGATCAAACGGCTGAAGGCGGCGGTGGACAGCGGCCAGGCCGCGGAGCCGGCAGCGCTCACGGCGGCGGAGGGCGGCGTGGTGGTGGACCTGCCGCTCTCGGCGCACCTGCCCGAGAGCTATGTGGCCGATACGGCCCTGCGCCTGCGGCTCTATCGCCGCCTGGCCGAGGTGGGCCAGCCCGAGGAGGTGGAGGCGCTGCAGCAGGAGCTGGCCGAGCGCTTTGGCCCGCTACCTGCAGCGGTGCAGAACCTGCTCTACCTGCTGCGGCTGAAGGTGCTGGCGACGCGGGCCGGGGTGGCGGCCGTGGCGACGGAGGGCCACGACGTGGTACTGCGCTTCCCGGACCTGTTGCCGCCCGCGGTGATCCAACAGGCGCACCGTTTCGGTAGCCGGGTGGCCGTCGGCCGCAACCGGCTCGCCATTGCTCGCGAGGAGCGCTGGCGCGAGCTGCTGGTGGCGCTGCTCATCGTGCTGGCCCAGCGGGTCGGCGCCGAGGCCGTCGCGGCGTAGCGAGCTTGTTCCCTCTCCCCCGAGGGGGAGAGGGTTAGGGTGAGGGGGAACTCCGGGGTCTGGCGAGCGCCGGGATGTGCTCGAAGTGGCTTGCCGGCGAGCGGGATTGGCCGCTGACACGGCGTTTCACCCTCACCCCCGCCCTCTCCCTGAGGGAGAGGGTGAAGCTGTCGCCCGCCTAGAGAAGCGGCGCGGAGTCCGAGCCCTCCTCGCAGGCGGCCAGAATGGCCTCGAGCACCGCTTCCAGTCTCTGCTGCACATCGGCATTCGTGAAGCGGATCACGCGAAAGCCCTGGCCCTCCAGCCATGCCGTACGGGCCGCATCGTACTCGGGCCGCTCCACATGCGAGTCTCCATCGACCTCGACGATGAGGTGGCTGGCTAGGCAGCAAAAGTCAGCGATGAAACGGCCGATGGGGTGTTGGCGCCGGAACTTGAAGCCCTCCAACTGCCTGGCCCGCAGGTGTGCCCAGAGCTTCTGTTCGGATGCAGTCAGGGCTTGCCGTAGCGCTCGAGCGTTGGCGAGGGTCTTGGGCCGGACGCGTTGTCTCATATCTGGCATTATGGCCGTCCTCCTTCGAAAGGCTCGCCATGGCGAAGAAGTCCCCTCACCCTAACCCTCTCCCCGCGGGGGAGAGGGGATAGGCTTGCCACGGTGCGGAGTCCCCCTCACCCTAGCCCTCTCCCCTGCGGGGGAGAGGGCTAGGGTGAGGGGGCTTCTCCCTCTGACGCGACGTGGACAAAGTGGTACGGGGTGAGCCAGGGGGAGTAGTAGCTCTCGTCGGGGAGCAGTGCATAGCCGACGCCGAGGTACTCGCTGAGGATGAGCCGGAAGGTGTTCACCGGCGTGATGCCGGCGTACAGGTGCTCTGTGCCCCCGGGCAGGCAGTAGGCGTTGAGGATGGACGTGCGCTCGCGGAGGTCCGTACGCTCGGCGCTCGCCCAGCTCAGCCGCGAGCCGGGGCCG
This sequence comes from Chloroflexota bacterium, assembly GCA_029553955.1. GTDB lineage: Bacteria > Chloroflexota > Anaerolineae > SpSt-313 > SpSt-313 > JAKPJZ01. The sequence goes on from JAKPJZ010000201.1 coordinate 11,915, forward strand.
TGGTCGGCCTGCAGCACGATGATGGGCGGCCGGGCAGAGCCGGCCAGGATGGCGTCGAGCACCGGCGCGATCTGCGTGTTGACCCAGCTCACCTGCCCGGTGTAGCCCGCGATGTACTCCTCGGTGGTGCCCCCGGCGCCGATGAAGTGTGGCCCGTCGGAGAATTCGAACTCGCGATTGGGCGTGATCTTGTCGCCGTTGGGGCCAAAGACGAACGGCGGGTGCGGCGCGGCGATGTGCGCCAGCACGAACAGAGGTCCCTGCTTCTGCGGCATCTGGGCCAGGTGCGCAATGGCGTAGAGCAGGCGCTGCCGGTGCATTTCGTGCTGCATCTCGATGAGGGGCGTAAGCGGGGTCGAGTTCAGGATGCCGCTCTCGAACTGGGAGAGCGACCAGCCGGCGCTGAGGAAGACATCGGCCGCAGCGAGCTCTTGGTCGGCATAGCCGGTCGAGATGGCCACGTAGGTGTAGCCTGCCTGCTTGAGCAGCTCGGCCACGGCGTTGTGGGCCAGCAGATCCTGCAGCGGCGTGCGGTCCTCGCAGTCCTCGCCGACTTGCGCGGCGAGCTCGTCGAGGTAGGTCATGTTGAGCGACGACCCCAGCGAGAGGTAGGTCTGGACATAGTTGCTGCGGCTGCGCTCGGCGATGTAGAAGCCTCGCTGAGTTAGGCCGGCGAGAAAGCCGGCGTTGTCGTAGCCGTAGAGGTCCTGAAGTACGTCGGCGCGGGCGTAGCCGTCGAGGATGATATAGTAGATGTCGGGCGGCTCGGTGGGCGTAGGTGTGGCTGTTGGCGGCGTGGCGGTGGCGGCCCCGTGCGTTGGTTCGGGCGCGTGCGTGGCGGGCGCCCGGGTCTTGAGCGCAGCGACGGCGCCGGCGTTTGGCCGCGGCGCGGCGGTCGCGCGCGCGAACAGCGTGGGGGCCATGCCGATGAGCGGCATGGCGACCAGGGCCAGGCCGGCGATGGTCAGGATGCCGGCGACGGGCTGCAGTTGCCCACGGTGCTTGAGCACAATGGCGACGGTCAGGCCGAGCAGCGCCAGACAACCGAGCCCCACGAGCGCTTCGCTCACCGCACTGCGGCGGCCGAACAGGGCGAGCAGGCGCCCGTAGGAAAAGAAGAGGAGCCAGAAGACCGAGAGCGTGATCGCCGCGGCCTCCAGGCTCTTCATCAGCCGCGCGCCCACGAGCAGCAGCAGCGTGGTGATGCCGGCGAGGATGGCGACGGGCAGCAAAAGCTCTCTGGGGCGCACAAAGTCGAGGTTGCTGGCCAGGAGCGACAGCAGCGGGAAGGCGACAAAGAGAAAGGGCTGGACGACGGTGAGCCGCTTCACTCCTCACCCTCCCGCACCATGAGGTAGAGCGTGCGCTCGCTGTCTCGTATCGGCGCCGACCGCACGATGCGGAAGCAGCGGGCAAACGCTTCCTCAAAGGCCTGCTGTGCATAGCCGGGAAAGATGTCGTCGCGCGTGGCCAAGAGCCGCTGCACCTGCGAGTCGCTCTTGGGGACGAACTCGACTATCAGCGCGCGGCAGATGCGGCGCAGGAACGCGGCGATGCGGGCCAGGGGCAGGTTGTTGCCGATGGCCAGATGGTGGATGAGCGCCAGGGCCAGCGCCAGGTCGGCCGGGCCGCGCTCGGCGAGCGACGCGCGCTCCTCGTTGGCCCAGCCGATGGCTGGGCTGGGGTTGGTGAGGTCCACCAGCAGCGGCAGGACGTGCGTTTCGCCGTCGCGGGCGCAGTCGAGATAGTTGCCCTCCACGCAGGCCGGGTCGCTGTCAAAGGCCACCGTCAGCGCGCCGCGGCCGGCGGCGATGCGGCTGAAGCGGCCGGTGTTGGCGCCCAGGTCCCATACGAGGCGCGGCGCGGGGGTCACGGCGTCGACGAAGCTCGACACGAGCTCGGCCTTGTGCTCCAGGGCGGCGGGGCCATAGTTGGTGGCCGCGTAGTAGCCGGCCCAGGCGCCACGGGGCCGCCACTTGAGGCCGGCGACGGCGGCTTCAAGGTTCTCGACGAGGGCCAGGAAGGCGGGGCGTTCGATGCGGTGGCGGCTGACGTCGACCGGTTTGTCGCCATAGCGCGCCTCGCTCTGCGCGTGCAGGTGGATGTGCGTGAGCAGCGAGAAGCGGAAGCGGGTGGAGGCGGGCAGCAGGCGGCTGGCCAGGCTGAGCGGCACGCCGTCGATGTAGGTGCGCAGCAACTGGCCGAGGCGCACGTCGCGGTAGCTCATCAGCGCCAGCGGCGCCAGAAAGTGCTGGCAGAACTGCCGGTAGGCGATCCAGGGCGCGCCCTCGCGGTAGCGCTCGAACGACAGCGTGTCGATCAGCAGCGGCTTGCCGCCCATGAACTGGATGTTGTAGGCGCTGCAGTCTTTGAGCGAGAGGCCGCAGGCGAGCGCGCGCTGCTGAATGCGCAGGGTGGCCAGCGCCGCGTCCTTGAGCTGGCTGAAACTCCACTCGTAGGGATAGGAGATGAATGGCACGCGCTCGGGCCGCAGGACCTTGTAGGCCCCCTCGGCGGGAGGCCGCTGGGGCGAGACCTCTTCGTGGGCGATCAGCAGCCCATCGGCGACGAGGCCCTGGTAGAGGCCGGAACTGAGCAGGAGGTCGTAGTGCTCCCTGTAGGCCAGGTTCACCTGGCGATACAATACGCCATCCTGCTCGTAGACAAAGCCGCTGGGGTCGCGAAACGATGCCGGTACAGCCTCGCTAGCGTGCATCGGCAGCCCCGCTGGGCGGCTCGCGGCGGCGGCCGGCGAGGCGCCGGAAAAAGCCCGAGATGTTGCGCCAGTAGACCCTGATGGTCACACCCACGGCCAGCAGGCCGGCCAGGAGGATCTGAAGCAGGTAGCTGCCGGTGCCCGGGTCGAGGTAGGCCCGCGCCGGCCACGGCACGATGACAAGGACCAGCAGGTAACTAACGGTTAGTGTGGCAATGACGCGTAGACGAGTCATGGCTTCCGCTTTCCTCGGCCAGCTCGGTGGCCCGCACGAGACGTGCCCGACCGTGGGCCATATCATGCCTCAAGTTGTCGATTCGCGCAAGTTGCCAGATTCCCTCACCTGGCCCAGACCTGACAGGTCTCCGAGACCTGTCACACCCATTCCCATGGCGGGCAGGCGATTGGCAAAAACCCAGCCAGACGCCTGCCCATACCCGCGGGTGGGACCCCCCTACCGTTCCCCCGTCGCGGGGGAACGGTAGGGGGGCTCCACCCTGCAGCAGGAGAAACCGTCTGTCAGCCGCGGCCCAGGCTGGGTCGAGTTTTTGCCAGAAGGCGGGCGCTGACCACCCGCCAGGGAAATCGGTGTGTCAGGTCTGGCCACTCACAACCCCACGCCGTCGATCTTGGTGCCGCAGTACGCGCACGCGCCGTCCTTCAGGTGGCGCTCGGTGACGGCAAAGCCGTAACGCCCGATCACCGTGCGCCCGCAGCCGGGGCAGGAGGTATCCTCACCGCGTAGGCCGGGCAGGTTGCCGATGTAGACGTAGCGCAGGCCGGCCTCGCGGCCGATGTCGTGGGCGCGTTGCAGCGTGGCGGCCGGCGTCGGCGGCGCATCGGTGAGGCGGTAGGCCGGGTGGAAGCGGCTGATATGCCAGGGCGTGCCCACGCCCAGCTCGCGGGCGATAAAGCCGGCCAGGTCGGCGAGTTCCGCGGGGTCATCGTTGTGGCCGGGAATGATCAGCGTGGTGACCTCGAGCCAGATGCCCTGCCGGCGCATCAGCGTGAGGGCATCGAGCACCGGCTGCAGCCGCGCGTCGCACAGCCGTCGGTAGAACTCGTCGCGGAACGATTTGAGATCGACGTTGGCGGCGTCGAGGTAGGGATGGTAGGCCTCGAGCATCTCGGGCGTCATGTAGCCGTTGGTGACAAAGATGTTGGCCACGCGCTCGCGCCGCGCCAGGAGGGAGACGTCGTAGACATATTCGAAGGCGATGGCGGGCTCGGTGTAGGTGTAGGCGATGCTGCGGCAGCCATAGTGGCCGGCCGCGGCGACGATGGCCTCGGGCGCGAGCCGGTGGCCCTCGATGCTCTGCAGGTCGCGCGGCATCTGCGAGATTTCCGCGTTCTGGCAAAAGCTGCAGCGCAGGTTGCAGCCCGCGCTGGCGATGGAGAAGGCGCTCGAGCCGGGGTGGAAGTGAAAGAGCGGCTTTTTCTCGATGGGGTCGATGGCGCGCGCGATGAGCTCGCCGTAGATGAGCGAGTGAAGCGTGCCGGCGCGGTTCTCGCGCACGCCGCACACGCCGCGCCGGCCCGGCTGGATGGTGCAGCGGTGGGCGCACAGCCGGCACTGCACGGCCTGGCTGTCGAGCTTGTCGTAGAGACGCGCTTCTTGCATGCATGACTCCTTCTTAGGAGGGGTTTTGGCGGGTTTGGGTGCACCTGCCCCCGCCGCGGCGGGGGCAGGTGCACCCAAACCCGCCAAAACCCCTTTCAGGGCAAGAGCCGGGTGGGCGCGAAGCAGGTGAGCCGGCTAGGGCGTGTCTGCAAACCCGTAGCATAGCCCCCTTGGCCGCCGCAGGCGGCTTCGTGGGCGTCTTGGGCGGCGAGACTGGTGCCACAGAACGGCAAAACGGGCACAAGGCCCTAGGTTACGCCACTTTTCGGATAGGCTCTATGGCCGCAGCTTGCGCAGGTAGTATCCCGGCACGCGCCGTGCGAGCTCGCGGTAGCCGGCCTGGCCGGTGAGCATGCGCATCATGCCGGCCACGATGGTGGCGTCGCGCACGCCGATCTCGAAGCACAGGCGCGGCCAGGTGTAAAAGAGCCGTGCCAGCCAGCGTGCGACGCCCAGGTCGCGGCCGATCTGTTCATAGGCGCGCTGCGAGTAGCCGGCCACATCGCCCGAGAGGATGGCCTCGGCGGCCAGCCGTCCACTGGTGAGGGCGTGGCGGATGCCCTCGCCGCTCAGGGGGTCCATCAGCCCCGCTGCGTCGCCCACGAGGAGCGCACGACCGCGCTGCAGAGGCTCGTGCCGGCAGAAGAAGGGAAGGGCGTGGCCGCGCGGCCGCACGTCGCCTGCCGGCAACCCCAGGCGCAGCGCCGACGCGACCAGTGCGCGGCGCAGCTCGCGCCCGCCGCCGCGAAAGGCGCCGATGCCTACAGAGAGATGCTCGCCCTTGGGGAACACCCATGCGTAGCCATCGCGTATGGTGCCAAAGAGGAAGAGGGCCGTAGTGGCGTACGCCTCCATGGTCTGCGCGGCGGCCGGCAGTTCGGCCTCGAGCGCCACGCCGGCGGCGAGCGGGCGGCGCAGGCCCACGCCGCGGGCAACGAGGGAAGAGGCGCCGTCGGCCCCGATAACATAAGCGGCGCGGTAGCGGGCGCGATTGGTGCGCACCGCCGCGCCGGCCGGCCCTTCCTCGATGGCGGTCGCCCCCTCGCCATCGTGCACCTCGGCCTGCGCCTGCGCCAGAAGCAGGGTGTCGAAGCGGTCGCGCATGACCATGGCGATGGCGCCGCCCGCCAGGTCGTGCTGCACTTCCTGGCCTCCGAGCAGGAAGCGCACCCTGGTGACCTGTCGCTCGACCGCCTGCGCACAGGGCGCGGGCAGGCTGGCGATGACATTGGCGGGGATGCCCCCACCACAGGGCTTGTAGCGCGGCAGTTGTTGCCGCTCGAGCACGAGCGTGCGGCAGCCTGCCGCACCCAGGACGTGAGCGGCCATGGCGCCGCCCGGCCCTCCGCCCACGATAATCACATCAAAACATTTGTCTGGCATAGCCCCGCGACTCTACATGGTAGTGCTTCAGAGCCTCTGGTGAACCGTAGAGACGCCTCACCCCCACTCTGCGCCCTCTGCGGTGAACCTCGTGTGTCTGTGCTATGGCTTGGCCTCCAGCGCCCGCTGGCGCACGCGCTCGTACTCCTCAAGGTACTGCTGCGCCACGCTGGCGCTGTGGATGATGAGGACGTTCTCGTCGTTGCTCTGGTCGGCGCTGGCGGTAAAGTTGAACGAGCCGGTGACGACGATCGAGTCGTCGATGATGATGACCTTGTGGTGCATCACGTAGGGGTTGCCGTCGAGCAGCACGTCGAGACCGGCCTGCTTCATGGGCGGGTACTCAGCATGGGCGGTGTCGGCGCCGCGGCGCTCAAACACCCCCGCGACGCTGACTCCGGCCTTGGCCCGCTGCAGCATCGCCTCGCCGATGTTGTCGTCGGTGAAGGAGAAGGCCATGAAGCGGATGCTCTTTTGCGCCTTGCCCAGCAGGGCGACCAGTTTTTCCGACACCTTGTCTTCGGGGGCGAAATAGTTCTCGACCAGCGTGCCGTCGATGGTGACTTGAGGCTGTATCGTGTTGCGCGGCGAGGTCGGCCCGAACTGCTGCTTCTCGAACATCTCGGCGAACTCGGTCTGGTAGTTGCGAGCCAGCGCTTCCGATTCGATGATGATGGCATTGTTGTTGTTGCGGTAGGTGCAGTTGATCGTCAGGTTCCAAGAGCCGGTGAGCACGGTGTGGCCGTCGATGATGACGAACTTGTTGTGCATGATGGCGCCACGCTTGTCTTCGACGACGGGCACGCCGCCCTGCGTGAGCTGCTGGACGGCCTTTTCCTCCAGGTTGTCGGTGTCGGTCACCAGGCGCACGGTCACGCCCCGCTGTTTCGCCGCCAGGAGCGCGGCGGCGATGTTCTCCAGGTCCAGCTCGTAGGCGGCCACGTCGATGCTGTGCTGCGCCCCGGCGATGAGCTGCACGAGGTCTTCGTCGATGCCGCCGACGTGGTCGGCCGCCGTGTCGGGGTAGGTTGGGGTAGTGAAGTGGACCTGGTACCAGGTGGCTCGCGGGATGCTCGTCGGCGGCGGCGGCGTGCTCGATGCCGGCGGCAGCGGCGTGCTTACGGTCGCTGGCGGCGGCGCGGTCGCTGTTGGCGGCGGTGGCGGTGGCGCGGTCGCCGTGGGTAGGGGCAGCCCCATGGCCTCGAGCACGCCGGTGCGCAGCTCTGTGAGCCCTGGCTGATGCCAAAAGCCCGCCGGCACATCGAACACCATGGCAGCCATGATGATGACGATGAGGACGAGGATGAGGGCCAGTGGACCGCGGACGGCTGCATTCGACGCGGCTCGGCGAGTTCTTCTAGACATGGCAGCACTCCTTGACTATGGGCAGCGGACCAACTCGCGCGCGGCGTCGATGAGGGCGAGCAAGCGCACCAGGAACTCGGACTCCTCCAGCACGGCACGGCTGGCCACCAGGTCGTTGATCTGGCGAGCCACCCGGCGCACCGGCGCCACCGCATCGGCGATGGCTGCATCGTCGAGCGGCTGGCCGCCCTGCTCCTCAGCGGCCATGAGCTGACCGGCCAGACTCAGGGCCCAGCGGAGCAAGATGTCGGCAGCGGCATCCTCCAGGTCGGAGGTCAGCCGCTCATCCTGCAGGATAAGCTCGGCGGCCTGGGGGGGCAACTGCTGTGGAGGTTGGCTGGCCATGGCGGATCCTCCGCGAGACCCGGCGTGTGGTTACAGCTCCAGTATATCACGACGCGCCGCGGAAGACAACGCGGCCAGAGACGCGGAAGGACGGGAACCACCAGGGCCACAAAGGCGGAGGATACCCATTCACACTGCCATTGCGAGTACCCCACAGTTTGCCGAACTCTGGGGTACTGAGCTGAGACATGGTCCTGTCATTGCGAGTATCCCATGCCGCCGCGCGGCATGTGCAAGCACAGAGACTACTGCCGTCATTGCGAGGAGGCCGCAGCCGCCGACGAAGCAATGACAGGCCAGGGTTCTGTGCTGGGCCCAGGCTGCGGAAGACCGGCTCAGCCGCTCACGGGCTCCGGCGCCAGCGCCTTGTCGAGGCGGTCGGCCAGTTGCTCTTTGGAGACGGCGCCGATGAGGCGGCTGATCTCCTGGCCCTGGTCGAAGACGAGGACGGTGGGCACGCCGCGCAGCTGAAAGCGCACGACCAGGCCGCCGGCCTGGTCGGCGTTGACCTGCACAAAGCGCGCGCGGTCGCGATAGTCGCGAGCCAGTTCTTCGATGACCGGCGCCAGCCGGCGGCAGTGGGGGCACCAGGGGGTGAAGAACTCGACGAGCACGGGCGATGGCTCACCGAACACGACCTGGTCGAAGCTGTGCTCGTCGGCCTGCGGAAGGTTCTGAACAGCCATATCACTCCCTCACGGTCAGCCCCCGGCTGACCGGCCAGCGTTTCTTCTCGACCATAGCGCAGGCATCGTAGACCACCGCAATGCCGTGCGCCCGGCAGTAGGCGACGGCTGCCGGCGATTCGGCCCCCGGCTGCAGCCATACCCGGCGCAGCCCCAGGCGCGCACAGTCCTGGATCACCTGCTCGGTCGCTGCTGGCGGCACCACCACGTCGATCACCTCGGGGCGCTCGGGCAGCGACTCCAGCGAAGGGTAGATGGTCTGGCCGTCGACCTGCTGGGCGTTGGGGTTGACGCCGTAGACCCGGTAGCCGGCCTCGCGCAGGTTCCTAAAGATGCGGTAGCCGAACTTGGTCGGGTTCTGCGACACACCCACCACAGCCCAGATGCGGCGGCCGACAAAGTCGGCGATGAGCGTGGCCTGATCTTCGCCGGGCATGCCTGCCTCCTGGGGTTCAGCATGACTGGCAGCCTGTCGGAGCTAACTCGCCACTCTGAGCATCCTGGCAACAGCCGGGCAGTCTGCTCCGCTGCCACCGGGCTCTGGCCCAGGAGCGGGTTCGGGGGTGGCCCTGCCGGCCGCCCCTGGCGCGCCAGGGCCACCCCCGAACCCGCCTTAAGGTTTCCGAACCGTGTTCGCGCGCGACGTCAAACCCGGTGGCCGGCCAGGATTGGTCTATTCCGATGGGCTGCTAGGCGCAATACCTTTCAAATGGGGTGGCCACCGTAGTAACGACTACGGTCGTTACTACGGTGCGCCCGTTAGTCGAAGGATATTGCTGCTAGGCGTCAGTATAGGGAGCGATGGGATGGTGTCAAGGCTGGGCGCGCGTGAGGCTTGCGTTTTGGGTGGGATGCGTTACAATGGGGTGGCCGAACAACTACCGGAGGTGCAATTTGCAGCGCGTATTTCGCTACGGGCGCCAGCCGGGCTACAACAGGTTGGTGGGACCGGGTGAGGCGGGCCTCGAGCACCTGGAGTTTGGGGTACTGCGCGTGCCCCGCGACGCCGAGTTCAGCGCCCACCTGGAGGGGCGCGAGGCGGTGCTGGTGATCCTGAGCGGCGCCTGCGTGGTGCAGGTCGATGGCCAGCGCTGGAACCTGGAGCGGGCCAGCGTCTTTGCCGGGCCGGCCATGGCCGTCTACGTGCCGCGGCACCGGCAGTACGTGGTGACCGGAGTCAAACCGGCTGACGTGGCTGTCTATAGCGTGCGGTCCGACCAGGATTACGAGCCGCGCCTGGTCGAGCGGCAGCAGATTGCGCTGGAATGGGAGGGCGCGCCGGGGTTCCGCAGGCGTGTCTGCTCCATCATCGACGAGGGCTTTCCCGCCAACCGCCTGCTGGTGGGCGAGACCTTTGTCGAGCCGGGCCAGTGGGCGAGCTACCCCCCCCACAAACACGATGAGGACCGCTACCCCGATGAAGTGCGCCTCGAGGAGGTGGCCTTCTTCCAGGTGGACCCGCCGCAGGGCTATGCGCTCCAGCACATCTACTCGGCCGAGCGCGGCCTCAACCGGGTGTACGCGGTGGGCAACGACGATGCCTGTGCCATGGCCCACGGCTACCACCCGTTGGCCGCCGCGCCTGGCTACGCGTTCTACTATCTCTGGGGCATGGCGGGCAGCGGCCATGTGATCCGCTCGTCGGTCGACCCGGAGCACGCCTGGGTGGCGGCCGAGACGGGGACGCCCCAGCCTATTGCCGTTCCTGAGTAGTTGCCCAGGGGGTTAGGAGTGCGTTTGCTGCCCGCGGGCGGCAGACCCACTCCTAACACCCCCACTCAAGGAGGACTGGTCCATGGATGCCACTGAGCAGCTCCTGAAGGAGCTCACCGAGGCGCCCGGGCTGCCGGGCTATGAAGGCGAGGCGCGGGCGGTCATGCGCCGCGCGCTGGAGGGCACGGCGGCCGAGATTACGCAGGACGGCCTGGGCAGCCTCATCGCCACGCTGCCGGGCAGCGCCGAGCGGCCGCGCATCATGCTGGCCGGGCACCTGGATGAGGTCGGCTTTATCGTCCGGTTCATCACCGAGAACGGCTTTATCCGCTTCCTGCCGCTGGGCGGCTGGTGGGATCAGGTGCTGCTCGCGCACCAGGTGGTCATCAAGACGCGCAAGGGCGATGTGGTGGGCGTGATCGGCGCCAAGCCGCCGCACATGCTGAAGGAAGAGGAGCGCAACAAGGTCGTCGAGAAGGACGCCATGTACATCGACGTCGGCGCCAGCAGCCGGGCGCAGGTGGAGGAGCTGGGCGTACGTGTCGGCGACCCTATCGTGCCGCGCACCGAGTTCACCGTGCTGGCCGGCGGCACGACCTACCTCTCGAAGGCGTGGGATAACCGCGTGGGCTGCGCCCTGGTCGTGGCGGCGTTCCGCGCCCTCAAGGGCCGGCCGCATGCCAACACGCTCTACGGCGTGGGCACGGTGCAGGAAGAGGTGGGCCTGCGCGGCGCCCGCACCAGTGCCCATGCCGTGGACCCCGACGTGGGCCTGGTGATGGAGGTGGCCATCGCGGGCGACCTGCCCGATATGAAGCCCGAGGAGGGCGCGACCAGGCTGGGTGGCGGCGTGTCGCTGTTGGCGTACGACGGCAGCATGATCCCCAACCTGAAGCTGCGCGACTTGGCGATCGACACGGCGCAAGCGGCCGGCATCCCCTACCAGATCGACCTCATGCCCCGCGGCGGCACCGATGGCGGGCCGATCCATCAGAACCGTAGCGGCGTGCCTGGGCTGGTCATCGGCGTGCCGACGCGGCACATCCATAGCCACCAGGGCATCATCAGCCGCGACGATTTCGATGCGGCGGTGCGGCTGGTGGTGGCGCTGATCGAGCGCCTCGACGCCACGACGGTGGCCGGCCTGACACCGTAATCGGAAGGGTGGGGTTGTGGACGGGCGATGCCGTTGGCCTCCCGCGGGTGGCCAACGGCATCGCCCGTCCACAACCCCACCCTTCCGATTACCACAACCCCTCGCCCGCTCCATAGTGCTGGCGCGTGGCTGCGACGAGCCCGAAGCAGCCGGCGAGCATCATGTTGCCGTAGGGCGCGGCCAGGTAGTAGCCGAGGCCCGCGGCGAGCGCGCGGCGCGGGCCGGTGACGGCGACGAGAGGCGTCTCGCTCCATGGGCGATACGCCGGGTCGATGGCGGCGCCGTGGCCGTTGCCGGCGCGCACGGCTTCGTCGCTGAGCGTGCCTTGCACCAGCCCCTGCACCAGCGACTGCAGCGCCTCACGGTCAACCAGCACCGTATGGTGCTCGAAGAGGCCCCAGATGCGTGTGCCCCGCACCAGTGCCCCCAGGATGTGCTGATTGCCGATGTTGAGCGCGACCAGGCCCGCCTCGCGCTGCCCGGCGACCTGTGGGTCGCACAAGGCCCCCCAGATAGCCGCCGCGGCCGTGTCCATGAGAATGGCGCCGGGGCAGGCTCGTTGGATGGCCAACATGCGCGTGAGCTGGGGCGGCGGCGTGGGGTAGAGCAGGCGCGCCAGCTCGCCGCCCGCGGCAAGGAAATCGCGCCACAGGCCAAAGCGCAGCACGCGGTTACGGCCGCTGAGGCACTCGCCGTGGTCCTGGACGGCAACGGCGACGGTCGCAGGCAGCGCCACGTCGTAGGGCGCAAGGGCCGCGCGCAGGCGCTGGAGGTCCACGTCGCCGGTGGTGATGGCGGCCGCCGCAGGTTCGGGGCTGTGCTCGACGATCTGCACGCCCAGGCGGCGCACCTCGTCGAGGTTGTCGCGCACGGTGAGCGCGGCCCGGGGCGTGGCGTAGGCGGGCAGCCCGGCGCGGATGTGGCGCTTGAGGGCGCTGGCACAGGCGCCGCCGCCCATAAGCGCGCCGCTCAAGTAGACCGCCTGCCCGGCCGCCGTGGCCTGGCGGATGCGCCCGGCGACGATCACGGTGGGCGCGGGGAGGACGAGCTGCACACAGTCCTCCACGGGCTGCGCGGCATCGTAGAGTAGGATGTCTTGGGTGCCGCCGCCAATGTCGACGGCGAGGATGCGGGTGGTATCGACCATTTCATTGCTTTCTAGAGGCGAGCAAGGTCCAAGAGTTGTGCCAGACCCCTTTGTCGTGCGCGCATACGGCTCAAGCCATCACTACGAAGGGCCGTCAGAGCTTGCCCGCCAGCATGCGTCGCGTGACGAGCGCGGCCCGGGCCAGGTTGGCGCGCGCACGGGCCAGGCTCCAGGCCTGCAGGACGAGCGGGCTGAGCTCGAGGGTGATGTCGCCCCGGAAGCCGTCGCGCGCCAGGGCGTGCAGCAAGGGCGCCAGCGGCAGCACGCCCTCGCCCGGCATCTGGTGATGCTTGACGTAACTGAAGAGCCACGGGCGGTCGAGCCAGCGTGGCGGGCGGCGCAGGTCGCTCAGGTGCACGTGGGCCAGCCGGTCGCGCATCAGCTCGTAGGTCTCTAGCAGCGGGTAGGGCGACGAGCCGGCGTGGGTGGTGTCGAGCGTCATGGTGACCCCGCAGCGCTCCGCCAGCCGGCGCAGCGCCGGGATGCGCCAGAACGGGTACAGGTGATCGCGGGGGGCGAAATAGCCCGGGTTCTCGATGGTGAGCTGCGTGCCTGTGCCCTCGAGACGCCGGCGCGCGTCGAGCATGCGGGCGACAAAGCCGGCGGCGCGGCTGCCATCGGGCTGCATGGCCTTGGGCGGGTGGACGACGATGGTCGACGCCCCCAGCGTGAGGGCCAGCTCGACGAGGCGCGGCAGCGCCTGGCGCTCGCGCTGCCAGCCGGGCAGCGCGAAGAGGGGCGGGTGCACGGCAAGCACGGGCATGCCAACCGCGGCGGCCAGGCGGGCGATGGACCGCGGCGAGCGCAGCAGCATCTCGGGTGCAACGTCGAGCTCGACGCCGTCGCAGCCGGCCTCGCGGGCCACCTCGAAGGCGCAGCGCAGCGGGTAGACGTAGAGGGCGCCGCTGGCAAAGAGCACGCGCGGGCCGCCATCCATTGCCTGGCTCACTGCGCCCCTGCCCCAGCCGCAGCGACTGGCCGGTAGAGCCCCTGCTCGCGGACATACGCCTCTACGCTATCTGGCACCTGGTAGCGGATCGGCAGGCCCGCGCACACGCGGCGCCGCAGGTCGTGCGAACTGATGCCGACCTCGGGCATGTCGAGCACGTGGGTGCGCGCCGAGAGGCCCGGCAGGGCCGCTTCGAGCGCCTGCAGGTCGGCGCAGAAGCCTGGCCGCGCCGCGACGGCGAGCTGGGCGCGTGCCAGAATGCCCGCCGGGTCACGCCAGGTGAGGATACTGGCCAGGGAGTCGAGCCCCATCAGGAAGAAGAGCTCGGCCTCGGGGCCCAGCGCCTGCTGCAAGTGCGCCAGGGTATCGACGGTGTACGACGGCCCGGGCCGGGTGAGTTCCACCTCCGAGATGGCGAAGGCGGGGTTCGAGGCGATGGCCAGTTGCACCATGCGCAGGCGGCCGGCCACGGGCGAGTAGGGCTGGCCCAGCTTGTGTGGCGGGTCTTTGGCTGGGATAAAGAGCACCCGCGCGAGCTGCAGGCGCACGCGCGCCTCTTCGGCCAGCATCAGATGGCCGTAGTGGATCGGATCGAAGGTACCACCGAGCACGCCGATTCTCAAGGATACATACCCCGGACTCCAGGGAGCGGGCATACGTGATGCGTGATACGCGATGCGTGACCCGCCACTGAACGCAGAGAGGGTTGCGCAGCGCACGTGCTCCTTACGTATCACGCCTCAGGTATCACGCATGACGCCCCTACTCCCATTCAAGTTCAACGTTTCCGATGCGCACGGTGTCGCCGCTGGCCACGCCGGCCTCCTCCAGCGCCCGCTGGGCACCCGAAGCGCGCAGGATGCGCTGGAAGCGGTCGACGGCTTCTTCGTTGCCCCAGGGGGTCATGGCCGCTGCCCGCTCGATGCGCTCGCCTTCCAGGCGGTAGGCGCCGTCGGGCTCCCGGCGCACGCGGATGGCCTCTTCGGGGCGCTCGTGGGGCCGCAGGACGGGCACGGCCTCCACCGGCGCCGGCGGCGGGGCGGCGGCAAGGAGCACGGCCACACGGCGCAAGAGGTCCCGCGTGCCTTCGCCCGTGACTGCCGAGATGGCCATGGCCTCGGCGCCCGCCGCCTCGAGCGCCAGGCGCAGCTCGGGCCAGCGCTCGCGCACCTCGGGCACGTCCATCTTGTTCACCGCTACCACCTGGGGCTTGCGGGCCAGCTCGGCGTCGAAGAGCTGCAGCTCCTGGTTGATCTGGTGCCAGTCGGCCAGGGGGTCGTCGGCGAGGCCGTTGAGCAGGTGGATGATGACGCGCGTGCGCTCGATGTGGCGCAAAAAGCTGGTGCCCAGGCCGGCGCCGGCGTGCGCGCCCTCGATGAGGCCGGGGATATCGGCCAGGACCAGGGCCTGCCGGTCGACCTCGGCCACGCCCAGGTTGGGCACCAGGGTGGTGAAGGGATAGTCGGCGATCTTGGGCCGCGCCGCGCTCACCGCGGCGAGCAGGGTCGACTTGCCGGCGTTGGGCATGCCCACGATGCCCACGTCGGCGAGCAGGCGCAGCTCGAGCTGGAGCCAGTGCTCATGGCCGGGCTCGCCGTTCTCGGCGGTGCGCGGCGCCTGGTTGGTAGCCGTGGCAAATGAGGCGTTGCCGCGGCCGCCGCGGCCGCCGCGGGCCACGAGCAGGCGCTGGCCGTTCTCCACCAGGTCGCCCAAGACGTTGCCCTCGGCGTCGCGCACAATCGTGCCCACCGGCACGGGGATCTCCAGGTTGGCCCCGCGCGCGCCCTGCTTGTCTTTGCTGCCGCCGTGGACGCCACGCTCGGCCCGGAAGTGGCTGCGCCGCTTGAACTCGATGAGCGTGGTCACATGCGCTGTCGCCACCAGGTAGACGTCGCCGCCCGCACCGCCGTTGCCGCCGTTGGGCCCGCCATAGGGCACGTACTTTTCGCGGCGAAAGCTGACACAGCCCGAGCCGCCGTCGCCGCTGCGCACATAGATTCTGGCCTCGTCGAAGAAGAGACCTTGCTGCATGATCTGCCACCGCCTGCTGTTCTCGCGCTAGCATACTCTCAAGCAGAGGGTGTGTCAAGGTGTGTGTTCGGCGGGCCTACCCGGCAAGAGCCCGCGACCGGCTACGGCGCTTCGCATGCCCCCGGTACGGATCCCCTTTGTGGGGTTTAGGCGGGCCGGTCTGCGCGTCCGGCGGCCCTACCCGGCAAGAGCCCGCGACCGGCTACGGCGCTTCGCATGCCCCCGGTACGGATCCCCTTTGTGGGGTTTAGGCGGGCCGGTCTGCGCGTCCGGCGGGCCTACCCGGCAAGAGCCCGCGACCGGCTACGGCGCTTCGCATGCCCCCGGTACGGATCCCCTTTGTGGGGTTTAGGCGGGCCGGTCTGCGCGTCCGGCGGCCCCGCGGGGCCGCCGGACGCGCAGACCGGCCCGCCTAAACCCCACAAGGATTGGGGTAGACGTCAGTAGGCTCCTTCGCGTCGCCAGACGTCCATCATGAGATCGTAGCGCTCGAGCGGCATGCCGGTGTAGACGCAGTTCGACGTGGAAAAGACATAGCCGCCGCCGGGCATGCCGTGTTGCAGGGCGTAGCGCGCTGAGGCGACCACCTCCTCGTCGGTCCCCGTCTGCAGCAGGCCGCAGTTGACGTTGCCGATGAGGCACACCTGGCGGCCGTACTGTTCCTTGACGGCGGCGATGTCGACGCCGGCCTGGGGGTCGAGCGAGTGCAGCGCGTGCGGCCGGCAGGCGACGAGTTGGTCGATGATAGGCATAATGTTGCCGTCGGTGTGCTTGATGGTGTAAAAGCCCAGCTCGCGGTAGCCCGCAATCAGCCGCGCCAGGTAGGGGGTGACGAACTCGGCGAACTGGGCCGGGCTGAGGAAGGGGCCGGTGTTCAGGCAATAGTCGCTGCACAGGGCGTAGCCGTCAAAGAGCCCCTGGCCGGCGAGCGGTGCCACACTCGCGAGGCGGGCATCGGCCAGCCAAGCCTGCGCGTCTTTGACCTGCTGCGGCTCGTCGGCCAGGGTGTAGCAGAGCCGGGCCATCTCGTCACCGCCGGGCACGGCGAGGGTCGTGTCGCCATGGCAGCAGAGAAAGAACTCGTTGCCGCTAGTCTCGCGGATGGCCTCGGCGATGCGCTGTTCGCCGTCGGGTAGCCCATCGGGCGCGTGGACGAAAATGGCCGCGTGGCCATAGTGCCGCGCAGTGTCGATGTAGACGCGGGCGCAATCGGCCACCTGCAGCCGCTGCTCGCGGGTGCTCATCTGATCCCACTGGCCAAAGCTGCGGTGCGTAGGGTGCACCTGGCCCAAGAGTTCCATCGTCAGAAAGAAGACGAGCTCGAAGGTCGGCACGTGGCCGGGGGGCTGCTGGCCCTCTAGGGCCATGATGAAGCGTTCTCGCGGCGTTAGCGGGCTGCCCGGTCCTTCCATTGGGGGCTCCTTTCTGTAGGTGAGCACATTATAGCAGCCTGCGGGGCATATCCCAGAATCGCCCGGGCCACATGCCGGTGGCTGGGAGACACCTGACAGGTCTCCGGAGGCCTGTCAGGTGTCCCAGCCACACTGCGGCTGTTGAGAAACTGCCCGTTTGTCATTGCGAGGAGGCGGCCGCAGCCGCCGACGAAGCAATCTCAACGCCGGACATGGAGTTGCCTCGCTCCGCTCGCAACCAAGGGATTGCTTCGTCGGCTGCGGCCTCCTCGCAATGACAGCAGTAGTTTCTGTGCTTGCACAGGCTGCACCGCGGCCTGGGATACTCGCAATGACAGGCTGAGCAGTGACGAACGGACGCGGAGCATGCGACTGGCAATTGCATATTTGACACGGCAATCGCTTTGTGCTAACATTCACAATGTGCATTGCCAGATGTATGCACGAACTCTAGGTGGCGCCCGAACCGCGAAGGCTGGGCACAGCCTCCGCGGTTTTTTGGCGCCCGGCGGTCCGCGCGCGCTGGCGGGAGTGCACAAGTATCTCCCCACACTGGTTCGGGGCACTGTTTCTTCAGAAGGAGGATCCAGTCAGTGGCAGAGCGAGTGACGGGTCGGGTGAAGTGGTTCAGCCGGGTCAAGGGCTATGGTTTCATCCAGCCAGACGCGGATGGTGCGGAAGACGTTTTCGTGCACTATTCCGCCATTGCGGGTGAGGGGTTCCGCAATCTCGATCAGGGCGAGCGCGTCGAGTTCACCATCGAAGACAGCCCCAAGGGGCCCCAGGCCGCTAACGTGGTGAAGCTGCCGGAGTAACAATCCGCAGACTAACCCCAAGCCCCGGTTCGTAGCACGAACCGGGGCTTGTTCTATTCTCGGTGAACCCTAGACAGGTCACTGGAATTGGCTATAATCATGGCATCATTGTTCCAGTGTAAGGAAGGGACGAGACGTGTACCAAGCACCGCGAGGGACGCAGGACGTCCTGCCGGAAGATCAGCCCTACCTGGCGACTATCGAGGCGGCGATCCGCCGCATGGCAGGCCTCTACGGCTACCGCCGCATGGACACGCCGATCTTTGAGGCCACGAGCCTCTTCGTGCGCGGCGTCGGCGAGGGCACCGATATCGTCGACAAAGAGATGTATACGTTCGAGGACAAGGGCGGCGATTCGTTGACGCTGCGGCCCGAGTACACCGCCGGCATTATGCGCGCTTATCTCGAGCACGGCATGCACACGCGCCCGCAGCCGGTCAAGGTCTATACCATTGGGCCCATCTTCCGCTACGAGCGCCCGCAGGCCGGCCGCTTTCGCCAGCACACCCAGGTCGATGTGGAGGCCATCGGTGAGAGCGACCCGGCGCTCGACGTGGAGATCATGAGCTTTGCGGCCCAGCTCTACAGCGAGCTGGGCTTTACGGGGCTGTCGTTCCAGGTCAACAGCATCGGCTGCCCCGTCTGCCGGCCGGGCTATGTGCACAGCCTGGTGCAATACTACCAACAGCACCGCGAGGCCGTGTGCCCCGATTGCCGGCGACGCCTGGCGCGCAACCCGCTGCGCCTGCTCGACTGCAAGGAGGAGCGCTGCCAGCCGGTGATCGAGGCCGCGCCGCGGGTGGAGCATGACCTCTGCCCCGAGTGCTCGCGGCACTTTGCATTGGTGCTGAACTACCTCGACCGGCTGGGCCGGCCCTATGTGCTCAACCATCGCCTGGTGCGCGGGCTCGACTATTACACGCGCACCGTGTTCGAGGTCTGGGCGCAGGGCATCGGCGCGCAGAACGCCCTGGGCGGTGGCGGCCGCTACGACGGCCTGGCCCAGGCCATTGGCGGCCCGCATACGCCCGCCGTGGGCTTTGCCTCGGGGATCGAGCGGGCGGTGCTGTTGATGCGCGAGCAAGAGCTGGCCGTGGCCGCCACGCCCGAGCCGCCGCTCCTGGTGGCGACGCAGGGCGACGAGGCCAAGGCGGCCGGCGTGAGCCTGGTGAACGCCTGGCGCGGGCGCGGCGTGGGCGCCGGCCTTTCCTTTGGCGAGCGCAGCCTGCGCGCCCAACTGCGCCAGGCCAACCGCGCGGGCAGCCGCTACGTTGTGATCATCGGCCCCGAAGAGATGGCGGCGGGCGTCGCAGCGGTGCGCGACATGGCGAGCGGCGAGCAGGAGACGCTGCCGCTGGCCGTCGTCGTCGAGGCGCTGAGCGCCCGGGTGCAACCCACACAGGAGCGGGATGGCTGAACTCTGTAGCGACGGCGTAGCCGCGCCCATGGGCGCCAGGTTCGTGCGGCGGGTTGGCATCCTGACCCACCCGCGCCTGCCCGAGACCAACGAGATCGCCGCTGACCTGGCTGCGCGTCTGGCGGGCCTGGGCGTCTCCAGCGAGGTCAGCGCGCAGCTCGACTCGGGCCCCCTGGCCGAGCAACTGCTGACTCTTGACTGCCTGGTCACGCTCGGCGGCGACGGCACCATCGTGCGCGCGGCGCGGGCCGTGGCGGGGACGGCGGTGCCCGTCCTGGGCATCAACCTGGGCCAGCTTGGCTTCTTGGCGGAGCTGCAGCCCTCCGAGATCGCCGGGCGGCTCGAGGCCCTGGCGCGCGGCGAGTTCCGCATCGAGGAACGCGGCCTGTTGCGTGCGACGCTGACCACGGCCGGCGGCGAACGCAGCACCTTCGATGCGCTGAACGATGCGGTGGTGGCGCGGGGCGAGCGCGTGCGCGTCATCGCCGTGGCCGTCTCCATCGATGGCCAGCCGTTCACGACCTACCGCGCCGATGGGGTCATCGTGGCCACGGCCACCGGCTCCACCGCCTATTCCCTGTCGGTCGGCGGGCCCATTCTGGCGCCCAGCCTCTGTGGCCTCATCATCGTGCCGGTGGCGCCGCACCTGATGCCCACGCGGGCGCTGGTCGTGCCCGGCTCCACCGCCATCCGCCTGCTGCTGGGCGCCGAGTACCAGGCCGTCCTCAGCATCGATGGCCAGGTCGACCGGGCGCTGGCGGGCGGCGATGTGGTCAGCATCACGCAGAGCCCCAAGCACGCCGGCTTTGTGCGCTTTGGGCCGCCCGCGGATTTCTATGGCACCCTGTTTCGGAGGTTACGATGGGCGGCACCCCGCCAGTAGCGGAATCCGACGCGCTCTATTGCGCCAACCATCCGGCGGTGGAGACTCTGCTCCGCTGCAACAAGTGTGGCAAGCCGATCTGCCAGCGCTGCGGCATCCGCACGCCGGTGGGCATCCGCTGCCGCGAGTGCGCCCAACTGCGCCGGCCGCCCATGTATGCGCTGGGGCCGCAGCACTACCTGCTGACGGCGCTGGTGGCCCTGCCGGCTTCGTTCCTGGCGGGCCTGGTGATGCAGCAGGTCGGCCCGTTCTTCGCCTTCTTCCTGGGCGGCGCGGTGGGTGGCCTGATCGCCGAGGTCGTCTACCGGGCCACCCACAAGCGCGGCCAGGGGCTGGCCTGGGTGGTGAGCGGCTGCATCCTGCTCGGCGCGCTGGCCAGCGCCGGGGCACTGGTCTTCTTTATGCCGGGCGCCCCGCTCGCGGCGCTGCTGAACCCGCAGGTGCTCCTGAGCCTCATCATGCGCTCGAACGTGGTCTATGTCGTCCTGGCCATCGCCGCAGCCTTCGCCCGTCTGAGATAGGTGATCAGGATGCACCGGGGGGGTGCGGAGCGTGAGACCCGGTCGCACCGTGGGCTGTTCGCTCTGCCAGGCCGTTTATGCCAGTAGGATGGAACAGCAATGTTGCAGGAACTGAGCATCAGCAACTTTGCCATCATCGACCATCTGCGCCTTGGCTTTGCGCCGGGGATGAACGTCCTCACCGGCGAGACCGGCGCGGGCAAGTCGATCATCATCGACGCCGTCAGCGCGCTCTTGGGGGGGCGCCTCTCGGGCGAGACGGTAATCCGCGCCGGCGCCGAGCGGGCCACGATCGAGGGCATTTTCGGCCTCACCCCTGCCGGGGCGACATCTCTCCAGCCGCTGGTCGACGAGCTCGGGCTCGACGACGGCGACGGGACGCTGATCCTCAGCCGCGAGCTCAACCGCTCGGGGCGCAACGTCTGCCGCGTCAACGGGCGGGCGGTCACCGTGAGCGTGCTCGAGCAGTTCGGGCAGCGCCTGGTCGACATCCACGGTCAGGGCGAGCACCTCTCGCTCTTGCGCGTGCGCGAGCACCTGGGCTTCCTCGACCGCTACGCCGGGCTTGCCGAGGCGCGGGCGACGCTGGCGACCACGTTTGCCGAGCTGCGCCGGGTGCGTCAGGCCCTGCAGGAATGCCTGCGCGACGAGCGCGAGCTGGCACGGCGCATGGACCTCTTGCAGTTCCAGGTGGCCGAGATCGACGCAGCCAAGCTCGACGCTGAGGAGGAGGAGCAGCTCCTGCAGCAGCGCACGCTGCTGGCCAATGCCGAGCGCTTGCAAGAGCTGGCCAACTCGGGCTATGCGCTCCTGAGCGGGGGCGAGCAGCACCGCCGCTCGGCGCTCGACCTCTTGGGCACGGTGCTGCACGACCTGGCGCAGCTCGAAAAGCTGGACCCGACCGTGGCCGAGCAGCGGCAGGCGGCGGAGAATGCCCTGTACCAGCTCGAAGACGTGGCGCGCGCTTTGCGTGTGTACCGCGACGGCATCGAGTTCAGCCCCGCGCGCCTCGAGCAGGTGGAGGAACGGCTGTCGCTGCTGCAGAGCCTGAAGCGCAAGTACGGCGAGACGGTGGCCGACGTGCTGCGCTTTGGCGAGAGCGCGCGCGCCGAGCTCGAAGCCATCAGCCACAACGAGGAACGGGTGGCCGAGCTGCGCGAGCGCGAGCAGGCGCTGCTGGGCGAGGCCGGCGCGCAGGCCGCGCAGCTCTCGGTGGCGCGCCGCGAGGCCGCCGGCCGGCTGGAGCGCGCGGTGGAAGAGCAGCTTGCCGAGCTCAAGATGGAACGGGCGCGCTTTGTGGTGGCTATCGAGCGGGCGGAGGACGCCACAGGCCCCGAGATCGACGGTCGGCGCTGGGCGCTCGATGCCACCGGGGTCGATCGCGTCGAGTTCCTCATTGCGCCGAACCTGGGCGAGCCGCCCAAGCCCTTGGCCAAGATCGCCTCGGGCGGCGAGACGTCGCGCCTGATGCTGGCGATGAAGGGCGTGCTCTCGCAGGCCGATGCCGTGCCCACGCTGATCTTTGACGAGATCGACGCCGGCATCAGCGGCCGCGTGGGCACGCTGGTGGGGCGCAGGCTGTGGGGCCTCACCGGCAGCCACCAGGTGCTGTGTGTGACGCACCTGCCGCAGATCGCCAGCTTTGCCGATTGCCATCTGAATGTGAGCAAGGAGATTGCCGGCGAGCGCACCGTCACCCACGTGCGCCGGCTCGCCGCCGCCGAGCGCGCCCATGAGCTGGCCGGCATGCTGGGCGGCGATGGCACGAGCGCCTCGCTCCTGAACGCGGAGGAGCTGTTGGCGCAGGTCGAGGGTTGGAAGCAGCAGGAGCGACAGCCACAACAAGGGGCATGAGGTAGGTTTGCCTGAGCCGTTCGCCGCCCGCGGGCGGCGAACGGCTCAGGCAAACCTACCTCCGCCCGCCCTGGGCCTGGTCCGGGAGGCGGCGGAGCAGACGCCCCGGACGCTACCCAGGTCGTAGAAAGGCGCTGGAAGGAGAACCTGTGATGATCGACGAGCAACGCCTGGTCGCCTGCTTTCTTGAGCTGGTGCGCATCGATAGTCCCTCGCGGCACGAGCAGGCGATCGGCGACCGCCTGGCGCAGATGCTGCGTGCCCTGGGCGCCAGGGTCGAGCGCGACGCCATCGGCAACGTCTTTGGCCAGCTTGACGGCCAGGGCGAAGCGCTTCTGCTCAACGCCCATATGGATACGGTGGTGCCGGGCGAGGGCGTGCAGCCGGTGCGCGAGGGCGGCCTCATCCGCTCCGACGGCCGTACCGTCCTCGGTGGCGACGACAAGTCGGGCGTGGCCATTGTGCTGGAGGTCGTGCGCGCGGCCCAGGCGCAAGGCATCGCCCTGCCGCCGCTCGACATCGTCTTTAGCGTGCAGGAAGAGGTGGGCCTGGCCGGGGCCAAGGCCGTCGACATGACCCGGCTGCGGGCGCGGCAGGGCATCGGCCTCGACGCCGGTGGGCCGGTGGGCACGGCCGTCGTCTCGGCGCCCTCGCACGACAGGCTCGAGGCAGATATCCACGGCGTGGCGGCGCACGCCGGCGGCGAGCCCGAGAAGGGCGTCAGCGCCATCGAGGTGGCGGCCGACGCCATCTGCCACATGCCGCTGGGGCGCATCGACGAAGAGACGACGGCCAACATCGGCATCATCTCGGGCGGCCAGGCGACCAACATCGTCTGCGACCGCGTGGAGCTGAGCGGCGAGGCGCGCAGCCATAGCGCCGCCAAGCTGGCCACGCAGGTGCAGGCCATGGTCGCGGCGCTCGAGCAGGCGGCGGCGCGGCGCGGCGTGAGCGTCGACGTCGGCGTGAGCCACGAGTACACCGCCTATTCGCTGCGCCCCGACGACCCGCTGCTCGGGCTGCTGGCGGCGGGGGCGGCCGAGGTAGGCATCGAGCCCGCGTTCGGGCCGACCGGCGGCGGCTCCGACGCCAACGTGTTCAACGCGGCCGGCATCCGGGTGACCAACATCTCGACCGGCATGGACCGGGTGCACACCACCAGCGAGCAAATCGCCGTGGCCGACATGGTCCGCGCGGCCGAGTGGCTGCTGGCCTGCCTGCGCCTGCGCGCCCAGGGCCGCGCCTAGCGGCCTGCTGGAGGATCAACTCGTCGCTGTCGGCGGCCCGGGCGCAGCCGGGCCTTTGGCTCCGCTGCGCCCGGCTCTGATCCAGGAAGGGGTTTGGGCGGGTTGGGCCTTCCGGCTGCCCCTGGCGCGCCCGCGGACGCGCCAGGGGCAGCCGGAAGGCCCAACCCGCCCAAACCCCGCCATGATGGCCTCGAACCGGGCTCGCGCAGAGCGTGAAACCCGGTTGCCGGGCGGTTCCGATCCGCTCGACACGCTGCTCGCATCTGGGTCATCGTTGTCGTGTCGTCTCTGGCCTCGGGCGCCGCTTGGCGCGTTCCAAAGGAGGGTAAACCCGTGGGCGGCCTGGAGAACCTCAGCACGTCTCTCATCCTCTGGCTGCAGTCGTGCGGCACCCCGGCGTTGGACTCGGTCTTCAAGATCATCACCTTCATGGGCGACGAAAAGTTCTACCTCTTGCTCCTGCCCCTCGTCTACTGGTGCTTCGACAAGCGCCTGGGCATCCGCCTGGCCCTGCTGGTCCTTGTCTCCAACACGGTCAACCTGTGGTGCAAGTACGCCTTCATGCTGGCGCGGCCCAACGACAAGATCGTGCGCTACGTCACGACACAGGAAGGCCCCGGCTTCCCTAGCGGGCACACCCAGTCGGCGACGGTGGCCCTGGGTTACCTGGCCACGCAGGTACGGCGCTGGGGCGCCGGCATCGCGGCATTGCTGCTCATCCTGCTGGTGGGGCTCTCGCGCCTGTACCTGGGGGTGCACCACCTGTACGACGTGGTTGGCGGCCTGCTCATCGGCGGCCTGATGCTGTGGCTCTTCATTGCGGTCACCGCGCCGGCCGAGCGGCTTTGGCGCTCGTGGCCGCGGGCGCTGCGCTACGGGGTGGCGCTGCTGGCGCCCGTGCTGCTCTTGGCCGTGCCGCCCCTCTTCCTGGGGGGCCGGGGCACCGAGGACGCCGCCAGCAGCCTGGGCGCCCTGGCCGGCTTTGCCGTGGGTGCGCAGCTCGAGGGGGAGGGGGTGCGCTTCACCGCCGGGGGCGTGCTGGTGCAGCGCCTGCTGCGCTTCCTGCTCGGCTTTGCCCTCGTCGCCGTGATCTACTTTGGGATGAGCGCGTTGCCGCTGGAGGGCACGCTGTGGCGCTTTGTGCGCTATGCGTGCGTGGGCCTCTTTGCCAGCGCCGGGGCGCCGTGGCTCTTTGTGCGCCTGCGGCTGGCGGGGGTAGAGGGCGTTATGGCCCCGGCGGCATCCTAACGCCTTGTGTTGGGGGTATTCGGCGGGATGGGCGGCCACAGGCCGCCCATCCCGCCGAATACCCCCTAAAGGGCCATGGCTGGAGGGAAGCGCAACGCTCAGCGCTCGGGGTCGCTCTGGGGCGCGTCGCCCTCCGGCCCGGCCGCAACGTCACCCTCGGGCGCGCTGGGCTCCGCAGGCTCCGCCGGCGGGCTGTCCGCAAGAGCGTCGCCCTCCGCCGGCTCGGCCGACAGATCGGCCTCATCCGGCGCCAAGGGCACGTCCAGCGCCAACAGGTCCAGTTCCTCGCCGTCGGCCGGCGCACCGTCGTCGGGCGTCTCGCCGCCATCATCCGCCGGTGCGCCGCCCTGCCCCCGCGCCACGATCTCACGGTAGACCAGGGTCCACACGGTCGATTTGAAGACGGTGTAGATGCCGCCCACGAGGAGCAGCGCCGCGAAGACGATCAAGAGCAGCGGCACCGCGGCGACCAGCCCGGCCACGATGGAGCCGGCCAGCGCCCAGGCCGCGAGGCCGGGGACGACGGCCAGGGCCAGTGCCAGGATGGCGACTGGCGCCAGGACGATGCCGTAGGCCAGGTTGATGCCCAGCAGGATCAGCCAGGTCAGCCCGATGTCGCGCAGGTTGCGGCGCAGCGTCCAGTAGCCCTGGCGCACCGATTCGAGCACGCCTTCCTGTGCAAGCACGCAGCGGCGATAGGCGAACTCGCCGAGCAGTTCCGCGGCAACCCCGACGGCGATGGTGATGAGCAGCCACAGCAGGAAGAGCAGGATGACGCCGATGACAGCGACGACGATGAGCCATTCGATGCTCTCTGCGGCTGCGATCACGATCAGCACGACGGGTGGCGCCACGAAGAGCAAGAGCAACGCCATGATGGCGACGGCTACCGGGATGCCGATGACGAGCTCGATGGCGAAGAGGCGCAGGAAGCGCGCCCAACCCATGCGGAAGCCGCTGCCGACGCTGGTCGTTTCGGTGCGCTCGACCTCGTCGACCATGCCGATGAGGGCGCCGCGGGCCGTATTGGCCACCACGATGCCGAGCACGACCATCAGCAGCACGAACGCCACGATCGCCAGGATAATGAACACGACCATGGCCGCACCGATTTCGGGCTGGATGTGCAGGCGCGAGAGGTCTGAGCCGTCGAGGACGTACTGTACCCCCGAGCCGGCCTGACTGCCACCCCCGCCCCCACTGCCACCCCCGCTGCCGCTAAAGATAGCCAGGAGGACGCCAAAGAGCCACAGGGCGCGGTGGCGCCAGGTGATCTGCCACGCTCGCTTGAGAATAGCCGTATAGTTCATGTCCTACCTCCTCAGCCAAAAAAGCGACTGCAACAGCAGCCAATTTCGCCCCATCCGGGTGACTGCCTGGCGGTATGCTCCGCACCAGCCCGGCTTCGATCTTTCGGGGGAAACCTGACACACCGATTTCCATGGCGGGCAGGCGATTGGCAATAACCAGCCAGACGCCTGCCCATACCCACGGGCGGGCCCCCCTACCGTTCCCCCGTCGCGGGGGAATTGGGCTGTCTTCCGCGGCACTAGATCGCTCGCTTGCCGTTTCTTGGCCACACA
This sequence comes from Chloroflexota bacterium, assembly GCA_029553955.1. GTDB lineage: Bacteria > Chloroflexota > Anaerolineae > SpSt-313 > SpSt-313 > JAKPJZ01. The sequence continues at coordinate 38,007 of JAKPJZ010000201.1, forward strand.
GGACGCGGTCGAGCGCCCCCATTCCCCCGCGACGGGGGAACGGTAGGGGGGCCCCCACCCTGCAGCAGGAGAAACCGTCTGTCAGTCGTGGCGCGAGCTGGACCGAGTGCTTGCCAGAAAGCCGGCGCTGGCCACCCGCCAGGGAAATTGCTGTGACAGGTCTCCGAAAACCTGTCAGGTTTCGTCGCGGGCGGCCAGGGCGCAGCCGGCCCGCCAAACACTCCCCCCAATCAGGGCTCCGTTCCGGCCGCGCGTGCGAAGCGTGAGGCCCGGATGACGCGGCCCTCTCAGGGCGCTGGATACTCTCGTGGTGGCCCTTGCCGTCGCAGCCAGAGGACAACCCAGGCGATATAGAGCCCGGCAATGGCTGCGGTGACCGTCCACGAAACGGCAGCCTCGATCAGCGGCCACAACGGGGCCAGCCTGGCGTTGACCTCGGCCAACGCGGCTTGCAGCCACAGCGGCCCCATGCTGGGGCCCGCCAGCCGCAGCCCCAGCGCGCTAACCCACTGGCCCACTGCGGCGAGGGCCTGCCAGCCGCCCAGTGGCCCCGCAATGGACCAGGCCAGGCCCAGCCCCTGCCAGAGGAGCCAGGCCACCCCCAGCGCCGCGGGCGCCAGGTAGAGCGCCGGGTCGGGCCGTGGGCGCGGCGCCGGCGCGAGCCGGGGCTCGAGCTGCGCCCAAAAGGTCTCGGCCTGCCCGGGTGCCGTGGCCGGCGCACTGGCGCGCAGTTGCCAGCGTGCGCCCCGATACTCCTCCACAGCGGCACGGCACTCAGGGCACACCGCCAGGTGCGCGGCGACCTGTGCCTGCTCTACGTCACTCAACTCGCCGTCGAGCCAGGCCGACCAGGCGCCCGATGCGATGACATGCGGCCCTTGGCGATCGGCCATCACTCCTCCACTGTCAGTACCATACCCATACTTGTTGCGGGCAACCGCTGGCGGTCCGGGTGGCTGCCGGCTGACCCGCTGCGCTTCGGCCCGGCGCTGGCCCGGAAGGGGAATTCTCGGCGGGGTGGCTGCCCCATGGCCGCCCGCGGGCGGCCATGGGGCAGCCAACCCGCCGAGAATTCCCCCCTTAAGATTCCGTTTCGGTCATGTGCGAAGCTCAACGCCCGGATGCCGCGCCCCTTCGTTCATGTGCGCTTGTACTGGGTGGCCGCCAGCGCAGTACGTAGCAGGCCGCGCGCATAGCTCAGGCGCGACATCACTGTGCCCATGGGGATGCCCAGCACCTGAGCGATCTCTTTGTACGATAGCCCCTCGAACTCGCGCAAGATCAGCGCCGCACGGCACTGCTCGGGCAGGCCCAAGACGGCCCGGCGCACGGCGCGCGCTCGCTCGTGGGCGAGGGCCGCGCCCTCCGGCGAGCCGGCCGGGTCGACGACGCCGTCGGGCAGGGGCTGCTCTCGGGGCGCGCGCCGCAGACAGTCGATGCTCGCCCGCACCGCCAGACGGCAGAGCCAGCTCTTGAAGGCGGCGTCGTCGCGCAGCGTCGCCAGTTGCTCCCAGGCGCGCAGGAAAGCCGCCTGGGCCACGTCATCGGCCGTCGCGGCATCGCCCGTCATGTGATAGGCGATGGCCGCGACCGCCCGGTGGTGGCGCACGACGAGCGCTCCGAATGCGTCCTTGTCGCCCCGGCGGGCGCGCGCGACCAGGGCCTGTTCCGGCTCCCCCGTGGACATGTCCCCTCTATCCCTTCGACTATAGGACGCACGCCATGCCGTGGATATTCGGTCAGCGGAGCAGGGCGGCGGCGTTGGCGCGGGGCGCGCTGAGGCCCAGGCCCTCGGCGGCGAGGGCGCATTTGGTGCGCAGCAGCGATACGGCGTGCGCGCTCAGGCGCGGCGCCAGTTCGGAGAGGGCGTAATAGTTGGCCTGACCCTTGGCGATGATCAGCTCGGCCTGGCCCAGGGCCTGCCGCAGCTCGGGCGACATTTCGCCATCGATGGGTATGCCGAGGGTGTCGGGCCCGGCGGTGATGACCGGCGCCAGGCGGTCGAGCCCGACGGCCTGGGCGTCGGCAGAGATGGCATCGGAGGTGATGGGGCCGCCCTTGACGGCGATGGTGACGGGGCAGCCGTAGCGCTGCAGCTCGGCGATGAGCAGGGCGTCGAGGGCGATCTCGCCCACGTTATCGGCCAGGTAGACCACGCGCGGCCCGCGCCGCACCAGCTCGAGGATGGCCGCGGTATCGTCGCGGGCCAGCCCCTCAGAGAGCACGCCTTGCAGCGCCGCTTCGATGCGTTCGGGGGCCAGGTCGTAGCCGGTGCCGACGGTGCGAAAGTCGAGGTGGTTGCCGGCGATGGCCCAGCCGGCGAGCAGGCGAAAGCGCGCCAGGTCATCGGCGGTGGCATCGGCCCGCGCCTTGATGCGCGGCGCCAGTTGCAGGCCCGCGTCGTTGCAGCGCTCGCGCAGCTCGCGGAAGGGCATGGCGAGCCCTGCGCGCGCTTTGAGCAGGCGGTGCACGTGTGTGATATAGACCGACGGGATGCGACCATAGTCGAAGGCGACGCCCAGGTCGCGCAACGCTTCGCGCAGGATGCTGCGGCGCAGGTCCTCGTCTGGAACGGCATCCAGCAGGGCGCCGCGCAGGTCGTCGATGATGCAGGCAGGGCAGGGCAGACCCGATTGCATGGCAGGTTGATCCTCCAGAGAGATGATGAGCTCGGTCTATGGTACTCGCGGGCTGAGAAAGTGTCAACATGAGCTGGCCCGAAACCACACCCGGAGTCCCGAACTTGTTCGGGGCAGTCCGGGTTGGGGTACGCCCGAACAAGTTCGGGAGTCCGGGTTGGGGGCGGCCGGAGTCCCGAACTTGTTCGGGGCAGTCCGGGTTGGGGTACGCCCGAACAAGTTCGGGAGTCCGAGTTGGGGGCGGCCGGAGTCCCGAACCTGTTCGGGGCAGTCCGGGTTGGGGTACGCCCGAACAAGTTCGGGAGTCCGAGTTGGGGGCGGCCGGAGTCCCGAACTTGTTCGGGGTAGTCCGGGTTGGGGTACGCCCGAACAAGTTCGGGAGTCCGGGTTGGGGGCGGCCGGAGTCCCGAACTTGTTCGGGGTAGTCCGGGTTGGGGTACGCCCGAACAAGTTCGGGAGTCCGAGTTGGGGGCGGCCGGAGTCCCGAGCTTGTTCGGGGCAGTCCGGGTTGGGGGGATGCCGACTTGCGCGGCGGGGCCGGCGGGCGTATCCTTGGCGCTGCCGCTGTGTTATACAGGCATAACCCGCAGACCTGCAGAGGCGATGAAAGGACAGCGATGTGCGCTTTGCGAATTGTGGTGGATGACGGCTGCGAGGTGCCAGCGAGCCTGGTGGCGCAGCACCGCATCAGGGTCGTCCCACTGGTCGTGCGCTTTGGCGATGAGGTGTATGACGACGGGCAACTGAGCCTCGACGAGTTTTGGGCCAAGGCGCGCACCGTGGCTCACCCCCAGACTTCACAGCCCGCTTCAGGCACCTTTGAAGGCGTGTTCCGCGAGCTGGTGGCCGGGGGTGACGAGGTGCTCTGCATTACCATCACCAGCAAACACTCGGGCACCTACAACTCGGCCTGGCTGGCGGCCCAGCAGTTCCCCGGCAAGGTGACCGTCTTCGACTCCTTCTCGATCGCCTTGGGCTCGGGCTTTCTGGCGCTCAAGGCGGCCCAGGCGGCGGAGGCGGGCGTGCCGCTCCCCGAAATCGTGAGCCGCCTGGAGGCCTGCCGCGACAATATGCAGTTCCCCATCCTGCTGAACACCATCGAAGACATTCGCCGTGGCGGCCGGGCCGACCACCTCATCCCCGTGGTCGAGCGGGTGCTGCAGGTGTTCGACATCAAGCCCATCCTCACCTTTGCCGACGGCCGGCTCAAGATCCTCGGCACGGTTCGCTCCTACGAACGCGGCCTGGCCCGCCTGCTCGATCTGATCGCCGGGCGCGCGCCCTACCAGGAACTGGCCATCTTTCACACGCGGCAGCCCGAGGCAGCACTGGCCTTTGCCGACCGCGTGGCCGCGCGCGTGGCGTATCCGCGCGAGCGGCTCTTGGTCACCGAGGTGGGGGCAGTGCTGGCCACGCATGCCGGGCCACAGGCCATTGGCGTGATCGGGGTGCCGGCGGGGACATAGGACGTATCTGACGTAGACAAGGCCGCTGCCGGGGCGCCGCAACTGCGGCACCCCGGCAGCGGCCTTGTCTTTCCTTGCGGACGGCCAGGCGACCACGCTAGAGTCATCAACAAAATGCAATATGCATTTGCTATTGACAAAGAGGCCTTTAGGCAGTATAATATACTTACTGACAGTAAGAAAGTAACCTGGTAGATGAATACCCGAGAAACCCGGCGTCCCTCCTCTGCCGCGGGCCGTTCCTCAAGGCTATCGGCAGCCATCGTCCAATCGGAAGCGCCATGCGGCCAACTGTGACCACGTCGACTCTACTGAAGAGCATCAACCGCACTGCCATTCTTGATCTCCTCCGTGAGCGCAAGCCAATCTCCCGGTCCGAGATCGCAGAACGATTGCATCTGAGTCTGCCTACAGCCATGCGTATTATCGACGATCTTGTCGAAGAGGATCTCGTGCGGCCGGCTGGCGTCAGCGAAGTGACCGGTGGCCGGCCGCGGCCACTGATCGAGCTGAACGCCGAGGCCTATGCCGTGATCGGCGTGGACCTCGGCGGCACCAAGATGCTGGCCACCGTTGCCGATCTCGCCGGCACTGTAGAGCACGAGGTCTATGTGGCCTGGGATGATGAGAGCCACGGCGACAGCCTGGGCCGCCTCTGCAGCCTCATCGAGGACCTCCTGAGCCGGCCACGCCCTGCCGGACAGCGCATCCGCGGCATTGGCATCGGGGCGCCAGGCATCACGCTGCACGAGGAGGGCATCGTCACGTGGGCACCCAGCCTCGGCTGGCGCAACACGCCGCTGCGGGCGATCCTCAGCGAGCGTTTCGGCCTGCCCGTCTTTGTGGAGAACGATGTCAACCTCGCCGCGCTGGGCGAACTCGGTTTCGGCGCCGGCCGTGGTGCGGAGGATATGGTCTCCATCGCCATCGGTACCGGCATTGGCGCGGGGATTGTGCTCGGTGGCGCCTTGTATCGTGGCCACAATCTGGCCGCCGGCGAGATTGGCTACCTGCTGCCCGGCGTGGAATGCCTCGGCCAGCGCTACGACGGTTTTGGCGCCCTGGAGAGCCGCGCCTCGGGCACCGGCATTGCCGATGCGGCGCGCCGGGCGCTGAGGGAGGCAGGACTGCCCCAGCCCGAGGGCGGGATCACTGCGGAAGACGTCTTTGCGGCGGCGCGAGAGGGCCAGGCCTGGGCGCAGCGCGTCGTAAGCCAGACAGTGGACTATTTGAGCCAGGCCATCGTCGCTGTGAGCGCGCTCTTGGATCCGCAGGTCATCGTGCTCGGCGGTGGCGTATCGCGCTCGGCCGACATGCTGATCGAGCCCATCCAGCGGCGCATTGACGGTGTTGTGCCCTTTGTGCCACGGTTGGTCGTCTCGCCCTTGGGGAGCCGCGCCGCGGTGATGGGGGCAATCATGATCGTGCTGAACGGTACGATGGACCATCTCGTGGTGAGAAGGCTTCCGTAATCATCGCAGAGTGGTGGAGTCCGGGAGGGATCTCGTGAACAACTTGCGGGCGGCGATCGCCGGTGTTGGCTTTATGGGTCCGACGCACACCCAGGCGCTGCGGCGCCTCGGCATCGATGTGGTGGGGTTGCTCGGCATCAGTGAGGAAGAGGGGCGGACGGCGGCCCAGCGCCTGAACGTGCCACGCTTCTACAAGAGCCTTGACGAGCTGATTGGCGATGCGGCGGTGGATGTGGTGCACATCTGCACGCCCAACTATCTGCACTATCCCATGGCCAAGGCGGCGCTGCAGGCCGGCAAGCACGTGCTGGTCGAAAAGCCGCTAGCCACCAGCAGCCGCGAGTCGGCCGAGCTGGAGGCGCTGAGCCGCATGGTCGGGCGAGCCGCCGCGGTGGATTACAACCTCCGTTTCTACCCCCTCTGCCAGGATGCACGAGCGCGCGTGCAGGCGGGCCTCCTGGGCGATGTGTGGCTGATCCACGGCTCGTATTTGCAGGACTGGCTCTACCTGCCGACCGACTGGAACTGGCGGCTGGAGCCCGAGCTGGGGGGCAGCCTGCGCGCCGTGGCCGATATCGGCACACACTGGCTCGATATGGTCACCTGGATCAGCGGGCAGCGCGTCACCGCCGTGCTGGCCGATTTCTCCACCTGCCTGCCCACGCGCCAGAAGCCGCGCCGCGAGGTCGAGACCTTTGCCAGCAAGTTCGCCCAGGCCGGCGACGCCGACGAGATGCCGATTCATACCGAAGACTATGCCACGGTGCTGCTCCGCTTCGCCAACGGCGCGCACGGCACCATGACCGTCTCGCAGGTCAGCGCCGGCCGCAAGAACCGGCTGTGGTATGAGATCGACGGCTCACGATCCTCACTGGCCTGGGACTCGGAGATGCCGAACCAACTGTGGCTTGGGCACCGAGAGTCGCCCAACGAGCTGATGATCAAAGACCCGGCGCTCATGCTCCCCGGGGCGCGGGCGACAGCAGCCTTCCCTGGGGGCCACGCCGAGGGGTATCCCGACACCTTTGTGCAGATGTTCAAGGCGTTCTACAGCTATATCGCCGCGGGCGACATGGCGGCGCCGCGCGCTTTCCCGACCTTTGAGGATGGGCACGCCGAGATCGTGCTCTGTGATGCCATTGCGGCCAGCGCGTGCGACGGCCGCTGGGTTTCCGTTGATGCTGCAGCGCGCTGACAACTGCAGCCCAGGTTCTGTGAGGTGGAGAAATGTCGGAACTCGCACTGTTGGGCGGACGTGCCGCCAAGAGCAAGCGTTTCCCGGTGTGGCCGCAGTACGACGAAAGAGAACGACGGGCTTTGCAGGAAGTGCTGGAGAGCCGTGTGTGGTGGCGGACGCCTGGCACCAAGACCCTAAAGTTCGAGCAGGAATATGCGGCCTATCATCAGGCCAAGCACGGCATCGCCGTCACCAACGGCACGGCCGCCATCGAAGTGGTCATGGCGGCCCTGGAGATCGGCTGGGGCGACGAGGTGATCGTGCCTGACTTTACCTTCGTGGCCACCGCCAGCGCCGTCCTCTTCGCCGGGGCCATGCCGGTGATGGTCGACATCCGGCCCGACACCTACTGCATTGACCCCGACCTGGTCGAGGCGGCGATCACGCCACGGACGCGGGCCATCATCGCCGTGCACCTGGGCGGCCATCCCGCCGACCTGGACCGGCTGACCGCCATCGCGGCCAAGCACAATCTGGCGCTGGTTGAAGATAGCGCCCACGCCCATGCCAGCGAGTGGTGTGGCCGCAGGATCGGCACCTTCGGCAAGGCCGGCACCTTTAGCTTCCAGGCCTCCAAGCTGATGACGGCTGGTGAAGGCGGCATGATCATCACCAACGACGACGAGGTGGAACGCCGCGCCCGTTCGGCCCACGACTGTGGGCGGCTGCCGGGCGAATGGTTCTACGCCCACTTCCTGTACGGCTCCAACTACCGGCTGAGCGAGTGGCAGGGCGCGGTGCTCAGCGCGCAACTCAGCCGCCTCGACGAGCAGACCGCCCTGCGCGGCAAGAACGCCTGCCTGCTCGACAAGCTGCTGGGTGAGATCCCCGGCATCACGCCGCAGGCGCTCGACCCGCGCTGCACGCGCAACGGGCACTATGCCTACATCTTCCACTATGACAAGAGCGCCTTTGCCGGCGTGCCCACTAAGCGCTTCATCGAGGCACTGGTGGCCGAGGGCATTCCGAATCAGGCGAGCTACCCACCAGTGCATGAGCTGGCAGTGTTTCAGAGCGGTGAGTACAGGAAGCGGCTCGGCCAAGAGCAGGCCAAGCAGGAACACGCCTTCCTGAAGCAGGACTATCCCAACACCGCCCGCGGCGCTTGGGAGACGGTGTGGATTCCGCAGTACGCCCTGCTCGGCGACGAAGCGGATATGCACGAGATCGCGGCGGCAATCAAAAAGATCCAGCAGAACGCTAAGGACTTGCTCTAGACACCTTCACAAACTAGAGTCTCATCGCTGAGACGCAGAGGGTGCTGTAGGGGCGGTTCATGAACCGCTCCTACCCTCTGCGTTCTCTGCGCCTCGGCGGTAGGTGTTCTCGGCGGTTTGCGGCGAAGCTTTCGTACAAAGGGCTGGGGGTGGAGATCATGGCGACAGGCCTGGAGACCTATGGCTGGGACGGCGAGGGGTACCGTCCGCTCGTCTTCTCGAGCGACTGGCAGGTGGCGATCCTCAATTGGGAGCCCGCTGCCGATCCTGCCCGCCTGGGCAAGGTCGAACGCCACGTGGGCACCGATGAGGTCTTTGTCCTCCTCCGCGGCCGAGCCGTGCTGTTCACCTGGAGCGATGCGGGAGAGTTCGCGCTTGTCGAGGCCGCCCCAGGCGTGGTGTACAACGTGACCGCCGGGACGTGGCACAGTGTCATCACCACAACGGGGGCATCGTGGATCATCGTAGAGGCGCGCGATACGCACCTGCATGGCACCGAGATGCGCCCGATGACGCCAGGGGAGCGCGCCGAGCTCTTGGGCCGACTGCCTGCATGGGCGCAGCCGGCCTGATGGATGCTCGGCCAGGCGTCGACGGCGCTTACAGGGGATGACTCGGCTCCGGGCAGGGGAGGCATGTGGATCTTTACTGAGCAAGGCGTATGCCGACGCTGCCCACACACGGGGGTACCGCTTGCCACTGAAGGAGGAAGAAGCTGCAGGTAACATTGTTGATCAGGTGAACCTCTGATGGTCAGGTGAAGCGTAAACGCAAGGAGGCAAAGGTGAACAGGCGAAGCCTGGGCAAGATACTCGTGCTCTGCGTGTTAGTATCTGTTGTTCTCAGTTGTTCTCCCGCTGCCGCACCGACGCCGGTGCCGCCCAAACCGGAAACTGCGGCTGCACCACAGGCCACCGCGGCCTCGGAGCCTGCTGGCGGATCCGTTGAGGCATGGGCTCAGGACATCAAGGCCAAGCTTGGTGGCACCGAGCTCAAGATTGCCGCAGCGACCCATCCGTCGATCGAGGCCTTTAAGAAGATGACGCCCCGCTTCGAAGAACTGACCGGCATCAAGGTCAGTTGGGACGAAATGGAAGAGGGCGCCCTGGGCCAGAAGCTCGCCATGGAGGCTACTTCGGGCACGACTGGTTACGACCTGATCATGAACTGCCCCGAGTACACGCCGTCGCTGGCAGATGCTGGCCTGCTTGAGCCCCTGGATGCATTCCTGGGCGACGCGGCAAAGACCCCCGAGTGGTTCGATTACAAGGACATTCTGGCCAGCTATCGCGACATGCTCTCGTATCAGGACAAGCACTACGGGGTGCCCTTTGCTGGCGAGACCGTTTTCCTCTTCTACCGCAAGGACCTGTTTGAGAAGTACGGAGCCAAGGTGCCCGCCACGCTCGACGAACTGAAGGAGACGGCTGCTTTCTTCAACGGCAAGGAGCCCGGCCTCTCCGGCGTCTCGCTGCGCACCCGGCTGGGGTGGGAAGCGACGTACATGTGGTCGGTCTTCATCTTCCCCTTCGGCGGCCGTATGGTCGACCCGCAGACCGGCAAGGCTGACCTCGCCAACCCGGCGACGGCGCAGTCCTTGCAGTACATGGCCGACCTGGTCAAGCTGGCCCCCACCGGGACCGAGTCGTACTCCTTCCCTGAGGCCTGGGATGCCTTCATGCAGGGCAAGACGGCGATGATGGTGGAAGCCAACGCGGCCGCACCCGAGGTCGAGAACCCCGACAAGTCCGTCGTGGCCGGCAAGGTTGGCTATGCGCCCATGCCCGCAGGCCCGGCCGGCGCTTTCTCCGGCGTCTGGGGCTGGGGCTTTGCGATGACCAAGCCCTCGCAGAAGAAGGATGCTGGCTATGCCTTCCTGGTCTACATGACGAGCAAGGCCATGCAGCAGGAATACCTGGCCAATGGTGGCATCGTGTCGCGCGAATCGGCGCTGGGTGATCCACAGCAGCAGGCCAAGTATCCGTACTACCAGGCCACGCTGGATACGCTGAAAGAGGCCGCGGATCTGCAGGCCAAGGGCCTGGGCGTCGTGCTTATGATGCCCGAGTGGAGCCAGATCAGCGAGGTCCTCGGCACTGAGGCTGCCAAGGCCATCGTCGGCTCGGCCACGGCGCAGCAGGCATGCGAGAGCATGCAGGAACAGGTCGCCGACATCCTCAAGCAATAGTCGCGTTGTCGCAAGCGGTTCCGGCAGTGCCTGGCACTGCCGGAACCGCTCCTTTCATGAATGGTGAAGGGTTGATGCAAAGAGAGCAGGCGAGACAGAGGCCCCGACTCGGGATCAGTGGCAGTCGGGTGGCACCCTATGCTCTGATTCTGCCAGCATTCCTGGTCGTCTTTGCCCTGGCTGCGTATAGCTGTTATTGGCTCGTCCGCATGAGTGGGGCGGAATGGTCATTCGGCGCCACCTGGGAGAAAGCGACCCCGGTCGGCCTGGAGAACTATCGCTGGCTCCTCTTCGATCGCAACAGCACGTTGTGGGAGTCGCTGAGGATTACTGCCGTCTTTCTCGTCACCACCCTGGTTGGTGAGCTCGTGATTGGGTTTGCGCTGGCTCTCCTCCTCAATGCGCAGATCGTGGGGCGCTCGATCTATACCGCCATCTTGATTATCCCGATGGTTGTGATGCCCTCCATGGTGGGCATGGTGTGGCGTTTGTACTTTTCCTTCGATGGGTTGATCAACTTTTTCTGCGAGACCCTTTTTCGCGTCAAGCTCAACTGGTACGGCACGTCGCTGGCTCTGCCTGCGGTCATCATCGTTGACATCTGGGAGTGGACACCGTTCTTTGTCCTGATCTTCCTGGCAGGTTTGCAGTCGTTGCCGCGCGAGCCGTACGAGGCTGCCATTGTCGATGGCGCATCAAGCTGGCAGATCCTGCGCAAGCTGACCATTCCTATGCTGGCGCCCCTGATCTTGACGGCGACCATCCTACGGTTCATGGACATCCTGCGCATCTTTGACGTCATATTTGTCATGTTTGGTGGTGGCCCCGGCACGGCAACGACCACCTTGCCGCTCTACATCTACAGGCTGACGATGGTCGCCCGCAATGTGGGACGTGGCTCGGCAGCCAGCGTCATGCTGATCATCCTGATCGTTGGTCTGACCTACCTGCTGATCCGCTTGTTCGATCGCGTGCGATTCGAAGGGTGAGAGGCGAGTGAGTATGAGACATCAACTCAAGAGGCGGACCCGCCTCACGCTCCTGAACGCGCTGGCTTTTGTCGTGGCGGCGGCCTTTCTCTTTCCCTATCTGTTCATGGTCATGTCGGCCTTCAAGTCGCGGATGGAGACCTTTGCCTATCCGCCGGTGTGGATCTTCCGTCCCACCCTGGAGCATTTCCGGGCGATCTTTGCCGATATCGACATCATGTTCTACATGAAGAACAGTACCATCACCGCTGTGGCCAGCACACTGTTGACGATGCTTATCGCCATCCCGGCTACCTACAGTTTTGCACGCTTCCGCTTCCCTTTCAAGGAGCCAATCGCCTACGGCTTTCTCTTCCTGCAGATGGTGCCCGGGATCTCGATCGTATTCTCGCTCTTCTTCGTCGCCCGCAGCTTCCAATTGTATGACACGCGCTTTTTCTTGGTCCTCTGCTATCTGTTGTGGAATGTGCCGTATGCCATCTGGATGCTGCGTGGCTTTGTGGAAGCCATTCCTGTCGACCTGGAGGAGGCGGCCATGGTCGACGGCTGCTCGCGCCTCAAGGCGTTTGTGCTGGTTACGCTGCCCCTCATGGCCGGTGGGCTGGCCGCTTCGGCCATTCTCGTTTTCATCGGCGTCTGGAACGAATTTGCCCTGGCGTTCTTCCTGACATCAGTGAACTCTCGTACCATGCCAACCACCATCGCCTTCTTTATGACCCACTCTGGGATCAAGTGGGGGCCGATGTTTGCCACGGCCACACTCGGCACACTGCCCGTGGTCATCTTTGCCCTGATTGTGCGGCGATACTTTGTCTCGGCGCTGACCTTCGGAGCGGTCAAGGGATAGCGAAGGCGCGCTCGTGCAGGCTTCACTTGGCTGACGCGCTGCGAGTGGCCTGGGGCGCCGGGGCTGAGCCGCGGAAGGTCTGATTCAAGTAGAGGAGGAGGCTGTCATGGATTTGGAGGAAAGAATCGCCCAGGCAGTCGCCAGCCACTCGCAGGAGGCGCTCGAACTCCTGCAGGCGCTGGTCCGCCTGCCTTCCCTGGCCGGCGACGAGAAGGGATGCCAGGATCTGGTCGCGGCCAAGATGCAGCACATGCAATTGGACATCGACGTGTGGGATCCGCCCGATGCCGAATTGGCCACCCATCCCGCCTATGTGCCCGTCGGCATGAGCTACACGGGCCGGCCCAATGTCGTGGGCACCCTGCGCGGCGCCGGCGGTGGCCGCTCGCTGATTTTCAATGGCCATGTGGACGTGGTGCCGACCGGCCCCGAAGAGCTCTGGACTCATGGGCCCTGGAGTGGCGATTTCGTGGACGGCAAGGTCTACGGCCGGGGCGCCGCCGACATGAAGGGCGGCGTGGTGGCGATGCTTCTGGCCGTTCAGGCGCTGCAGAGCGCCGGAATCCGTCTGCAGGGCGATATCATCCTCGAAAGCGTGGTCGACGAGGAGCTCGGCGGCAACGGCACGCTGGCCTGTGTGCTGCGTGGCTACAAGGGTGACGGCTGCATCTTTACCGAGCCAAGCGGCGTCAGCCGCATGGGAATCGGCAACCGCGGCGCGCAGTACTTCCGGGTGATTGTCCCTGGCCAGGAGGGCGGAACCGAGTTCAAGCACCAACTGGTCAACCCGATCGCCAAGGCCATGGAGGTCTTCCAGGCGGTTGAGGCGTACTCGATCATGCGCGAGGCCAGCGTCTACCATCCCCTCTACGAAGGCGTCTACGACACCAAGGTTCCCCTCGGCATCTGCAAGATCGCCGCGGGCGAGTGGCCTTCGACCGTGGCAGGGCAGTGTGTGATGGAGGGCACCATCGAATGCCTGCCGGGCGAGGACATCCACCAGGTCAAGGCGGACTTTAGAGCGTACCTGGAGGAGTGGGGGCGCAAGGACCCCTGGCTCAGGGATCATCCGCTCACAGTCGAGTGGTTCGGTCTGTGGTTTGACGCTTCCATCATCGAGCCCGACCATCCGCTGGTGACCACCCTGGCCGAGACGGCCACCGGCGTCACCGGCGAGGCGACGTTGGTCGGTGGCGCGGGCGGCTGCGATCTGCGGCTGCAGAACCTCTATGCCCATACGCCGGCGGTGCTCTATGGCCCTGCGGGCAGCATGATCCATGGCACTGATGAGTACGTCGAGTGGAGGCAGGTGACGACGTGCGCCGAGATCCTGGCGCGCATGGCCGTGCGCTGGTGCGGCCAGGCCTGACGCCGCCATCGCCGATGGTTCAAGAGGCCCGGCGACTGTCGGGTGATCAGAGAACACAGGGGAAACGATGGGACTGAAGAATGTTCGTTATGGGCAACAGATGGTCGAAGAGGTCGGGGCACTCCTCCCCGACTCCTTTGCCGTAGCCACGATGGCCGAGCCCTGGGCAGTGGTTGCGCTTCGCCTGGGGCGAACCCCTCACTACACACTCGAGGTCGCCGATATGGGCGAGGACGCGGTGGCGCAGGCCGAACGGGCCGTGCCGCCGGTCAAGGCGATCCTCGGCGTCGGCGGTGGCGCTTCCATGGATATGGCCAAGTACATCCACTGGAAGCGCGATATCCCGCTCTATCTCATGCCGACCATCGCCTCAGTCGACGCCGGGGTCACCTCCACCGTTGCCGTTCGGGTTGACGGCAAAGTGCGTTATGTCGGACAGTCGGAACCTGAGCTCGTCGCGGTGGACTATCCGGTGGTGCGAGGGGCGCCCGCCAGGCTGAACCGGGCAGGCGTGGGCGATATTCTCTCCATCCACACGGCGCTGTGGGACTGGAAGTGTGCCTCAGAGCGGCGCCAGGAGCCATACGATGCCGCCATCGCCGGCCGCGTAGGCGAGATGGTGCAACAGATGGCGAGCATGGCCACCGACCTGCGCGACGTTACCGATGCCGGTGTGAAGCTGCTCTTCGATCTCTACAACGGCGAGAACGACATCTGCGAGGGCTGGGGCAATAGCCGGCCCGAGGAGGGCTCGGAGCACTTTTTCGCCTACAATGTAGAGTACCTGACCGGCAAGCATTTCGTGCACGGCGAGCTGGTGTGCCTGGGCGTGTACGTCCTGTCGTACCTGCAGGGGAACCGTGCCGATTGGGTGCACGAGTTCATCAACCAGGTGGGCGTGCGCTACCGGCTGTCGGACCTGAACATTACGCAGGAAGAGTTCCGTCAGGCGCTCTTGACCCTGAACCGCTACGTTCGGCAGGAGAACCTGTTCTACTCTGTGATCGACGAGACGATTATCGACGAGCAGGTCGCCGCCAAGATTTGTGCCGACCTGGACATCCTGTGAGCGGGAGGCATACAATGCAGGCGTGGTGGACGAAACCGATGCGTGCGGTCACCCTCGAGTTCCCTGCCTCGGATGTGTCGACGATTGACGTCGTAGGGATTGTCGACGAGCTGCACCGCGGCGCTGTGAACCTGATCTGCGTCTTTGCGACCGGCTACTATCCTGGGGGCTCCACCTTCTACCAGAGCAAGATCGCCCCACACTACCCTGGTCTCGGGGAGCGGGACCTGCTGGCCGATGCCGTTTCGCGAGCCCATCAGCACGGCCAGAAGGCGGTGGCCTACATCGCCTCGATCTGGGGAGGGCGGGACCTGTTCAATGCGCATCCCGATTGGGCGCAGCGCCACGCCGACGGCACAGTGACGAGCTGGGATGATGCCTACACCACGGTGGCGATGTGCCCCAACAGCCCGTATCGCGAGTACCTGGCCTCAATCGTGCGCGAGATTGCCGACAACTATGATGTGGACGGCTTTTACTTTGACGAGCCGAGCTTCCAGAGCTGGTGCAATTGCTCCTACTGCCAGGACAAGTTCTACCGCGAGTTCCACCAGCCGCTGCCTACTCGAGAGCAGTGGGATGATCCCGTCTTTCAAAAGTTCCTGCAGTGGCGCTATCGCCAGATCTCGAGCTGGCGGCAAGAGCTCTGTGAGCTTGGGCGGCGCCAGAATCGTGGCACCTTCGTCCAGGGGGCCTTTCCCCTGTCGTTCCTCGTCCCCAAGCCGATCGAAGTGTCGGGCGTGTCGTTCGACAACCCCTACCTGGCGCGCTTCGGCGTGCCCTGGTATGTGCCGTTGGCCCATGCGGCCGACCTGGCCCAGTCGGCCAGAGCCGGCGATCTCCTGCACTTTGAGCTCTACCGGCGCTCCGTCCACGAGCCGCTATGGTGGTACGGCGTCAGCATGCGCTACGGGCAAGACATCGCGCAGGGCAAGCAGATACTGGTCCTCAACATGATGGCGCAGTCGCCCTTCGACTTGATCGGGCTGCCCGAGGCTGAGTTGCGGCTCTCGGTGGCCGAGCTCATCGCCAACTCGGGCTCGCCGCTCTTTGCGCGCTACTATCCGGATCGTGTGGATCAGAAGGGCTGGGATACGGTCTACGAGTGTCTGCGCGAAGCAGCCGCGCTCGAGCCCTATCTGATCGACCGCGACAGCGCCAAATACGCGGCGATCCTCTACTCTCAGGCGACGGTGGATCGCTTCGACCATGAGGCCGGCAAGCCTTCGCACCTGGCCTGCATGAAAGGCTTTGCCAAGGCGCTCCTGCAGGGGCACATTCTCTTCGATATCGTGACTGAAGAGAACCTCGCCGAGAAGCTCGGCCGCTACAAAGTGTTGATCCTGCCCAACGCCGCCTGTCTCTCGAGCGCCAGCAAGGCGGCAATCCGCGAGTTCGCGGCGCGAGGCGGCGGCGTGGTGGCCTCTTACGAGTCGGGCATGTACGACGAGTTGGGACGGCGCACGCCCGAGGACGATCTGGCTGGGGTGCTGAAGATCGCCTATGGCGAGGAGCCTGCCGCCTGGTCGGGTTTCGACGTCTACATGCAGATGGGTGAGTGCAGCGGTGTCTTCCCGAGCATCGAGGCCGGCCAGCTCGTGCCCACTGGTGGCGTGCAGGTGCCGGTCGTCGCGGCCGGTGCCGAGGTCTTGAGCCAGACGCTGGGGGGTGCGGCCGTGCACTATGGCCCCATGGGCGAGCTTTCGGGAGTCCCGGCGATCACTATGGCCGATGCCGGCGAGCAGGGACGGGCGGTGTTCATCGCCCCGGCCCTGGGCAACCGCTATGGCGAGTTCGGCGTGCCGGCACACCGTGAGCTGATGGTTGGGACCGTGCTCTGGGCGGCCGGCGAGGGGCCGCAGGTGTGCCTCGAGAAGGCGCCGCAGACGATGGCCCTCACCGCCTTTGAGCAGGCGGGTGGCGAGCGGCTGATCATCCACTTGGTGAACAGCGTGCGCGATGAGATGGCGCAGGCGATCAGCCAGGTCGCCGAGAGCAGTGGCATGCGCATCCAGGTCGCGACGTCGCGCCGGCCCAAGAAGGTTATGTTCCTGCCCGAAGGGCGAGAGCTTGACTGCTCGCTGGAGGATGGCATCCTGAGCGTCGAGATCTCAACGGTGCGCTATCACTGCCTGGTGGTGCTCGAGTTCTAGACTGCGGACAAGAGAGGCCGTCGGCAGTGAGCGAGTATGCGCGGCTTGGGGTCGCATCCATCATCAATGCCACAGGTACGATGACGAGGCTGGGCGGTTCGCGCATCCTGCCGCAGGCGCTCGAGGCCATGGTGGCCGTCTCTCAAGAGTTTGTGGATCTGAATGCCTTGCTTGATGCTGCCGGAGCGAGGGTCGCCTGCCTGACCCGCGCTCCGGCAGCCTGCATTTGTGCAGGAGCGGCGGCCGGCATCACGCTGGCTACGGCCGGCTGCATGACGGGCAGTGACCCCGAGCGGGTGCGTCGGCTGCCGGATACGCGGGGTATGCGCTGCGAGGTCGTTCTCGACGGCGCACAGGATAACCCCTTTGTGCATGCCGTCCTGCACACTGGTGCGAGGCCGGTACGAGCCGGCAGCCGATCGAGCCCGATGCGCGGGTCTGAGCTCGAGGCCGCGCTGAGCGGGCGGACGGCTGCAGTGATGTACTTTGTGGCCTATGCGAGTGCTGGGGGTCTGCCGCTCGAGCAGGTGATCGCCACAGCGCACGCGGCAGGCGTGCCGGCCATCGTCGATGCGGCGGCGCAACTGCCCCCGGTCGACAACCTGTGGCGCTACACCGAGATGGGCGCGGACATGGTGATCTTTAGCGGCGGTAAGGACATCCGCGGGCCGCAGGCATCAGGGTTTATCCTGGGGCAGCCTGACCTCGTGCAGGCCTGCCGGCTGAACGGTAGCCCCAATGAGGAAACTATCTGCCGAGGGATGAAGATATCCAAAGAGGGCATTGTCGGCCTGGTGGTTGCCCTGGAGCACTATCTGCAGCGAGATTTCGCGGCCGAGATGGCCGGCTACGAGCGCTTGGTGGCCCGCATGGGCGCCATGCTGGCCGGCGCGGCGGGCCTCACGGCCTACCGCGTCTGCCCGGGGCCGGCGGACATCCAACCGAACATAATCCCGCGGCTCTTCGTGGACCCGGATCCGGCTCTGGGCGCGAGCGGCGAGGATCTGGCCTGCCGGCTCTGGCAGGGTGACCCACCGATCGCGGTGGCGATGTCACCCACAGGGATCATCATCAACCCGCAGATGCTGACGGACGATGAAGCGCTGACCATCGCGCGGCGCCTGCGCGGGGAGGCTGCCGCGCGAGCCGGCTGAGTCATGCCGGCGATGACCGAGGAGGAGGCGAGCGCATGAACAAGGTTGTATTAGGCATCTTCCCACATGCCGACGACGCGGCGAGCTCCTGCGGGGGCACGCTGGCCAGGTTTGCGGCCGAGGGCTGGCGGGTGATCCTGGCACGGGTGACGAACGACGACAAGGACTCGATGGACCTGCCGAGCAAGGCTGAGACGGAGTTGGCGAACACGATCGAGTTCCACAGGGCAGCCGAGATCATGGGCGCCGAGATTGTCGAGCTGGGCTACGTCACCGACGTGCTGGGCGACGTCAACATGGTGGGGCTGCGCGAGCGCATCGTATACCTGTTCCGCAAGTACCGGCCCTATGCAGTGTTCACCTTCGACCCCTATGCGCACTATGAGCCGAACCTGGACCATGTGCGAACGGCGCAGGCGGTGGAGGAGGCCTTCTGGGTTTCGAACTTTCATTTGCACTATCCCGAGCACCTGGGGCAGGGCTACCAACCGCACTGTGTGTGCGAGCGCTGGTACTTTGGCCGCGTGCTGCCCGATGCCAACTATGCCGTGGACATCACCGACTATTTTGAGCAGAAGGTGCGGGCGCTCTGTGCGCACGACAAGATGATGCGCAACACGCTCCATCAACTGCAGCTGCAGTTACGAACCTGGGGTCGCCGTGTGCCGGCCATTGACCAGGCCATCGAGGGCGACCTGCGGCCGATGGTGGAGGGCCTGCTACGCGCTCACAATGGGGAGTTGGCGCAGAGCTTTGGCATGGCCCCGGGGCACCTCGCCGAAGCCTTTCGCGTGAACCGCTTCGGCTTTTGGGAAGAGTTCGTACAGGCAGAGAGCGAGCCCCTGCCCGGCAAGCCCGAGGAGATGTTCAATCGCTCCTGCTTTGAGCCCGGCAAGGGGCCACGGCTGTTCAACTGATGCGAGCGACGCCCGAGAGAGGAAGGCCCCCGTGCGACCGCTGAGGATCTTTTTCGCTACCGATATCCATGGCTCCGAGACCTGCTTCCGCAAGTTCATCAATGCCGGTCAGGCGTATCAGGCCGACGCGTTGGTGATGGGCGGCGATATCACCGGCAAGATGATCGTGCTGCTGGTGGCCGGGGCGGGGGGCATATGGTCTGTGCAGTGGCTGGGCGCCCGCCGGACGGTGACGGGCGATGAACTGGCGGCCCTCGAGAAGGAGATCAGCATGGCGGGCTGCTACCCCTACCGCACGACGCCGGAGGAGGTGGCCGCCCTCGAGGCCGACCCCGATGAGCTCAAGCGCGTCTTCCGCACGACGATGCAGGAAGCGGTGCGGCGCTGGCTGCTGCTGGCCGAAGAGCGGCTGCGCGGCACGGGCATCGAGTGCTACGTGACGCCGGGCAACGACGATGACCTCTTCGTCGACCAGGCCTTTGCGAGCCTGAATGGGGTGACCAACCCCGAGAGCCGCTTGGTGCACATCAAGGGTGAGGTCGAAATGATCTCCAGCGGCTACAGCAATCGCACGCCGTGGAACAGCCCCCGCGAACTGGAGGAAGAGCAGCTGGCGGAAAAGATCTCGGCGCTGGCCGCACAGCTCCAGGCGCCGCAGCGGGCCATCTTCAACTTTCACTGCCCGCCCTACGACGTAGGCCTCGACACGGCTCCCCGCCTCGATGCCACGCTCAAGCCGGTGACGGGGATTGGCGGGGTGCAGATGATCCCCGTGGGCAGCACGGCGGTGCTGGAGGCGATCACGCATTTCCGTCCCCTGCTGGGCCTGCATGGGCATATCCACGAGTCACGAGGGGCGGTGAAGGTGGGGCCGACCCTCTGCGTCAATCCGGGTAGCGAGTACACCGAGGGCATCCTGAGGGGCTGCCTGGTCCTGCTGGACGGCAAGCGCGTGCGCGATTACCTTCTCACCAGCGGCTAGGTCCCGCCTCCGGCGTGTGGTAGGAGATGGCATATGGTCGAAACGGATCTGAAGGCAGAGGGCAGGCGGGTCGTCGAGCGGGGTGAGGCAGCGGGGGTCAGGCTGCGCCTGCTGGGTGGGGTGGCCATCGCACTGATCTCGCCCCGAGGTGCCAGCCATGCGCAACTGGCGCGCGAGTACGCTGATATCGACTGCGTCGGCCTGCACCGCGACGCCCGCCAGATCTCTGATCTCTTTGCCGCCCTGGGCTACGAGCACGATCAGCGCTTCAACGCCCTGCATGGCTACAAGCGCCTGATCTTCTACGACGAACAGGGACGCCATGCCGATATCTTTCTCGACCGCTTCGAGATGTGCCACACCCTCGATCTGAAAGGGCGCCTGCTCGACGGTTACCTGACGCTGCCCGCGGTGGACCTGTTGATCACCAAGCTCCAGATTGTGCAGCTCAACGACAAGGACCTGCGCGACATCCTCGCGCTGCTCCTGGATCATGAGATCGAGGCAACGGAAGGCTCGGGGAAGATCGATGCGGCCTATCTGGCCGGCCTGACCTCGGCCGACTGGGGCCTCCACACCACCCTGAGCGACAATCTGGCGCGCGCTCGCGACGAGTGGCCCAACTACCTCAACGAGGCGGAAGGCCAGGTGGTCGCCGCGCGCATCGAAGCCTTGCTCGTGGCCATGGAGCGGGCCCCGAAGACGCTCGCCTGGCGGCTGCGCGCCCGCATCGGCCGGCGTGTGGAGTGGTACGAGCTACCCGACGAGGTGGCTCGCTGACCGCCGCATGCCGCCGAGAATGGCGAGGGAAGGAGGTGCAAGGGAGCCAAGACCGCGCTTGGGCACCGACGCTAGCCATCCATCATACCCCATAAGGAGGTGTACCTGTGGCATCTGTTGATGCGGCCAAGCCAGGCCGGGGCTTTTTCGTCAGAGATGCGACCGGCCTGGTGCGCGAGTTGTCGTGGTTCGATACCTTCCTCTGCGGCTTTGGCATCCTGAACGTGGCGTTGGGGCTGGTGCAGTCGTTCGCCTATGCGCCCTACGTCTTCCCCGGCTCCAACATGGCACTGGCCTTTGTGATCGCGTTGCCGGGCGCCTTCTTCATCGGCCTGCTCAACGCGCTGTTCACAGCGGCCATGCCGCGCTCCGGTGGTGATTATGTGTGGGTCAGCCGCTCGCTCAGCCCGGCGCTGGGCTTTGCGGTCAACTTTTTCGCCACCTTTGGGGTCGTCGCCGCTGCGGCGGTGAATATCTGGTACATGGCCTCGAACTTTCTCTCGCCGGCGCTGTACGTGTTCGGCTTTCCGCAGGCTGCGGCCTGGGTGGCCGGCCCGCCGGCGCTGTTCCTGGCCATCCCGGCCATCGCGCTGCTGGTGCTCATCTTCTCCATGGGCCTGAACGTCGTGCGACGGGTGATGCTGGTGCTCTTCCTGGTCACCGGTGTGGGCACGCTCACCTGGCTGCTGATGCTGGCCTTCGGCTCCAACGCCGGTTTCGTGGCGGGCTTTAATGGCCTGATGGGGCCCGATGCCTACAACGGCGTCATCCAGGCCGCGGCGCAGGCCGGCCGCTCGGTCGATCCGGCCACGGCGGGCCGCAACAGCTTCTACGCGCTGATCTACGCCTTCCAAATGTACGGCGGCTTCCAGATGATCGGCTACTTTGCCGGCGAGATCAAGCGGGTGAACCGCTCGGCGCTTATGGCCATCATGACAGCGCTGGCCGCCGGGGCGGGGTTCTTCATCGTGGGCGCGCTGCTCGTCGTGCGCTACTTTGGCTACGATTTCCTGAGCTCTGTGGCCTTTCTGGCAAACGAGGCGCCCGACGCGCTCAACCTGCCCACCGGCAGCTACATCTCTTCGTTCATCATCTTTATGACCACGAACCCCATCCTGCGCATCATCGTCTCGCTGGGGTTCCTGGCCACGATCACCTGGATCCTGCTGCCCCAGATGTTGATCATCACGCGCAACATGTTTGCCTGGTCGTTCGACCGCATCATCCCAGGCTGGGTCGCCAAGGTGAACGAGCGCACGCACTCGCCCATCAACGCGACCATCATCGCGGGTGTTCTGATCTATGTGATGCTGGTCATCACCCTGACGACCAGTTTCTGGGCCTACCTGGTGAACCTGGCCGGCGTAGGGGCGCTGGTGGGGATGGTGTTGTCGATCGCGGCTATCGTCTTCCCCTACCGGCGTCGCGATATCTTTGACAAGGCACCCAGCGTCGTGAAGAAGACGGCACTGGGCCTGCCCATCCTCACCTGGTCGGGCATTCTGACGCTGGTCACGCAGGTCGTTGTGGCCTATGTGGCCTTCAATGCCCCGTCGATTGGCGGCGCTGTGAGCATGGTCTCGCTGCTCTCCAGCTTGGCCGTCTTCATCATCGCCTTCCCCATCTACCTGATCCCGTACTGGGTCAGCAAGAGGCGGGGGCTCGACACATCGTTGGCCTACAAGGAATTGCCACCCGAGTAGGGCTCTCGATGCTGTCGGGGGGTTCAGGCAGGATGGGTTGCAGCGCCGGGTCGCCCAGCTCCGCAACCCGTCCTACCTGCCCCTCCGGATGAACCGCCTTGGCCTTTCGAAACGAGCCTGTGCAGGCGCAGAGCGAGACCCAGGCGCAGCGACTGCGCCTGCTAGCCGGCAGCAGAATGCCCGCCAAGCAGACATCGTCAAATGAAGGATCCTCATGCCCGAATGGCATCGTACGCTCTACACGATCTGGTTCACGCAGTTCATTGCACTTCTGGGTTTCTACTTTGTGGTCCCGTTCATCCCCTGCTACGTCCAACAATTGGGCATCAGCGATCCCAGAGAGGTGGTCCTGTGGGCAGGGATTGCGACGTCGGCCAACCCTATCGCCATGGCCGTGATGTCGCCGGTGTGGGGCGTGCTGTCGGACCGCTACGGCTACAAGATCATGGTCGTGCGTGCCAGCTTTGCGGGCGCGATTATCCTTGCCCTCATGGGTCTTGTCACGAATGTGCAGCAACTGATTGTGCTCCGGCTTGCGCAAGGTGCATTCTCGGGCACCATTGCGGCCACGACGACCCTGGTGGCCAGCACCACGCCCAAGGAGCATTCGGGGATGGCGCTGGGTTCGCTGCAGACGGCCGTCTTCCTGGGCACGTCGCTGGGTCCACTGCTCGGGGGCCTGGTGGGCGATAACCTTGGCTACCGACCCAGCTTCTGGATCACCGGGGCCTTGCTGCTGCTTTCCGGCCTGCTGGTGGTGTTCCTGGTGCCCAAGGACCCCTCGCCAACTGACGCCACAGCACGCACGCGGCGAGCGCGCTCGTGGGCTGATCTGAAGGTTCTGCTCGGCTCGGGGGCTGCACTGCTCCCCCTGCTCATCGCGCGGACTCTGTACCGGGCTGCCATGCAAGTGCCCAATCCGGCGCTGCCGCTCTTCGTACAGGCGAACATGCCGCCGGGCACGCACGTGGCGACTGTGACAGGGCTGATTACCGGCGCTTTTGCCGTCGGCTCGGCTGCCGGCTCACCGCTGGCGGGCAACTGGGGCGACCGGCTGGGATACCGCCGGCTGCTCCTCTTCGCAGGGCTGGCGGCCGGTCTCTTCTACCTGCCTCAGGCCTTTGTCCGCCTTCCGGGCTGGCTTCTGGTCTGGCAACTGCTGGCCGGGCTCGCCATCGGTGGGGCGCTGGCCGTCCTCGTAGCCATGCTGGCGCATGCCACGCCAAAGGGCTATGAAGGTGCGGTCTTTGGGCTCGACGCCAGCGCCATGGGGGTGGCCAACGCCATCGGGCCGATGCTGGGGGCCAGTGCGGCAGCAGCCTTTGGGTTGCAGATCCCCTTCGCACTCGCGGCCGCCACGTGCGTCATCAGTACACTGTTGTTGATGGTTCAGGTCGGCGCGGCGGACCTTCTTGCGCCAGTGCTGAAGCGAAGGGCACCCTGATCTGCGCGATGGGCCTGGCTCCGCCGCGTGCTCGCGCAATCGGCAACGCGACGAGCCGGCCTCCGGGAGCCTGCTACGGTTCGGTGCTGCGGATCGTGGTTGCTTGGGCCATATGGTCGATAGCCAGGGCGCGGGCGGCGATGCGCATCGCAACCTTCAGGCGCATCATGGTCGCGTGGTGCTGAGCAGCCAAATCAGGATCTTTCGCCACGGCGCCGCTCGAGCGCCTGCTGCAGCACTTCTTGAGCGAGCTGAGGGTTCGCCTGGCCGCGGGTGGCGCGCATCACCTGGCCGAAGAGGAAGCGCAGGATGGCCTCCTTGCCCGCCAGGTACTCGGCCACCGGGCCGGGGTTCTCGCTGAGCACGCGGGCCACGACGCCTTCGAGCAGGCTGCGGTCCGAGATTTGCGCCAGGCCGCGTGCCTGGGCGATCTCGGCGGGTGGCTCGCCGGTAGCCCACATCTCGGCGAGCACCTGCTTGCCGCTGGCGGCGGTGAGCCGGCCCGAAGCGATCAGGCGCAGCAGGGCTACGAGGCCGGCCGGCGTGATGCGGCTCTCTTCGATGGGCCGCTCTTCGGCGCGCAGCAGGCGAAAGAGCTCGCCGCTCATCCAGTTGGCGATGGTCTTGGCGTCGACGCCGCCCTCGGCCACGGCAGCCTCAAAGTACTCGGCCACCGGACGCTCGGCGGTCAGCACGCCGGCATCGTAGGCCGAGAGGCCATAGTCGCGCTGGTAGCGGTCGGCCTTGGCGCCGGGCAGCTCCGGCAGTTGGGCGCGCAGCCCCTCAACCCAGGCGCGCTCGAGCACCAGCGGCGGCAGGTCGGGCTCGGGGAAGTAGCGGTAGTCGTGTGCCTCTTCCTTGGTGCGCTGCTCGAAGGTGGCCTCGCGCGTTTCGTCCCACCCCATGGTGACCTGCGCCACTCGCCCGCCCGACTCGAGCACGCGCGTCTGCCGCGCGATCTCGTACTCGAGGCTGCGCAGCACGGCGCGGAAGCTGTTGAGGTTCTTGATCTCTACCTTGGTGCCGCGCTCGCCTTCGCGCGCCACTGAGACGTTGACCTCCAGCCGCAGGGCGCCTTTTTCCATGTCGCCCGAGTTGACGCCCAGGTAGCGCAGGATGGAGCGCAGCCGGGTCACATACTCGTAGGCTTCCTCGGGCGTGTGCATATCGGGCTCGCTGACGATCTCCATCAGCGGTACGCCGGCGCGGTTGAAATCGACCAGGGTGCAGCCCTCGGCGTGGGTGAGCTTGGCCGTGTCCTCTTCGAGGTGCACGCGGCGGATGGCGATGCGCCGCCGCGCCCCCTTCACTTCGATTTCGAGGCCGCCGTCAGAGCACAGCGGATGGTCGTACTGTGAGATCTGGTAGCCCTTGGGCAGGTCGGGGTAGGGATAGTTCTTGCGGTCGAACCAGCTCACCTCGGCGATGCGGCAGCCGAGCGCCAGGCCGGTGAGCACCGTGCCGGCCACGGCCTGGGCGTTGATGACCGGCAACGCCCCCGGCAGCCCCAGGTCGACAGGGCAGACGAGGGTGTTGGGCGGCGCCGCGGCATAGTCGGCGCGGCAGGCGCAGAACATCTTGGAGGCGGTCTGCAGTTGGGCGTGCACTTCGATGCCGATTGTGGCGTGGTAGGGCATGGGCGACTCCATACGAGCAGCATTTGGCTGATTTCATTATAGCCCGTAGCGAGAAGCGCTGTCAATCGCGCAGGCACAGGGGGTTTGTCTCATCATCGTTGGTGATCGGCTCTTGGGCTTCGCACGAGCCCGGTGCGGGCCTTTCGCGCAGGGGTTTGGCGGGGCGGCTGGCGTTGCTGGCCGCCCCGCCAAACCCCTGCCTCCGGTCAGAGCCGGGCGCACGAGGGCATGAGCCTGTGCAGGCTTGTCCGCGCCCAAGGGGCGGCAGCGGAGCGGTGAACCCGGCCATTGCCTGGGTGCCCCACAGCTCGGGCACACCCAGCGCGGGCGCGCGGGTTGACGGTTCCGCCCACACTGTTATACTGTCTGCAATGTCATCGGCGATAACGCCCCGGCAGCATTGTAGGATATGCTCAGGGCGTCCTCCACCAAGGTAGACAAAGGAGTGTCATGACCCCCTCGTCTGATGCTGCTACCGGCTTGCAGGCGCCGCAATGGCCCATGGCGGGTGCGCCGCTGGCCGTGGCCGACCCGGAAGTGTACGCGGCCATCCGCGCCGAGGCACGCCGGCAACAGGAGACTATCGAACTCATCGCCTCCGAGAACTATGTGAGCCGCGCCGTGCTGGAGGCCCAGGGCTCCATACTGACCAACAAGTACGCCGAGGGCTTGCCTGGCCACCGCTACTACGGCGGCTGCCAGTATGTGGATGTGATCGAGCGCCTGGCGATCCAGCGTGCCCGCACCCTGTTCAAGGCCGAGCATGCGAACGTGCAGCCGCACTCGGGCTCGCAGGCCAACGCTGCGGCCTACCTGGCGCTGCTGCAGCCGGGCGATACCGTGCTCTCGATGAGCCTGGCCCATGGCGGGCACCTGACCCATGGCAGCAATGTGAACTTTTCGGGGCGCATCTATCGCTTCTTCTTCTATGGCGTCAGCCGCGAGACGGAGCAGATCGACTATGACGAGGTGGCCGGCCTGGCGCGGCAGCACCGGCCCAAGCTGCTGCTCGCCGGGGCCTCGGCCTACCCCCGGGTGATCGACTTTGCGCGGCTGGCGGCCATTGCGCGCGAGGTGGGCGCCATGCTCATGGTCGATATGGCCCACATCGCCGGCCTGGTGGCCGCGGGCCAGCACCCCAGCCCCATCCCCCACGCCGACGTGGTCACGACGACGACCCACAAGACGCTGCGTGGCCCCCGCGCCGGGCTGATCCTCTGTCGCGCGCAGTGGGCCGGGGCGATTGACAAGGGCGTCTTCCCGGGCACGCAGGGCGGCCCCCTCGAGCACATCATCGCCGCCAAGGCGGTGGCGCTCGGCGAGGCTATGGGGCCCGGCTTTGCGCGCTACCAGCGCCAGGTGGTCGTCAACGCGCGGGCCCTGGCGCGGGCGCTGGCGGTGCAGGGGCTGCGCATCGTCTCGGGCGGCACCGACAACCACCTGCTGCTGGTCGATCTCTCGTCGACGGGCCTTACCGGGGCGCAGGCCGAGGCTGCGCTCGAGGCGGCGGGCATCGCCTGCAACAAGAACCTGATCCCCTTCGACACGCGCGGCCCGCGCGAGACGAGCGGCATCCGCCTGGGCACCGCGGCTGTCACCACCCGCGGCTTTGGCGAGGCCGAGATGGAAGAGGTGGCCCGGCTGATCGGCCGGACGCTGCGCGAGCCCAACGACGCGGCCGTGCTGCGCGGCGTGCGCCGTGAGGCGCAGGAGCTGTGCAGGCGGCTGCCCATCCCGCAATAGCCTAGCCACGGCGGGGAGACACCTGACACAGCGATTCCCCTGGCGGCGTATCGATTGGCAAAAAGCCGCTGAAGGCTGGCGAGCCGGAGCTCGAGCTCGTAGTGCGCACGCCTGTGCGCCGTACCCCTCTGACGGCCAGGCAACGCTTTTGCGAGCCCTCTGTGCCTGGACGGACTGGCGCCACGCCGCGGAAAGCGCACAGGCGTGCGCACTACGAGCTTGCCGGCGGCGAACCACTAGGATGGCGCACCCGCCGCTCTCGCACGCCAAAGTACATGGCCGGCGCCAGGCTCACCGCCATGATGCCGGCGCAGGCCAGGTACACCCCACGCAGGTCGAGCCAGGGCAACAGGGCAAAGGCTGCGGCCGGGCCGACGGCGCTGCCGAGATCGCCGGCGGTGTGCAGCAGGCCGATGGCGCGGCCGCGCTGCCGGGGCCCGGCCAGGTCTCCGGTGAGGGCTGTCGCCAGCGACTCCATGCCTCCCGTCGCCGCCGATGCGACGAGCACGCCCGCGACGGCGCCCGACGCGCCCCAGACCATGAGCAAAAAGCCCGCCACTCCGGCGCAGGTGGCCCAGCCGGTCACCCGCCAACGGCCGGCAAGGCGGTCGGAGAGGGTGCCGGCCACAGGCGCGGCTGCCATGCTGCAGAGCGTCCGCCTCGCCGAGAGCAGGCCGGTCAGCGTGGCTACACCGCCAACGAGGACTGCGGCCGGCTGCATCTGCGCCTGAACCACCAGGCCCGTCACGGCCGAGAGCACCCCCGAGCCGATGAAACGGCCCACCCCGTACAGCGCGTGCGCGGCCCACAGCCCGCCACGCGACGCGGGCATGGGCTCGCTGGAGGCCGCCTCGGCCGTGGCTGCGCCACCATGGGCTGGCGGGCGCGTCTCGGGCAGCAGGAAGAGGGCCACCAGCCCGCCGGCTGTCGTCAGCGCGGCGCCCAACCACAGGGCCATGCCGTAGCCCAGTTGGTCGGTCAGGAAGCCGCTGAGCAAGGCGGTAGAGGCTGCGCCGAAGAAGAACCAGGTCTGCAGCAGCCCGGTCCAGCGGCCGCGCTCTTGCGGGCCGGCCACATCAAAGATCATGGTGGCGCCGCCGACCCATGCCCGATTCGGGCGTTCCCCGACGCGGTACTGTGCCGGCCCCCGGTCTGCACGGGGAGGAACGCCTCAACAAGTTGGGGAATCCGGGTCAGGCTCTCGGACTCCCGAACCTGTTCGGGCCGTCCCCGTTCGGGCGCTGGAGGAACGCCTCAACAAGTTGAGGAGTCCGGGTCAGGCGCGCCGTACACCGCCTCCAGCCTGGGGCCAATCGCGTCCCAGCCGTAACTGCGCTCGACAAAGGCGCGGGCGGCGCGGCCCAACGCCTGGCGCCGGCCGGCGTCGGCCAGCAGCGCAGCGATCTCACGGGCAAAGGCCTGGGCTTCGCCGGCCAGCACCAACTCCTGCCCGTCGCCGGCCCCCAGCCCCTCCACGCCCAACGGTGTTGCGACCAGTGCCCGCCCCATGGCCATTGCCTCCAGCACCTTGAGCCGCGTGCCGCCGCCGACGCGCAGCGGCACCACATAGACATCGGCGCCGGCGATGTAGGGGCGCACATCGTCGACCCAGCCGGTGATGGTGATGCGCGGCTCGGCGCGCAGCGGGTCGAGGCGCGGCGAAGGCGACTGGCCGACGACGTAGAGGTGCGCCTCGGGCACGGCCTGCCAGAGCCGCGGCAGCACCTCGCCGGCGAACCAGAGCACGGCGTCGATGTTGGGGCGAAAGTCCATCTTGCCGGTAAAGACGAGGCTGGGGCGGGCCAGGCCCGCGAGCGGCGGGATTGCGGGGTGGTAGGCCGCCAGGTCCACGCCGTTGGGCACCACCGTGGCGCGCAGGTGCGGGTCCAGCGCGGCCAGGGCGGCGGCGTCGGCGTCGGAGACGGCCACGAGCCGGTCGGCGCGGCGGCAGACGTCACGCTCGAAGCGGCGCAGCTTGAGCCACTGCACGAACGAATAGGCGGCTGCGACCCAGCGCCGCGGCCGACGCAGGTCGGTGGCACAGGCGCGCTGCTGCAGCAGGTATTCGGCGTTGTGGTCGTCAAAGACGACGAGAGGGGCTGTTAACGGACTTCCGGAACGGGTTGAACGGATTACTTGTTGCCGCTGCGAGGCCAACCCGTGCAATCCATCCCCAACACCTGTTGACGGCATGTACGGCGCCATCTCGATGCCCTCGACCTGCAGCACGTCAAAGCGCTCGCGCGATACGAGGGAGGCCAGCGCCTGCGTGTAGGCGGGCGAGTAGAGCCGCCAGGCCATGTCGGGCCGGCTTGACGTGACGAGGGTCAGCAGCCTGCGGGCGGTGGAGCGGCTGGGCGCCGGCACTGTCGCCACGGCTCGGCAGAAGCCCTGCAGGTGGGCGATGTGCTCGGGCGCCGTGCCGGGCAGGGCAAAGGAGAGCAGCGAGACCTCGTGGCGGCCGGCCAGGTAGCGCAGCAGGTTATAGTTGCGCAGGCTCGTCCCTTGCTGGGGCGGGTAGGGCAGTTGGGGGGTGAGCAGCAGGATGCGCATCTCGGCTACGAGCCGGCCACGCGGCGGTAGAGCTCGAGGGTCTCGCGGGCGGCACGCTGCCACGAGAAGCAGGTGACGCGCTTGAGGCCCTTGGCGACTAATTCCTGGCGCAGGGTGCTGTCGCTCAGCACCCGCCAGATGGCGACAGTCAGCTCGTCGGCGTCGAGCGGGTCGACGAGGAGCCCGGCGTCGCCGACGACCTCGGGCAGCGAGGAGACGTTGGAGACGATGACCGGGCAGCCGCAGGCCATGGCCTCGAGCGGGGGCAGGCCAAAGCCCTCGTAAAAGCTGGGCAAGACGAGCACCTGGGCGCTGTTGTAGAGCCAGATCAGCTCGTCGTCTGACACGCGGCCCAAAAAGTGCACGCGCCCGGTCAGCCCCAGGCGGTTCACCAGCCCATAGACCTCGTCGGTCAGCCAGCCCGGCGCGCCGGCCAGCACCAGGTCCACCTCGGGGTGGTAGTGGTCGAGCACCTGCTGGAAGGCGGAGAGCAGCGTGGGGATGTTCTTGCGCGGCTCGATCGTGCCCACAAAGAGGACATAATCGCGCTCGAGGCCAAAGCGCTTCTGCAGTTGGGGCCTGGGGGCCTCGGGCAGGCGCTGAAAGTGGCGGCGCGGCGCCTCGTAGACCACCGAGATCATCTGCTCGGGCACGCCCAGCAGGCGCACGATATCGCGCCGCGTGCTCTCCGAGACGGCGATGATGTGGTCGGTCCGGCGCACGGCCTGGTCGATCTGCCCATAGTAGCGCGCGCTCGACTTGGTGAGGAACTGCGGGTAGAGCAGGAAGGCCAGGTCGTGGATGGTGATGATCGAGCGGCAGTGGCGTCTGAAGGGTGGGATAAAGTCGGGGCTGTGCAGCACATCGAGTGGGGTGAAGCGCAGCTCCAGCGAGAGCAGGTACTGCTCGAGCCGGTGGTGGCTGGGCGTCCACATGTGGCGGATGTGGAAATTGGGCCGGGTCACCAGTTCTCGCTGGTCACGGCGGCTCTGGAATACGACGAACTGGTCTTCGTCGTCGATTCTTGACAGCGCGTGCAACAACTGCAAGCAATATCGGGCTGTGCCGGCCTGGTGATAGTACGCCAGGCGCGCATCGATGCCTACCTGCATGGACAGTGCATCCCCTACGAGTTGGTCTTGGAGCTGAAAGCTATCGTGACGATGGCGACACTGCCCCGGGTCGCTCGCACGGCCCAAGGCTATCATACCATCAAGAGGAAGAACCGTCAAAAAGTTGACGCTTCGCTGCACCTCGTCTATACTCGCAGCGGCGGCCTGTCTTCGCCCGAGGCCCATGCCGTGGTACAGCGACCTCGGGCTTTTGCCGGCGCAGCGACGTGCTGCGAGGCCAGGAGTCTACCCCGTGTCGATGCCTCAGCGTGTCCGTATCAAGTGGCCGGGCCAGCGACAGGTCTGGCTGTTGCTGACGGCCCTCGTGGTGGCATTCCTCTACCTCTCCACGGTGCAGTTGCACATCAATGGGGCCACACACCCCTACACCAACGACGTGGGCGAGATCCAAAATGCTCTGCCGCGCTGGGGGACGTTGCACATGCCCGGCTACCCGCTCTACTCGATGCTGGGCTCGGCACTGGTCACCCTGTTCGGCCTGCTGCGGGTCGAGCCGGCCGCCGCTGCCTCGCTCTATTCCATGCTCTGGGGCGCGCTCTCGGCGGTGATGATCTACGCCGTGGCCGTCGAACTCGACGCCAGCCCGGCCTGGGCAGCCCTGGGCGCCATCGCCGCCAGCCTCGCCACCTCGCTGTGGGCCGATGCCTCGCTGGCCGAAGTCTACACGATGACCATGGCTCTGCTTCTGGCGGCACTGTGCTTCGCGCTGCGCTTCGAGCGCTACGGGCGGCGGCGCGACTGGCTATGGCTGGCCTTCACCTTTGGCCAGGGGGTGGCGCACCATCGCACCGTAGTGCTGCTGGCGCCGGCGCTGCTGGTGCTTGTCTGGCCGCGCCGGCGCGAGGCGCTGCGCCACTGGCTGCCCGCACTCGGCCTGGCCGCCCTGGCGCCGCTGACCTATCTCTACCTGCCCATCCGCGCCTGGCAGGGCGAGCGCTGGCTCTATGGGGCCGTGGGCACCTGGCAGGGCTTCCTGCTCATCGCGCTGTGGACGAACGAGGTCGTGGCCAACGTGCCGCAGGGTCTGGCCGCCTGGCTCGAGCGCATCACGCTGGTGCTGCGGCTGCTCAACGATGATCTGTGGCTGCCCTTCCTGGCGGCGGGCCTGGCCGGCCTGTGCGCCCTGCCGTGGCGACGCGACGGCTGGCGGCGACCTGTGGCGCTGACCCTGGCCTGGCTGCCGACCGTGCCCATCGCGCTGTTGGTATGGGAGGGCCGGGTGACCGATGCCCAGCTCGCGGCCAAGCTGCCGCTGCTGGTGCTGGCCGGGGTCGGCCTGGCGCTGGGCGCCCAGAGGCTGGCGCGAGTCGACCGGCGCGTCGGCTACCTTGCTGCAGTGGTGCTCACGGCGCTGGTCGGGGCCGAGGCGGTGCTGCACCGGCCGCCGATTGTGGCGGTGACCCACGACCGCACCTCCGAGCAGATGGTCGCCCTGGGCGAGCAGATCGCCGGGGTCAAGGGCGATGAGCCCGTCACTCTGATGGCGCTGTGGGGCCACGACTACTGGACCTTGGTCTACGCCCAAGCCTATCGTGCGCAACTGCCCGGCCTGACGCTTGTGGATCACAATGCCGATATGGCCGCGATTGCACGCAGCGAGCGCCTGATGACCTTCAGCAAGACGTTCTACGCGCGGCCCCTCTCGTGGTGGGAAGAGCGCCTGGGACCAACGTACCTATCGTCGCCGGCGCCGGGGATTGTGGAGATCAGCACTGCGCCCGGAGCTGCTCCAGCCACGCCGGCAGGGCCGGAGCTCGATCTGCAGAATGGCGTGCGCATCCTCGCGGCCAGCCTGGCGCCCGAGGCCGGCGGCCAGCGCGTGCTCACGGTCTACTGGCAGGCAGAGCGCCGGGTGGACACGGACTATAGCGTGGCCGTGCACGTGCTGGCGCTGGACCCGCCGCAGGGCGCGACCGACATCCTGAGCCAGGCCGACCGGCAGCATCCCGTGGATGGTTGGTACCCCACGTCGCGCTGGTCGCCCGGCGAGGTCGTGCGCGACAGCTACCTGCTCGCCGCGCCGCCGCTGGGGATGCAGCCCGTGGCCGTGCGTGTGGCCATGTACCGCGCCGCGGATGGTGGCTTTGAGAACAGCCCCTGGCTCGTCGTGCCCTGGTGACTGCCGAGCGACGAGGGCGCGTTTGCAGACCCGTAGCATAGCCCCCGTGGCCGCCGCGGCGGCTTGGGCGTCTTGGGCGGCGAGGCTGGCGCCATGGAGCGGCAAAACGGGCACAAGCCGCCTGTGGCGGCCAAGGGGCCCTAGGCTACGACGGTTTACGAACACGACCTAGTACGCCAGCCTGCCGCCGCCCGGGTCTATGCCCTCCAGGGCCAGCAGGCGCGCCTTCATCGGCAGGCCGGGGCCAAAGCCGGTGAGCGCACCGTTGGCGCCCAGCACGCGGTGGCAGGGGACGATGATGGGCACGGGGTTGGCCGCCATGGCGCCGCCGATCGCGCGCGCGGCCCGCGGCGCGCCGAGCTCGCGCGCGACCTGGCCGTAGCTGCGCACCGTGCCCCAGGGGATGGCCTGCACCGCGGCCCACGCCCGGCACCGGAAGGCCGGCACGCCCCTGCAGTCGATAGGCTCACGGTCAAACGACACGCGCTCGCCGGCGAAATAGGCCACGAGCCGCCGGGCCAGGTCGCCCCAGGTGGCGCCGGGCTCGGTCTTGCGCACGGCAGCGTCGAGGCCGAGGCGCACGACGGCGGCGGCAGGCGTCTCGGCCGGCCAGCTCACAGCGACCAGGCCCTCGCCCGATGCGGCAACGGCCAGCCAGCCGAAAGCCGTGTCACAGGTGAAATAGTGGATGCTCATTCCTCTCACCTCAGGCGTGCGCCGCAATGGCGGCACGTTTTGTCCTTGGGGCGCACTTCCTGGCCACACTGCTGGCAGAAGGTGGGCAGCCGCGCGCCGCAGCGGTCGCAAAAGGTGGCTTCGGGCCGCAGCAGGCGCTTGCAGGAGGGGCACAGACGCGGCGCAGCCTGGGCCGGCGCGCCGCCCGGCTTGATGCCGAGCAAGCGGTCGAGCCCCTGCTGCAATTGCCCCACCGCCGTCGACACTGCCCCCTGCGCCCCCTTGACGGCCGCGCGAGCTGCGACCTCGCCCTGGCCCACGCCCTGCCGCACCGCCTCCTTGGCGGCACGCTTGTGCAGCGAGAGGCGCCCCTTGACCAAGAGGCGGGCGAGAGAGCGCCGCAGCAGCCACAGCACGATGACGACGACGATCAGCCCCAGGCAGGTGCCCAGGTAGGGCAGAAGCGGCCCGGCCATGAGCGGGCCCAGCGTCCAGACCTGGTAGCCGATGAGCGCTGCGGCGACGAGCAGGATGACGAGGAGGACGCCAAAGAGGTGCCGCCAGCAGAAGCGCGCGATGCCCCAAGTGAGCCGCAGGAAAAACCGGCCCATGGTCGCCCCCTCTGTGTCTTTCAACGCCACACGAGGAGCCCGCTTCACAGTCTATGGATATTCTACCATGGTGGTGGCTTGCGGTCAACATCCCGCCGCCCGCGAGCTCCCCTGTGACTTGCCTTCGCGTGCTGTCTGTGGTATACTTGTGGCCGTGTGGTGAGCGTAGCCGAGCGGTTAAGGCACCTGGTTGTGGCCCAGGAGACCACGGGTTCAAATCCCGTCGCTCACCCCAGCGAGGGAGCCCTGCAGAGGGCTCCCTTTTTGATTCCCGGAGCGCCCACCCGGACTTGTTCGGGCGTCCCTCGATGCAGTACCGTGCTGGCCGCCGGTCCGCACGGGAAGGAACGCCCCAACAATCGCCCTGAACTCGGCGGCGTTCAACTCGGCGCGCCTGGTGGGCCGGCGGTGGCTATCCCCGTCGCCTTGAGGCCGGGCTTTGCTCGCCGTCAACGCGGAACAGCTCCACATGCACCGGGCTGCCATCGTAGACCAGCGCCGCGCCGCGCATCCCGTCGCCCTCCAGGCGCACATCATACCCCAGGCCGGGCGAGCCGTACACCTCGTAGCGCAACAGGCGCGCCCGCTGCAAGAAGCGCAGCGCCCGCCCCTGGTCCACCGCCATGCCCGGCTCGCCGTCGAGCGCATCGAGCGCATAGCTGCGCACCAACCTGGCCCAAACGGCCGCCGCCGCATGCGGCTGATCAAAGACGTCAGCCCCCGCCACGTGGCCGTTCAGCGCCACAACCATCCCCTGCGCGCCCTCGACGTAGGGAAAAGCCCGCCCATAGGCGGCGAGCGCGGCCTCGCGTGCCGCGTACAGGTCATGCATGGCGCCGGTATCCGAGTGCACCTGCGCCCGCGCCTGGCGCTCGGCCAGGTCATGCCAGATGGCGCCCTGGTCGGCGGACGCGCGCTGCTCCATACGCAGGCTGTAGGCCACCTGCCCCGCCTTGGCTGCCCTCAGCCGCAACGGGCCGGCCTCTCCGGCGGCAAAGCGCGGCGTACTCCCGTACCAGCGGCCATGCTCCACGCAACTCACCGGCAAGACGATCTGTGCCCCCGCCGCCACCAGCACGCTGGCGTTGGCGATACGGTTCTGCCGGCCGCCGATGATCTCCTCGCCGTCCAGCACCAGCAGCAGGCACTTGCCATGGTTGATCAGCAACAGCTCGGGCACGCAGGCGGCAGGCTGCTCCCTCGCCTCGGCCCAACCTTCGCCCAGGGCTTCGGCCAGCGTCCGGTAGCCCAGCGGCGGCGTGGCCGGCGCCCGCAGCGGAAAGACGGCCATGCCCTGGTGGGCCGTGCCGCGGCCCACCTGCAGCGCGCCCAGCCAGGCGTCAAGCGACGCCACGATGGCCTGCCGGTTCCGCATCGTCAGCACCTCCTATTCCTCAGGATCGTCCGCACGGTGATCGCGCTGGCCGCGCGAGGAGCGTTGCGTCCGGTAGCGCATCTCCTTGGCGTACATGGCGCTCACCGGCGCGTCGGTCACCTCGCGCTGCACCTCCTCCAGTTCGTCCAACGCCGCGTGCAGGGCACTGTCGTCTTTGGCGTACCCAACGACACACCGCGCCACCCCATGCAGCACATCGCGCGCGCCGCTGAGGTCGCCGCGCCGGCTGCGTTCCGTCGCCTCGCGCTTGGCGCGCTCCACATGGTGCAGCCCCACCCAGTGCATGGCCGCGGCATCCCTCCGCTCGGCGTCGCACTCTTGCTTACCGGCATAGCGAAAGCGCGTCTCTAGCCAGTCACCCGCCTGCTCAGCGCCCCCGGCCGACCACACCAGGCGCGCGCGCACCGGCCAGCCGTCCCGCTCGTCACGCCGCGGAAACCCCAGGCGGACCACGATGTGGCGCTCCTCGCCGCTGCAGAGATCGCCCACGGCCACGGCGAGTTGCCCGCGCTCGGCGCCGGCGCTGACCCAATAGTCGCTGACCAGGTCCACATTCAGCGCCGGCTCTACCTGCAGCTCCAGCCGCACCTGCCCCGCCGCCACCGCCAGCAGTTCGCTGAGCTCACCTGCGAACGTGACGGCCATGTCGCGGACCGAGCGCAGGTGGTGGAACTGGCCGCCGTCGGCCACGGCCATCGGCCCCAGCAGATGCTCGTCATAATTGGCACCGATGCCGAAGGTGCTCGTAGAGATGCCGGCGTTCTCGCGGATGCCGGCGGCCTGGGCGGCGATTTGCTCGGGGTCGGTGGGGCCCATATTGGCCAGGCCGTCGGTCAGCAGCAGGCAACGGGCCGACCGCGACTGCTCGCCGGCAGCCCGGTCCTCGGCGATGGCCCGGCAGCCGGTCAGCCAGCCATCATAGAGCGCCGTCGAGGCCCGCGCATGCACCCCTTTCAGTGCCGCACGAACGGCCGCCTTGACCTGGCCGGTGGCCGGCGCTGTGGGCTGGATGGTGTCGATGTGGCTGTCGTAGACCACCACCGCCACCTGGTCGCGCTCCTCCAGCCGCTCCAACAGCGCCAAGGCGGCCTGCTTGGCCGTGGCCAGCTTGTCGCCCGACATCGACCCACTGCGATCGAGCACCAACGCCAACGCCAGCGCCGGCCGCCTCCGTTTCTGCTCGCGAGGCGCCGCGCTGACGCGGACAACATAATCCACATGCCTGTGGCCGCCCCCTTGCCGGATCAGCACCCGCTCCGGCCGCGCCTCCAGCTTTACCTCCACCGCACCCGCACCAGCATCTTGACGTTCGTCCATCGTGGCGCTCCTTTGTGAGGATTAATCGTCTGAGGGACTGCCGCGCCCCGCCGCCCGCAGCAGGCGCTCCACCAACTCGCGCTCGCGCGTCGCCGCGTCGGTCCGCACATGCAATTCCACGCCGGGCGCCAGCGCCCAGCGCTGCCACGGCTCGGCGCTGGGCGCGTCCAGGCAATAGCACGCTGTGCCGCTCGGCGGGCGCCTCTCCGCAACCTCCGCAGCCCTCGCCGGCATAGCGTCACCGTAGCGCGCCCCCCGCGCCTGCTGCAACAGCGCCTCGACATACGCCCTGGGCGAAGGCTGCCCTGCTGCCCGTTTTCGCTCTTCGGCCAGGCGGCCCTCCCCGGCCAAGAGCGCCCGCACCTCGCCGAGGGACAGCGGCACCAGCCGCGCGCGGATTTCCGCCAACGGCACCCGCTGCTCGGCCAACAGCCGCACTAGCCGCAGCCGCAGCAGATGCTCCTCGCCATAGCTCGCCGCCTTGCCCCGGCCCCCCGGCCCCGGCAGCAGGCCCTCGCTGATGTAGTAGCGCACGGTGCGCACCGGCACGGCGACCTGCTCGGCCAGCTCCTCGATGGTCAGCTCAATCTCGTGTTCTTCCATGATGCTATTATACACAGTGACAGTGGCACTGGCAATAGGCGGGCCATGGCTGGGCTGGTTGGCGGCGCCGGGTGGGCGGGGTGCGAAAGGGGAACGGGAACCGCGAAGGCGCAAAGACGACGCGGAAGTCACGCCGTTCGGGCTCAACCAGGGGCGGCGATGGTGGCCACGGGGGTCGGGGTGGGGCGCATGGCGGGGCGGGTGGCCCAGACCTGACAGGTTTCGGAAACCTGTCAGGTCTGAGGGCGCGCACGGGGCTGAAGCGACTGTGCTACGAAAAGCCCTCTGAAGGGGGCTGACGAAAGGGCGGGTTGGGAAACTCGGCCTACGGCTGTTGGACGCTGTTAGCTGCGCAGGAGGCGGAGTAGCCAGAGGATGAGCAGCCCGGCGACGAGCAGCCAGATGGCGACGATGACGGCGGCGGCGAGCCAATTTGTGGGCCGGCCTTGGGCGAGGCGGGCTTGGGCCTGGGCGCGGCAGGCGGCGATGACGGGCGCTGGGGTGAGGCGCAGCACGAGCGCGATGCCGAGCGGCACGAGCACGAGGTCGTCGAGGTAGCCGAGGACGGGGATAAGGTCGGGGATGAGGTCGATGGGGCTGAAGGCATAGGCCACCACGACAGCCGCCAGGGCCTTGGCGTACCGGGGCAGGCGGGGGTCGCAGCAGGCGAGGTAGACGGCGTAGGTGTCGGATTTGAGGCGGGGGGCGCGGGCCTGCCAGGCGGCGAGAACGCTCACCGTGTCCTCCACGAGAGGGGCTGGGGTGCGTAGATGCAGAAAGGTCAGACGAGCAGGAGGACGCTACCATGGGAACGCGGCGGGGTCAAGGGCGGCTGACAGGGTTGGGTCAAGGGATATGCCGGCGTCGGGCGGGCCGGGGGCGGGGCTATCGACGGACGGCGAGAGGGGCGAACCACGAAGGGTTCTGGAGCACGAAGGGCACCAAGGGCGCGAAAGACGCGAAAGGGGCACGAAAGGGTTTGGAGCACGAAGGGCACGAAAGACGCGAAGAGGGGGTGAAGGCCGGCGGCGGGTTGAGGGTGCGGGAGACGGGACGTAGCTGGTGGAGAAGGCCGACGGGAGCGGACGGGCGGGCTGCGTAGTGGCGCGGGGAGAGGTGCGGCCTGGGGAGGGGATCGGGCCTGCAATGAGAGGACTGCGCAGCTCGGAGGACCTTAAGCGCAGGGGTGAGGCCTGCAGCATGGGCATCGGGGTTGGCCTATGTGAGTGTTGGTTGTTGCCAAGATGGGCACCATAGAAATATGGTACAACACCATTGACTTACCCGGCAAGATGCCTTATAATCTATGTATAGCAGGCATGCGCGGGGAGCCCTTGGTCGTCCGAAAGACGGCAGCCGGCTTGGCCGGTGGGATCCTGGGGTCCGGGGCCTGCTTTTGTTTTACCTCAGCGTGGCGAGGAAGGGATACTCCTGGAGCAGTTGGGCTTCGGGGAAGAGCTTCAGGCCATAGTTGAGCAAACGCCCTCCACCACGGTACAGTCTCCCCTTGATGCCCTCCAAGTAGCATTGGTGCGTATTGCCATAGAAATCGGGGTTGAATGCCGCGCCCACAGCGCTGGCGCAGGCGTCGGCGATCTGGAGCATCTTGACGTCGGCCGGAAAGGCGACGCTGATCTTGTCGGGATCGAAGACGGGCTTCATGCTGGCCCTGCGATCGGTGAGAACCTGGCGCAGGTAGGCGCAGAGGAGTTCCTGACGAAAGCGTGCCCTGTTGCTGAAGGTCAGAGCGGCCCACCCGCCGTGCGCCGCGACGTGCCATGTCACCCGCTCCAAGAGCAAGCGTGTGGCGTATTGATAGAGATAGTGCGCATCGGCAATTGCTGTACTCCTCCAGATGTGGCGCTTGTTCATGCCGACTGCGATAAGGCAGAAGGGCTTGTCCTTGACCAACTGGCAGACCACCATCTTTTGCTCGTAGCGCAACGTCTTCCAATGCAGGACCCTGGGTGGCTTCTGCGCATGGCTCGTCCACAGGCGATGGACGATCTCATCGACCGTGTGGCGTACGGCCGGCTCGTCCTCGACCTTGACGATGATGCCCGCCAAGAAGAACCAGGGCGAACTGCCCGAGTTGAACTGGAAGCCCTCGTCGCCACTCTCGTCGATGTAGCAATGGAAGGTGGGTGTGCTCAATTGGCCCCCTCGATCTGCCGGCGCAGGGCCCGGGTGAAGCCGGTGGCGAAAGGCCGGCTGGCGCCGTGCCTGGGAGCAGTTGTTCGCGAAGAAGTATAGCAGTATTGCGGGCGCTGTGCAAGGGATGGTGGGGCACGAAAGGTGCCAAAGGCACAAAGAGGATTTGAAGGGCTTCGACGGTCAGGATGCCGTGGCGGCGCAGGGCTTTGTAGGGCCTGGTGGGCAGGCTGAGTTGGGCCAGCGGGTGGTGGGGAAGGTCGTCTTCCATGGTGGTTCACCGCCGCGTCGAGCCGACGTACACTGATGGGAGAGGGGTCACCGGGTGCTATTCCAGTATAGCGCGGGGCGTAGGGCGTCCTCTGTCTGCTGATGTGCCTCTACAGCGAGAAGACGTCCGTTGAGTCGGAACCTGAACCCACGTCAAAGAGCATACGACCGGACAGAAGAGCCAAGTATTCGCGCAGATAAGGGAGATACTGGCGGTCATCGACACCTAGAGTGCCCGACTCACATTCTGTGTGATCGTCGAGAAAGTAGGTCGTAATAGTGAACTGGGCCCGATTTCGATCAAAGGAGGCGTGCCAGTATACTAAATAGCCTTCCGGGTCAGCGTAGTACGTCACCTCATCGGCAAACCTGTGGATGTACCACCACGTGCTGTCTAGGAAAAGTGACACCGCATCTACAAAGTCCGCCACTGCGTCGGCGTTTGGCGGGGTGAGGTCGTGCTCCGCGACATTCCTGAATGTGTTCAGTCTTCTGAGTATCCTTGGCGCGGGGAGATGCAGGTACTCGAGCAAGTCCAGCTTCTTGGGAACAGGCTAGCCCCGTGCCTTTCCTTCGAGCCCGAACACGAAGAGCAACTCCTGGATCCGACAATCGAGCGCCCTCTTCGCGTTGGAAATGGCATCAATAAGGCGCACTCCATCGTTCCCTTGCCGCAGGTACTCGTATGCAGCGCGCAGGAAGTCAGTGGCCTTCACTCCGGGGGGCAGTTCCACCCCTGGCGGATCTGCCTCGTACCGCAGCGCGTCGCGGATGTTGGCCACCTGATGATCGCCCCACTCCCACTCTGCATCCATTGTACCTCTCCTGCGCAGACAAGACCACGTGACCGCGTGGCACAGTATCCTCTGCGCCTCCTTCATCAAGCTGTACTGCGAGGAGCCACGCTGGCGGATTGCTCGCGGGCTGGGCACCCCGTTCCCCACTCGTCACCGGCAACCGGCATGAGTCCCTCACTGACAGCTTACAAACATCGAGCATAACACACAACTTTATCGCAGTCAAGCGCTGCGCTCTGCCTGCTCTCGCGCACTGCATCACGTGCGGCGCCAAATGAGAGTGTTACCGATCGGGCTATCCCGCAAGCGTGACGCGGCTATCCGTGAATCTCTGTTCATCAGACCGTTGTTGTGCCACAGGGAGAAGGGGACGATGTGACTGACGGCGAACTCGCCGCGGATGTGGCGGCCGATGTGGGCGCGTAGCCGCTCCCCTTTTGACAACCTCCCGTCTTCAGTCTATCCTACCCTGCGCGAGAGAACGCCGCCCTTCGCCCACATTGCCGCCGCTCAGTACCGGCTGTGGTTGCCTCTGCCCGCCCGGCCAGAGGCGCCACTCTCACGAAGGATTGTCATGCGCCCACTGCGAATCGTGCTGACCTATGCCCGCCGTTATCTCTGGCCCCTGTCGCTGGCCGTCATCAGCATGCTGCTCCTCGTCGGCGTGCAGCTCGTCACCCCCTGGGTCATCAAGACCCTCATCGCCGCTGTCACCCGGCAGGCCGCCGGCACGCAGCCGCTCGATACCATCACCGGCCTGGCCCTGTTGCTGCTGGCGCTCTACCTGGTCCGTGGCGGCCTGTCGTTCGTGCGCAGCTACATGGCGCACGTGGGCGGTTGGGGCGTGGTGGCTGACACGCGCCGGCACATCTATGAGCACCTGCAGCGGCTGTCACTGCGCTTTTATGCCGACAAGCAGACCGGCCAGCTCATGTCGCGCGTGATCAACGACACCGAGCTTTTCGAGCAACTCATCGCCCACGCCATCCCCGACATCCTCGTGAACGTGCTCACCTTTGCCGGCGTGGCGGCCGTGCTCTGGCAGATGAACTGGCGGCTGATGCTGCTCAGCATGACACCGATGCCCCTGGTGGTGGTGGCCATGCGCAGCTATGCCAGGTACGTGCGACCCGCCTTCCGCGAGCGGCAGCGCGTGCTGGGCGACCTCAACGCCACCCTCAGCGATAACCTGCTGGGCATCCGCGAGATCAAGGCCTTTACCCAGGAGGAGCGCGAGGCGGCGCATGTGAACGAGGGCATCCAGCGCTACCGCGTCTCGATGCTGCGCGCCCTCAAGCTGATGGCCACCTTCCAGCCGTTCATCGAGTTCACCTCTTCGCTGGGCACGGTGATCGTCATCTACTTCGGCGGCCGCCTGGCGTTGCGCCAGGTGCTGCCGGTCGAGGACCTGGTGGCCTTCTTCCTCTACCTGGACCTCTTCTACCAACCGGTGCGCGTGCTCTCGACCGCCTGGGAGAGCATCCAGCAGGCGCTGGCCGGGGCCGACCGCGTGACCGACCTCTTGGCCGAGCAGCCCGAGGTGTACGAGAGCCCCAAGGCGGTCGCCCTGGCCGGCCGCGCGCAGGGCGCCATCGCCTTCCACGACGTGAGCTTTCACTACGCCGAGGGCGAGATGGTGCTGGAGCACATCGACCTCAGCATCCCGGCCAACTCGGTCGTCGCCCTGGTGGGGCCGACCGGCGTGGGCAAGACGACGCTCGCCGGCCTCATCCCGCGCTTCTACGACGTCATACACGGCGCCATCACCCTCGACGGCCACGACCTGCGCGACCTGACCCTCAGGAGCCTGCGCGAACAGGTCTCGATCGTGCTGCAGGACGTCTTTCTCTTCCACGGCACGGTGCGCGAGAACATCCTCTTCGGCAGGCCGGGCGCCACGGAGGAGGAGATGCGGCGCGCCGCCGAGGTGGCCAACGCCATGGAGTTCATCGAGCGCCTGCCCGAAGGCTTTGATACCCTCATCGGCGAGCGCGGCGTCAAGCTCTCGGGTGGGCAGAAGCAGCGCTTGGCCATCGCCCGCGCCGTGCTCAAGGATGCGCCGGTGCTGATCCTCGACGAGGCCACCTCCTCGGTCGATACCGAGACCGAGTACCTCATCCAGCAGGCGCTGGAGCGGCTGATGGTGGGGCGCACGACGCTGATTATCGCTCACCGCCTCTCGACCATCCGCAACGCCGACAAGATTGTCGTGCTCGAAGGGCGACAGGTGGTGCAGGCGGGCACGCACGCCGAGCTGATGGCCCAGGAAGGCCTCTACCGGCATCTCAATGAGGTGCAACTGCGCGTGGAGCAGCAGCTCGATGGCCTGGATACGAAAGGCAATGTCGCAGAATGAACGCTGCTAGGAAGATGGCCTCTGGTACTCGCCGCAGACCCACATGCTCTCAGGCGAGCACCATAACGCATGAGAACGGAGATACACCGCAGAGGCGCAGAGAACGCAGAGAAGGATGTTGTTTCCTCCGCGTCTCTGCGGTGAATCGGAGCCCCGTTTTCGGATCAGACAGCATGCCCCCTGGGGCACCACGAACGATGAAAACGCCCACATGCCGCCTGCGCGCAGGGAGGAACGACGCCCACAAGGGGCTAGGCTACGGGCGCGTAGGCGCTATTGTCGGATCAGAGGCGCCATCCTCGCTCGCAGACCGTAGCTGTAGGGGCGAGGTGACCTCGCCCCTACAGCCTCTGCAGTGCCATCTTTGCGCTGCAAGAAGGTAGGCTTATGAAGACATGGCAGGCCCCGCTCCTGTCGGTGCAAGGCCTGAGCTATGCCTATGCCGGCCAGCCGCCTGCCGTGGCCGGGGTGTCGTTCGAGGTGGCCGCAGGCGAGCTGGTGGCGCTGGTGGGGCGCAACGGCGCCGGCAAGTCGACGCTGCTGCGCTGCCTGGCCGGCTGGTCTGCGCCTGCCGCGGGCCACGTGCGCATCCTGGGCCTCGGCAGCCGCGAGCACGAACGCGAGCTGCGCCGCTACGTGACCCTGGTGCCCGATACGCCCAGTTTCTACGACGAGCTGACCGCCTGGGAGCACGTGCAGCTCGTGGCCCAGGCGCACCGGCTGCAGGGCTGGCAGGAGAAGGCGCGCGCGCTGCTGGAGCGGCTCGACCTCTGGCCGGGCCGTGGCGCCTATCCCTTTACCTTTTCGCGCGGCATGCGCTACAAGCTGGCGCTGTGCCTGGCGCTCACCGTCCAGCCGCGGCTGCTCCTGCTCGATGAGCCCCTGGGTCCGCTGGACCCGCTCTCGGCCGAGATGCTGTGGCGCCTGCTCATGGAACAGCGCGCCGCGGGCGCGGGCATTGTCCTCAGCAGCCACCAGTTGCCGCCGCAGGCCGAGCCCGACCGTTACCTCATCCTAGAGCGGGGCGCGCTCATCGCGCAGGGCGCGGCGGCCGAGTTGGCACAGGGCGCGCCCGGCCGGCCGTCGCTCGAGGTGTTGCTGCGCGCGGCGCTCGAGGCGCACGAGGCCGAGGCCGGCGATGGATGACCTGCTGCTCGTTGCCGGCCTGCGCCGCCGCCAGTTTGCCGACAGCGCCCGCTACTGGCTGCGTGTGCTGGGTTACGAGCCGGGCAGCCGCACCCGCACCGATCGGGCATACGGCGTCTACCTGACGGTGCTGAGCGCGGGCTGGGCGGTGGCCATGGCGCTGATCGCGCTGCAGGGCGCCGCGGCGCTCGGCCAGGCGTTGCCGGTGCCGCTGCCGGCTATGGCAGGTGCGGCTCTGCCCTGGGCGGTGCTCGCCGGGCAGGTCCTTACCGCTGCCGGCGCGCTGCGCTCCAGCCCGCTCAAGCTGACCTACCCCGATATGACCTATCTGGTGGGGTCGCCCGTGAGCCGCGGGGCCTTGGCCGTGATGGCCTGGGCGCTGGCGACGGTGCGCGCGCTGCTGCCGGCGCTGCCCGTGGTGGCCCTCGCGGCGGTGGCGCTGGCCCAGGGGTTGGCGCCGGGCGCGCCCGAGCGCAGCGCCGCGGCCGCGTTGGCCCTGGCGCTGCCGGTGATCGCACTGACCATCGGCCTGGCCTGGTGCCTGGGCCTGGCGCGCGCCGCCCTGCCCGCGGCCGCGGCTCGCCGGCCGCTGTGGCTGGTGCCTTTCGTTCTGCTGCCGCTCGCTGCCTGCCGGCCGGGGCTGGTGTGGCCGGGCCGGGCGCTGGCCCTGGCCGTGTCGGGGCAGGCACAGGCGGGCTGGGCGACGGCGCTGTGGCCGGCGCTGCTGCCGTTGGCCGGACTGGTGGCCTGGCTGGGCGGCCGTGTGCGTATGGCCGAGGTGACGCGCGAGAGCGAGACTCATGCCCGCATTCAGGCGCTGGGCATGGGGGTCTGGCTGGCGC
Source organism: Chloroflexota bacterium (assembly GCA_029553955.1). Lineage (GTDB taxonomy): Bacteria > Chloroflexota > Anaerolineae > SpSt-313 > SpSt-313 > JAKPJZ01. The sequence goes on from JAKPJZ010000201.1 coordinate 82,982, forward strand.
CCGACGTGGTGCGCAGCATCCGGCGGCGGGCGGCGCTGGCGGCGCGCCCGCCATTCCTGCGGCTGCCGGGGGCGAGCGGCGCCTGGGCGCTCGTGGCGCGCTCGGGTCTGGCGCTGGCGCGCGATCCCGCGAGCCTGCTCTCGCTCGTGACCTGGGGCGGGCTCATCGCCGGGGCTGCCTCGTGGCTGGTGGCGGCCAACGCCTACCCGCCGCAGTGGGCCGCCTGGCTGGCGCTGGCGATGTTCGCCCCGCCGGCGGCCCTGGCCGAAACGCTGCGCGCCGACGCCGGCGAGCCTTTCCTGCGCCAACTGCTGCCGCAGAGCAACCTGCAGCTCCTCGCGGCCGACATGGCGCTGCCGTTCTGCGGGCTGACGCTCGCCGCGCTGGGCTTGTGGCTGGCCACAGCGCCCGCGCCTGGCGCGGCCCTCACCGGCGCCCTCGCCGTCGTCGTGCTGGCGGCGCTCCTCGCCCTGTGCCAGGGCGCGGCGCTGCTGCGCGCCTCGCTGGCCGGCCTGCGCATCTCGCACCCCGCCGCCGTCGCCATCGGCATGGGCGCCGCCATCATCGCCGGCATGGAGGGGGGCGGGCCGCTCGCCGCCATCGCTGTAGCCGCTACCGCAGCTCTCGCGCTGGCCGCTCTCATCGCCGGCAGCCGCGAAGCGGCCGGGTAAGCGCACCAGGGAAGAGGGGCGACATAGCTCTGAGCCCTCCGCCGCTTGAGTGCCCTCACCCTAACCCTCTCCCCTGCGGGGGAGAGGGGAGGGCTGCCTGCGCATGCGCCGCGAGTTGCATCCCCTCTCCCCCCAAGCCGCCGCAGCGGCGCCGGGGGAGAGGGCTAGGGTGAGGGGGGATGCCAGTGCGTAGCAAGCGCCTGAGTTGGCCGGACGCGGTTAGCCGCCGTGCCGGCTTAGCCCGCGCGACGTTCCACCCTCACTCCGGCCCTCTCCCTCCGAGGGAGAGGGGAGGGCTGCCTGCGCATGCGCCGCGAGTTGCATCCCCTCTCCCCCCAAGCCGCCGCAGCGGCGCCGGGGGAGAGGGCTAGGGTGAGGGCCTCCAACCCTGACAAGACACACGCTTCTTTGTCTGAGTATCATAGCTACGTTCATCATCCGCCACCAAGGAGTTTGCCATGACCACACCCCCTGTCGTCCTCATCACCGGCACCTCATCGGGCTTTGGCCGGGCGTGCGCCGAGCACCTGGCCAAACGGGGCTGGCGCGTCTTCGGCACCAGCCGCCGCGCGCCCGAGGCTCCTGCGCCGGCCGCCGGCGGCTACGAACTGCTGCGCATGGACGTGGACGACGACGCGTGCGTGCAGCGGGGGGTGGCGGCGGTGCTCGAACGCGCCGGGCGCATCGACGCCGTGGTCAACAACGCCGGCATCGGCTACGCCGGCTCGGTTGAGGATACCTCCATCGAAGAGGCCAAGGCGCACCTGGAGACCAACTTTTTCGGGGCGGTGCGCGTGTGCCGGGCGGTGCTGCCGGCGATGCGCGCCCAGGGTGGGGGCACGATTATCAACATCAGCTCAGTGGCTGGGGCCATCGGCATACCCTACCAGGCGTTCTACAGCGCCAGCAAGTTTGCCCTCGAAGGGTTCAGTGAGGCGCTGCGGCTGGAAGTGCGGCCGTTCGGCATCCGCGTGGCGCTGGTCGAGCCGGGCGACGCGCGCACCGGCTTTACCGCCAACCGCCGCCGCACCGCCGCCTCGCTCGAGAACCCGGCCTACCGCGAGGCGTGTGAGCGGGCGCTGGCGGTCATGGAGGCCGACGAGCGCCACGGCTTCGCACCCGAGCGCCTGGCGCGGACGGTGGAGCGCATCCTTACCGCGCGCGCGCCGCGGCTGCGCTACGTCGTGGCCCCCGCGCCCGAGGCGGCGGCGCTGGCGCTGAGAAAGCTGGTGCCGGCGTGGCTGTTCGAGTGGGTGCTCGAAAAGTACTACCGGCTGACGTAGGAAGGCAGGCCGGGGTTCTGTGCGAAGCGCTGCGCCCGGACATTGCCTCGGCTGGGGAAGCAGTCACGGTTGATTACTATATGCGCAGGGTGGCGCGCAGGCGGTCGGGTGTGAGCAGCAGGTCGAGCGCGGCGGCGATGCCGGGCGCGACGACATCGGCGGCGAGGAGCGCAGCGCCTGCCAGGCCCTCGTCGCCGAGGACGGCGATGCCCAGCACGGCCGCGGCGAGCATGGCGGCGTCGTTGGCACCGTTGCCGATGGCAGCCATGCCCTGGGCGCCGGTGCGGCGCACGAACGCCGCCTTTTGCGCCGTCTCGTCGCTGGGGGCGATGCGGTGCAGCGCAATCCCCAGCGCCTCGGCCGTGGCGACCGCGCGACCGTGGGTATCGGCAGTGAGCAGTGTGATGGCCAGTTGGTCGCGCAGTGCGGCGATGCGCTCGGCCACGCCGGGCAGCAGCACACCGTCGCGGACGATGGTCCCGTTCAGGTCGAGGGCGAGGTGGGCGAGCACCAGTCGCCCGCGGCCCGGTATCTCCACATGGATCACGCGCACCCCCTCTGCAGTCGATTGCCCAGCAGTATAGCCCAAAAGCACCTGCAGTGCCATGCGGGCCGAGGATGTGCCAGTGGCGCCGGCCGGCTGATATGCTTCGCACCAGCCCGGTCCGGACCCTTTTGAGGGGGTTCTGGCGGGATGGCCGCGCCGGGCGCACGAGGGCATGTGCCTGCAGAGGCTTGTCCGCGCCCAAGGGGCGGCAGCAGCGCGAAAGACCCGGCTCTCACCGGGATGCCGGAGGCGACGAACCCCTCTCCGACGGGCTGCTGAGCCCGGGGTTTTGACGCCGCGATGTGCAGGGAGTATGATAATAGTGCGATGTGCAGCAATTCTCGCGCCGGCTGCCATCGGGCGGCCGTTGGGGGCAGAATCGCAGCGCCTTTTGGGCGAGGGAGGTCACGATGTTTGGTCTATTCGGCGGCGGCAAGGCGAGCGTCAAGGTCGCGCTCGAGCGCACCAGGTACCAGCCTGGCGAGACGATCCCGGTGTTGGTAACGGTGACGGGCGAGAAGGACCTGAACATCCGCGAGGGCCGGGTGGCCCTGATCTGCCACGAAGAGTATCAGTACCGCTACGAGGAACGGCGCCGTGACGCCAACGGCCGCTGGAGTACGCACGACAAGTTGGAATGGCAACGGGCGCAGGGCGAGGCCGGCAAGCACGTGTTCCTGGGCGAGGGCACAGTGCGCGCCGGCTCGAGCGAGCGATACGAGTGCAACTTTACCCTGCCGCCCGATGCCTTGCCCAGTTGCCCCAACGGCAAGATCCTGCGGCTCAGATGGGCCGTCAGGGCCACGCTCGACCGCAAGATGGCCGGCGACATCGAAGACGAAGCCGAAGTGCTGGTGTACCATGCTCCGCGGGGCCTGTCGGGCACGGGGCCTTTCGGCCGCTCGAACCAGCCCGAGGAGGCGGCGCTCTCGCTGGCGGTGCCGACGCTGGAGTGGGCGCTGGGCGAGACCATCGAGGGACAGCTCCTCGTGCGCCCCGTCAAGTCGTTCGGAGTCTCGGAGGTGCGCGTGGAGCTGCTGCGCGTGGAGCAGGTGCACGGCGCGCCCGATCCTGCGGTGAGCGTGGGCGTGCACCTCGACCTGGGCCTGGCCGGCAAGCGGGTCAAGGGCAACGAGGCCACACAGGTGGAGAAGGTCAAGGTGCAGGGCGGGGTCAAGCTCGAGGCCAGCCAGGAGATGGCCTTCCCCTTCCGCATTACCATCCCCACCGCGCCGGTGACGGCACGGCTGCACGATGGCACCGTGCGCTGGATGCTGAAGGGCATTCTGGCACGCACGCTGCGCTCCGATACGCAGGTGGAGCAGGAGATCGTGGTCTACGGCGCGCGGTAGGGCGCGCGTGCAGACCTGACACACCGGTTTCCCTGGCAGGAAGACGATTGGCAAAAACCCGCTGAAGGCTGGCGAGCCTGAGCTCGAGCTCGTAGTGCGCACGCCTGTGCGCCGCACCCCTCTGACGGCCAGGCAACGCCTGTGCGAGCCCTCTGCGCCTGGGCGGACTGGCGCCACGCCGCAGAAAGCGCACAGGCGTGCGCACTACGAGCTTGCCGGCGGCGAACTGGTTTCTTGTCACACCAATTTCCAAGAGGGCAAAACGATTGGCAAAAAGCCCGGCAAAGCCCTGCCCGTGCCGCGGCCAGGGCCCCCCCTGCGGGCCAAGCCCTTGGGGCGCAGGCCTTGGGGCGCAGGCCTACCGTTCCCCCGTCGCGGGGGAATTGGGCTGTCTTCCGCGGCACTAGATCGCTCGCTTGCCGTTTCTTGGCCAAACAGGATGCGGTCGAGCGCCCCCATTCCCCCGCGACGGGGGAACGGTAGGGGGCCCCCACCCTGCAGGAGGTGGAATCGGCCATCGGCTGTGGCGCGAGCTGGACGGAGTTTTTGCCAGAAAGCTGGCGCTGGCCACCCGCCGGGAAATCGGCGTGATAGGTCTCCAAGGACCTGTCACACCGATTTCCCTCGTCTCAATACGGTTGGCAAGAACTCTGAGTCCGATCAGGGTCGCGGACTTGACGCCGGTTGGCATCGGGCGCCAGAACGGGGCTCCGTGCGGAGCCACGCGCGATGCGCGGGGGCCGGTGTTTCTCAACTCGGCAACCCGTATTCGGCCCGATTTGACGCTCAGGCGAGCCTCAGCACGGGGTTTGAACCCGGTGGGACGGGCGCCGGCCTACCGCGCCAGGTTTATCGGACAGTATAGGTTGAGAAACCCGACCTACCCGTTCTCGCTCCAGCACGGCCTGAACTGCTGCCGCACGTCCTCGATCCTCGCCCCGATGACCGCAATCTCTTGCAGCCGGTTCGTGCCCAGCCCCATGCTGTGCGCCAGCTCGAGGTGATTGTCGGCGTTGACAAAGGGCGGGTTGGGGTAGGCCGCGGCCGGGTCAAAGCCCATGACGGCGGTGGCGACGGCGTCGGCGGCCACTGGATCCCGACCGGCGACGAGGACGCCGGGGGCGAGGGGGGCAAAGCTGCCGCGGGGCACCTCGCCGCCCTGGCCGGTGCGGATGCCGTCGCTGAGGGCGAGGTGGATGGGCCGGGCGCGGCAGAGGTCGACGACGGCGCGGGGCAGGCGACTGCGCGTGACGTCATCCGTGGGGCCGTGCAGGGCCGAGCGGTGCCAATCCTGCTCGCTGAGGCGATAGTGCGTGGCGGGGACGATGCCGACGAGGTTCTTGAGCGCCAGGGTGACGCCGCAGCGGCAGTGGGCTTTCATCTTGGCGACGGAGACAAAGGCGTCGACCTCCTGCAGCAGGCGGTGGGCGCTGATCTGCTCGTAGATGAATGCCCCCTGGCCCACGGGGAGCGAGGCGAAATCGCCGTAGGGGTCGGGGCGGTTGAGGTCCACCGGGCTTGCGCCGAGGCTGCGGGCGACCTCCTCGTAGCCGTAGCGGCGGAAGGAGTCGTCGTCAAAGAGGGCCTCGACGATGAAGAGCTCGCGGGCGCCGGCGTCCCGCAGGAGCTCGCCGAGCGCGCGCACGACCTCGGGATGGGTCATGTAGCTCTCGGTAGCGCTGAGGCCGGCGGGCGGGCTGAAGAAGCTGCCGCCGGTGAGGTTGACCTTGATGGCCACGCGGCTGCCGGAATGGACCACACCGGCGAGGCCGCCGAGGCCGTCGAGCAGGTCGCGCACGGCCCGGCGCACGATGGCGGGGTCATAGCTCGCGGCCCGGGCGATAGCGACGTGGGCACGGGCATCGGGCGTGGCCGGCGGCGCGATGGTGGCCGTGGTCGTGGGCGCCGCCGTGGCCCCTTCGCTGCACTCAGGGCAAGCTGTGGCGCTCGGCGCGAGGGTGGGCGCGGCGGTGGCCGTGGCCGATGCGGTGGCGCTCGGGGCCGGCGAGGGCGTCGCTGCGGGCGCGGCGGCGGGCGTGGGCGTGGCCGGCTCGGCGGCACGGCAGGCGCCCAGCAGGGCCGTGGCCGCCGCGATGTGGATGAAGCGGCGCCGGGTGATGCGCCCTGTGGCATGATGCTCGCTCATCTTGGCCTCCTCGCGGCAATCCTCCCCTGCAGTCTAGGCGCTTTTCCAGGTTTGCCAAAAACTCGCTGCCGGTCGGCCCTGGGTGCCCCAGGACCAAGTTTCTGAGCGACTCCCTTTGACAGAACATCGGCCGCGTGGTACAGTGCTTGTGAAAAGCAGCACGATGTGAACGCAAAGGAATAAGCGGGTATGGATAAGCCGGGCATTCCCAGGCCAACGTTGAGCCGGCTGCCGCTCTACCACCGCTTCCTGGCGCAGGTGAGCGAGGCGGGCCGGGCCGTGGTCTCGTCGGAGGAGATGGGGCGCGCGCTGAACCTGCCGGCGGCACAGATTCGCAAGGACCTCTCGTGCCTGGCCGAGTTTGGCCGGCCGGGCGTGGGCTACGAGGTGGCCGAGTTGTTGGCCAACCTGGAAGAGTTCCTGGGGCTGGCCAACGACAAGGAGGCCGTGGTGGTGGGTGCGGGGCGGCTGGGGCAGGCGCTGGCGAGCTACCCCGGCTTTGCCGCCTATGGCCTGCGCATCGTCGCGCTCTTTGATGTGGACCCTGCCAAGATCGGCCTCGAGGTGGCGGAGCGGCCGGTCTTTGCGCTGGAAAAGCTGGCCGACCTGGTGGGGCGGCTGCACATCCAGATGGGCATCATTACCGTGCCGGCCGCGGCGGCGCAGGCCGTGGCCGACGCCATGGTGGCCGCCGGCATCACGGTGATCTGGAATTTCGCGCCCGCCCGTGTGGGCGTGCCTGCGGGCATCTGGCTGGAGAGCGAAGACCTGGCGTCACACCTGGCGACGCTGTCGTATCACATCAAGCGCAGGGGCAGGAAGGCGTAGACAGGGAATCTGAACTACAGTGCGACGTCATTCGCCTGCCGCAGGGTTGCGGCAACCTTGAGGTACTCATCTGAAAACGCTCCCAGGCGCCGTAGCCTAGCCCCTTGTGGGCGTTTTCATCGCTTGTGGTGCCCTTGGGGGCATGTCGTCTGCTCTGAAAATGCTCCCAGGCGCCGTAGCCTAGCCCCTTGTGGGCGTTTTCATCGCTTGCGGTGCCCTTGGGGGCATGATGTCTGTTCAGAAACTTGGTCCTGTCATTGCGAGCGTAGCGAAGCAATCCCTTGGTTGCGAGCGCAGCGATGCAACTCCACGTCGGGCATCGGAGTTGCCTCGCTTCGCTCGCAACCTGGGGATTGCTTCGTCGGCGGCTGCGGTCGCCTCCTCGCAATGACAGGCCAAGGTTCTGTGCTGGTCACAGGGTTCGGAGACCCTGGGATACTCGCAATGACGGGCTGAGCAGTTGCCTGCGAAAAACGGACTCCGCGTCCTCTGCGGTTAGCCCATGAGAGGGTGGTAGCTGATGAAGGGCGGCGTGATTCAGACGAACGTGGCCCGGTGTCGCGACTGCTACTCGTGTGTGCGCGCCTGCTCGGTGAAGGCGGTGCGCGTGCAGGATGCGCAGGCGCAGGTGGTGCAGGAGCTGTGCATCGTCTGCGGCACCTGCGTGCGGGCCTGCCCACAGGGGGCCAAGCAGGTGCGCAACGACCGGTCGATCGTGGAGCAAGCGCTGGCCGAGGGACGGCCGGTGGTCGCGAGCGTGGCGCCGTCGGCGCCGGCCTTCTTTGATCTGACCTCGTTCGTGGCTATGGAGGAGGCGCTGCAGGCGCTGGGCTTTGCCGCCGCCGGCGAGACGGCGTTCGGCGCCGAGATGGTGGGCCGCGCCCATGGCCGCCTGCTGGCCGAGGGCGGCGGCGTGCGCCCGGTCATCGCCGCCGCCTGCCCGGTGGTGGTGAACCTGGTCGAGATGTACTATCCCGACCTGATCGTGCACCTGGCGCCCATCGTCTCGCCGATGATCGCCCATGGCCGCTGGCTCAGGCGGCACTACGGCCCCACGGCCTGCATTGTGTTCATCGGCCCATGCCTGGGCAAGAAGGGCGAGGTGCGCGCCGAGGGGCTGCAAGGCGCCGTCGACGCGGCGCTGACCTTTAGCGAGCTGGCCAAGTGGCTCAAGGAGCGCGGCATCGCCATCGCCCGCCCGGCTGAGCCGCCCGAGCCGGAGCCGGTGCGCCCGGCGGCCAGGCTCTTCCCGGTCGAAGGGGGCCTGGTGGGCACGGCGCGGCTGAGCACCGATATGCTGGCCGAGCACGTGATCACCGCCTCGGGGCTCGAGGCCTGCCGCGATGTGTTGGAGGGCATCCGCTCGGGTGCGCTCGAGGCTGGCCTGGCCGAGCTGATGGCCTGCGAGGGCGGCTGCATCAACGGCCCGGTGATGGCGGGGCTGCACCCCGTCTCGCTCTACCGGCAACGCCTGCTGGCCTATGCTGGCCGGCAGCAGCCGCAACCCTTGCCCACAGGCGCAGCCCGTAGGGGCGGTTCGGGAACCGCCCCCGGTTCGCGAACCGCCCTCCCCTCCGGCGACGAGGATTGGCCCGACCTCAGCCGCAGCTTCCACGACCGCAGCCAGCCGGTGCCCGAGTTCAGCGAGGAAGAGATCAGGGCAGCGCTGGCCATGGTGGAAAAATACTCGCCGCAGGACGAGCTGAACTGCGGCGCCTGCGGCTATCCGAGCTGCCGCGCCAAAGCCATCGCCGCGCTGCGCGGCATGGCCGAGTTGACGATGTGCATCCCCTACATGCGCAGCCGCGCCGAATCGCTCACCAACGTGGTCATGGACGCGGTGCCCAACGCCGTGCTCGTGGTCGACGAGCAACTGCACGTGCACGAAGCCTCGGCCTCGGCGCAGCGCATGTTCGGGCGCCACCGCGGCGAGATGCTGGGGCGACACCTGCGCGAGTTTGTGCCCGTGCTCACCCTCTTCCTGCAGGCGCAGGGGTCGGGCGAGATGGCCTGGAGCGAGAAGGTGCGCCTACGCGAGGGCCTGATTGTCGATATGGCCGTGGTGCCGGTGCCGGGCAAGGGCCTGCTGGTCTCGGTGCTGCGCGACATTACCGAGCACGAAGCGGCGCGGGCGGCGCTGGCCCACCTGCGCGCCGAGACGCTCGACCGCACCCAGGCGGTCATCAAAAAGCAGATGCGCGTGGCCCACGAGATTGCAGGGCTCTTGGGCGAGACGACTGCCGAGACCAAGGTGCTGCTGACCGAGCTGCGGCGCCTGCTGGAGAAGGATGAGGACGGTGAAGCAGCTCGTTGAGGTGGCCTACCGTTGCCTGGCCAAGCACGGCGAGGAACTGTGCGGCGACGCCGTGCGCCTCAAAGCCACACCGTCGTCGCTGATCGTGGGTCTCTCCGATGGGCTCGGCAGCGGCGTCAAGGCGCACATCCTGGCCACGCTGACGGTGACCATCGGCGTAGACATGCTCGAAAAGGGCGAGACGATCGACGAGGTCATCGAGACCCTCACCGACACCTTGCCCGAGTGCCAGGTGCGCCGGCTGGCGTACGCGACCTTTTCGGTGCTGATGGTGGAGCAGGGCCGGCGCGCCTACCTGGTGGAATACGACAACCCACCGCTCGTGCTGATCCGTGACAGGCAGCTCGTCAGCCTGCCGATGGTCGAGCGTGAGGTGGGCGGGCGCAGCATCCGCGAATGCAAGTTCGAGCTGCAAGAGGGCGACTATATGACCCTGGTGTCGGATGGCTACGTCCACGCCGGGGTGGGCGGGCTGTACAAGCTGGGCTGGGGCTGGAAGAACCTGGCCGTCTCGCTCACGCGCTGGGCGGCCACCGGCGGCGATGCCTACCAGTTGACCGGCGCCCTGGCGCGCACTTGCCTCAAGCTGTACGATGGCCGGCCGGGCGACGATGCTACCGCCGTGGGCATGAAGGTGCGCCGCCCCGTGCTGGCCACCATCCTTACCGGCCCACCCTCGCGGCCCGAGCTCGACCGCCAGACTGTGGAGCGCTTTATGGCTGCCGAGGGGCTCAAGGTCATCTGTGGCGGCACGACCGCGCAGGTGGCGGCGCGTGAGACGGGGCATACCCTGCGCGTGTTGCTCGAGCGCCGCCTGCCCGGAGTTGCCGCCCGCAAGGAAAAGATCCCTCCGATGGCGCGTCTGGAGGGGGTGGACCTGGTCACCGAAGGCATCATCACCCTGAGCAAGGCCTCCGAACGCCTGCAGGTCGCCGAGACCATCCACGACCTGCCCCCCGCGCACGACGGCGCGACCGAGCTGGCGCGGGTACTGCTGCGGGCCGACGTCCTGCACTTTATGGTCGGTGAGGCCATCAATCCCTACCAGCTCGCCGATGTGGTGCGCGGCAAGCCCATGCGCCAGGTGTACGTGGAGGAGCTCATCGCGCAGCTCGAAACGCGGGGCAAGGTGGTCACGGTCGAGCGCCTGTAGGACGGGCTTTCCAGCCCGTCAACGTGTCGCAACGGCGAGGGCTGGACAGGCTGGAAAGCCTGTCCCACAGGCCCGCAGGGCGGGCTTTCCAGCCCGTCAACGTGTCGCAACGGCGAGGGCTGGACAGGCTGGAAAGCCTATCCCACAGGCCCGTAGGGCGGGCCTTCCAGCCCGTCAACGTGTCGCAACGGCGAGGGCCGGACAGGCTGGAAAGCCTATCCCACAGGCCCGTAGGGCGGGCTTTCCAGCCCGTCAACGTGTCGCAACGGCGAGGGCTGGACAGGCTGGAAAGCCTGTCCCACTTGCGAACGAGGGCTGGCGTTTCGTAGTACAGACTTGGCAGTAGAGCTGCGAAAGGAGCGTATGGCCCACGGCACATTCGGCACGGCGATCAACTGTATGGACGGGCGGGTGCAGGAGCCGGTGACGCGCTGGCTGAAAGAGACCTACGGGCTCGACTATGTGGACATGATCACCGAGCCCGGGCCCGAGAAGGTGCTGGCCGAGGGCGGGCCGCAGACGGCGGCGTTCCTGGCCAAGGCGCGCATCTCGGTGCAGGCCCACGGCTCGCGGGTGCTCGCCATCGTTGCTCACGATGACTGCGCCGGCAACCCCGTGAGCCCCGACGTGCACCAGGCCCAGGTGCGCCAGGCGATGGAGGTGCTGCGCGGCTGGGGGCTGCACGTACAGGTCATCGGCCTGTGGGTCGACGCGCAGTGGCAGGTGCAGCCGGTCGGCGACTGACCGGCGCCGCTGCTCTACTGAAGGGATTGATGGACAGGCGCGGCCAGGCCGCCCCGCAGGGCGGCCTGGCCGCGCCTGTCCATCAATCCCCCCCCTGCTGGCGCAAACCGTCCGCTCGTGGTATAGTGGCGCCAGGCGAGCCATGCGTTCGCCCAGGAGGTGTGGCGCTGGACGCAGAGACGAGCGGCGCGGCCGAGGAGGCCGTGCTGGAGGGGCACATCGCGGTGACCGCGGCGCTCGAAGCGCGCAGCCGCGAGATCAGGCGCATCCTCATCGCGCGCGACAAGCGCGAGGACCCGGCCGTGGCGCGCCTGCTGCAGCGCGCGCGGGCCGCGGGCGTGGCGGTGCAGCGTGTCGACGCGGCGGCCATCGCCGAGCGCGCCAGCGGTCAGACGCACGGCGGCGTCATCGCCCTGGTGGGGCCGCGGCGCTTTGTGGGCCTGGGCGACCTCATCGCCGGCAAGGAACGTCCCTGCATCGTCATGCTCGACGGCGTGGAGGACCCCTTCAACTTTGGCGACGCCACGCGCTCGCTTTACGCTGCCGGCATCGACGGCCTGGTGTTGCGACCCCGCAACTGGACCAGCGCCGCGGCGGTGGTGGGCCGCGCCTCGGCGGGAGCCTCGGAGCGCCTGCCCATGGCCGTGGCCGAGACGGCGCTCGACGCCGCGGCGTTCTTCAAGGCGCGCGGACTGGCGCTGGCCTGCGCCGTCAAACACAACGCCGTGCCGCTCTTCGAGGCCGACCTGGCGCAGCCGCTTTTCCTGGTCATCGGCGGCGAAAAGCGCGGCATCAGCCGGTCACTCGTCGAGCAGGCCGACCTGCTCGTGCAGATCCCCTACGGGCGGCCGTTCGCGGCCTCGCTGGGCACCGCTTCGGCCACGGCGGTGATGGCGTTCGAGATCGAGAGGCAGCGGCGCCAGCGGCAGGGCTGACGCCGGGTTTGCACCCAGAAAGCATCCTCACGGTGCTGGTGACCGGCTTTCACGCTACGCGCTATCCCGGTGCAGGATCCTTAAGGTTCCTGGCCCAGAGCCGGGTGGGAGCAGCGCCAGGTGCCCGGCTATCACCAGGATGTTGAGGGCGACGAGCCACCGCTGCCTCAAGAAAGGGCAGATACCATGCCACGACTTGGCGCCCACATGTCAATTGCCGGCGGGGTCGACCAGGCGCTGCTGCGTGGCCGGTCGGTGGGCTGCGAGACGGTGCAGATCTTTGTCAAGTCGCCCAACCGCTGGGCGCCGCGGCCGCTGCCCGAGGAGGAGATCGCCCGCTTCAGGCAGGCGCAGGCCGAGACGGGCATCGACCCGGTGTTCGCCCACGATTCGTATCTGAACAACGTGGCGACGCCCGACCCCGAGCTGTGGACCAAATCGCTGGCCGGGCTGCTGGAGGAAGTGGAGCACTCGGAGGCCCTGGGGCTGCCCTACCTGGTGATGCACCCGGGGGCGCATATGACATCGGGCGCCGGCGAGGGCCTGGCGCGCATCGCGCAGGCGCTCGACGAGATCCACGCGCGCACGCCGGGCTACCGGGTGCGCATCCTGCTCGAGAACACGGCGGGCCAGGGCACGGTGCTGGGCGGGCGCCTGGCGGAGCTGGGCGAGATCATGCGCCGCGTGCGCGCGCCCGAGCGACTGGGCGTGTGCTTCGATACCTGCCACGCCTTCGCCGCCGGCTATGACTTGCGCTCGCCCGAAGGCTACGAGGCGACGATGGCCGAGCTCAAGGCGGCGGTGGGCCTGGCGCGGGTGCTGGCCTTCCACCTGAACGACGCGGCGGGCCGGCTCGGCGGCCACCGCGACCGCCATGCGCACATCGGCCAGGGCGAGCTCGGGCTGGGCGCCTTCCGCCGCCTGCTCAACGACCGGCGCTGGCAGGACCGGCCGATGGTGCTCGAGACCGACAAATCGCCCGATATGCATGAGGACGTGGAGAACCTGGCGCGGCTGCGAAGCCTGCTGGAGAAGGGCTAGCCCGAGAGAAGGAAGAGCGAACCACGAAGGGCACAAAGGTTTCGTGATTCTTTGTGTCCTGACTTGAAAATGAGGCGCAACCCCACGTAGCCTAGCCCCTTGTGGGCGTTTTCCCGCGTGGTGGTGAGCGTCGCGCTCATGAGCACTTCGTGGTTCAGCTGCTCCCTCGATGGGCTGAAAGGGGTCGAACGGATTGCGATTGCATGTGCGGGCGTGGGGCGCCGGAGTGTGGATGTCCAGGCTCAGGCGGCAGGCGTGGGCCTGGGTCGTGATTATGGCGGGGCTGTTTCTCTATGCGCTGGCTATCGTGCTGATGGTGCGCGCCGACCTGGGCCTGGGGCCGTGGGACATCTTTCATGTGGGCGTGGCGGGCCGCCTGGGCTGGCCGCTGGGCCGGGTCTCTATTGTGACCGGCCTGGCCATCATCGTGCTGTCATACGTGGCGGCGCGCATCAAGCCCGGCGCGGGGACGGTGGCCAACATGATCTGCATCGGCACCTTTATCGACTGGCTCATGCCGCACATGCCGGTATTCCGCGGCTGGGCGGTGCAGGTGGCGGTGTTCGGGTTGGGCGTGCTGCTGGAGGGGCTGGCCACGCGCGTCTACATCGGCGCGGGGCTGGGGGCGGGGCCGCGCGATGGGCTGATGCTGGGCCTGAGCCGCATCACCGGGCGCAGCATCCGCCTGGTGCGCACCCGCATCGAGGTCACGGTGCTGGCGGCGGGCGCGTTGCTCGGCGGCAAGCTGGGCCTGGGCACGGTGATCTTTGCCCTGGGGATCGGGCCGGCGGTGCAGTTCTTCTTTAGGCTGTTCGGTGAGCCGGGGAAGACGCCGTATGGTCCCTCACCCCCGGCCCCTCTCCCACGTGCGCGGGGAGAGGGGAGGCATTTTTGAGGCGAGTCGGCGACAGTCGTTGTGGTTTGCCAGCCCCATGGTAGGCACATCCCCCCTCTCCCCGCGCACGTGGGAGAAGGGAAGCGGTCACGGTCGGCCTGCCGGCGCTCCCCCCTCTCCCTGCGCACGTGGGAGAGGGGAAGCGGTCACGGTCGGCCTGCCGGCGCTTCCCCCTCTCCCCGCGCACGTGGGAGAGGGGAAGCGGTCACGGTCGGCCTGCCGGCGCTTCCCCCTCTCCCCGCGCACGTGGGAGAGGGGCCGGGGGTGAGGGATCCTGCACCGGCGGCGAGGAGGACGAGCGGCTCAAGCCGCTACTACGAAGGGGGGCTGCTGGGCTTGCCGGGGGGTCGGGCGGCGGCTATACTTGTGTGGCATTTGTGTCGTGCCGTGTAGAGTGGGGGGCGAGCATGCGGCGGACCAAGATTGTCTGTACGATTGGGCCGGCGAGCGAGTCGGAGGAGACGCTCGGCCGATTGATGCAGGCCGGCATGGATGTGGCGCGTCTGAACCTGTCGCATGCCGACCAGGCCTGGCATGGTGCGACGGTGGCGCGCATCCGCGCGATGTCGGCGGCGCTGGGCCGGCCGGTGGGTATTCTGTGGGACCTGAGCGGCCCCAAGCTGCGCGTGGGCAAGATGAAGGAGGGCGGCGTCGAGCTGGTCGAGGGCGAGCAGGTCGTGCTGACCACCCGACCCATCATCGGCCACGGGCACGAGATCCCCGTACAGTACGCCCACCTGCCCAAGCACGTGCAGCCGGGCGAGCGCATCCTGATGGACGACGGGATGTTGGAGCTGCAGGTGCTGGCGGCCGAGGGCAGCGAGATCGGCTGCCGCGTCGTCACCGGCGGGGTGCTCAAGTCGAACAAGGGGCTCAACCTGCCCAACGCCTCGCTGGCCATCCCGGCGATCACGGCCAAGGACCGCGATGACCTGCGCTTTGGGCTGGAGCTGGGGGTCGATTGGGTGGCGCTCTCCTTCGTGCGCACGGCCGACGAGGTGCGCGAGCTCAAGGCGTTGCTGTGTGAGTATGCGCCCAAGCGCCCGCCGCTGCCCGTGATTAGCAAGATCGAAAAGCCCGAGGCGCTGCAGAACATCGACGGCCTCATCGAAGAGTCCGACGGCATCATGGTGGCCCGCGGCGACCTGGGCATCGAGACCTCGCCGGAGGAGGTGCCCGTCCAGCAGAAGCGCATCATCCGCAAGTGCAACCTGGCCGGCAAGCCGGTGATCACGGCGACGCAGATGCTGGAGTCGATGGTCCAGAACCCGCGGCCCACCCGCGCCGAGGCCTCGGATGTGGCCAACGCCATCCTCGACGGCACCGACGCGGTGATGCTCTCGGGCGAGACGGCGGCGGGGGAGTACCCGGAGGAGGCGGTGCGCGTGATGGGGCGCATCGCGCAGTTTGCCGAGCGCGAGGCCGTGGGCGCCTGGCGGGCGCGGCGCCAGATGCCGGTACAGTGCTGCAGCATCGCCGAAGCGGTGAGCCACGCCAGCACCGAGACGGCGGCCGACCTGGACGCGGCGGCGATCATCACGCCGACCGTTTCGGGCTATACGGCCTATATGGTGGCCAAGTACCGGCCCGAGGCGCCCATCGTCGCCGTGACGCCCAACGAAGCCCCGCAGCGGCAATTGACGCTCGTGTGGGGGGTGTGCCCGCTCTTGGCCAAGCGCACCGAGAACACCGACGAGATGACCGCCGATGCGGTGCGGGCGGCGGTGCGCTACGGCTGGGCCAAGCCGGGCGATGTGGTCGTTATTACCGGCGGCACGGCCGGCAGCCTGCCGGGGACGACGAATATGATGACCGTGCGTGTGGTGCCGAAGGACTGAAGGGTTTCGCAGGCAGCCGCGTTTCCTGCCGCCCGTCGGGCGGCAGGAAACGCGGCTGCCTGCGAAACCCCGGAGAGTATCACTGGATTGGTGGTGTTTTGTGTCCCGGGAATCCTTTGACCTTGACATCCGCATCGACCCCGAGCGGCAGCGGGTGGCCAAGCAGCGCGCCCGCGAAGGCCGCCGCCTGATGCTGCTGGAGTTGGGCGTGGCGGCGGCGCTGGTGCTGGGCTTCCTGGCCAGCGGCGCCTCGCGTCGGCTCAAGGCGGCGTTGCTGGGCGCGGGGCTGGCTTCGCCATGGCTCTTGGTCGGCGCCTACCTGGGCCTGGTGCTGGTCGGCTACGCGCTGGCCATGGCGCCGCTGGGCTGGTGGAGCGGCTACGTGCGGGCGCACCACTATGGCCTGAGCACGCAGACGCTGCGCTTGTGGCTGGCCGACGAGGCGAAATCGCTGGCGCTGTCGCTGGTGTTCGGCATCGCCGCCGGCGAGGTGATCTACTGGCTGCTGCGCACCTACCCCGACACCTGGTGGATCTGGGGCAGCACCTTCCTGGCGGCGGCGAGTGTGCTGCTGGGCTTTGTGGCGCCGGTGCTCATCCTGCCGCTCTTCAACACGCTCACCCCGCTCGATGACGAGGAGCTCGTAGCACGCATCCGCCGCCTGGCCGAGCGTACGGGCCGGCGCGTGGCGGGCGTCTACACCATCGACCTCAGCGCGCGCACCACGGCGGCCAATGCCATGTTCATGGGCCTGGGGCGCACGCAGCGCATCGCGCTGGGCGATACGCTCTACAGCCAGTACACGCCCGACGAGATCGAGACCATCGTGGCCCACGAACTGGGGCACCAGGTGCACCACGACCTGTACCAGGGCCTGGCGCTACAGACGGCGCTGCTGGTGGGGGCGCTCTACCTGGCGCACCTGTTCCTGCGCTGGGGCGTGGCGCGCTTTGGCTTTGCCGGGCCGGGCGACGTGGCGGCGCTGCCCCTCGTGGCGCTGGCGGTGGGCCTCTTTTCGCTGGTCACCATGCCACTGGCCAACGCGCACTCGCGCTGGCGCGAGCGCCTGGCCGACCGCTTCTCGCTGCAGGCCACGGGCAACGGTGCTGCCCTGGCGCGGGCGATGACCCGCCTGGCCAACCAGAACCTCAGCGAAATCGACCCGCCGCGCTGGGCGGTGTGGCTCCTCTACTCGCACCCGCCCCTCGCCGAGCGCATCGCCCTCGGCAGCGAGGCCCCGGCCTGAACTAAGGAAGGGGTTTTGGGTGGTTGTGGTCTGGGCCTCGCCCCCGCGGGGGCGAGGCCCAGACCACAACCACCCAAAACCCCTTCCTTCACATGGCCTTCTGGTTTACAGCGCCCGGCGAACGTGCTAGAATGCGCACGGCCTCATCCGGCATCATACCAGGCCACATAAGGAGCGGGAGGACGCCATGACAACGACACCCGTCTGCAAGAAGACGATCCGCAATGTGGATGTGGATGGCAAGCGCGTCTTGGTGCGGGTCGATTTCAACGTCCCGCAAGACGAGTCGGGGCGGGTGACCGACGATACGCGCATCCGCGCAGCGCTGCCGACCATCGAGTACCTGCGGCAGCATGGGGCGCGGGTGATCCTGACCTCGCACCTGGGGCGGCCGAAGGGCAAGGTGGTCGACAAGCTGCGGCTCGACCCGGTGGCCGATCGGCTGTCGGCGCTCCTGGGGCAGCCGGTGCGCAAGCTGAGCGACGCCATCGGGCCCGAGGTGCGTGAGGCGGTGCTGGCCATGCGGCCGGGCGACGTGCTGCTCTTGGAGAACCTGCGCTTCTACCCCGAGGAGGAGGCCAACGACTCGACCTTTGCCCGGCAGTTGGCCAGCCTGGCCGACCTCTACGTCAACGACGCCTTTGGCACGGCGCACCGCGCGCACGCGTCGACGGAGGGCGTGGCGCACTATATGCCGGCGGTGGCGGGGCTGCTGATGGCCAAGGAGATCGAGTTCCTGGGGCAGGCGCTGGGGAGCCCGCGGCGGCCGTTCGTGGCCATCCTGGGCGGGGCCAAGGTGTCGGACAAGATCGCCGTGATCGACAACCTGCTGCCCAAGGTCGACCGGCTGCTGATCGGCGGCGGCATGGCCAACACCTTCTTCCTGGCCAAGGGCTACGACGTGGGCGATTCGCTCGTCGAGGTGGAGAAGGTCGATGTGGCGCGCGATCTGCTGGCGCGCGGTGGCGACAAGCTCGTGCTGCCCAGCGACGTGGTCATCGCCGATGCCTTCAGCGCCGAAGCGACGGCACAGGTCGTGGCAGCCGAGCAGGTGCCGGCCAAGTGGCGCATCATGGATATCGGCCCCGACACGGTGCGGCGCTATAGCCAGGCGCTGCAGGGGGCACACACGGTGGTGTGGAACGGGCCCATGGGCGTGTTCGAGTTCGAACCCTTTGCCGCCGGCACCATCGGCCTGGCCCACGCCGTGGCCGACCTGCCCGATGCCACCACCATCGTCGGCGGCGGCGATTCAGCGGCGGCGGTCGAAGCGGCGGGCGTGGCCGCACGCATCACCCACATCTCCACCGGCGGCGGCGCCTCGCTCGAGTTCCTCGAAGGCAAGGTGCTGCCGGGCGTGGCGATTCTGCAGGATTGCGAGTAGGCGCGGCGAACGGCGTACTGCGTAATACGTACTGCGTAATGCGTGACTGTGTTGCGTATTGCGTCTTCCGTTCACTGAAGCCAAGCCAACGGAACACGCAACACGCAACAGGGCCGCATCACGCATTAGCGCGGACAGGGGTCAACCATGAGACGGATCGGTGTGCTCACGAGTGGCGGGGATGGGCCGGGGTTCAACCCCTGCGTGCGCGCGGTGGTGCGCATGGCGGCGAGCCTCGGCGTGGAGGTGGTGGGCATCCGGCGCGGCTATGCCGGCCTGCTGGACCACGAGTTTGTTGACCTGCCGGCGCGCGCGGTGGGCGGCATTATCGGCAGGGGCGGCACTTTCCTGGGCACGGCGCGCTCCGCCGAGTTCGCCACGCGCGGCGGCCAGCTCGACGGCCTGCGCAACCTCAACGAGGCCGAGATCGAGGGCCTGGTGGTGATCGGCGGCGATGGCACCATGCGCGGCGGCCAGAAGCTGCAAGATCTGGGCTTCCCCGTCATTGGCGTGCCCGGCTCGATCGACAACGACTTGGCGGGCACCGATATGTGCATCGGCGTCGATACGGCGCTCAACACCGCCCTCGACGCCATCGACCGCATCAAAGACACCGCCAGCTCGCACCAACGGGCCTTCCTGGTGGAGGTCATGGGGCGCAACAGCGGCTACCTGGCACTGATGACCGGCATTGCCGGCGGCGCCGAACTGGTCTGCATCCCCGAGGTGGCCTTTGAGTTGGCCGACGTCGAGCGCACGGTGACCGACGCCTACATCAAGGGGAAATCGCACTGCATCATCGTCGTAGCCGAGGGCGCGCGCTACAACGCCGTCAGAATCGCCGAGTACCTCAATGCGCGGCGCGAGGAGGCGGGGTTCAGCGTGCGCGTGACCATCCTGGGCCACATCCAGCGCGGCGGCTCCCCATCGGCGTTCGACCGCGTCTTGGCCACGCGGCTTGGCTCGGCGGCTACCAGGGCGCTCGTGGAAGGGCGCCGCGGCGAGATGGTCGGGCTGGTGGGCAACGATATCGCCCTCACGCCGTTTGGCAAGATCATCGGCGAGCCCAAGCCCATCGACGTCAAGATGTTCCAGCTCGCAGGCGTGCTGGCGAGATAGCGAGGGAACTGAAGAAACTGGGGGAACTAACGGAACTGAAGGCCGACCCGGACTCCCGAACTTGTTCGGGCCGCCCCCCAGCAAGTCGGGGACTCCGGGTCGGACTCCCGAACTTGTTCGGGCGTTGCCCCAAGAGCCGCCCGAGTTCCTCCAGTTCCCTCAGTTCCTTGTCTAGGAGGAGAGTGTGACAGATTTCGCTTTGCTCAAGGACCTCGTCGTCAAGAACACCACCAAGATCGTGCTCCTGGTGCTCGATGGCATCGGCGGCCTGCCGGTGATGCCGGGCGGGCCGACGGCGCTGGAGGCGGCGCACACGTCCAATATGGACCGGCTGGCGGCCGAGGGCATCTGCGGGCTGCACGAGCCGATCGGGCCGGGCATCACGCCGGGCAGCGGACCCTCGCACCTGGCCGTCTTTGGCTATGACCCCATCAAGTACGAGATCGGCCGCGGCGTGCTGGAGGCGGTGGGCATCGACTTTGCGCTCACGCCGCAGGACCTGGCGGCGCGTGGCAACTTTTGCACCGTCGACGCCGCCGGCAATATCACCGATCGCCGCGCCGGGCGCATCGCCACCGAGATCAGCGCCAAGCTGGCGGCGCGGCTGCAGGCCGAGGTCAAGCTGCCGGGGGTGCAGGTGTTCGTCTCGCCGGTGAGGGAGCACCGCTTTGTGCTCGTGCTGCGCGGCGAGGGGCTGGTGCCGGCGCTGAGCGAGACGGACCCCCAGGTATTGGGCAAGCCGCCGCTGCCGGTACAGCCACTGGCGCCCAAGGCGGCGCACACCGCCGACCTGGTGAACCGGTTCGTCGATCAGGCGCGGCGCATCCTGGCCGACGCGCACCCGGCGAACATGGTGCTGCTGCGCGGCTTTGCCAAACACCCCACGCTGCCGCAGATGGCCGACGTCTATGGCCTGCGCGCCGCGGCGATTGCGGCCTACCCCATGTACCGCGGGCTGGCCAAGCTGGTGGGCATGACGGCGCTGCCTACGGGCATGGCGCTCGACGACGAATTCGCCGCCCTCGAGCAGGGCTGGGCCGACTATGACTATTTCTACCTGCACGTGAAAAAGACCGACTCCAGCGGCGAGGACGGCAACTATGAGGCCAAGGTGCACGTCATCGAAGAGGTAGACCGGCTCGTGCCGCGGCTGATGGCCTTGAAGCCCGACGTGGTGGTCATCACCGGCGACCACTCGACACCGGCGGCGCTCAAGGGGCATAGCTGGCACCCGGTGCCCACGCTGCTCTGGGCGCCCACCTGCCGGCCCGACCTGACGACGAGCTTTGGCGAGCGCGCCTGCACGCAGGGCAGCCTGGGGCGCTTCCCGGCGGTCGATATCATGCCGCTGGCCCTGGCCCACGCCCTGCGCCTGACCAAGTTCGGCGCGTAAACGCCAGACACCTGACAGGTCTCCCGAAGACCTGTCAGGTGTCGTCATTGTGAGCCTCATCGCTTTGCCCTCCGTTTTCACACAAGAGCGGTGGTGGGCGGCGCCAACTGCGCGAGGGCCAAGGCGTGATAGGCAGGCCAGCAGCCCGCACCGACGCGTTCTCACATCTCCTTGCTGTCCCTCACAATAATGTTCCTGAGCAGCGTGTTGCTCTTGCCGTCCTGCAGAGCGGCCGTCAACCCTCCTCCGGGGTCTTGCTCATATTCGGCGGTCACATCGACAACGATGCGAAGAACTCTGGGCGCCTGCGACTGCAGTGGCTTGAGGATACTGCTGAACAGGGCGGTCAACTCCCGTAGTGAGCTTAGGGTACCCCGAACTGTGACGACGCGTCCCCGGTCTGACTCTACGCCGCCGGCCCCTCCCTTCAGGACCACTGAAACCCATCCCGACTTGAGCGCCTCCATATCTGTAGGTATGTTTGCCTCAGGGCCGCTGGGCCCCACATGATAGGCCAACTCTTGACTAGTCACAAGCTCTCTGAGAGCGAGATGGAACGACTTGTCGTCTATCGGAACGTTCCGGCCTTTGGCAACATATGCGTAGATGGCCGACACACGGGCCGGCTGGCCACCACCGTTGACGGCCACCACAGCATCCCTTACCTCTTCGACGGTGACCTGTGTCGGTTGGGTGGTGATGGCCTCATACAACGTAGGCCGCAGGAGCACCCACCTCTGGCCAATCTGTGGCTGCTCCTGGGGAGGCAGGGCCATCTGCTTGAAGTAGAGGGCTGTATAGCTGTCGCGTTGGTCGCGCGGGCTGTCGTCGTTGGTCAGGTGGCCCAGGGCAAACAGCCCTTTCTGCTGGCCAACACGAAGTGTGTCCAACAGGGTGTTCTGGTCTCGCAGCACGGGCAGTGCAACCTGCCGGCAAAAGCGCTCCCATAGCTCGCGAGTCGTCACCGATAGTTGAGCCCGCGGCCAGGTGTGCTCCTGGTAGCGGTCCAGCAGCACCTCGGGGGTCAGCTCGGTCATGATGGATTGTCCTGCTCCCGAGGAGCTCGTCAAGCGCTCCCAGGCCAAAGGGGCAATGAGCTTGCCCGGGCCATAGTGGCCAGAGCGTACGGTCGAGAGCTTGACGACGCTGGCGTTGCCCTCGCGTGCCACCGTCGGCAGCAGAGCCCAGCAATAGGCGCTGATAAGGCCGCGGATAACGGCTGCGGATGCACTCTCCATACGGGCTGTGACAATGCTCTGCTGGGCGCCACCGATACGGTCCCATTCGCCCGAGTTGCGCTGTATCTTGCTCCAGCTCAAATAGTCTGCTGCCGCCTGTTTGGCCAGTTTGATGCCGCCTTCGTCGGCCGCACAGAAAACGAGGGTGTTGCGGTTCTGCCGCAACAGGTCGCCCCGTCTGTCCAGCATGGCCAGACAGGCCCGCTCGGTGTCACCGCTTGCCACTCCCTCGGTCACGGTGTACTGGGAGTCGAGCACGATGAGCTTGAGAGCCTCGTCATCAGGCACCGCCTGGCTATCCTCCGGGCGGTAGTGGACCTGGAATCCATGCCCTGGCATTTTGTCGCCCAGGGCATTCCTGGTGGTAGTATTCTGCATGTGGGCGTCAACCTCGCCCGGCGTCAGGTTAGTGTAGTGGGTGTATTGCAGGCTAAGGACGTTGGGCTGTTTGCGGAACTGGTAGCGCGACTCCTCCCAGAAGTAGTAGAACAGACTGCGCTCAAAGCGGGCCAGGATGTCGTCCCACACGGACTCCGGAACGCCCGGCCTGCTGCAAGCCAACCTCAGCCCCTCCCGTGTGGCAGAAGGAACCTCGCCGCCGCCCACGCTGTAGAGCAATATGGTGGTCGCCAGCCCCTGAGCCAGGCTTCCAGTCTGGTGTTGTCGGTCCAGCAACTGGGCCTTGGCCAACTCGCTCCCCGGCTGGGCTGCGATATCGGTGCCGATGACCGTCTCCCACTGCTCGTCGCCGGCGACGCGGCGCGCCATGCCGCGCAGGTCGCCAACCCCCAGGTCGACGTCACAACATTGGATGAGGGCGTTCTCACATCCCTCGCGGCGGGTCCACAGCTGCTGCAGCGCCAGGGCCAGAAAGCGCAGAGTATCGCGGGTCTCCTGAAAGCCTGCGCACGCCCCCCAGCGCTCATAGAGCACGGAGATGAGCTCGGGATGGAAAGGATAGCTGTGGGCTATCAGGCGCTCATAGTCGGCGCCCATCTTCTCCGCCGGCAGGCTGCCCAGACTGGCATAGAGCTGGCGGTAGCCCTTGGCCGTTGCCGCGGCGCTCTCTCCGTCCACCTGTTCAAAGAGGCGCCGGCGGACGACCTCGTGTATCTCGCTACGCTGCACAGGGCGAATGGCCGTGGCCTCGCGCAGCACATGCTCGTTGAGTCGCTCCAGCCAGGCCATAGCGCCATCGCTCAGCATGTCCTCGCGGCTGGCGGTGAGGGAGACGATCATCACGGCGCCACGTGCGGCATTGACGGCGTCGGTCAGCTCGCGCAGAAAAGCCACGGTCTGCTCGGCCAGGCTCCTTTCCGCCGTCTTGATGCCGGTTACCTTGTCCACATAGTGCAAAGTCTCGTCAAAGAGGATTGCACAGGGCCCTGCATGCCGCAGCAACTCTACGAGCGCCTGGTCGCCGGGCGAGACGAGCGTCTCGTCGTTTTGGGCGACCAGGGCATAGGCGGCCGGGCCGCCGAGCTGATAGGCCACCTCGCCCCACAGGGTACGAATCTGTAGCCCCTCAGGGGTAGCGCGCCCCAGAGGGTTGAGGCTGGTGCCTGGAATGACTGCCACCTGGGCCCTGGGTGGCCGCCCCAGGCCGGCTGCCTGCACGATAGCGGCAACATCGGCCACCTGCATGGCCTCTTCAGGATGCTTGAGCAGATGGAAAGCTGCCAGCTCGGAATGGCTTTTGCCGCCGCCAAAACCGGTCTGCAGCCACAGCACACCGTTCAGATCGCGGTTGCCGGCGACCCGCTGCAGAACGCGCGCAAGCAGGTCTCGCAGGCCATCGGTGAAGTAGGTCTTTTGGAAGAACAGGCGCGCATCGAGGTACTCGTCCGCACCCTCCCCTCGGGCAACGTGGCCCAGCTTGGCATCGAAGAGCCCTTCGTTGACGCGCCCTTTCGCAATATCCTCGTGCGGGGTGACCGCCTGCCACCATGCTTTCATCGTCCCCTGCCTCCCGGAAGCCGCCTTTGCCGGCGCCCCCTTACAGCGGAAAATCCAGAGTAAGCTGTGTCGCCTCGCCTGGTTTGCCCTTGCGATTGTGACTGCCCCAAATGCCCAGCATGCCCAACAGCAGGCGCCGCTCGGCGGATTCCTGGGGCTGCAGCTCGGCCAGGGCCAAAGCTACGCGGCGGGCCGGCTCCCCCTGGCCCTCCAGAAGCTCGGCCAGCTCCTCGCGCCGGTTATCGCGCCACAGCAGCGCGGCGGCATAGACGATATCGACCAGCGGGGCCTGGCCGGCGATGATGCGCGGCAGGGCAGTGCCCAGCAGCTCGGGGCGCTGCTCTGGGCCCCGCAGTAGCATCTTCTTGGAGCCGTTGTGGCGGCCAATCATCCCGCGACGCTCCAGCTCGCCCAGCTCGACGCCGGTGGCCTTGTCGAGGAGGAGTGCGGCGCCGGTCTCGACAGCGTTGTTGCCATAGGTCCAGCGCCACAGCAGGGCGAACTGCGTCTCGGGGTCCACCTCGCCGGGGTCCAGCCCCCGCAGGGCGCGCTCCAGCGAAAACTCGACGACCGTCTGGCGCACCAAGGTGAGGAAGCTGGCCACGGAGACGGGCTGGCCGTTGGCGTAGCGCACCTCGGCGAAACGGGAGTAAGCCGAGAGGGCTGGCCCGATGGCGCTGACGAAAAAGTCGGCGCCGCCGATGCCCGCGGCCCAAAAGCGGTCCAGGGCCTGGCGCACGGCAATGCGCATCTCGGGCAGCACCTGGTCCAGATAGCCGGTGCGCTCGCCCTGCCGTTTGCGGCAGACCAGCAGAATGGTCGCCGCCAGCATGGCGCCGCCCAGCCAGTCACGCCGGGCCGCCGTTTCGGTTTCGATGGGCCAGGAGGCCGTCACCTGCAGGCCGGCGCGGATGAGTGCGGCGACCAAAGCCTCCCAGGCGCTGGTCGCCTGATGGGCGTACATTACCATGGCGATGCCGTCGGGCTTCAGCACCCGGCGTAGCTCGCTCAGCGCACGAGAGAGGCCATCCTCAAAAGCCTTCTGTGCTTTCGCTTTGCTCCCATGCCGACCTGGGTCAGCCACAATCTCAGCTGCCTTGGGCGTCATAGCCGAGGGAAAGTGCTCGGGCAGGATATCGCTCAGAGCACGGTGCAGCCAGACGTACTGCATGTCGGCCAGGTAGCTGTACCCAACGCTATCATAATAGGGCGGGTCGGTGAGCACAGCGTCGAAATGGTCATCGGGGAAGGGCGGCTGGGCTGCATCGCCCCAGCCCACCTTCGCAGGTGCCTCGGCTGCACCAATCAGGCGTCGAATCGCAGGCAACGCCCAGCGCAGAGTGCTGGCCCAACTGCCGGAGCCATCGGCCAACGGGTTGGCCTCGACATAGTCCCACAGCATCGGCAGGCGATGGCCTCCGGTTGCCGCCTGGACGTTGTCTCGGGTGTTGTCCCATCTGGACCCTTCAGACATCCTCAACACCAGCCGGCTCACCGTCAGCGCCAGGTAGAGGGCCACGGTGCGGGCCTCCGCGGCGCCACTGCCGGCGGCCAGCAACGCATCATGCGCCGCGCTCACACCCTGGCAGAAGGTAGCGAGCGCCAACTGCTGGCGGGCGTTGTGCATCTCGCCCCAGGTCTCTACGCCATAGGGAGTCACGTTGAGCCAGCGTCCGCCGGTTGTAGCTATGGGTTCGTCCGGCACCAGTGCCAGGAAGGGGTCGTCGTGATTGGCGATGGCCTCCGCAAGGGCGCTTTGTGCGGCTGCATAGGCGGCGCGGTCGTCATCAGTGGCGGGGCGAAAGCGCATACCCGACTTCCCTTCCCCTCCGACGGCCACCGCCAGAAGCAAACGGCCATCCTGCTTGGCCATGCACTGGGCCTTGACTTCGTAGGGGGAAAGGGTCTGGAGGCAGAAAGGGCACTGGACCGAACCGCGGGCCATGGTGCCCCGGTCAGGGCCATCGGCGACTGCGGCGGCGCCAATGAACACCTCGACCTCGAAGGTGCGGTTCGGCTGAGGGATCAGGCGATACGCTACGGGCGGCTTGTCGTTGCGGCGGCTGAGCCAGCGGTGGGCAATGAGCGGAATCTCGGCGCCACAGGCTGGGTTGGTGCAGCGCACCGTCTTGGCCCAGAAGAAAGCCTCGGGCGCGCCACCATCCGCAGCGTGGTAGTACGGCGCCAACTGGGGGCGCACCCAGTCCAGCAACCAGGCGCCCCAGGCTTCCACAGCCTGCACCAGGTTGCCGGTGCGAGGGGCATCCGGCTCGTCCAGCAGGGTTGGCTCGCGAACGGGCAGGCGGAAAGCCGTATGGGCAAAGCGCATGGGGTAATCCACCGTAGCCAGCAGGGTCAGCACGGCCACAGGATTGAGGTCCAGGGCGTGGGCCTCACAGCCCAGCCGGATGGCCTCCAGGGGTAGGGACCCACCCCCGGCGAAAGGATCCAGAACGCGGGGCTGTTCGCCGGCAAAGGTGGCTCTGATGTAGCGGCGCATCTCTGCCAGACGCTCTTTCTTGGTCTGCGGCGCTGTCTCGCTCAGGGTGTCGGTGATGAGGCTCAGAAGCTCCAGCCGCCCCTGCTCGGTGTTGGGTGCATCCACCAGGGCAGCAAAGGTGGCAGCGCGACAGGCCGCCAGCGGCCGCCGCGCGAACCAGGTGTGGATGGTGTGGATAGCGCCGTAGGAGATGGATTTGCTGCTCTCCCGGCTTATCTCGGCCAGGGGCAGCAGCTCTTCGATCAGACGCCGTTGCTGGCTCATGGGGTTCCTTCGTCCGCTGCCGCCCGCCAGGTAGCTGCGTCAAAGCCATAGTGCGCGCCAGTATGCAGCACCACATCGGGCGCCATGCGGGTCAGCGGGTCGCGCACCACAGTGACGGGCGCCTGGCCCAAGGGGTCAGTGACGATGTAGAGGTAGAACGAGCCCCGCAAGCGTTGGGCGGCGCGGCGCTCGTTTTCAGACATGAAGATGCGGCCGGTGGTGGTGCCCTTGACCTCGATACAACGCGGGCCGCCGGGGCCAGTGCTATGGAGGTCATAGGGGTGCAGGTAATGGTCGCCGGTGAGGTCGGTCACCTCTCGACCGTGGGCCTGCTCGTACCGCACCACGGCAGCCATGGCCGCTTCCGCTACTTCTGGCCTCAGGTCACGCAGCTCGACCACAGGCGGCTCCGCCAGGGGCAGCACCGCCGACACCCCAAGGATCTCCGCAAACGTCAGCGAGCAGGCCTCCTCGCGCGCCAGTTGCTCCTGAAGGGCGCTCAGGCGACACTGAGCCTCGTGCAACCCCCTCTCGGCCACATCTGCGTCTAGCTGCATCTCCCACACGGCCTCTTGGTAGGCCTGGTCCGCCAGTGCGACGGCCCGTGTTGCTTCGGAGACTAGAGAGGCTCGCCTTAAGGTCACCATTCCGCGCCGACGCGCGCTCTCGTGGCGCAGCCACGGCATCTGCTGGTGTTCAAGGCTCCAAGCCCATGCTGCTGCTGGGTCATGGGAGAAAGCCGTCATCCACGCTGGGAGTTGGGCTCTGGAGGTCGCAGGGGCCAGGTCGATGAGTGCCGATGTCGGTACGTTCTCCAGGCTATCCTGGTTCTGGCGAACGGCGAACAGCCGCTCCGAGACTATCTGCCCCTGCCCATCAAGCACTCGCCCCTTTATGTGCCAGATGAGATAGCCCTTCCCTGCCGGCAGGCTGGCATCCCAAAACAAGGCGCCCTGCGGAAGCGCACTGCCCCACAGCTCCTTGGCGAGGGCGAGGAAGCGATCAAGGGTCGGACTCCCCAGCGCTAGGAGGCGGGCGCCTGTCGTCTTGCCGGCCATCTCCTGGTCGAAGGTGAGCACGACCTGCTCGCCCTGCCGGACGCCGAGGCACTCGGCAGTGACTTTGCGCTGAGCTGTGACCGCAAAGCCTTGAGCATCGCCAGGGTCGCTGCCTTGGCTCGGCCATGCCTCGGGAGCCTCGCCGAGGGTTTGCAGCACATCCACCACAAAGTGTTGTGCATACTCGGGGGTCAGGCGGAAATGGCGCGACGCCTGGCGGATGTCATCGTAAGCCCTGGGGTCCAGAGGACGGCTTCTCCCTTCACCCTGCCGATAGCGCTCAACGCCCCGCTCGGTGGCCCGGAGCAGTTCCTGCAGGACCTCATATTGGGACCCCTGCTCGGCAGGCGATGCGGCAACCTTGGCCAGCAAAGCCTCTACGTCGGCGTCGGCCACCAGCAGGCTGATGACGTCGAACACCCGGTCTCCCAGGTGGTCTCGCATTACCTCCAGCCGTTCCATGAGGCCGCGCAGCACAAAGCCCTCGCGGGTATCGCCGGCGCCCAAGTTGTAGATGCGAGCCACGCGCTCCTGCCCATAACGGTGGATGCGCCCCATGCGCTGCTCCAGGCGCGCGGGAACCCAGGGCAGGTCAAAGTTTACCATGCGGGCGCAGAACTGCAGGTTGATGCCTTCGCCGGCCGCCTCGGTGGCGACCATCACCTGGCAACGCTCGTGGAACTCCTTCTCTGCCTGAAGACGGTCCTGTTGGGACATGGAGCCGTCAATTTGCGTGACGGTGTAACCCCACTCCTCGAAAAGCCTGCGGAGGAAGACCAGGGTGTCCAGGAACTCGGTGAAAACGAGCAGCCTCTCGCCGTTGCCAGGGACTACGCCCGCCTCCACCATCACCTCCTGCAGCTTGACGACCTTGGTTTCGGGGCCCTGCTGGTGCACGCCTTCGATCCCGACCAGGAGCTGGTCGATCTCGTCCACCTCACGGTGGCGTTCTCTGGCGCTTCGCGCCGGAGAAACCGTTTCAGCACGAGCCTCCGCCGCCCAGCGTTCGGCTTCGGGTGCATCTTCGCCATAGCTCAACGGTGCCTGCGGCGCACTACCAGATGGAGACAGCAGGGCGTGGCGCCTCCGGAGCAGGGGATGCTCAAGGGCAGCCAAGCTGGATGCCACCCGGCGCTGCAGAATGGTCATGGCAAATTGGGTATTGACCCGAACCTGCCCTCCCAGCTTCTCAGCCGCGCGGTAGGTCTTGGTCACATAATCAGTGAGAGCCCGGTACAGTCCCCACTCAGACGAGTTGTCGCTCAGGAGGTACCAGCGAGTCTCCACCTCGCGTGGGCGGAATAGCGGCTGCCCATCAAAGCCGACCATCTCCTCTTTCAGCCGGCGCAGCATCATCGGAGTGCCGGGCATAGAGCCATCGGCAGGGCAGGCTACAGAGGGGTCGGTGACACCTGCATCCAGGAGCTGCAACAGCTTTAGAAAGTTCACGGCATCGCCCTTGTGGGGGGTCGCTGTGGCCAACACAAGGTGCTTGGTGCGCCGGGCCAGAATCCTGCCCAGTTCGTAGGCCTGGGTGTGGCGTGTCTCATAGCCCGCCATGTGGTGGGCTTCGTCTATGACAACGAGATCCCAGGGCACAGCAGCCAGGGTTGCTCGAATCTCATACTGGCTGGCAAAGGACACGCTGGTGATTGCCTGTTGGGTCTTGGTCCAGATCTCAGGGTCCTTGCGCAAGGAGTCGCGGTCGACGACCCCAAAGCTCTCGAAAAACTTGTCCCGCATTTCGCGCTGCCATTGGAGGACCAGAGCGGCAGGGGCTACAATCAGAGTGCGCAGCGCGGGCTGGCGCATGCGCAGCTCTTTGTGCAGCAGCCCGCACATCACTGTCTTGCCGGCTCCAGCATCGTGAGCCATCAAGTGGCGGATGACTGGCTGCGGCAGCATAAAGGTGTAGACGGCTTCCAACTGATGAGGTAAAAGGTGGATCGCTGCATTGTTGGTGGCCAGAAGGGGGTCGC
The DNA here is from genome assembly GCA_029553955.1 of Chloroflexota bacterium. Taxonomy (GTDB): domain Bacteria; phylum Chloroflexota; class Anaerolineae; order SpSt-313; family SpSt-313; genus JAKPJZ01. Next base: position 112,866 of record JAKPJZ010000201.1, read on the forward strand.
ACGAATACCCGAGGCGCAGCCGCTCGCCCTCCAAGGCCAGGCGATAGTGGCTCGCGTCAGCATCCAGGCTGGGCCGCCACTGGACAACGTTGGCCTGTTGCCAGGCCTCCGCTGGCAGAATCGACCCATAATGGTAGCCGGTCGCCTCCCCTGCGCCGCTAAAGGCGATAGTCCCCGCTCGCATCTCTTCTTGCGCAGCGATGCGGATGGATTCGGGCCAATAGGGCCCCGTGACACGGCTTCCCAGAATGTACATTTCGTCGCCTTGAATGAGTGACAGAAGCTACGATGACCGAACAAGGCCACCACATACGTACTATACACCTGGCCCCTCTGAGGGCCAAATGCCCGCGCCAAATAGACTCCTCGCATCGGCCTATTGACAACTGCCGGATTCTGCTGTATTCTGTGTCAGAACATGTGTGCTATCCGGTCCTTCGTTCCCCTTACGCAGTATTCATCACCCAGTACTCGACGCATCGCGCATCGCGGAGGCCCGCTATGCCACCACGTCGCCACGTCACACCGCGTATGCTCGCCGCCAACCGCGCCAATGCCCGGCTGTCCACCGGGCCGCGTACGCCTGCCGGCAAAGCGCGCAGTCGCGCCAATGCCCTCGTGCATGGCCTCCGTGCGGGCGTCCTCGCCGCGCCCCTGCTCGAGACCGACGACGACCGGGCCGCCTTCGCTGACCTGTTCGCCGCCCTGCACGCCTGCTATGCGCCCGCCGGCCCGCGTGAAGAACGCCTCGTCATCACTCTGGCCGAGTCCTACTTCGCGCTGCACCGCGTTGTGCAGACCGAGACCGCCGCCGATCAGCCCTACCTGTCCACCGCCACCATCAAGGCCGTCACACGCTACGAGGCGCCATGGGTGCGTCGCTTCTGGCAGAGCCTTGGCCTGCTCGACGAGATCCAGACTAGACGCCGAGGCATTCCGCGTCTTCCCCGTGCTTCCGCGTTTCCGTGGTCGCTGCCGCGCCCACATTCCGAGCGCCCGCGGCCTGCTGCGGTTCCGTCCCAGCCCTTCGCGCTGCCGTCCCCTTCCGAGCTTGCCGCGCTCATGTCGCTTCCGCACCGCCGACACCTATCTCCCCGCGACGGGGAGACGTTGGGGGGGCCTCGCCAGGGGGGGCGGTGGGGGGGCGTGCACACACAAAAACGCCCGAGCGAAGCCAATCTTCACCTTTCTTTACGCCTCGCACCCATGACCCACCTCCAGGCCCCTCCGGCCCCGAAGGGCGTCCTGACTGCATGTGCTTGCTGTACACTCGTTGGCGTTGCCAGCGGGTTGAAAAGTGAGTATAATCCGGCCATGCGCAAGCCTGCAAAAGCGAGCAAAGAGACCCGGGCCGCGGTGAAGGGTGCGACGCTGGAGCACCGCTTCACCAACCGCGACGTGGCCGCACTCCTCCTGCAGATTGCCGATATGCTGGAGATCAAGGGGGAGGTGGTCTACAAGAGCCTGGCCTACCGGCGGGCGGCGCAGAGCATCCTCGACCTGGGCCGCGATATCTATGAGGTCTGGGCCGAGGGGGGGCTGCGCGGCATTCCGGGGGTGGGCGAGGCGCTGGCCAAAAAGCTCGACGAGCTCCTGGGCACGGGCCGCCTGCAGTACTATGAAGAGCTGCAGGAGCAGGTGCCCGCGGGCGTTGTCAGCCTGCTCGGCATCCCCGAGGTGGGCCCCAAGACGGCGCGGCTCCTGTGGGAGCGCCTGGGCGCGATGAGCGTGGCCGATGTGCAGCGGGCGGCCGAGGCCGGTGAGCTGCGCACGCTGCCGGGGCTGGGCGCGCGCTCGGAGCAGCGCATCCTCGAGGGTATCCGCGCGCTGAACCGGCGCGGCGGCCGCATCTCGCTCGGCATGGCCTGGCCGGCGGCCGCCGAGCTGCTGGAGCAGCTTCAGCACCTGCCGGGGGTGCAGGCGGTGTCGGCGGCGGGCAGCCTGCGGCGCATGAAAGATACCGTGGGCGACCTGGACCTGCTGGCGGCCGCCGAGGACGGCGAGGCGGTGACCACGGCGTTTACCCGCTTCCCACAGGTGGCCGAGGTGGTGCTACAGGGGCCGACCAAGGCGACGGTGATCCTGCGCGATGGCCTGCAGGCCGACCTACGCGTGTTGCCCCGCGAGCGCTGGGGCTCGCTCTTGCAGCACTTTACGGGCAGCAAGGAGCACAACGTGGCCCTGCGCGGGCTGGCGCAATCGCAGGGGCTGAGCCTGAGCGAGTACGGCTTTCGGCGGGGCGATGAAGAGATCCTCTGCCCCGAGGAAGCGGACGTCTACAAGGTGCTCGGGCTCCCCTGGATCCCACCCGAGCTGCGCGAGGACCGCGGCGAGATCGAGGCGGCGCAAGAGAAGCGCCTGCCCCGGCTGCTCGAGCTCGGCGATATCCGCGGTGACCTGCACACCCACTCCGATTGGTCGGACGGCGTGGCCTCGATCGAGCAGATGGCCGCCCGTGCGCGTGAGCTGGGCTACGAGTACCTGGTCGTCTCCGATCACACCCGCTCGCTGGCCGTGGCCAATGGCCTCGATGAGGGGCGCGTGGCGGAACAACGCGCGCTCATCGAGCGTCTCAATGCCAGGCACTCTCGCTTTCGCATCCTGCAGGGCTGCGAGCTGGAGATTTGCGGCGACGGCAGCCTGGACTTTCCCGACGAGGTGCTGGCGCGCTTTGACGTGGTGGTGGCTTCGGTGCACACCGGCCTGCGGCAGGACCGCGACCGGGTGACGCAGCGGGTGCTCGGCGCGGTGCGCAACCCCCATGTGGACGTCATTGGCCACCTCACCGGGCGGCTCCTCGGCCAGCGCGAGCCAAGTGAGGTGGACGTGGAGGCGGTGCTGCGCGAGGCGGCGCGCACGGGGACGGCGATCGAGGTCAACGGCATCACCAACCGCCTGGACCTGGACGACGTCCACGTCAAGCGCGCGATCGAGCTCGGCGTGACGCTCAGCGTCGACAGCGACGCGCACTCGACAGGGGCGCTGGAGTCGATGTTCTTTGGTGTGGCGACGGCGCGGCGCGGCTGGGCATCGGCAGCCGACGTGGTAAACACCCGGCCCCTGAGGGAATTCCAGGCGTGGCTCAAGGGCAGACACTAGGCCTCTGGGTGTGGTTCGTCGTCTGTGGCCGGAAGTGAGTGGCCACAGGGCAGTGTTCATGGAGGTGAGCATTGTGGCGATCGGTTCTGGAGGAAGCGGGCGATCTCGGGATGAGGGCGGCATTCTGGAGGGCAGTTGGCTGTGGGTCGCGTTGCCGGTTGGCGTCCTGGGCCTGATTGCGGCGCTCTGGTTCCTCGTCATTGCGCCCGCGGGCGGGGCGCCGCCAAAGGCGACCGTCACCCCGGCCAAGACGGCCACCTCGCAGGCCGCGCCGAGCGTCACCCTGGCGTCGATTGAAAAGCCGACCAACACCGCTCAGCCGACGGATGTGCCGCTGCCCACCGCCGCGCCGACGGCCATGCCGACGGCCATCGGCCTGGGCGTGCGCGTGGAGGTGACGGGCACCGGGGCCCAGCAGTTGAGCGTGCGCAGCGCGGCCGGCACCAGCGCGACCCGGCTCAAGTTCGTGCCCGATGGGACCAAGTTCGTCGTCGTCGGCGGGCCCGAGGACGCCAACGGCTACACCTGGTGGAAGGTCGACGACCAGGCCGGCACCGTGGGCTGGGTGGCGGGCAAGTTCCTCAAGCTGACGCCATAGGCCTGGGCTAGCAACCGGCAAAAACCTGACACACCAGTTCCCCTGGCGGCGTATCGATTGGCAGAAACTCGCTGAAGGCCGGCGGGCCTGAGCTCGAGCTCGTAGTGCGCACGCCTGTGCGCCGTACCCCCTGACGGCCAGGCAACGCCTGTGCGAGCCCTCTGCGCCTGGACGGATTGTTGCCACGCCGCAGAAAGCGCACGGGCGTGCGCACTACGAGCCTGCCGGCGGCGAACTGGTTTTTTGCCAGGGAAGGCGGCCCAACCACCCGCCATGGAAATCGGTGTGGCAGGTCTCCGGAGACCTGTCAGGTTTGGTGTTCGCGCGCGCCAGGGGCAGCCGCCAAGGCCCGCTCGTCCGCCAAAACAAACCCATCTGGCGGCTGACCCTGCCTGGACCCCCACGTTGGAGGATACGATGGAGCAGGAACGGCAACGCCTGGAAGAGCTGCGGCGGCTGATCCGCTACCACCAACACCGCTACTATGTGCTGAATAGCCCCGAGATCAGCGACTCGGCCTACGATGCGCTCTACCGTGAGCTCGAGGCCATCGAGGCGCGCCACCCCCAATGGGTGACGCCCGAATCGCCGACGCAGCGCGTGGGCGGCGAGGCACAGCCGGGCTTCCGCCGCGTGCGCCACCCCCGGCCCATCCTCAGCCTGGCGAGCGTGACCGAGGACGAGGGCCTGCATGCCTGGCTCGAGCGCGCCGAACACCTGGCGCCGGCGGGGACGGCGTTCGATTTCGTCGTCGAGCCCAAGATCGATGGCCTGCGCATCGTGCTCACCTACGAGGATGGGCGCCTGGTGCTCGGCGCCACCCGCGGCGACGGCGAGCATGGCGAGGACGTGACCGCCAACCTGCGCGCGGTGCGCGGCGTGCCGCTGATGATTCCGGTGAGCCCGACCCCCTACCGTTCCCCCCACGGGGAGACCCCCTACCGTTCCCCGCACGGGGGGGAATTGGAGGCTGCGGGGCCGCCCCCCCTATTCCCCCCCGAGGGGGGAACGGTAGGGGGTAGTGGTGTGCCGCGGCGGCTGGTGGTGGCTGGCGAGGCCTATATGCCGATTCACCTCTTCAAGGCGCTGAACCGCCAGCTCGAGGCCAAGGGCGAGCGGCCCTTTGCCAACCCGCGCAACGCGGCGGCCGGGTCGCTGCGCCAGCTCGACCCCAAGGTGACCGCCGGCCGGCCGATCCGCATCTTTGTCTACGAGATCGTGGAGGGCGACGACGTGCCCACGCAGTGGGCGCTGCTCGAGCGCCTGCGCGCCTGGGGCTTTCCCACCTCGCCCGACGCACGCCACTTTGACCGCTTTGACGATGTGTTGCGCTACGCCCACGACTGGATGGCCCACCGCGACACGTTGGACTATGAGGCCGACGGCGTGGTGATCAAGATCAACGACCTGGCGCTGCAGCGGCGGCTGGGGGTGGTGGGCAAGGACCCGCGCGGCATGATCGCATGTAAGTTCGAGGCGCGTGAGGCCACCACGCGCCTGCGCGATGTGGAGCTGCAGGTGGGCTCGGCCGGCACCATCACGCCGGTGGCGGTGCTGGACCCGGTGCAGATCGGCGGCGTGCGCGTGACGCATGCCTCGCTGCACAACTTCCAGGATGTGGCCCGCAAGGACATTCGCATCGGCGACATGGTGACCGTGCAGCGCGCCGGCGATGTGATCCCCTATGTGGTGGGGCCGATGACTGCGCTGCGCACCGGCGCCGAGCGGCCGATCGCGGCGCCCACCGCATGCCCCGTGTGCGACGGGCCGGCGATCCAGCGGCCCGACGAGGTGGCGGTCTACTGCGTCAACGTCAACTGCCCGGCTATCCTGGTGCGGCGGCTGGAGGTGTTTGCCGGGCGTGGGGCGATGGATATCGAGGGCCTGGGCAGCAGGGTGGCCGAGCTGCTCGTGGGCACGGGCCTGGTGCGCGACCTGGCAGATGTCTACTCCCTGAAGAAGGAAGACCTGCTGACGCTGGAGGGCTTTGCCGAGAAGCGCGCCGCGAACCTGCTCGCGGCCATCGAGGCCTCCAAGGCGCAGCCGCTGTGGCGAGTGCTGGTGGGCCTGAGCATCCGCCATGTGGGCGTGGTGGCGGCGCAGGCACTCGAGCGGCATTTCGGCGCCATCGATGCGGTGATGGGCGCCGGCGAGGAGGAGCTGCAGGGCATCGAGGGCATCGGGCCGACGATTGCGCACAGCGTGGTCGAGTTCTTTGCCGCAGCGAGCAACCGCGGCGTTATCGACAAGATGCGCCGCGCCGGCGTGCGCATGCAGCCCGAACGGGCGGCTGCGGGCGCGCGCACCCTGGAAGGGCTGACGTTTGTGATTACCGGCACGCTCCCCGGCCTGAGCCGCGAGGAGGCCACGGCGTTCGTCGAGGCGCACGGCGGCAAGGTGACCGACGCCGTCTCGCGCAACACCAGCTACCTGGTGGTGGGCGAGGCGCCGGGCGGCACCAAGGTGCGCCGCGCGCGCGAGCTGGGCACGCCAGTAATCGACGAAGCGCGCCTGCGCCAGATGGCCGAACGGGGCGAGCGATAGCCTTGGGCAGCGACTCGGTCTGCGGGATCACGTGGGTCGCCATGGCGAGCCCCCTTCGTAGTGGACGCTTCAGCGCCTTGGCCGCTGGGCGTGGCGCCATCGGCGCCTGGAGCGAGGCGTGCGTCAACGTAGCTCAGGCAAGGCGCGCGACTCAGCCCCTGCGCCGGCCTGGGTTCCCTCACCCCCGGCCCCTCTCCCCCTCGGGGGGAGAGGGGAGTTGCACACCCGGCGTGGCGCCAAGCAGTGCCACGGCTTCGCACAGCCACCCGGAGGGCGCACCTCCCTTCTCCCCCTCGGGGGGAGAGGGGCCGGGGGTGAGGGAACCCAGCGCCCGGCATGAGAAGGGACGCCCAACGTGCCCGCTATGACCCCCCCTGCCCGCCGCGCCGTGGAGCCGGTCGTCGAGCGCCTGCGCCGCGAGCCGGCGCTCCTCAACGGCCTCACCGCCTGGCGCCGCGTGCCCGCGCGGCCGGCCGTCTGCGCCCCGTGGCCGGCCGGGGTCGACCCGCGGCTGCTCGCGGCACTGGCGGGCCGCGGCATCCGCGAGCCCTACGGGCACCAAGCCCAGGCCATCGCGGCGGCGCTCGAAGGCCGGCACGTCGTCGTCGTCACCGGCACCGCCTCGGGCAAGACGCTGTGCTACAACGTGCCGGTGCTCACGGCGCTGCTCGCCGACCCGCAGGCGCGCGCGCTCTACCTCTTCCCCACCAAGGCGCTGACCCAGGACCAGGCTGCGGCGCTCGACGCATTGCTCGAGGCAGCGGAGGCCGAGCTGCCGGTGCACACCTACGACGGCGACACCGAGGCCGAGGCGCGGCCGCGGGTGCGCAGCCGGGCGCGGGTGCTGCTCACCAACCCCGACATGCTGCATACCGGCATCCTGCCGCACCACACCAAGTGGGCGGCGTTCTTCCGCGGCCTGCGCTACGTGGTGCTCGACGAACTGCACACCTACCGCGGCGTGTTCGGCAGCCACATGGCCAACGTGCTGCGGCGGCTGCAGCGCGTCTGCCGCTTCTACGGCGCCGCGCCCTGCTTCATCTGCTGCTCGGCCACCGTGGCCAACCCGGCGCAACTCGCCGAGGGGCTCATCGGCCAGCCGGTGACGGTGGTCGATGACGATGGCGCGCCGCACGGCGAGCGCCATATCCTCTTCTACAACCCACCCATCGTCGACCACGAGCTGGGCATACGCCGCAGCCCACTGCTCGAAGGGCGCGGCCTGGCGGCACGGCTCATCGGCGCCGGGTTGCAGACCATCGTCTTTACGCGCGCCCGCGTGGCCACCGAGGTGCTGCTGACCTATCTGCAGTCCGATGCCGAGCGCAACGGCTGGGGCCCGCGCACGGTGCGCGGCTACCGCGGCGGCTACCTGGCCGAGGAGCGGCGCGCAGTGGAGCGGGGCCTGCGCCAGGGAGCGGTGCGCGGCGTGGTGGCGACCAACGCGCTGGAGCTGGGCGTGGATATCGGCGAGCTGGCGGCGGTGGTGATGGTCGGCTACCCCGGCACCGTGGCCAGCACCTGGCAGCAGATGGGCCGGGCCGGCCGGCGGCGCGGCAGCTCGCTCGCCGTGCTGGTGGCCGGCGGGTCGCCGCTCGACCAGTACATCGTGGGCCACCCCGAATACTTCTTCGGGCGCTCGCCCGAGCATGCGCTGCTCGATGCCGATAACCCACTCATCCTGCTGGGCCACCTGGCCTGCGCCGCCTTCGAACTGCCGTTCGCCGAGGGCGAGACGTACGGCGGCCGCGACGTGGCGGCGCACCTGGCGCTGCTCGAACAGGAGGGCCTGCTGCACCGCGCAGCGGGGGTGACCTACTGGCTGGGCCAGCAGTACCCGGCCGAGAGCGTCTCGCTGCGCGCAGCGGGCATGGACGTGTTCGTCATTGCCGAGGAGGGCAGTGGCCGCACCGTGGGCAAGGTGGAGCGCTACGCCGCGCCCAGCCTGATCCACGAGGGTGCGATCTATCTGCATGAAGGCCAGTCGTACCAGGTGAGCCGGCTCGACTGGGAGGGCCGCCGCGCCACGGTGGCGCCGGTGCAGGTCGACTATTACACCGAGGCCTCGACTTCGTCGAGCGTGGAGGTGATGGAGGAGCGGGCGCAGGCGCGCGCAGGCCCGCCAGAGGCCGGCAGGGGCGGCGCCGGCATTGGCTGGGGCGCGGTGCGGGTGACGAGCGTGACCTCGGCCTACCGCAAGGTGCGTCTCTTCACCCACGAGAACCTGGGCTGGGGCATGATCGACCTGCCGGAGCAGCAGATGGAGACCGTGGGCACCTGGCTATGGTTCCCGCCCGAGACGGCGGCGCCACTGGTGGCCGAGGGCGTGCTGAGCCCCGAGGTGCGCTTTGACCGTGGGCCCAACTGGGCCGAGATGCGTCGCCGTGCCCGCGAGCGCGACGGCTGCCGCTGCCGGCACTGCGGCGCGCCCGAGCGCCCCGACCGTGAGCACGACGTGCACCACGTGCGCCCCTTCCGCGAGTTCGGCTACGTGCCGGGCGTGAACGACCACTACCTGGCGGCCAACCAGCTCGGCAACCTGGTGACCCTCTGCCGCGGCTGCCACTGGCGGGCCGATGGGGCGCAGATGCCGGGAGGCGCGCTGGCGGGGCTGGCCCACGCCCTGGGCAACGTGGCGCCGCTCTTCCTGATGTGCGACCCGCGCGACATCGGCGTGGTGGCCGAGGTGCGCTCCAGTCACACCGGCGGTCCCACAGTGACCGTCTACGACCGCGTGGCGGGGGGCATCGGCCTCAGCCAGCAGCTCTACGCCATCCAGCGCCAGGTGCTCGAGGCCGCGGGCACGCTGGTGGCCGCCTGCACCTGCCAGGCCGGCTGCCCGGCGTGCATCGGGCCGGCGCTCGAACAGGGCAAGAACACCAAAGAGCACGTCCTGCGCCTGGTGCAGGCGGCCCTGGAGTAGCGGCTCGATGCAGACCGAATGCTGCTGTAGGTGCGCTATCAACGACAAGAGCGGGATACACCGCAGAGGCGCAGAGGACGCGGAGGAACTCCAGGATTCCTCTGCGCCCTCTGCGCCTCTGCGGTGTACCGGAGCCCCGTGCTGAGACCACGGGACAGGGAAGGCAGAAGCGGTCCGCGAACCGCCCTACGGCACCTGCGGCAGCACCGAAGCGGCCTGCGGCAGGATGGTGAGCTGCTTGACACGACATGTACTTCCCATATGATACGGGCATCGGACAAGCTGCTACGGATCGCAGCAAGGCCATGGAGGTGTCGCAATGAGCGCGCAGATACCCATCGAGCGGGAGCGCATTGCCGAGTTCTGCCGGCAGCACCATATCCGGCGCCTGGCCCTCTTCGGTTCCGTGCTGCGGCCAGATTTCCATCCCGAGAGCGATATCGATGTGCTGGTCGAGTTCGAGCCGGGCCACGTGCCGGGGCTCTTGGGCATGGCCCGTTTGGAACGAGCACTCACGGCGCTGTTTGGCCGCCGGGTGGACTTGCGCACGCCCGAGGACCTCAGCCGCTATTTTCGCCAGAGAGTGGTGGAAGAGGCCGAGGTGCAATATGCGCGAGCATGACCGCATCCGCCTCCGGCACATGCTGGATGAGGCGCACGAGGCCATCAGTTTTGCCCATGGCCGTACGCGCGCCGACCTCGACAGCGACCGCATGCTTGCCCTCTCGCTCGTCAAGGCCATCGAGATTGTCGGTGAGGCGGCCAGCCAGGTCTCAGAGGCGACGAGAGCCCGATTGCCCGACGTTCCCTGGGCCGATATCGCCGGCATGCGCAATCGACTGGTCCATGCCTATTTCGACATAAACCTAGAGATTGCCTGGCAGACCGTAGGGCAAGACCTGCCCCCGCTCGTTGCTGCGCTGGAGAGGGCCCTGGCAGACGAGTAGTATCCGAGACGGGTACGCGAACTTGCCTACGGCACCTGCGGCAGCACCGAAGCGGCCTGCGGCAGGATGGTGATGCGCGCCTCCGGCCCCAGCGCCTGCAGGGCGGCGTCGAGGGCGACCTGCGCCGTCGGCCAGTGCTCGATGCCCACCAGCGACAGCTCGGCCACCCCCGGGGCGACGAGCATGATGCGCGCGTGCTGTGCCACGCGGGCGATGGCCGCCGCCTTGTGCCCCCCCAACACAAAGCGCTCCTGAATGCGCGCCAACACCTCCTCTGGCGAGCGCGCCTCGGTCATCCACGATTCAAAGGTACGGTTGCCGCAGCCCTCGAGGCATTCGGCCGCGAGGATGATGATGCCGCCCTCGCGCAACGCATAGGGCGCATTGTCGAGCGCCTTCTGCGCCTGGTAGAGGTTGACGTCCTTGGGGTGGCCGCCGGCGCTGGCGATGACGATGCCGGCCGCCTCGGGGATGCGCACCAGGCCGCGCTGCGCCACCAGCTCGCAGCCGGCACGGTGCGCGGCGATGACGTCGCCGGCTACTGCGGCGGTGATGCGGTGCTCGCCATCGACGATGACGTTGAGGACAAAGTCGACCCCCACCATGGCCGCGGCCTCTTCGAGGTCGGCGCGCACCGGGTTGCCCTCCAGGCGCCCGGTGGCGGCCTCGGGCTGCACCATCATGGCATGGTTGGCGGTGACGGTGGCCGCCGAGGCGCAGCCGGGGACGATAGCCTTGGCGCCGCCCGAGTAACCGACAAAGTAGTGGAACTCGAGGTTGCCCAGGCAGACGCGCAGGTCGGCCTCGACCACCGGACGAAAGACGTCTACCGGTGTGCCGCGCGAGGTCGCGCCGAGGTGCACCGTCGCTGCCGGGTCGTGGTTGATGACGCGCACGCGGCGGTAGACGCTGGGGCCGACGGCCTCCTCCAGCTCGGCCGGGGTCATGGGTCGGTGCAGGCCGAGGGCGATGACGATGGTGATGTCGCTGCTGGCGATGCCGGCCGCGGCGAGCTCGTCGAGCACTGGGGGCAGCAGTGTGTGCGACGGGCAGGGACGGGTCAGGTCACTGGTGACGATGGCCACCTGCTGCCCTGGCCACGCCAGGTCGCGCAGGCGCGCGGTGCCGATGGGGCGCCTCAGGGCGCGGCGGACCAGGGCGGCCTCCGCGGGCTGCGGCCCTCCGGCTGTGACTGCAGGCTGGGGCGAGAAGATGCCGACGAGATTACTGCTCGGCACGTCGATGGGCATTTCGCCGTGGCCGAAGGGAAGGCGAATGCGCGTCAGTGCAGCCATTGTTCCTCCAATCACAGTGGCGACACTTCGACCAGCACCGAGTGTGTGCGTGAGGCCTGGCTCGGCAGGGTCGGCTCGATAGACGTGGCGACATTGGCGCAGCCGGCGACGTCGCTCCCGTCGGCCTGCAGCGCCGGCCAGACCCCTTCCAGCAGGCAGACGACGCCGGGCATCATCTCTGCAGTCACCCGAACCGGGATCTGTATCGTCCCTTGCGGGCTCTGCACGCAGACGAGTTGCCCCTGCGTGATGTGGCGCGGTGCCGCATCTTCCGGGTGCATCCACAGCACCGGCTCGTCGCGCGCCATGATCTCTGGAATGTTGTTGCCCTGCGAGTGGACGCGATACTTGGGCTTGGGCGTGATCAGACGCAGAGGATACCGGCGATCCGCGGGCATGACCCGGCACTCGGGCAGGGCCGAAAAGCCCGTCTGATCGGCATAGGTCCGCGAAGCCAGCTCGACCCGGCCCGACGGCGTGGCCAGGGGATGCGCCCCCGGGTCGGCGACATAGTCGGAAAAGGCGACGCGCAGTTGGTCGGCCCCCATGTAGATCCCCGTGCGCCGGAACTCGTCATAATCGGGGATTTCTGAGTCTGCCACGAAGCTGCGCAGCCAGGCCTCCTCGTCTTTGCCTTCGGTGAACTCGCCCAAAGCCGAGGCGGGCGGCCAACTCGGCCAGGATAGCATAGTCGGTGCGCGTGCCCGGCAGCGGCTTGGTGGCGCGGTTGGAGAAGAGGAGATAGTTGCCGGAGGTGAAGATGATATCCTGGCGCTCGAGGGAGGTGCTGACCGGCAGGACCACGTCGCAATAGCGGGCGGTGGGGGTGAGGAAGAGGTCGTGACAGACCGAGAACTCGACCTGCTCAAAGGCGCGCATGTTCTTGTGCACGTCGCTGCCCTGAGAGACATAGTTGCCCCCCACGTTGTAGATGGCCTTGATATCGCTGGGGTAACCGCCGGCTTGTCCTCCCAGGATGGCATCGGCCCAACGATAGGTGGGCACCGCCGGCTGAGCCGCGAGCACCGGCACGCCGATGCTGCCCACCCGCGGCGGGGGCAGTGTGCCCTGGGCAAATGCGCCCGAGGAGCCGCCTGGTTGACCGAGGTTGCCGGTGGCCACCTGGAGGGCGATCGCCATGCGGATGGCGTCCTCGCCGCCGATGGTCCGCTGGATCGACAGGCCCGGCAGCAGCGCGGCCGGCTTGGCGCGCCCATACTGCCGGGCCAGGGCCACGATGGTCTCGGCCGGCGTGCCGCAGATGCGCTCGGCCCAGGCCGGGGTGCGCGCCACACCATCAGGGCCATCGCCACCCAGGATGCGCTGCACCAAGCCATCAAAGCCGGCACTGTAGCGCGCGGCAAAGGCCGCATCGACCAGGTCCTCGGTGATCAGCACGTACAGCACGGCCATCATCAGCGCGCTATCGGTGCCAGGGCGGACGGGTATCCATTGCGTCCCGAGATGGCTCGCGGTCGCCGTGCGTCGCGGGTCGATGGCGATGATCGGCGTGCCCCGCCTCTTGGCCTCCAAAAGCCGCGCTTCCATTTCGCTGCCGAGGCGGCAATCGCTGATATTCGCGCCCCAGAGGATGATGAGGTTCGAGAACTGCAATGTGCCGGCGTCGATGCCGGCGTTGAAGGTGCCGAGGACGAAGGGCGTGACAAAGAGTGCGGCCCCGTTGCTGTAGCCCGACGTGAGCTCGGTGCAGCCGCCAAACATGGCCAGGAAGCGGGAGGCCAGAGAGCGCGTGTTGTGCAGGGCGCCGCGGCAGGAGCCCGAGCCGCCCAGGCGCATGACGGCCTCGGCCCCGTAGCGCGCCTTGATGTCCGCAAGTTGCCCGGCGACCAGGTCCAGGGCCTCGGGCCAGGAAACCTGTTTGAACGAGCCCGAGCAGCGGGGGCCCGTCCGCAGCAGCGGCGCCGTCAGCCTGTCGGGGGCGTACAACGTCTTGACGGCCTGGAAGCCCTTGGCGCAGCCCGACATGTAGGGGCTGCCGACGCGGTTGTTGCCGATGCGCGTGACGCGCCCATCCCTGACGTAGGCTAACAGCGGGCAACCGCCGATGCAGTCCTTGTTGCACGCAATAGGAATCGCCACTTCGGCGGGCATGGCTCCGGATTGCTCCTCTCCAGTCGGAGGCGGTATCGCACACCGTGCGCTACATCTACTATGTCATAGACTCAGCGGAACGTCAAGAGTCAGCAAGGCCATTGCGTGTGCCCTGCAGTTCCTCGAACCCTGCGCAAAGCAGAAGCCGCCGCACTGTAGCCGCGGCATCGTGCCGCGCAACTCTTCTACGCGGCAACATGCCGCGCCTACGGTCGGGCGGCTTCCGTCATGAGCGGCGGGCTTAGCGCGTGGCCTGGCGCTGGGCCGCCCGCCGCAGTGCCGATACGACCGGCAGCTCCTGGCCCGAGAGGTAGCGCACCATGCCGCCGCCCGAGGTGCAGACGTAGCCCATGCGCTCGAGCACCTTGAAGCGGGCGGCGGCGGCCACCGAGTCGCCGCCGCCGATGACCGAGTAGCCGGGCGCCGCGGCGATGGCGTGCCACAGCAGGTCGGTGCCCAGGACGCTGATCGGTTGCTCGTACCTGCCCGCCGGCCCGTTGACAAAGATCGTCGCTGCCGCGTTGATGGCCTCGACGTAGCGGGCGATGGTACGCTGGCCGATGTCGACCAGCAGGTGGTCGCTCGGCAGTTGATTCACGGTGAGCTCGAGGCGGCCGCCGGCGTCGACGGCCACGTCGAGTGGGCAGAGGATGCGGTCGCCGTAGGTCGCGAGCAGTGCCCGCGCCTCGGCGACAAAGGGGGTCAACCCCTTGTCGCCGATGAGCCGCTCCGTCGGTTCGCCCAGGGCGTAGCCCTGGGCGAGCAGCATCACCTCGCCGGTCAGCCCCGAGGTCAGCACCACGTCGGCTGCGCCCGTGCCCAGCACCTGTTTCATCATGCTAAAGGCATCGGCGATGCGCGACCCACCGAGCACGTAGACACAGGGATGCTTAGGATTGTCCTTCACATCGGCCAGGGCGCCGAACTCTTCGATGAAGAGGCGCCCGCCGGCGGCCGGCAGCACCTCGGCCAGGCCCACCAGCGAGGGTGAGTAGCGGTGCGCCGCGGCAAAGGCCTCGCAGACGTAACAGTTGGCGAGAGGGGCCAGGGTGCGCACCAGCCAGGTGCGTGCCAGTTGCTCGGGGGTCAACTGGACATAGTTGACGAAGGTCGAGACCTCTTCGCACAGGTAGCGCACGTTGTCGAGCAGGAGCAGCTCGCCCGGCTGCAGCGCCCTGATGCGCGCGACGGCAGCGGGGCCGCAGATGTCGTCGATAAAGCCGACCGGGCGGCCCAGGAGCTCGGCCAGGCGCGCGGCGTGCGGCGCCAGGGAGACGAGGTTTTGATAGTCCTCGGTGTCGCCCTGGTGCGCCAGCATAACGACCCGCGCCCCCACATCCGCGAGTTCCTTGATGGTGGGCAGGCTCTTGCGGATACGGTTATCGTTGGCCAGCGCGCCCGTCGCCTGGTCGATCGGCGAGTTGATGTCGACGCGCAGCAGCACTGTCTGGCCGCGATAATCGAAATCGTCGAGGGTGAGAATGCCCGCTTTCAAGCGTACCTCCAGTGGAGGGGGGGTTGGAGCACGAAGGACGCGAAGCGGCGCGAAGGACGCGAAGAGAGTCGTCGCTGAGCAGCGACTCTTCGCGTCCTTCGTGCTCCAAACCCCATCAGTTCCTTGTCCGGATGCCGAGGTACTTGTTCGTCAGGCCGACGGCTTCGAGGCGGTCAGCTTGCAGCGACATGGCGGCGCGCACGCCGTCGATGGTCTCGGGGATGGTCACCGCCTCCTGGGGGATGTTGATGGCAAACATGAGGTCGTTGCCCGAGAGGCCGATGCACTCTTCCCAGAGGCCGATCTCATACATGTCGCCGCGCTTGTTGCCGAGGTCGCGGGCGTACTTGAAGAGCGCCGCGTTCGAGTTGAAACCGTCGGCGATGCGCACCACACGGATACGCGGGTGGGCGCGGAAGACGTCGAGCGCCGCCGCGGGGCTGATCGTCTTTTTCGGTGTGGCCACGATATTGATGATGTGGCCGTGGGTGACGGGTGTGTGCACCAGGAGGCCGGTGGCTTGCACGTGGGGCATGATGTGCATCAGGTCGAGCGCCTGGTGGTTGGGCACCTTTTCCACCTGCAGCAGGTCCACCAGGCCGCGGTGGGTATCGCCGGGATCGGCCACGCGGCGGATGATGGTGATGGCGATCCTTTCCACGCCGACGGCGCGGTCGAGGGCGTCGACGGCGCGCACCAAACCGGTAGTATTGCAGGAGGTCAGCTTGAGGTAGCGCTGGCCGAGGCCTTGCTCATAGTTGGCATAGCCGTGGAAAAAGACGTCGGCGACATCGTTCTTCTCGCCGGCCTGGAAGATGGCCCGGACGCCGTGCTGCGCATACAGGGCCTTGTTGCGGGCGCCGACGCCCGCGGGGGTAGCGTCGAGGACGACATCGGCCTGCGCGAGCATATCGTCAAAGGTGCCCGCGACGGGGATGCCCGCGCGGTCGAACTCGGGCTGGCGCGCCGGGTCGACGAGGAAGAGCTTGTAGGGCATGCCCGCTTCGTGCAGGGCGCGGATGGCGAGGGTGGGGGCCACATCGGCCACGCCGACGAGCTCCATATCCTCCTGCCGGGCGGCGCCATCGGCCAGGCGCATGCCGATGGTGCCGTAACCGGCGATGGCGACTCGGGTCTTGCTCATGATTGCCTCCTGGGCGTACTATGTGATCGGTGATGCGTACAACGTATCGCGCGATGCACCATGCGTAGTGCGCGATGCATGATGCGTAGTACGCAACACTGTAGGCGTAACGAGAAATGTGCAAGACGGTAAGAACTGACTCTTGTGGGTTTCATGCCTTGTACAAGTCACTTGGTCGTGGTATCGTCGGACACACAAGTTCATAGCGACCGAAAGCAGGCGATGGCGAGCTCGGCCGCCGTGCGGCTATCGGGCAGGGGGAGGATTTCGGCGCTGATGTAGCCGCTGTAGCCCATGCTGCGCAGCACGGCTGCGAGCTCGCCAAAGTCGATGTGGCCCCGCCCGGCGGCGTGGCGGTTCGAATCGGCGAAATGGACGTACCCCAGCTTGTCGCCGGCCTGCCGCAACGCGCCGGCCAGCGACACCTCCTCGATGTTCATGTGGAAGGTGTCGGCCAGCACGACGAGGTTCTCGGCCCCCACCTCGGCGATGAACTCGAGCGCCTCGCCGACGCTGTTGATCAGGTTGGTCTCATAGCGGTTGATGGGCTCGATGGCCAGGCGTACCCCCCGCGGCTGGGCATACTCGGCGCAGGCGCGCACCAACTCGACGACGCGGCTGCGCTGCGTGCCATGGGTGGCCGCATCGCCCTCCAGTCTGCCGCGCACACCGCCGATGAACAGGGTCGCGCCCCAGGGCGCCGCAAAATCGACGGCCCCTTTGAGCCGGTCGAGCAAGCGGGCACGGATGGCGGCGTCGGGGCTGGTGGGGCTCAGCCCATCATTGTAGTACGATTGCCCCGTCGCGATGCCCGAAACGACCAGCCCGGCCGCGCGCACGGCTCCGGCCACATCTCTCAGGACCGGCAGCGCCGGGTCTCTGACGCCGACCTCCACCGCATCGTAGCCCAGTTCGGCTGCGGCGGCCACGCCGCGTTCCCACTCGCCTGGGAACAGCAGGGGGCCGAACTTGGCCGGGCCTGCCGTGATGGCCATACTCGTTCTGAACACGGTTCCTCCCAAGGCGGTGTTGTGGTGGGTTGGGCACAGCCGCGAGGCCGCCCGCAGGCAGCCTCGCGGCTGTGCCCAACCCACCACAACACCCTAATTCCGCTGCAGCACCTGGTGCGCCGCCTCGGCGATGTGCACGGGCGACAGGCCGTACTTGGCCAGCAGCGCCTCGTTCGTGCCACACTCGCCGTAGCAATCCCGGATGCCAATGCGGGCCATGGGCGCGGGGGCGTGCTCGACCAACACCTCGGCCACGGCGCTGCCCAGGCCGCCATAGATGCTGTGGTTCTCGGCGGTCACGAGCGCGCCCGTCTCCTCAGCGGCCTGCACGATGGCGTCAACGTCGATAGGCTTGACCGTCGCCACGTGCAACACCCTGGCGGCGATGCCCTCGGCGGCCAGCAGCTCCGCAGCTTCCAGGCACTGCGAGGTCATCATGCCGCTGCCGACAAGGGTGATATCGCCACCCTCACGCACCCGCACCGCCTTGCCCAGCTCGAACCGGTAGCCTTGGGGCGAGACGCGCGGCCAGGCATCGCGGGTAGCCCGCAGGTAGACCGGGCCCTGGTAGGCGGCGATAGCGCGCACGGCCTGGGCCATCTCCACATCGTCGGCCGGGTCCACCACCATCATGTGAGGGATGGCGCGCATGATGGCCATATCTTCCATGGCCTGGTGCGTGGCGCCATTGTTGCCGCTGACGAGCCCGGGGTAGGCGCCGACGATCTTGACGTTGGCGCGGCAGTGGCCCACCGAGATGGCCACCTGGTCGCAGGCGCGCCGCGAGGCAAAGACGGCAAAGGTGCCCACGAAGGGGATTTTGCCCATCAGCGCCATGCCGGCGGCCACGCCCATCATGTTCTGCTCGGCGATGCCCATCTGGAAAAAGCGCTCCGGGATGGCCTCGGCAAAGTAGATCATACGGGTCGAGCTGGCCAGGTCGGCGTCGAGCGCGACGATATCGGGGTTCTCGCGCGCCAGCTCTACCAGCGCGTGGCCAAACGCATCTCTCACTGCCTCAACCATCGAGACCTCCCTCGGCGCAGCAGCCCAGCTCGGCCAATGCCTGGGCCAGTTGCTGAGCATTGGGTGGCTTGCCGTGCCAGGCCGACTGGCCCTCCATATAGGAGACGCCCTTGCCCTTGACCGTGTGGGCGATGACGATCGTCGGCCGGCCCTTGACCTCCCTGGCCGCCTCGAGGGCGGCGACGACCTGAGCGACGTCGTGGCCGTCGATCTCGATCACGTGCCAGTTGAAGCTGCGCCACTTGTCGGCCACCGGCGCGGTCTCCATGATCTGGCTGACCGGCCCCATGAGCTGCACGCCGTTGTCGTCGAGGATCACGGTCAGGTTGTCGACCTTGTGGTGGGCGGCAGCCTCGGCGGCCTCCCACACCTGGCCCTCCTGGCTTTCGCCGTCGCCGATAAGGCAGTAGACGCGGATATCCTTGCCATCGAGCCTGGCGGCCATGGCCATGCCGAGGGCCACCGAGATGCCCTGGCCGAGGGCGCCGGTCGAGACCTCGACGCCCGGCAGGAGGTGCATATCGGGGTGCACCTGCAGCCGGCTATCGATGCGGCCAAAGGTCGCCAGCTCCTCCGGCGAGAAAAAGCCGCGCTCGGCCAGGGTCGCATACAAGCCGGCGGCGCCGTGGCCCTTGGAGAGGACAAAGCGATCGCGTTCGGGCCAGTCGGGGCGCTGAGGGTCGAGGCGCATCACGTGAAAGTACAGCGCCGCCAGGATGTCGGCCTCCGAGAGCGAGCCGCCCGGATGGCCGACGCCGGCCTGGGAGATGGTGTGGACGACGTGGCAGCGGATCGTCTTGGCGACCTGCCGCAAATGTTCGACCTCTTGTTGAGAGAGCTCTACCATGGTGGTCTCTCTCACGACAGGCCCAGGAGCCGCTTGGGATTATCCACACACATCTTGCGGATGTCGGCCTTGCTGAGGCCGGAGGCCAGCAGGATGCGCACAAAGAGCTTCAAGCCCTCGACCGGGGGAACGTTGATCACGGTGCCCAGATCCGAGGCGATGACGCAGTGATCGGGCCCCACCGTCTTGATGCACTCCAGCAGATAGAGCGGATCGCAGTTGGGGTTGTTAAAGTTGGGAATATCACCGTAGGCGAAGAGACCGATGTAGGCTCCCAGTCTGCTGATCTCGACTTGCTGCTCCAGCGTCATCTTGGTGACGTTCCAGTTCGGGTGGGTGAGGATGAAGTTCCGTACGCCGACCTTCTTGGCCTCCTCGATGACGATGAACCGCTGCTTCGTGCCCGCGTGGCACGGGTCGAGGACCATGTTGTTGGCAGCCACAATCTCAAAGATGTCGTATAGCGCCGGCACCGGCTTGTCGTCGGGACCGAGCAACTCGATGCCGCCCGGGTCGCCGATGATGCGCATGTGATGGGCCGAGTCGTGGCTGGGCAGCCAGACGACTTTGGCCCCGAGCCGAGCCGCCATCTCCACCGAATCGGGGTGCAGGCCCCCACAGAAGTAGTTCAGGACGATGCCGCCGTAGGCCCGCGCGGGCTTTTTGCCGGTCTCGCCGGCATACGCCTCAACGGCCTGGTTGACGAAAGGCACGGTCGCTGCGCTGGGGAAGGTGTGCGCCTTGAAGACGACGCCCGCCATCCCGGCGTCGGTGGCTGCCTTGGTCACCTGCACCTGGTCCCAGCCAGTATCGATGAGCGGATCGGGGAAGGCGTGCGCGTGCATGTCGATGGCGCCGTCGAGAACCTCGAGGACGTCATCTTCCTTCAACAGGCGCACTCGAGCGCCCATCGATTCGATGGTGACGTATGCCCTCTTGGTGTCTTCGACCCATTTGGTGTCTTGAGACAGTTCGTAGAACTCGCGCTTGCCTGACATGGCATTGCTCCTTATGTGTCAACTCGGCGTAGATATGGGATCTCGGTGCCGAGATGCGGCTACTCGCCAGATGGCCGGGATGTGAAGCCAAACCGCTCCCAATGGCTGGGGACCTGCTGGCCTGTCTTCGAGAAGTTGGGCACCTCAGGGTAGACGCCAATTACCTCAAACTCTTCATTCCAATCATTACGCATCCAATGGACGACATTCTTGGGAATAAGCATGGCGGTACCGGCGGTCATGATGTACTCGACGCCGTCGACCCATTGGATAGCCTTGCCCCGAAGCGCGTACAAGAGCTCATCGGACTCGGTGTGGAGATGGGGCCCGTGGTAGGCGCCCTTGGGAAAGATGACACGAAACAAGCACGCTCGGCCCGAGCCCATCGTCTCGTCGCTCACGATCAGCCGCGAGTCCACGCCTCGGAACCCTTCCTCATCCCCGACGTCCAGCGGCTGGACCTCATCCTTTGAAATGAGATATCTCCGAACCGACGACATCGCTCCGCCCTCCTTGTCTGATGTGCCAGGATCATGCTGCAAATCGTCGTTCCGCATTCCGTCCTGCGAGCGGCTACAAGCCCAATAGCCGTGCTGCATTCCGCCCCAGGATAGCGGCTTTGTCATCCTCGCTGAGGAAATCGAAGCGCCTCACGAGATACTGTTGGGAGCGCGCATAGTAGTCGGGTTCGTGTTGGCCGAAGAGGGGCAGGTTCATATAGGGTCCTTCAGAGCCCCAAAGCAGACGCTGTGGTCCAACGAGGCACACCAGGCGATGGACGGTGTTCTCGACCAGGCCAGGGACCTGGAAGGTGCGCTCGATATAATCCATGAAGGTCAGATCGACCCATACGTTGGGGTTGGAATAGGCTACGACGGTGAATGCTTCTGTCCAGGGATAGCCCCCGTGGCACATGACGATGTTCAGGTCGGGGAAATTGGTGGCCACATCGTCCACGTAGAGCGGGTTATTGTATTTGAGCCACTGCCAGCGCACAGCCTTAGGTCCGGTATGTATCACCACAGGCACGTGGAGGTGCGAGCAGAGATCGTAGACGCGGTCGAGGCGCGGGTCGTTGGGGTAAAAGCCCGAGTGGGGGTAGAGCTTGACGCCCCTCAGGCCGAACTCTTTGATCGCCCGCTCGACCTTGCGCTCTGGACGATAGCGATTCGGGTTGACTGATGTGAGGCCGATTAGTCGCTCGGGGGCAGTGGCACAGAACGCGGCCACGTCCTCATCGCTCCAATTGGTGGGCACGGCCATAGCGCGAGCATCTCGCCACGGCGGGCAACCGCCGGCATCAGCCTGATCGTTGCCAAACAGCACGCTCTTGTCGATCCCCCCCTGGTTCATGCCGGCAACGAACTCTGCAGCCGTATATGTCCGTTGCGGTGTTTTGAACTCGAGATGTGCGTGAAAATCGATGATCACAGGCATCCACTCTCTTCCTGACTAGCAGAGCAGGGGTGGCACGGAGCGGCCGCGCCGGTGCGGGCCAGCCTGCGCTGCGGTAGCGGCAGGTTGGCCCGCACTCCCTGGCGATCCTACAACGGGCTGTACCACTCTACAGATCGACAGACTCGCGACCGCGGCAGGGCGGCCCAGGCGGAAGTGCGTCGCCGACACCATTATGGCTTGTAGAACTGCTCGTAGTCGGGGAATTTGGCCAACAACTCATCGGCATTGCTTTTGTCGATGATCTTGGCCTCCACCTGGCTCCAGTCGGGCACCGTCTTGCCCTGCTGTCTGTCCACCAGGCCCATCACGGCGACGTAGCCCTTGCCCCACGGGTCGTCGGACACGGTAGCCAGCAATCGGCCCTGCTTGATCGCGGTGGCAGCGTCGCGATTGCCGTCGATACCTACAACAACGATCTCACCCTGGCGGCCGGCAGCCTCGATAGCTTCGATGGCGCCGAGGGCCACCTCATCGTTGACGCAGAAGACACCCTGGATCTGACCTGTGGGATACTTCTGCAGGAGGTTCTCCATGGCGGCCATGCCCTTCTCGCGGTTGAACTCGGCGGGCTGTATCTCCACCAGCTTGGCATCGGGGTACTTGGCGACGGCAGCCTTGAAGCCCTTGGTGCGGAGCTCCGAGATATAGTTGCCGGGGATGCCCTCGAGGTCGATGTAGTTGCCCTTGCCGCCCTGGGCCTTGATGGCGTATTCGGCGACATTCTGTGCCCATTGCGCATCGTCGACACCACAGAACGTCGTCCGCTTCGAGCCAGGGATGTCGGTGCTGAGGGCAGCCACCGGGATGCTGGCAGCGACGGCAGCATCGACCTGCTTCACGACGGCTGCCTGGTCAATCACGCAGATGCCGATGCCATCCACCTTCATCTGGATTGCGTTCTCAAAGATTGCGACCTGCTCCTCGACGTTGAAGGTCTTGATGGGGGCCATCTGCTGGATATCGACAAGGATGCCCTGCTGCCGCAGTTCGCGCGCGGCTTTTTCCGCGCCCTGGCGCATGTAGACCCAGAAGGGATTGAACATGTCAGGCATGATCCAGGCGAACTTGTAGTGCGCCTTCGCAGGCACGTCGGTGGTGACTGCCGCCGGAGCCGCGGTTGGCGCCGCTGTGGCGCATCCCGCCAGAGTGCTGGTCACGATGGCCAACAACAGCAACAGCGCGACGATGCGTTTGGACAACAGGCACGACATCTCCGATCCTCCTTGTGTTGCGTGAGCCGTCATGACTCTTGCGAGCGAAAAAGTGCCATCTTGGTAATACCTACGACAACCACCCCTTCCTTCTGTGCCACTCTGGTACACATGTACGGTGCCTGCACGAACTCGAGTCCAGCACATTCTGGCGCGTCGGGCTATTCCGTCGCTGACCACGGCCAGGATCATCGCCACCGCTGCTGCAGAGCCGAAGCATAGACAGGATACCGGCCAGCCTCGCCCAGTTCATTGGGGCTGGCCGGTATCAGATTCTGATGCCTCTCTGTGGACGCACTGGTGTCTCGTCTGTCTGGCGGCAGTCTCCCGCCACCAGACCAGCCACACTCAGCGACGATGCTGCTCGGCTTAGGCTGCTCGTGGCTCCAGTGCTCGAGACGGCTGCCGTAGGCGTGATCCGGTGTCCTCAGTTCGCGCCCGAGGCGACTGGCAGGTTCTCCCCTCTATTGGCAGGCCACCGAGCTGGGATCGTTGCATGACCCCTGTTCCAACCTAGATGCAGCCGGAGATGCCAGCGTCCTGGACGGAAGCTAGTCATCTACTCTTGGATGAACGAAATCACACCTACGGCTTGAACCACTGCTCCATGTCGGCGAATTTGCTCAACTTGGCTGCAGCATTGCTGGAGTCGGTGATATCGCCGACCCACGTGCGGTAACGCTCAACCGACTTCTTCTCCCAGTATTCGATCAGCGACGTCATGGAGTCTGTCCCCTGCCGCCAGGGATCCTGATCGAGAGTGGCGATGATCTTGCCATCCTTCACCGAAGTCGTGACATCCTTGTTGCCATCAAAGCCTGCCACAATGACGTCTTTCTCCTTGCCGGCAGCTGAAATCGCCTCCCAAGCGCCGAGGGCGATTTCGTCGTTGGCGACGAAGACTGCGTTGATGCCGGAGAACTTGCTAAGCATGTTCTCCATCGTCGCCATGCCCTTCTCTCGGTTAAAGTCGGCTGGCTGGATATCCAGCAACTTGCAGTCGGCACACTCCGAGAGAGCTTCCTTGTAGCCCGCCTCGCGTTCGTCGGATACCAGGTTGCCTGGAATGCCGGTCAAGATCAGGTAGTTGCCACGGTTGCCCAGTTTTTCGATCACGAGCTTGGCGATCTTCTTGGCGGATGGGGTGTTGGTCACACCTACGTTGGTGAGCGTAGCATCTCCTGGGATGTCGGTGCTCAGCGCTACCACCGGGATGCCAGCCGCCTTGGCCTTTGCGGCCATCGGGATCAGAGAGTTCTGGTCCGTGGGGCAGACGATGATCCCATCCACCTTCATCTGGATGGCGTTCTCAAAGATCGCGACCTGCTCGCCGACGTCAAAGGTCTTGATCGGCGCGAGTTCTACGATATCGACCTTGAGGCCCTTCTCGGCCAGGGCCTGTGAGACGATTTGTTCCATGCCTTGTCGGTTGTACACCCAGAATGGGTTGAACATGTCCGGTGGAATCCACGCTACCTTGTAGTGACCTGTGATGGGCCTTGCAGTGGGTGTGGCCACAATCGTCACAGGCTGTGGCGTCGGCGCTGCACATGCTGCCAGCGTGCCGATCACCAGGAGGAGTGATAACACTACTAGGCTTGCCCTAGAGAGAAAGCGCGACATTGGTACCGTCCTCCTTGCATGAGAAGTGGGTTGATTCGCGGTCTGCGCACATTACACCGACGGATGCTGGTCCCTGCGATCCATCACCTCCCTTCCGTTGCGCCACCAGCTTCCCGCACAGCATGGGGCTCTGCGATATGGCGCGTAGCGGCTCGCCGAAGGAGCCCGTCACCGATAACCGCCAAAACCATCACGGCTCCTGTCACGAACCCATGCCACAATGGTGATATGCCAAGGAGGTTCATGGCATTGCGCAACAAGATGATAATGAGTGCGCCCGTCAAGGTGCCCTCGATGGTGCCGATGCCGCCCTCAAAACTGGTCCCACCGATCAAGGTAGCGGCGATGGCATCCATCGAGAAACCTTCACCGATGTCGCTCTTGGCTGAGTTGAGCCGTGAGATGTACAGCTCGCAGGCGAAGGCCGCCAAGACGCCCGAGATGACGTACACCGCGACGAGTAGGCGGTCGATCTTGATGCCCGAGACGCGGCTCGCCTCCGGGTTGGCTCCGATTGCGTAGAGCTTGCGGCCAAAGGTCGTGTAGCGCAGCAAGACATGGAAGCAGGCGAATATTGCCAGCGCAACAAAGATGACTGCCGGCACTGCACCGATGCGCCCGGCACCGAAGAAGCGGAAAGCTTCGGGGAATCCCCAGATCACCTTGCCGTCGATGTACAGCACCGTGAGCCCCTTGAACAGCAGCAAGGTCCCGAAGGTTGTTACGAAGGGCGGCAGCTTGATCTTGGTCACCACCAGGCCGTTCAGGAGGCCGAGGACGGCGCCGATCGCGAGTCCCGTGACCATGGCGGCGGCCACCGGCATCTCTTGCTCGAGCATCGTGGCGACCACCACTCCCGAGAGAGCGGCAACGGAGTCCATGGAGAGATCGATGCCTCGGGCCAGTATCACCAGCATCTGCCCGGCAGCCAGCACAAAGATCGGTGCGGCCTGGCGGAGCACGTTCAGCATGTTGCCTGTCGTCAGGAAAGCAGGGCTCAGGCAGGCCATGGTGACGACCATGACCAGGAGCACGAGCACGCGCGACAGGCTGGCGAGAATCTCGCCGCGGCTCCGGGGCACCTTTCTTGCGGGGATCGGCCTAGTGGTTTGCACGGGTACCTCCTCGGTAGACCGCCTGGGCCAGGATCACGGCAAGCATCAGCGTGACTCCGGTGATGGCCGATGAGACTTCGCTAGCGAGGCCGAGCAACGACAGCCCGTTGCGCAGGACGGTGATGACCAGTGCGCCCAGCACTGTGCCCAGTACGCTCCCACTGCCACCGGTCAGCGCGGTCCCACCGATGACGACCGCAGCAATGGCATCGAACTCGGTGCCCTGGCCGACCAGAGCATTCCCCGTGACCACGCGGCTGGCCAGCACAACGCCGGCGACCCCTGCCATCAGTGAGGAGAGCAAGTAGACGAGCACCTTGTGCAGATCGACTTTGATGCCCATCCACTCGGCACCGGTGGCGTCGTTTCCGATCGCAAACACGTAGCGCCCGAACACAGTCCTGCGCATCAGTAGAGCCACGAGAGTGATCATTGCCAGAGTGATCCAAAGCGGAATCGGCAGACCCGCGAACTGGTTGTGGGCGATGGCCGCGAAACCCTCGTCACTGATATGAATCGATCCCCCTTGGGTAATCCCAAGGCTAACGCTTCGGCTCATATAGAGCATGCCGAATGTAACCACAAAGGGGTAGATGCGGGCCTTGGCTACGACCAGCCCGGAGACGAGACCGCACACTCCACAGGCAACGATGCCGACGGCGGCTGCGACAGGCCAAGCGACACCGGACCTGATGGAGAAGGCGATCACAGTGCCAGACAGGCCGATCAGGGCGCCGACAGAAAGGTCGATGCCGGCGCTGGCAATGGCCACCATCATACCCACGGCCGTGATAGTCAGCACGGCCCCTTGGCGAGTGATGTTATCTAGGTTGTCACGAGTAGGGAACTGTGGCGCCAGCAACGAGAACGCAACCGTGAGCGCGAACAGGATCCAGAAGGTGCTGGGGATCCGCGATAGCCACAGGATCAGTCTCGCGCTAGGCTTCTCCATGGCGGACCTCCTGAGTCCCGAAGGCGCATGCGACGATTCTCTCTGCGGTGGCCTCTCCCCGCGAGTACTCGCCGGTGATTCTGCCCCGGCACATCACATACAACCGGTCGCTCATCCCCATCACCTCGGGCAACTCGGACGAGATCATGAGTATGGACGTGCCCTGCTGGGTCAGTCGGTTCATCATGCGATAGATCTCGACCTTGGTGCCGACGTCGATGCCGCGCGTCGGCTCGTCAAGTATCAGCATGTCGGACCCTGCGCACAGCCACTGCGCCAGCACGACTTTTTGCTGGTTGCCGCCGCTGAGATAGGCCACGGCGCGCTCGCTGGAGGGCGTAGCGATGCTGAGCTCGGCGATATACTTGTGCGCGACCTGCCTCTCGCGGCCGGGGGATATCAGCCAGTGAGGAAACAACCTGTCGAGCGATGCTCGGACCACGTTCTGCCTGACCGGTAGGACCATGCATAGGCCCTCGCGCTTGCGATCCTCGGTCACAAAGCCAAGCCCCATCCTTGCCGCAGCATCGGGGCTGAGGTGCGAAACCCGGCGGCCATCGCGATAGACTGCGCCTGAGTCTCTGGGATCCAGGCCAAAGACGATACGGGCCATCTCGGACCTGCCAGCGCCGACCAGCCCAAAGAGGCCGACGATCTCACCGTGGCGCGCCACAATGTTTATGTCATGGCAGACGCCTTTGCGGGTGATCCCTTCGAGGCGCAGTGCTTCCTGTCCAGGCGTGACAGCCTCCCGCGGGTACATCTCGGAGATATCGCGGCCCACCATCATGCGGATGATGGTGTTGAGGTCGGTATCCTTCAGATGCATAGTCTGGATATGCTGGCCATCGCGCAGCACCGTGATGCGGTCTCCAATCTGGAAGAGTTCCTCCAGACGATGGGAGATGTAGATGATGCCCACACCTTCGGCCTTGATCTCCCGTATGGCCGCGAACATCTGCTCGATCTCTCGTTGAGCGAGCGAAGAAGTGGGCTCGTCGAGGATCAGCACATGCGGCTTCAATGAGAGCGCACGGGCAAAGGACACCATCTGCTGCTGGCCAAGGCTGAGCTGCCCGAGCGGCACGGAGGGATCGATGTCGAGCTTGAGTCTGTTGAGGATTTCTTGCGCTCGCTCGTTCTCCTGTCGCACATCCACCAAGAACCCGCCTCGCAGAGGTTCGTGCCGCACAGAGATGTTCTGAGCGACTGTGAGGTGGGGAACGAGGTTCGGCTCCTGATAGACGATGGCGATGCCGATGTCCTGGGCATGAGCGGGCCCATGGACATGGGTCTGGCGACCGTTGAGCACGATAGTGCCCTGGTCCAGGCCGTACACGCCGGCGAGGATCTTGACCAGCGTCGACTTGCCCGCACCGTTTTCGCCTACCAGCACGTGGACTTCGCCCTTGCGGAGCTGAAAGTCGACGCCATTGAGTGCCCGTACGCCAGGGAAGTCTTTGACGATGCCGCGCATCTCGACGAGCACGTCATTCTCTGCCAAAAGCTCTACCTCCTGGATGGACCCGGCGACGCGATTGACCTGAAGGACCCCCACAGGCCAGTCGCGCGTCTTGCCTATGGAACGAACACCACCTTGAGCGCCTCCGGGTCGAACGACTTTTCCACCGCCGCCTGCGCCTGATCGAGCCCGTAGCGATGGGTGATCAGCTTGTGGAAGGGGAACTGCTCGCGGTGGCGCCACATCATGTCGAGGGCCACATAGTAGCCGTCGTGCGGGTGGTTCGAGTTGCCGTAGAGGAGCACGTTCTTGGCGGCCAGGTCGCGGTGCACGTTGAGGGTGACGGTGCCGCCGGTATCCACAAAGTTGCCGGTTTCCAGGTAGGCGCCGCCCCGGCGCAGCATTTCGAGGCCGACCTTGAGCACCGACGCCTGGCCCACCGTCTCGACGACGACGTCGGCGCCGCGGCCCTCGGTCTCGCCGCGGATGGCCTCGACGAGCTCCTTGTCGCTCATCTGGGAGACGTCGATGCCCAGGTCGGCGCCGAACTGTTTGGCCAGCTCGAGCTTGGTGGGCGAGGTGTCGAGGGCGATGATCTTGCCCGCGCCCAGGAGGCGTGCCTTGGCGACCATCATCATGCCGATGGCCCCCGAGCCCTGGATGACAACCGTGTCGCCAAAGTGGAAGCCCTTGCCGCCATAGGCCGCGTACTCTTTGGCGCGGTCGAGCAGTGCCGTCACCACAAAGAGCTCGGAGAGGCAGGCGTACTCCACCGGCAGATACTCGGGGACCTTGTACACCCACGCCTTGGGCGGCAGGTACATGTACTCGGCCCAGCCGCCGACGATGTAGGGGAAGCGGTCGGCACGGTAGGTCATGCCGATGCCCTGGTGGCTGGCGCAGTAGGGATAGCCGTGGATGTTGCGGCAGTACCAGCACTCGCCGCAGATGACGTTGGGGCAGTTGGTGACGCGGTCGCCGACCTTGAGCGGCTGCCCACTGTACTCAATGGGGCCGTCCTTGTCGTTCATCTCGACGACGATGCCCGCGTTCTCATGGCCGTGCACGGAGGGGAAGACCATGTCCTGCTCCGACTCGGTGCCGCCATAGAGGGTGAGCTCGCCCTTGAAGGCGTGCTTATCGGTGCCGCAAATGCCCGACATTTCCATCTTGACGATTGCAGCGCCCGGCTCGAGGTGATCTGGGTAGGGCAGTTCCTGCACTTCCATCTTGCCTGGGGCCACCATCACGGCGGCCTTGACGGTCCTGGACATGGGATCCTCCGGTCAGAGATTGCAAAATATGTAGTATGTGATGTATGGCGACTAACACGTAATGCGTACTGCGTGATACGTGATACGTGATGCGTGGTGCGTGACCGGTGGCCGCGCGACTCGTGCTGTGTCCTGCAGGTTACGTATTACGCATTACGTATTACGTATCACGTATTACGCATCACGCGCCTCGCCTCATGGGGGATACGCCACGGTGTACAGGTGCCGGCCGCCATCCACCAGCGGGCCCTTGAGCAGGGCTTCGATCTCTTCGCGCGGTCGCTGGCTGAGCTTGCCGGCAGGGGGCAAGACGCCGGCCGGGTACTTGGTGATGATGTCGGTGACGAGTTTTTCCAGGTAGTCGAGGATGGCGTTGAGGCCGGGCCTGGCCTTCTCGGGGTCGGCCAGGGTGGCCTTGCCCACCACGCCCTCGGGTGTCGCCACGACCTCGATGGTGGAGCCCCCGACGTGCTGCCAGAAGGGGATAGGCAGGCCGTAGGCCGAGCCCGAGCCGTCGATGTGCCCCGGCGGCATGAGTGGCTGGCCCTCGGTATCCACGGCGTATTCCTGCTGGATCATCTCGGGGAACAAGGCCATGGAATAGGAGGTCTCGCATTCGTCGGCATGGACGAAGGGGGTCTCGAACGGGCCGCCGTGCGCCTTGTCGCGGATGTGCTCGGGGATGACGAACCACCAGTTGACGTTGACCAGCAGCGCCGGCACCTGGTACTTCTTGGCGAACTGGTGCATGGCCATGGGGATGGCATAGTCCTGGCCGTGGCCGTTGAGCAAGATGATCTTGCGCCAGCCCGAGTTCCACAGCCCGGCGATGATGGCGCGGATGTAGGCGATAAAGGTCTCTTCGGGGATGACGACCGTGCCCGGCATGCCCAGGTGATGGAAGGGGTGCGAGCCATACCACATGGGCTCGGCCACGGTGCAGCCGGTCTTTTGCGCGACCAGCTCGGCCATACGGGAGACGAGGAAGGTGTCTTCACCGGAGCAGGCGTGGGGGCCGTGGTTTTCGGTGCTGCCGATCGGCAGGATGATAATGTCGTTCTTCTTGAGCCGCTCCTGGGCCTCCCTGGTGGTCATGGTCTGCAGGTAGATCCCTGTGGGGCGCTCCATGTGTCCCCCGTCAGGGGGGAACTGCCATTTCTCCATTGGGCACGACTCCTCTGTTGGGCGGTGGTCACTGAACCAGTTGTGTCTCTTACTCGGGGAGGACGACAAACTCGAGCAGCCTGTCCCTCGCGGCGGCCACGTGCTCGGCCATGCGCCGGCCGGCCAGCTCGGCATCGCGCTGGCGCAGGGCTTGGGCGATGCGTTGGTGTTCTACGAGGGATTGGCGCACGTTCTCCAGCGAGGCCAGCGAAAGTACGCGCTGGCGGTAGGTGAGGTCGCGGATGCTCGCCATGATGGCCAGCAGGCGCCGGTTCTGCGCGCGCTCGACGAAAAGGTTGTGAAAGGTGATCTCCACCTCCTGGAAGCGCGCCAGGTCTCCCCGCTCCACGGCCTCGGCACTATCCTGCAGCAGGCCGTCGATGTAGGCCAGATCGCCGTCCGACAGCCTGGCGGCTGCCTGTTTGGTGGCATGGCTCTCCAGCAGCTCACGGATCTCGAAGAGCTCCAGGAGGTCGCGCCGGGTGATCTCGGCCACGAAAAAGCCCACGCGGGGCACGGTGTGCACCAGGCCGTCGGCCTCGAGCCGCAGCAGCGCCTCGCGGACAGGGGTGCGGCTGATGCCCAGGCGCTCCGCCAGGTCGTCGATGGGGAGCTGGGCGCCAGGCGCGAACTCGAGGCTGAGGATGGCCTGCTTGATGGTGCTGTAGGCCCAATCGGTGAGTGCGGCTGGCTTGGCGGGGTCGAGCTGCATCTGATACGCGTCCTGTCTCAAGAAATGTGGCATATCGTACGGTACATGTAATATATCACATATTCACAGGATTGTCAAGAGTCCTGCGATGCCCGCCATACGGAAATAGACAAGTCTGCATCCCTATGGTACACTGCGCCCCCGAGAACACAGCATGGTGCGGCAACTGAAAGCAGGCGAGAGACGTTGAGCGAAACCGACGACCTGCGCAAGCGCCTGGAGCGGCTGGGAGTGGGCCTGGGGCTCTCCGGCTTCCGGCCAAAGCCCGTGGCGCCGGCCGAGCCACCGCGGCCGCGGGAGGCGATCGAGGATTGGGTGTCGGGCCGCGAGGTGCCGACGGCGCTGGGACCCTGCTTTGTGGCCGAGACGCGCTACCCGCTGCAGCATGTGCACGGCCTGCTCACGCTCGGCGCGTTGCTCGAGCACGGGCCGCGGGCGCTGGGCAGCCTGGCTGGCGAGCGTTTCGACGGCGAGGCGGCCTTTCAGCAGTTCGCCTTTGTCGATACCGAGACCACCGGCCTGGCCGGCGGCACGGGCACCTATGCCTTCCTCATCGGCGTCGGCACCTTTGAGAATGGCGAGTTTGTGCTGCGCCAGTGCTTTATGCGCGATCTCCCCGAGGAGGGGGCGGCGCTGCTCGCGGTGCGCGAGGTGCTGCAGCGCGCGCGGGGGCTGGTGACCTTTAACGGGCGCGCCTTCGACTGGCCGCTCTTGGAGACGCGCTTTGCCATGAACCGCCAGCCGGCGCCCCCGGTGGTGCCGCCGCACCTGGACCTGCTGCTGCCGGCGCGCCGCCTCTGGCGGCTGCGGCTGCGCTCGTGCGCGCTGTCGTCGCTGGAGGCGAACGTCCTCGGCGTGGTGCGCGCCGAGGCCGATGTGCCCGGTTGGGCCATCCCCGGCCTGTACCACGACTTTCTCACCTACGGGCGGGCCGAGCCGCTGCGGCGGGTGTTCTACCACAATGCCCACGACATCCTGAGCCTGGCGACGTTGGCGGCGCACCTGTGCCTGGTGGCGCGCGAGCCGGTGGCGACGCTGCGCCACGGCGAGGACCTCTTCAGCCTGGCGCGCCGCTGCGAGGCCGATGGCGATGTGGAGCAGGCGGCAACGCTCTATCGCCAGTGTCTGCGCTGCCCGCTCTCCTCCAAGGCGCGGCGCGAGGCCACGCATCGCCTTTCGCTGCTGCACAAGCGCGCCGGCCAGGCCGAGGAGGCGCTCGCGCTGTGGCAGGCGCTGGCCGAGCGCGGCGACTATCAGGCCTGCGTGGAGCTGGCCAAGCACTATGAACACCGCGCGGGCGACCCGGCCCAGGCGCGGCAGCAGGCGCTGCGGGCGCTGGCGCTGCTGCGCGCCCAACGCTACCCCGACCGGCGCCAACTGGCGGAAATCGAGCACCGCCTCGCGCGGCTTGAAGCAAAGATCAAGCGGAGCACGGATTCCGGTTCGTAGTGGGTGCTTGAGTGCCTTGGTCGCCACAGGCGGCTCGTGGGCGTCGTTCTCCGCCCGCGTTAGGATAGCGCCTGCCAACCGTAGTGATCATCGCTGTCACCAAGGCGACGCGGCCTGGTCCTGGTGTGCAGCACGCCGCCTGGCCGCAGAGAGGAACGACGCCCACAAGGGGCTACGCCCATCACAACCAATGCGGCGAACCACTAGGCAACGCGGTGCAGGCGATGCCTTTCTTCAGAGCTGGCCCAGAAAGGTCATGTCTCTGTGTCTTCGTGGCTGTGTGGCGGGTTGGGCGCTTCGCCCGGCCGGCGGCTGAAGCGCTCGAGGAGCGACCACATGTGGCGCTCGAGGGCGTCGCGCCAGCGGTAGAGGGGGATGGCGACGGCGAGGGTGACGGCGACGGCCGCTGCCCACTGGAGGGGCGACATCTGGCCGGCGTTGGCGCCGAGCCACGAGGAGACCAAGACGCCCGGCAGCCGCCCGAAGAAGGCTGCCGCGACGATGCCCGCTAGCGACAGGCTGGTCAGCCCGGCGACGAACAGGATGGCGTCGTCGGGCAGGAACGGCACGGCAAAGACGACGAAGAGCAGGGGCAGCCCCAGGCGGCCGGAGATGCGGTCCGCGCGGGCCAGAGTCGCTGGCGAGAGCAGCCGTGCGACGAGTGGCCGCCCCCAGCGGCGCGCCAGCCAGGCGCCGAGGTAGCTGCCCAGGGTGAGGCCGGCCATGCTGTAGAGCGTGCCCAGCCAGGGGCCGAAGAGGTAGCCGCTGGCGAGGCCGACGAACTGGCCCGGGATGGGTGCGAGCAGCACCTGCGCCGCCTGCAGGGCGATGATGGCCAGGGGGCCGGCGGGGCCGAGCCGCTGCACGAGCGCCTCGAGCTGCCCTTGCTGAGTAAAGAGCGCCACGAGCGGCGCGCGCCATACGGTGAGCGCGAGCACGGCGAGGATGAGTACGCCGAGGCCGGCGAGGGCGGGCAGCAGCCGGCTGCGGGCCAAGTGCTGGCGGCTCAAGGCGCCGTCTCGCAGGGCGCGGCCAGCCAGGCGCGATAGCAGTCCAGGGGCACAAAGCCCTCGCCACGCAGGGCCTCGCGCAGCCGGCGATCGGCCCGTGGCGCCAGGCAGCCGACCTCGTCGAGCTCGCGCCGCTTGGCTTCTTCGACTGCGGCCGCGATGAGCGTGCGCAGGGCGGCCACCTGCCCCCGGGCGGCGAGAGCCCGCTCGAGCCACAGCCCCGAGTAGAGCAGCGTGTGCACCTCCAAGAGCTCGACTGCAGCCGACACCTGACAGGTCTCCGCAGACCTGTCAGGTGTCTTGGTCGCCACAAGCACCGTCACGCCCGGCCTCTGCGCCGCGGCCAAGATGTCGCCGGCGGGTGGCAGCGCCTCGGGGGCCAGCGCGGCTAGCGCCGCGGCCTCGTGCGCGCCGGCCAGGGGCCGCACCTCGCCGCTCCACGCCGGCAGCGGTCGCGGCACAAAGCCCAGGATGCGGTAGATCATGAGGCCGTAGGTCTCGGCCGACGGCTGGAAGCCGGCGCGGGCAAAGGCGCGCTCGGAGGCGGGATTGTCGGGCCGCACGACGCCCCGCAGCGCCTGCACGCCGCCGGCCGTGCGGCGCAGCGCCGTGAGCAGGGCGGTGGCGATGCCCTGGCGCTGCCAACTGGGGTCGACCGCGAGCAGGTCGGCCTCCAGGCGCGGGCCACATAGCCCCGCTGTGCGCAGGCCGGCGACAAAGCCGATCACCTGCCCCGCCGCCTCAGCGAGCACTACGTGAGACTCGGGAGCGCCCAGCCGCGCCTGCAGCTCCTCGGGGGCATAGGGGCACTCGCCAAAGGTTCTCTGCTCGACCGCCAGGATGCCGCGCGCTTCGGCCAGCGTGCCGGCGTACGGCCGGATCGACCAACGCTCCACAGGATCCTCTTTTCGTATGCCAGCAGACCTGACACACCGATGTCCAGGGGAGGGAGGCGATTGGCAAGAACTCCGTCAGGGGCCTGCCCATGCCGCGGCTGGGGGCCCCAGCCCGCAGGCACCGCAGGGGGTCTGTCGGTCGCGGCGCCAGCTAGACCGAGTTCTTGCCAGAGAGCCGGCGCTGGCCGCACGCCATGCAAATCGGTGTGTCAGGTCTGCCGTCGCTCAACCACTGCTGCGCGCAGTATAGCGGCCCCACAGACGGGCGTCAAGAACGCATCTCTGGGCATGCCCGAGCCCCGGGGCCCAGCTTTGCCGCCGATGGCCAACCGTGGTATCATCTGGCTCGTGGCCCGGAAGGACTATGAAGAGCTATCGCAAGATAGCTCTTTTGTTTCTCTGGGAAATCGCTCGTAATGGTGTGGGGTTCTGCGCCCAACCGTGATATAATCGAAGAGGTGCAATGGCAGTCTTGGAGCGAGGCAGGGCACATGAAGCGCATCTTCATCGTTTCCCGCCAACCGCTGTTCGCGCGGGGCATCGAGAGCTTGCTGAGGTCAGCGAGCGGGCTGGAGGTGGTGGGGCGGGCCGGGGACGTCGCCGAGGCGCTCTCGCGCATCGGCGAGTTGCGGCCCGATGTGACCATCTTGGGCGACGACGAGTGTGAGCCCCAGGCCGCGCAGTTCGTGCTGCGTATCTTGGGGCAGGGTGTCTGCGGCTGGGTGGTCGCAGTGGACTTGCAGTCGAATAGCCTGTGTGTCTTTGCCGGCCGGCGGCGTGAGGTGACGAGCGCCGCCGATTTGGTTGATGCCATCCGTGGCGGCGCACCCGGGAACGAGATCTCTGACCGCTTGAACTCGGTTCGGTAGCGCTTCAGACTGTCATTGCGAGTAACCCAGGGTTCGCCGAACCCTGGGTTACTCGCAATGACGTAAGCCGACGGACAGTTGCCGCGGAGCCCTTCCACGCGGCACGATGCCGCGGCTACAGTACGACGTCATCCGTTTGGCACAGGGTTCGCCGAACCCTGGGGTACTCGCAATGACAGTCTGAACATGTTCTCGGATTCATCTGGTTTGACATCTGTTCGCGTGTGACGCATATATGGAGTATAATTCGCCCGGGCAGCCGCCGAGGCACCTGCCCGGCCCAGAATTGAATGAACGCGCCTTCTCCGAGCCCGCGGGCCTAAAGCGGTTGGCCATGGCCCGGCGGGCCGGACCCTGAGCGTACCTCAGGGGGCCGCGAGTAGGGCGGGCTTTCCAGCCCGCCCTACTCGCGGCCGTGGGTAGTGGTGGAAACGCCCCTGCCTCCACGTGTTGGGAAAGGAGAAGCGAGTTGCGGCGCGGCAGCGTCTGCGGCTGCGCCCTGTCGCCGGCTTTTCCGATTCGGGAGGCCGGCGTTCTTCTTGTACGGGAAGATGGTGATGGGCAACGTGATCCTAGTCAGCGGCCCCTCGGGCTGCGGCAAGACGACGCTTTGTGCCCGTGTGGTGGACCTGGCGCGCGCTGCGGGCCTGGCCGTGGCTGGGGTCATCACCTGGCCGCGCTTTGTGGATGGCCGTAAGGTGGGCCTCGACGTGGAGGACCTGCAGCAGGGCGACCGCCGGCCGTTGGCCGAGAGCGCAGGCATGAGCGACGGCCCTTCGACGGGCGCCTGGCATTTCCACGCGGCCGGCCTCGCCTTTGGTGCGCAAGCTCTCGCGCGGGCCACGCCCTGCCACCTGCTGGTTGTTGATGAGCTGGGGCCGCTCGAGCTGGAACGCGGCGAGGGCTGGCGCGCCGGGCTCGACGCGCTCGTGGCCGGGGGCTATCGCCTCGGCCTGGCCGTGGTGCGGCCGGCGCTGGTGGCCGCATTGGCGCGGCGGCTGGGCACGCAGCCACCGGTGGTGACGGCCAGCGTCGTGGGCTGCGACGCCCTGGCCGCGAGGATCCTGCGCGAGCTGGGAGACTGGGGATGATCCACGTGGAGGGCCTGACCGTCTCCTACGGCGGGCCGCCGGCCCTCAGCGACGTGAGCCTGCACGTTGCGCCGGGCGAGTGCGTGCTGGTGACGGGGCCCTCGGGCTGCGGCAAGAGCACCCTGGCGCGGGCGCTCAACGGGCTCATCCCGCACACTATCGCGGCGACCATGGCTGGCCGGGTCATCGTCGCCGGGCGCGATACAGCGCACTGCACGGTGGCCGAGCTGGCGACGGTCGCCGGGTTGGTCTTTCAGAACCCGGCGACGCAGCTTTTCAACCTGACCGTCGAAGATGAGCTGGCCTTCGGCCCGCACAACCTGGGGCTCGACGGCGCTGAGGTCGCCCGGCGCATCGCGCAGGCTATTGCCGCGACCGGCATCGGCCACCTGCGCGGCCGGCCGGTGCGTGAGCTCTCGGGCGGTGAGCAGCAGCGCCTGGCCATCGCTTCGGTGCTGGCCATGGGCCCGCGGTTGCTCGTGCTCGACGAGCCGACGGCCAACCTCGACGTGCAGGGCACGCGCGAGGTGACGGCCACACTGGCGCGCCTGAGCCAGGCGGGGGTGACCACCGTCATCATCGAGCACCGGCTGGGGGCGGTGGCGCACCTGGCGCAGCGCACCGTGGTCATGGACGAGGGCCGCATCGTGGCCGATGGCCCGACCGGATC
This sequence comes from Chloroflexota bacterium, assembly GCA_029553955.1. Lineage (GTDB taxonomy): Bacteria > Chloroflexota > Anaerolineae > SpSt-313 > SpSt-313 > JAKPJZ01. Next base: position 149,860 of record JAKPJZ010000201.1, read on the forward strand.
GGTCTTTGCCCGCCGGCGCCTGCTGCGTCGCCTGGGCCTGCGCCGCCCCGCCGCCGAGTTGCCCGACGATTGGGCCGTGCTGCTCCAGCCCAGTGGCGCGCCGCCTGGCCCGCCTCTCGTGCAGCTCAAGGGCGTCGAGTTGGGCTATGGCCGCCGGTCGGTGCTGTGTGGGCTCGACCTGACCCTCTACCGCGGTGAATTTGCCGCTTTGGTGGGCGACAACGGCGCCGGCAAGAGCACCCTGGCACAGGTGCTGGCGGGGCTGCTGCGGCCGCGCCGTGGCGAGGTGCGCCTGGGCAGCGGCCGGCCGCTCGTGGGGGGCCGCGATATTGGGCTGCTCTTCCAGAATCCGCTCGACCAGCTCTTCTGTGATACGGTGGAGGAGGAGGTCAGCTTTGGCCCGCACAACCTGGGCTGCGACGACCCGGCCGCCATCGCCGCGGCGCTCGAGGCGACCGGCCTGGCGCCCCTGTGGCAACGGGCGGTGCACAGCCTGTCGGCGGGCCAGCAGCAGCGCGCCGCCCTGGCAGCCCTGCTGGCGCTGCGGCCGCGGCTGATCATCCTCGACGAGCCCACCCTCGGCCAGGATTGGCGGCACCTGAGCCGTTTCATGGATCGGCTCGTCGAGCTGAACCGCGCCGGCTGCACCATCCTGGTCATCACGCACGACTACAAGCTCGTCCACCACTACGCGCGGCGCATCCTGCTCTTGCGCGATGGGCGCATCGCCGCCGACGGCCTGCCGGCGGCTGGCCAGGCAAAGGGAAAGGAAACCACAAAGTGTTCATGAGCGCGACGCTCACCACCACGCAGGAAAACGCCCACAAGGGGCTAGGCTACGTGGGGTTGCGCCGCATTCTCAGAGCAGGCCACGAAGGGGCTGTTCATCTCGCAGTGAAAGAGGGAACACTATGCGCTACACAACCCGCGACCTGGTGTACATCGGGGTCTTTGGCGCCCTCTGGGGCGCGGTGGAGATCAGCCTGGGCTCGGTGTTGCACGCGCTGAGCGTGCCCTTCTCGGGCGCCGTGCTCACGGGCATCGGCCTCACCATGGCCCTGGTGGGGCGCCTGTTCGTGCCGCGGCCCGGCTCGGTGCTGCTCATCGGCCTGGTAACGGCGTTCCTCAAGATGTTCAGCCTGGGCGGCATCGTGGTCAACCCCATGATCGGCATCGCTGCCGAGGCCGTGCTCGCCGAGCTGGCCCTCACGGCGTTGGGGCGGCCGAGCCGGCCGAGCTTCGTCGCCGCCGGCATGCTCGCCGTCCTCTGGGCCTTGGCCCATCCCTTCTTCACCTCGGGCATCCTGGGCGGGCAGGGGCTGGCGACGGTGCTGGGCTGGACCCTCGAGAAGGGCACCAGAGTGCTGGGGATCACGCCCTCGGCGGCCGCAGCCATCCTGGCCCTGCTCATCGGCATCCACCTGCTCATCGGTGCCGTGGCCGGCCTGCTGGCCTGGGATGTGGGCCGGGCGGTCGAGGCGCGGCTGCGGCCCGTGCGCCGGGCCTGAGGGGGCAGTGTGCAGAGGCCTGTGGCCAAGCCACGCCGGCCGCTGGGGACGCCCGGCTACTTGAGCTGCCTTGTCTTTTCGCTGGCTGCGGCCATGCTCTGCCGGGGGTGGACGGTGGCGCTCGCCTGCGCGCTGGCGCTGGCGCTCGCGGGGGCCTTCTACCGGGCGGGGCTGCGGCCGCTCGCCGGCGGGCGGCTGTGGCTGCTCGTGGGCCTGCTCGTCATCCCCGCCGGGCTCTGCGGTGGGCCGCCAGCATGGTGGCTTTGGGGTCTGCCGCTCTCGCAGCCGGGGCTGGCCGCCGGCCTGCAGATGGCGCTGCGGGCGGTGGCCATGGTCGTCGCCGTGACGGGTTGTGCGGCCTCGGTGCCGCTGGGCGAGTTGGCGGGGCTGCTCGAGCGCGTCGGCCTGAAGGGGCTCGGCTTCGCCCTGGGCGTGGCACTGAGTATGCTGCCCATTGTGCGCGAGACAACGGCCACCGCCTATCAGGCGCTGCGCCTGCGTGGCGGCTTTAGGCGCCGGCGGCTGCAGGCGCTGCGCCTCCTGCTCGTCACCGTCGTCGCCGGCAGCCTGCGCCACGCCGATGACATTGTCAGCGCCGCCGAGGCGCGTGCCTTCTCGGTCGAGCGCGCCCGGCCGCTGCCCATTACCTGCCGCCGGCGCGACCTGGCCGTGACCGGCGTGCTCGCCGCCGTAGCCGTGGCCATCTGCCTGGTGGGTTAGCGGCAGTCGGAGAGCGCACCCGCGCTCGTCGCCACCTGGGCCACGGCCGGGTATACAGCTCCGCCATCCCGGGCTCTGACCCGGGTGGGGTTGGTGTGGGCCGTGCTGCGCCGCCTGGCCGCCCCGTGGGGCGGCCAGGCGGCGCAGCACGGCCCACACCAACCCCCTTTGGGGGCTTGTACCGGCGTAGCGCGAAGCGAAGCGCCCGGTCGCCGGCCTGCTCGGGCGTGTTGCTGGGCTGCCGGCCTCAGCGCCTATCGCATGTGGAGGGGATAGGGAGATCGATCATAGTCTGCGTGCCCCGGCTGGGGGCGGGCGACGAACGTGAAGCAGCGCGTCTTGGCCTGGCTGCGGCGCCGCTGGCTCTACCTGCTGATCGTCGCGGCGTTCATCGTGCTGGTGGTGCTGCGATTTGCCGATATCAAGCTGCTGGCGCAGACGCTGGTGCGCGGCCGCTGGCCTTTCATCCTGGCCGCTGTCGGGCTGCAACTGCTCTACTACCTGCTGCTGGGGCTGCTCTACCGGTTCGCCTTTGCCGTCGTCGAGGTCGAGAGCACACTGCGCGAGCTGCTGCCGGTGGTCTTTGCGTCGGTGTTCGTCAGCACGCTGACGCCGTCGGGCGGCATCGGCGGGGCGGCGCTGTTCGTCGACGACGCGGCGCGGCACGGGCAGTCGCCGGCCAAGGCGGCCGAGGGGGTGCTCCTTGTCTCGGCGGCGCAGAACCTGGCCCTCGTGCCTGTGTTGGCCTGGGGTCTGGCGTACCTCGCTGTGCGCGGCGCACTGCAGACCTATATGGTCGTGGGCAGCACGCTCTTTCTCCTGATCGTCCTCACCCTGACCGGGGCGCTGATCCTGGGCCGCTGGCGCCGCGGCTGGCTGTGCGGGCTGCTGGCCCTCATGCAGCGCATCATCAACCAGGTGGCGCGCCGCATCCGCCGCCCCGACATCCTGCCCGAGAGCTGGGCCGAGGCCAACGCCAACGAGTATTGCGAGGCGGCCACGGCCATCGTCACGCGGCCGCGGCCGGTGGCCTACACCATGGCCATGGCGCTGGCCCACACCGCGGCCAACCTGGCCACGCTCGCCGTCATCTTTGCGGCCTACAGCCAGCCGGTGCCGGCTGCAGCGGTGGTCGCCGGCTATGCGCTGTCGGTCGTGTTCGCCGTGCTCTCGGTGTTGCCCTTCGATGCGGGGCTGATGCAGGGGGTGATGGCGGTAGTGTACACCGGGCTTGGCGTGCCCACCGCGACCGCCATCGCCATCGTGCTCGTCTTTGGCGGACTCAACGCCTACCTGCCGCTGCTGGTGGGGTTCTTTCTGCTGCGCGAGGTGCGCGCGTTCGGCGGTGGGCCGCGAGGATGATGCCCTGCTCGTGCACCACGACCAGCGTCCCCGGGTTGCTCGCCGTCGCATAGGCCTCACGCGCGCCGCTGGGGAGCTGCGGGCCGGTCCAGTCGAAGAGCCAGGCGGCATCGTCCTGGCTGAGGTTGACGCAGCCGTGGCTCATGGGGGTGCCAAAGCTGGTGTGCCAATAGGCGCCGTGCAGGGCATAGCCTCGGTAAAAGTACATCAGGTGCGGCACGTTGGGCAGGGAGTAGCCGGGGCCGGAGAGCGTCTGGCTGCTGCGCTTGAGGTAGATGTGGTAGCTGCCGGTGACGGTGGGCGTGGCGGCGGTGCCGGTGGAGATGATCATCTGCCGCACAGGGGTGTCGCCCTCCCAGGCGATGGCGGTCTGATCGCCGAGACTGACTTCGATCCACTTGCCGCTGTGGCCGGGCTGCGCCGGCGCCTGCGGCGTGGGCGTAGTGAGCTGGCGCGCGGCCGGCTCGGTGGGCGTGGCGGAGGGCGCGCACGTGGGCGCCTCGGTGGGCGTGGGCATGGGTGCCGGCGCCTCGGTCGGCGTGGCGCCGGTCTCGGGCATGACGACGAGGGCGGCGACGTCCCCGGGCAGCTCTTGCGCCGGCAGGCCCATGCCGGGCACGGCCATGCTCAAGGCCACCGCGCCGGCCAGGCAGAGCAAGGCGGTGGCCAGGCTGGCCAAGCCGAAGCGCCGCGTGCGCCTGGTGACGGCGTGGTTGGCGGGGCTGCAGCGCCGGGCCGGCTTGGGTGGGGTGTGCCCTCGGCTATCACGCGTCGCGCCGGCGTTGTCGGGTGCCTCACAAGCGCCGGCGACCGGGGCGACGGCGGCCGTATTGGCCAGGGGTCTGAGCCGGAGGCGTGGCGCAGCCTCAGCGCGCGCCGGCAGCGTGGGCGCTGCCGCGGCGCGGTCGGTGGGCTGTGGTTGTGGCGCGGCGACGACGCTTTCCGCAGGCCCGGCCTGCGGGCGCGAGTCGCGCTCCGGCCGGCCGCGGCCGGCGTCGTCTTGCGGGGGCTCGTCGGCAGCAGTGGCCTCGTCCTCGTCGGGCAGATCACTGGCCTCGGGCAGGGGCTCGAGCTGCATGGCGAGGGGCGCCGGGGCCACCACACGCGCTGACGCCTGTGTTTGCAGCCGTTCCCAGGCCCAGCACAGCCCCTCGGCCGCGCGGACGTGGCCCGGTTGCATCTGGAGCACCTCGTTCAATAGCTGCAGTGCCTCCCTGGGGTCCTCGGTCAGGCCCGCAAGCCACAGCCGGGCCTCGGTGCTCGCCGGGTCGGCCATCAGGGCCGAGCGCAGCAGGCGCGTGGCCCGCTGCCGCTCGCCGCGCCGCGCCGCCGCCTGGCCGCGCCGCACAAGGTCAGCCGCCATCTCCATGGCCTGCCGGGTCTGCTGTGATGTGGTCATCAAGGCCCAACCTTTCTCCTGTGGCTCTCCAAACCTGAGTCGGCAGGGCTGCAGGGAATCCTGCGGGCAGACCTGACAGGTCTTCGGAGACCTGTCACAGCGATTTCCCTGGCAAGAAGCCGATTGGCAAAAACTCCGGCGGAGGCCTGCCCATGCCGCGGCTGGGCCCCCCTACCGTTCCCCCGTCGCGGGGGAATTGGGCTGTCTTCGCCCGCACAGCATGCGGTTGGGCGCCCCAATTCCCCCGCGACGGGGGAACGGTAGGGGGGCCCCCACCCTGCAGCAGGAGAAACCGTCTGTCAGCCGCGACGTGAGCTGGACCGAGTTTTTGCCAGAGAGCTGGCCCTGACCACCCGCCATGGGAATCGGTGTGACGGGTCTGCTATGCTGTAATACCCTTGACGATGAGGCGGCGTTGTCCTATAATAGAAAAGCGTATGGTGTGCATGCTTGGCGATTCTTGGAGGGTGCGTGTGTATGCGCGTGACACGACAGTGTATGAGCTGCGACTGAAAGCCCTGGCGATTGCCCTGAACGGGAGCGCGGGGCTCTTTTTGTCTGTGGACGGTGGTGTTGGTTAGTGTGCTTGGGAGAGAGTGAGGGTCGCACCAATGGAACGCCCTGGTCTGGAAGGTATGGCCGCTTTTATCCGTCGTATGTGTGCCCAGGAACCCGCAGCGGATGGTGAGCCCCCAGAAGCGCCGCCACCGCTCGCGCCTCAGCCCTCGGCCGCAGTCGTGCCTGCCCCCGAGCCCCAGCCTGCAAGCCTTCCCGAGCCCCCCCTCAGCGGTTGCCCGGGCGACGAGCCTGCCCGCGAGGAAGAATGGCGCCTGGCCGAGCAGTTGCGTGAGAGCGGCGAGGTGCAGGAGGCGACTGTGGTCGGCTGGAACCGCGGCGGGCTCCTGGTGCACTGGCGCAGCCTGCAGGGCTTTCTCCCCGCCTCGCAACTGCAGCGCATGATCCGCTATTCCACCGACGACGAGCGCGATGCCGCCTTTGCCGGCCGTGTGGGGGAGATGCTGTGCCTCAGGGTGATTGAGGTGGACCGCAGCCGCAAGCGCCTCGTGTTCTCGGAGCGCGCGGTGCACTGGGGGGCCGGCGACGGCCAGTGTCTGTGGCACGACCTGGAGCCGGGCCAGGTGCGCCGCGGCCGCGTGCGCAACCTGTGCGACTTTGGTGCCTTTGTGGACCTCGGCGGCATCGATGGCCTGATCCACATCTCCGAGCTCTCGTGGCGGCACGTGCGCCATCCCGCCGACGTGCTGGAGATCGGCCAGGATGTCGACGCGTACGTCATGTCCATCGACCCGGGGCGCAAGCGGGTGGCGCTGAGCCTGAAGAAGTTGAGCGAGGACCCCTGGACAACGGTCGAGCGGCGCTACTACGTTGGGCAGATGCTGGGCGGCACGGTGACCAATGTGCTCAACTTTGGCGCGTTCGTGCGCATCGAAGACGGCATCGAGGGGCTGATCCACGTCTCCGAGTTCGCGGGCGATGCCAGGGCGCATCCCGGCGGCGCTGTTGCCGAAGGCGAAGTGGTCACCGTGCGCATCATCGGCATCGACTCGGCCAATCGCCGGCTGGCGCTGAGCCTGCGCTACGAATAGCGTCGTTTCTTCGTACCAGCAGAGGCGGCTCCCACGCCGCCGGCCCCCGATTCGCGAGCGTAACCCCCCGTTCGCCGAACCGGCGGCGTGGAGCCGCCTCTGCCGGCTCTAGGGTAGGCGATCGCCATGCCAAGAGCACCACAAACAAGGCCGGCCACAGAGCTGGGGCCGCCACGCTGGAGGTGGCTGCTGAAGAAGGAGACCTGGGGCGCTGCCCTGGGGCTGGTGAGTGGCATCACCGCGCTGGCCCTGCTCTCGCTGCTGGGCGGGGTGGTGGGCGGCGCCATCGCCGGCTTTTGGCGGCGCTTCTTCGGTTGGGGCGTCTACCCGCTGGTCATCATCGGGCTGGCCGCGTCGGTGCGGCTGCTGGGCGGCGAGCGCGCGGCGCGCTGGCTCTACCTGCGGCCGGTGCAGGTGCTTGGGCTCGAGCTGGCCCTGCTCGGTTGCCTGGGCCTGCTGCACCTGCCCTACGACGCCTGGAATGGCCTGGCGCGCGCTCAGGCGGGCGATGGCGGCGGCCTCGTTGGCTGGGGGCTGGTCAATATCCTCGAGCGGGCCGGCGGCCGGCTGCCCGCAGGGCTGATCCTCTTCGCCGCGGCGGTCGTCGGCGCGGCCCTGTTCTTTGGCATCACCCGGGCGCTCATCCGCACGGCGGGCGAGCAGTTCATCGCCGTCGTGGCGCGTCGCCCGCTGCCTGGGACCGGTAGCGAGTACCGCGAAGGGCCTGCCCCGCTGCGCGACGAAGGGCCTGGCACACCACCCGCCCGCCCGGCCTGGCTCGATGAGGAGCCGCCCGCGCCGCAGACGGCCGCGACGCCCGTGCGCCGCGAGCCGCCGGCACTGCCTGCCAAACGTCCCGCGGCCCCAGCGCCGCCCCCGGCGCCGCGCTGGCGGCCGCCGCGCAGCGCCAGCCTGCCGTCGGTCGAGCTGCTGGCGCCGGCTATCTCCTCGGCGGCCGACGACGCCGATGTGCGCTATCAACGGCAGACCATCGAGGAGACGCTGGCCCACTTTGGCGTGCCGGCCCAGGTGGTGGAGGTGCAGCGCGGCCCCACGGTGACCCAGTTCGGCGTCGAACCGGGGTTCGTCGAGCGCCAGACCGCCGGCGGCACGGTGCTGCGCCGCAAAGTGCGCGTGAACCGCATTGCCGCCCTGTCGAACGACCTGGCGCTGGCCCTGGCGGCGCCCTCCATCCGCATCGAAGCGCCGGTGCCCGGGCGGGCGCTCGTCGGCATCGAGGTGCCCAACCGCCACACGACCATGGTCAACCTGCGCTCGGTGCTCGAGTCAGACGGCTTTCGCCGCGTGCAGTCGCCGCTGAGGATAGCCCTGGGGCAAGACGTGTCGGGTCGCCCAGTGGCTGCCGACCTGGCGGCCATGCCGCATCTGCTCATCGCCGGCGCCACCGGCACGGGCAAGAGCGTGTGCATCAACGCCCTCATCACCTGCCTGCTGATGGGGAACACGCCCGAGATGGTCAAGCTGGTGTTGGTGGACCCCAAGCGCGTGGAGCTGGTGAACTATAACGGCATCCCGCACCTCCTGGCGCCGGCGGTGGTCGAGATCGAGCAGACGGTGGCCATGCTGCGCTGGCTGTGCCGCGAGATGGACCGCCGCTACCAAGAGTTCGCGCAGGCCAAGGTGCGCCACATCGAGGGCTACAACGCGCTGGCCGGGCGGCGCAAGGCCGAGCGGCTGCCCTACCTGGCCGTCTTTGTCGACGAGCTGGCCGAGCTGATGATGGTGGCCCCCGACGAGGTCGAGCGCTCGCTCTGCCGCCTGGCGCAGATGGGCCGCGCCACGGGCATCCACCTGGTGGTGGCCACGCAGCGGCCCTCGGTCGATGTGGTCACCGGCCTGATCAAGGCCAACTTCCCGGCGCGCATCGCCTTTGCCGTCTCGACCCAGATCGACTCGCGCGTTATCCTCGACACGGCCGGCGCCGAGCAGCTCCTGGGCCGCGGCGATTTGCTCTACATGTCGTCCGACGCCAACCGCCTGGTGCGCCTGCAGGGCTGCTTTGTCTCCGACGCCGAGATCGGCGCCGTGGTGGACCACTGGCGGCAGGTGGCGCCGGCCGAGTCCGAGGCGACCACAGCCGTGCCGTGGGAGGCGCTGCTCGACGAGGAAGAGGGGGGCAGCGACGAGGCGCTGCTGCGCCAGGCCATGGAGATCGTCCGCGGCGCACACCAGGCCTCGGCATCGTTCCTGCAGCGGCGGCTGCGCATTGGCTATGCTCGTGCGGCACGGCTGATCGAGGAACTGGAGGCGCGCGGCATCGTGGGGCCCGACCCGGGCGGCGGCCGGCCGCGCGAGGTCTATACCCCGCGCGAAGAGCCACCGGCAGGCGACACAATCTGAGTCCTGGGCAAGGGGGGTTCTGGGAGGTCGGCGCCGCTGCCCAGCCCGCGGGCTGGGCAGCGGCGCCGACCTCCCAGAACCCCCCTTGCCCAGAGGAGTGGCGCATGATTTACGTCGGCACGAGCGGCTACAGCTATGACGACTGGGTGGGACCCTTCTATCCGCCGGGGCTGCCGAAGCGGGAGTGGCTGCCGTTCTACGCGCGCGAGTTCGCGGCGACGGAGGTGAACTATACCTACTATCGCCTGCCCGTGGCGCGCACCATGGCGGCCATGGCCGAGAAGACGCCGCCCGGCTTTGTGTTCACCGTCAAGGCCAGCCAGGAGCTGACCCACGGCCGCGAGGACCCCGACGCTGCCTTTGCGGCCTTTCGCGCCGGGTTGGTGCCGCTGGCGGAGGCGGGCAAGCTGGGCTGCGTGTTGGCCCAGTTCCCCTACTCCTTCCACGCCACCGGCGAGAACCGCGACTATCTGCGCCTCTTTCGCGAGCGCATGGACGGCCTGGCCACGGTCATCGAGTTCCGCAACCGCGCCTGGGTGCAGGAGGCGACCTTTGACCTGTTGCGCGAGCTGGGGCTGGGCTACTGCTGTGTCGACGAGCCGCGACTGCCGGGGCTGATTCCACCGCTGGCGGTGGCGACCGGGCCCATCGCCTACGTGCGCTTTCACGGCCGCAACGCCAAGAAATGGTGGCAGCACGAGAACGCCTATGAGCGCTACGACTATACGTACGCCGAGGAAGAGCTGCGCGAGTGGGGGCCCAAGATCCGCGCCCTCGACGCCGCGGCCGAGGCGACGTTTGTCTTTGCCAACAACCACTGGCAGGGCCAGGCAGTGACGACGGCACGGCAGTTGCGGCTGCTGTTGGACGCCTAGAGTCAGAGAGGGGGTTGGGGGTGCACCGGCCCTGGCTCGCCCCGCGGGGCGAGCCAGGGCCGGTGCACCCCCAACCCCCTCTCTGACTCTAGG
>JAKPJZ010000205.1 GCA_029553955.1 Chloroflexota bacterium
GGGGTCTTTTTGGCGGGTTGGCCAGAGCCGTGGCCGCCCGCGGGCGGCCACGGCTCTGGCCAACCCGCCAAAAAGACCCCTTCCGGGCCAGGGCCGGGAGGCTGCGGAGCGTGTCAGCCGGCAGCTACCCGGATGGCCAGCGGTGGCAGCGCCAAGTACGGTTGTAGTATTAGTAGTCCGTCGCACTGATTCTGATGGGCTGCGACGCCCACTACGCCCATCAACATCAGTGCGGCAGACTACCAGGCGGCTCTGTGCCAGCAAAGTGCATGCCAAGTCTTGAGGCTGCTTGACTGATTGCAGTGGATTGTGATAGAATGTAATATGTGCACTGGCCGCAGAATGTGGCCCAGCGGGATGCTCTACCTGCCGACTGTGCGCGTTCTCCGCATCTGGCCTGCGAGCTGCATGCTGCGTTCCCCGAGAGGAGGTGAAGCTAGCGGCCGTTTCGGCCCGCATCACATCCACACTCGCTCGTGATCCGATTCCTGCCGCGTTCTATCAAAGGAGGAGGCAAAGATGCCGTATCGCAAGCGATCACTCATGGCGGTTGTGGGCGTGCTGTGTTTGGCGGCGATGCTGTTGGGTGCCTGCGCCACGGGCGCCAAGGGCACCAACAAGCTCGAGATGTACTCCTGGTGGACGGCAGGCGGCGAGGCCGACGGCCTCAACGCCATGTACGCTATCTACAAGAAGGCCTACCCCAACGTAGAGGTCATCAACGCCACTGTGGCGGGCGGCGCGGGCACCAACGCCAAGGCCGTGCTCTCGACCCGCCTGGCCGGCGGTGATCCTCCGGATTCCTTCCAGCTCCACGCCGGGCTCGAAGTCGAGATGTACCAGCCCGACAAGTACCTGCAGCCGCTGGACAGCCTCTATACCTCCGAAGGCCTCGACAAGGCATTCCCCAAGGATCTGATCTCGCTGCTCAAGTACAAAGATCACTTCTGGGGCGTGCCGGTCAACATTCACCGCGCCAACGTGCTGTGGTACAACAAGCAGGTCTTTGCCGACAACAACCTCACCCCGCCAGCCACGTGGGACGAGTTCTTTGCCATGGCCGAGACGCTGAAGGCCAAGGGCATCGTCCCGCTGGTCATCGGCACCAAGGAAGGCTGGGAGGCCGGCCACACCTTCGAGACCATCCTGGTGGGTGTGCTCGGCGCCGAGGGCTACAAGGGGCTGTGGAGCGGCGCGACTGCATGGTCCGACCCCAAGGTCACCGATGCGCTGAACATCTTTAAGAAGGTCATGGCCTATGCCAACACCGACCATGCGGCGCTGACCTGGAGCGATGCGGCGCAGTACCTGGTCGATGGCAAGGGCGCCATGCACATCATGGGCGACTGGACCGACGGCTGGTTCACCTCCAAGAGCTTTACGGGCTATGGCTGGGCGCCGGTGCCGCAGACCAAGGGCATCTTTGACGCCCTGTCGGACAGCTTTGCCGCAGCCAAGGGCGCCAAGAACCAGGACAACCTGATGAACTGGCTCAAGGTGGCCGGTTCCAAGGCGGGCCAGGAGGCCTTCAACCCCAAGAAGGGTTCTATCTGCGCCCGCACCGACTGCGATGCCAGCCTCTTCAACGCCTACCTGCAGTCGGCGATGAAGGACTGGGCGGCCGACGCCATCGTGCCGAGCGTGGCGCATGGCGCGGCAGCCGTGGAAAAGTGGGCCACCAGCTACAAGGATGTGATGAACACCTTTGCCACCAAGGGCGATGTGGCCGCCGCGCAGGGCGATCTGGTCAAGCTCTGCAAGGATAACGGCGCCTGCAAGTAGGTTCAGGTCCATCGAGGCAGCAAACCTGACAGGTCTCCGAAGACCTGTCAGGTTTGCTGCCGCACAGACGGAAGACCTGACAGGTCTCCGAAGACCTGTCAGGTCTACCACCCCAGCAAAGCCCTGCAACGTCCTGCCGGAGGGCGGCTATGCGCCAAGTGACGCGAGACCGGCTCCTTTCGCTCCTCCTGATCTCGCCATCGGTGATCGCCATCGCCGTGTTCGTGTACGGCTTTATCGGCTTTACTGCCTTCTCTTCGCTGACCAAGTGGGACTCCCTCCTGCCCGATTTCACCTTTGTGGGCCTGCGCAACTATGCCAAGCTGTTCACCGTCGATCGCTTCCTCTGCGACCTGCGCAACACGGTGACGTTTACCGTGCTCTTCCTGGCCGGCTGCCTGCTGGTGGGGCTGCTGCTTGCTATCCTGCTGGATCAGCGCATCAAGGGTGAGGGTGTCTTCCGCAGCGTCTACCTCTTCCCGATGGCCATCTCGTTTATCGTGACCGGTGTGGTGTGGCGCTGGCTGCTGAACCCGGGCACGCTGCAGACCGGCAGTTCGGGCATCAACCTGCTGCTGGAGCGCGCCGGGCTTGGCTTTTTGCGCTGGGGCTGGTTCACCGATCCGACGATCTGGCACATCGCGCCCGAGTCGGCCGTCGGGGCGTTCCTGGTGCGCATCGGCCTGGGCGGGTTGGCGAGCCCCTACGTGGGGGTGTCGCTGGGGATGATCTCGGTGGTGATCGCCGCTATCTGGCAGCTCTCGGGCTACACCATGGCGCTGTACCTGGCCGGGCTGCGGGCCATCCCCGACGAGCTGCGTGAGGCGGCGCGGGTCGACGGCGCCAGCGAGCTGCAGCTCTACCGCCACATCATTCTGCCACTCTTGCAGCCGGTCACGCTCAGCGCGGTGATCATCCTGGGCCACATGTCGCTCAAGATCTTTGACCTGGTCGTGTCGATGACGGGGCCCGGCCCGGCCTTTTCCACCGACGTGCCGGCGTTCTTTATGTTCGACACGACGTTCCGCGGCAGCAACTATGCCCAGGGGGCGGCCATTGCCACGCTGCTGCTCTTGCTGGTGGCGGTGCTGGTGGTGCCGTATCTGCTCTACACCGTGCGCACGGAGGCCGAGCTATGACCGCAGACGAGAGCGCCCGCGGGAACACCAGTAACCAGGGAAGCGAGGCACACCACAGAGAACACAGAGGGGAGGAAAGCGTCTCTGTGCCCTCTGTGGTGAAGCGGAGCCCTGCCTCCAGCGAGCGTGTGCCGACGATGAAAGCCGGCCGCTTTGAGATCCGCTGGGGCCGCGTGGCCGTCTATGTCGTGCTGGTCGCGGCGGCGCTGTTCTACCTGCTGCCGGTCTACCTGCTCCTGATCACAGGCATGAAGAGCTTCCAGGAGGTCTCGCTGGCGCGCATGTGGGAGCTGCCATCGGGGCTGCACTTTGACAGCTTTGCCAAGGCCTGGTTGGGCAGGGAGGCGGAGGGCATCCGGGGGCTGTCGGAGAACATCATGAACAGCTTTTACCTGGCCATTCCGGCGACCCTCATCTCGGCGCTCATGGGCTCGCTGAACGGCTATGTGCTGACCAAATGGAAGTTCCGCGGCGCCAATGCGCTCTTTACGCTGATGCTCTTTGGCATGTTCATCCCCTATCAGAGTATCCTCATCCCGCTGGTGCAGACGCTGCAACGCATGCAGCTCTACGGCTCGATCCCTGGGCTGATCTTTGTGCACGTGGTGTATGGCCTGCCGATCACCACGCTGATCTTTCGCAACTATTACGCCGGCATCCCCAGCGAACTGGTAGAGGCGGCCAAGATCGACGGCGCCGGCCTGCTGGGCATCTACCGCCACATCCTCTTCCCGATCTCGATGCCGGGCTTTGTGGTCGTGATGATCTGGCAGTTCCAGTCGATCTGGAACGACTTTCTTTTCGGCGTGATCGTCACGAGCCGGCCGGCGGTGCAGCCGGTCACGGTGGCGCTGAACAACATGGCGGGCAGCTATATCGTAGAGTGGAACGTGCAGATGGCGGGGTCGCTCTTGGCCGCGCTGCCCACACTGCTCGTCTTCATCTTCCTGGGGCAGTATTTCATGCGCGGCCTGCTGGCGGGCTCGCTGAAGGGCTAGGCCCAATACAGTTCAAATAGGGGACACGATCTCAGCCGTTGCGTCGGCAGGGGGTCCCTCACCCCTGTCCCCTCTCCCACGTGCGCGGGGAGAGGGGAGCCGTTCATGACGAGAGTCAGCGGCAACACCGCGACTTGCCGCAGCCACGCTGCATTGGCATCTCCCCTCTCCCCGCGCACGTGGGAGAGGGGACAGGGGTGAGGGAGCTCAAGGCATGGCAGAAAGCAAGTCCCCCTTATTTGAACAGCATTGGGGCTAGTGGATCGTCGCATTGGTTTTGATGGGCTCCGACGCCCACAAGCGGCTAGGCTACGCCCATCAGAAGCAATGCGACGATCCACTAGGACTGGTACTGCCCAGGCAGGGCATCCCCCGCGTCGCCGTGCAGCCCGAGTCGTTCTGGCAGGTGGAGGAAGAGACGGGCAAGGGCCTATCCGACCGCCACCATGCCCTGCAAGAGGAGCACTATGCCCTCCTGGCCTGGCTCCTCGGCTTCACCGAGCCGGCCATCGACACCCTCGAGTACGGCGGCACCGGCCAGGCCTTCGAAACCCCCGAGCGCAACGACCCCCAGGCGCTCGAAGCCCAGCTCCTGCGGCTCCGCCAACTCTTGCACTGACAGGCCCCGCGAAACGCTTTCGAAACGGTCCCTCGGCTACACTCCTTGCAAACGCTACGTCTCGCACTCAACCAAGGAGGATAGTCATGACCACGAGACGGACTCGCATCGTCGCCATCGTGCTCCTCGCGACGTTGGTGCTGCCGCTCTTGGCTGGCTGCGGTGCCCCCGCAGGCAAGCCGGCAGCGGAGCCAACCAAGGTTGCTCCTGCATCCGCAGGCGAGCCCGCCGCGCCAGCCAGGCACAGCAGCGTCGGCAACGCGCAGTCGCGCGCCTCCGAAGCGCTGGGCCTGGTCGTCCACACTAGTGGAGAGACACACGTCTTCCCATCCTACCACATCGAGGTCAAGGGCAGCGGCCCCGCGCTCGACTGGGAGACCCAAGAGGTCGAGACCGAAGTCATCGACCTCAAGGCCGACGTGCAGGGCGAGAACGTCCACCTGTTCTATGCCGGTAGCGACGGCGAGATGATCGAGGGCTATATCATCGATGACGGCGAGGACCAGGTGGAGTACGAGGTCATCGATGGTACGCCTCAGGAGACCTTTGGCTTGAACCTGACCTGGGTGACCTGGCCACTGGGCGTGATCACGCCGTACAGCCTGGCCGCCATGGGCGCCCAGCCTGCCGGCAGCGAGGCTATCGATGGCCGCCAGGCCGAGGTCTATGACGTCGACATGGCCAAGGGCGACCAGACCGCGGTCGCCACGGTCAAGGGCATGCTCGGCAGCATGACCGGCCAAGACTTTACCGCCGCCAAGGGCAAGGCCTGGGTCGACCAGGAGACCGGTGCACTGCTCAAGCTCGCCCTGGACTATGAAGAGGTCCTCTACGACCGGAATAGTGAGGACAAAGACGCCCCGCCGGTTGGCCGTGGCTCCGGGCACTATGAAATCCTAGTCACGCAGGTTGGCAAGGTCTCCGTCAGCCTACCCTAGAAGAGGTCTGGCCATGGAAGAGGAGCACCATCTTCCCCGCTCGCAGCTCTTCAACCTGCGCCTCTGGGTAGAAGACCTGGGCGACGGTCAGACGCAGTGGCGCGGCACGGTCCTGCACGCCCTCAGCGGCGACGCGCGCTACTTCCGTGACTGGCCATCCCTGCTCGCCTTCCTGACCAACTGGGTGCCAAGCCCCTCCAAGAGGGACTCCCTCGGCAAGTAGCGGCCCGAGCTCGCTTGATTGCGTTTTCGTCGCGGCAGGGCTGGCGTGCGCGCTCGCTCAGGAGTCCCTGGGGTTACGGCCGCACGGCAAAGATGGCCTGCAAAAAGCTGCGCCGCTCGTCGGCGGTCATGGGGCGCGGGCGGCCGTACTCTTCGAGCATGGCGGTGCGCAGGTCCACCGCAAGCAGGCGGCCATCGTAGAAGACGAGGCGGTCGACGAACTGCTGCCGGATGGGCAGGGTCTGCATCATGTCGAAGAAGAGGTTGCCCAGGCCATAGTGGATAAAGGCGCCGCTGCGCAGCTCCATCGCCTGGGGTTGGTGCGCCTGGCTGCCCTGCACGACCACGGCCCCGGCATCGGCCATGGCGCGCATATCGGCGACCTGCCCGGCCGTGGGCCAGTACTCATAGGTTTCGAGGTACTGGAAGGTGACAATGGGCAGGTAGCCCTGCGCGCGCAGCTCGCGGATCTGCGCCTGCATGCGGGCATAGTCGCAGGGGCAGGAGCCGGGCCGGCTGTCGGTAGCCCAGTCGTAGCTGGGGCCGACGGGGTTGCAGCCGAGGAAGGCGAGGCGGTTGGGGCCGTGCGTCACCAGCAGCGGCTGCTGCGCCTCGGCCAGGTTGGCGCCGCCGCCGTACCACTGCCAGCCGCGCGCCCGGTACAGCTCGAGGGTGTGGCGCAAGGGTTCGGGCCCATAGTCGAGCAGGTGGTTGCCGGTGAGCTCGACGATGTCGACCCCCACCTCCTCCAGCAACTTGATATAACTGTCGTGCGAGCAGAAGACCAGGCTGTCGTCGACGATGGGGGGGATGGGGCAGTCGGGGGTGAATGACGATTCGTGCGAGACGTGGGTCAGGTCGGCCGTGACCAGCCAGTCCTTGATGTCGCGCGCCGGGTAGGTGAGGCCGTTCTTCATCATGAGCCAGGCCGTGGTGCGCGAGATGCACGAGGTGCCGGTCATGGCCACGATGGTCATGCGGCCCTCGCTGCGGTTACAGAGCCGTGCCGGCGCCTGGCCCAGCAGCTCGTTGAGGCCCGGCTGCAGTCCGGCCGCTGGCGCGGCCAGCGCCAGCGGCACCTGGAGCGGGTAGCTTGCCAGCGTGTGCTCGCTCAGGTCCTTCTCGATGAGCCAGACGCCGTCGATGCGCAGGACCTTCCAGGCGGGCTGCAGCTCGTCGAAGGGCAGGATGGCCCAGGCGCCGGTCTGTTGCGCCTCTGTGAGCAGGGCGGCGGGCTCGGCCGTACGCACGCCTGCGCCCGCCGCGCCCCACAGCGCAGTAAAGACGCGCACCGTGTCGGCGCCGGCGATGAGCGAGCGGCCCTCGAGGGCGCCGGCCGGCCCGCTGCGCCAGGCCGCCTGCAGGTCGCCCAGAGCGACGCCGTCATCGACGGTGTAAAAGGGGGCGGCGAGGGCATAGTACCAGGCGCCCAGCGGCTGCGCGCCGGCGAACTGGGCGCTGCCCAGCCGCACATCGGCCACGGCGGCATCGGCGGCAGTGACGAAGCCGGTTGGCCCCTGGTGCAGCAGCGCTTCGATGGCGCTGCGGGCCGCTTCGGGCACGGTGGCATCACAGCCAAGGGTGACCGGCGGCGCCGTGGTGGGCGTGGGCGCCGGCGTGGGCGAGCTGGGGCCGCAGGCGATGGACGAGAGGAGACAGGCCAGGAACAAGGCCAGGCACATGGACCGCAGACCAGGGCCATAGGGCACCCTTCTGCGCGGCTGCATTGTCTGCTCCTTGTGAGGATGTGGCGGCCATTGTGCCGCGAAATGGGGGGCTTGTCAAGGAAGAAGAGGTGGGTAGACCTGACAGGTCTCCGGAGACCTGTCAGGTCTACCCGGCCTAGTGTTCCACAGCCACCGGCGCGGCGCGGCGCCGCAGCCAGAGGGCTGTCGCTATCGTCGCCGCAGCGATCAGGGCGGCGATGACCTCAATGGCCAGCGCGCCGATCAGCCCCGCCTGCATGAGCACGATCGTATAGTTGACGGCGGCGTGCAGGCCGATGGCCAGCAGCAGGAAGCGCCAGGGCCGGCCGGTGGCCAAGCCATAGCCCGCGAGGGCGGCCGAGCCGATGTGAAAGGGGACGGCGAAAAAGCGCTCGACAAAGCCCAGGAGTGCGCCGAGGCCGTAGAGCTGCACCGTGCCCCAGGTAAAGCCGCTGGCGAAGACCTGGTTCAGCACCCAGAAGGCCTCGATGCCGCCATAGCCCGCCCCCGCGGCGGCGCCGAGCGCCAGGCCGGCGCGGGGCTCGCGCTTGCCCAGCAGCGCGAGCGCCCCGACGGCCACCAGCAGCTTGGCGCTCTCTTGCACGAGGCCGCTGACGGCGATGCTGGGCACGGCGACGGCGAGCAGCCACTGCTGGATGGCCGCCACGTCGAGCAGGCGCAGCCAGAGGAGGTTCAGCCCCTGCTGGATGGGCGCCTGCACCCAGGCGATGCTGAAGGGGAAGAGCAGCACCCCTCCGGCGACGGCGAGCCACAGCGGCCAGCGGCGCAGCGTACCGCGGCCCAGCAGCACCAGCCAGGGCAGGGCGAAAAGGGCCGCCAGCAGCGCCGAGCGCCAGTCGGGCAGGCCGATGAAGGCGCGCGGGTCCATCATGGCTGCGCTTCTTTCAGCACGAGCCTGGTGGCGCCGTTGTCGTACTGCACCATGGTGTAGGGCGCCTCGACGGCGTACCAGGCGCTCTGCCTGGCCTGGCCAAAGTCGAGTTCCACGCGCCAGGCGTTCACGCTGCCGGAGGGCGTCCGGACCTTTTCCCTGCCCTTGACGCGCACGGTGGTGTTGACCCTGGAGGCGGTGTCGGGCACCACGTTGACCAGGCTGCCCTGGTAGCCCTCGGCGAAGGGCATGGCGCGCAGGGTCATCAGCAGTTGGTCGTTTTCGATGGCGGCCGCCGGCGCGTCGATGGTCACGTTCTGGTCCTTGCCGTTGACCAGGGCCTTGATCTGCACCTTGCCGCCGCCGTAGGTGATGCTCAGCGTGGCGTCGGTGCCGGGGCGCTTGATGATCTTCTCTTTTCCCAGCGGCAGGAGGGTGGCGCTGTCAACGCGCACCACTGACGTCTGGTCGACCTGGCCGGCCTTGTCGCTGGCGGTCAGCAGCCAGGCGTCGCCGTCCCTGGCAAAGCTGAACTCGGAGGTGCCCAGCGTGTTGCCGTTCTTGTCGACAATGTCGTAGACCAGCCTTTCGCCGTCCTTCCAGGGGGCGGCGCCCAGGGTGATGGCCGGGGCCTTGGGGGCGGTGCTGCAGGCGGCGACGAGCAGGGCCAGCGCCAACAGCGCGGCAGCGAAGGCGATGTTCTTCATCTCTGACTCCTTTGCCGGTTCGAAAGTGCGGTTCATGCACCGCAGAGGCACAGAGGGCGCAGAGATGATACAGGATATCTCCGCGTTCTCTGTGTCTCTGCGGTGAGATCGGTTCTCAGAGCCGCATGCCCGGGGCTACTGCAGCTCCTCACGGCGCAGGCGCAGCCAGGCGGCGGCGAACGATGCGACGATCAGGCCCACGCTGACCCACAGTGCCGGCCAGGCGCCGCCGTTGCTCTGCCCCAGGCCGAGCTGCGCGGCCCAGTTCAGGAGGGCCGTCGGGGTGTGCGGCCCGATGCGCGGCAGCGAGCCCGCGACGAGGAGCAGCACCCAGAAGCCGAAGGCGAGCGCCCCCGCACCCACCGTGCTGCGCGCCAGCGTGCTGGCCAGGAAGGCGAGGCTCAGCACCACGAGCAGGTAGAGCGCGGCGACGAGGTTCGTGGCCGCAAAGGCGCCCAGCCCCAGCCCGCCGAACAGGACCTGGGTGTAGTAGTAGGTGGCCACCGCGCCCAGGAGCAGCGCCACCAACAGGGTCACGACAAGTCCGGCGTACTTGGCCGCGAGCACCGCGCCGCGCCCGACCGGCTTGGCCAGCACCATGGGCAGCGTACCGCGCTCCTTCTCGCCGACCACGCTGCCCATCGTCACCAGCAGCACCACCAGCGGCAGCATCTGCGACAGGTTCTTGATGTACTGCGCTATGGCATCCGGCATCGCCGGCGGCGGCAAGTTGAACACCAGCCCCGGCGCAGAAGCGCTCGCCAGCTTGATCAGCTCGGGCGTGAGCTTGGCCGTGATCGGGCCCAGCAGGCCGAAAAAGAGAAAGACAACGCTCAACACCAGCAGGCGGCGCGTGCGCCACTGCTCCAGCAACTCTTTACGCAGCAGAACGAACATGGTCATCGGTCGCTCCTGTTCCATTGGCCCCTGGCCATGGCCGGGCATTGAGCTACGCGGCCACCCGCCCCCTCAAGGGCTCCAAACCGGGCATGTGCGTAGCATCAAACCCGGTTGGCGGGCTTGAGCCCTCCTCTTTGATAAGCTGTCAGGCCTCAACCAGGCGCACAAAGACGTCTTCGATGGTGGGTCGGGCCTGCTGATAGCGGACGAGTTGCTCGCCCAGGCCGGCGATGAGCTGCGGCAGCTCGCGGCGCGCCCGCTGCTCGTCGCGCACGGTGAGGCGCAGCACGGTCGCTTCGCGGTCGATGCGCTCGACCCAGGGCTCGGCGCGCAGGCGCTCGACGAGCTCGGGCGCTTCGGCCGCGGTCTCGATCTCGAAGATCGGTGTGGCATAGCGCTGGCGCAGCGCCTCTTGGTCGGCCTGGGCCATGAGGCGGCCGTGGGCTACGATGGCCACCTGCTGGCAGACCCGCTCCACGTCGGCCAGGATGTGGGTCGAGATGAACACCGTCGTCTGCCCGGCGAGGCGCTCGATCAGGGCCAGCACGTCGCGGCGGCCCAACGGGTCGAGCGCCGACGAGGGCTCGTCGAGCAGCAGCACCTCGGGGCGCCCCACCAGCGCCTGCGCGATGCCCAGCCGCTGCCGCATGCCGCGCGAGAACCCCGCGATGCGCCGCTTGGCGACCTCGCGCAGGTCCACGAGCTCGAGCAGCTCGTCGGCGCGCTTGGCGGCCTCGCGGCCGGCCAGGCCCAGCAGCCCGCCCACGAACAGCAGGTACTCGCGGGCGCTCATCCAGCCGTAAAAGCTCGGCTCCTCGGGCAGGTAGCCCACGCGGCGGCGCGAGGCCGGGTCGTGGGGCGAGGCCAGGCAGCCGTCGAGGTAGGCCGCGCCCGAGGTCGGCGCACTCAGGCCCGCCAGGATCCGCATGGTGGTCGTCTTGCCGGCGCCGTTGGGCCCGAGGAAGCCGAACACCACGTTGCGCGGCACCTCCAGGCTCAGGCTGTCGAGCGCGAGCACGGTGCCGTAGCGCTTGGTCAGCGCCTTGCAAGTAATCGCGGCGTCCACAGCCTACTCTTCCCTTCCGGCGACAAAGTACACCAACGGGCCGATGATCTCACCGAGCACGATCACCGCGCCCCAGACCCACTTGTTGCCGCCGCGCACCTTCTCGCGGCGGACCAGGTCGACGATGGCGATGACCTGGAGTGCCACCTGCAGCACGACAATCGGTGCCAGGAGCGGCAGCCAGGTGCTCAGCGCGCCCATCAGGTCAGTTGTCGGTTCCATGTCACATGCCTCCTTGAACGGGCGGGACCACAGCCCGCGGCACACCTGACACAGCGATTTCCCTGGCGGGTGGCCAGCGCCTGCTTTCTGGCAAAGACTCGGTCCAGCTCGCGCCGCGGCATGGGCAGGCCTCTGCCGGAGTTTTTGCCAATCGCCTTCCTGCCATGGAAATCGGTGTGACAGGTCTGCCGGGGGAACGGGTGTCAGACCCCCGGCAGCGTCCCCGCCGGGGGGATCTTGTCTGGATCATCGCGCCAGACGCGGTACGAGTAGGCATAGGCCGCGACGACAGAGAGGATCAACAGCCCGAAGCAAGCCATGGCGGCCCACGACGCGTGCACCACGCTCGCGGCCATGAGCCCCAGCCCCGACAGGATGAAGAGCCAGCCGCCGAGCCGGTGGGTCTTGACCCAGGCCATCTTGCTGGAGAGCGTCCACGGCGTACGGATGCCCACGAGCCAGTTGGGGCGGATCTTGCCCATCACATTGCCGAGCACGACCAGCATCGCCCCCGTTATGAGCGGCACGACCGTGGCCACATCGATGGGGTAGCCGCGCAGCGTCAGGTGTGTCACGCCGTAGAGCGCCGCCAGTACCGTCACCACCGCCAGGCGGATGGTGTTGTAGCTCCCCGTGAACAGGGCGTAGCTCTTGCGCCCCGGGTCGATGCGCGGCGAGAGGAGCATGAGCAGGTAGATGCCCAGCGCCAGGGCCGGCGGCATGAGCAGGCCTTCGAGCTTGCCGCCGTAGCCGTCGATCTGGCCGGCGATATTCCAGTGCATGGGGATGCGATCGGGCGCCCAGGCCCAGGTCACGGCCGCCAACACGCACATGCCGGCGATCATCGCCCACTGCGGCAGCTCGGTGCGCCATGAGAGCTTCATATCTGGTGCTCCTTCCGGTCCTCGCGCACCCGCATGATCTCCATGATCGAGGCGAGGGCCTCCTCGAATGCTGATGCGTTGAGGCTGTAGACGATGATCGTCCCCCGGCGCTCGGCGACGATCAGCTCCGCATGCTTGAGGACGTTGAAATGCCCCGAGAGGGTGGATTTGGCCAGCGGGAAGTGGTCGGCAAGCTCGCCCGCCGTCATATCGCGCCGGCCGAGCAGGCGCAGGATCTCGCGCCGGGTCGGGTCGCTCA
Organism: Chloroflexota bacterium; assembly: GCA_029553955.1. Classification (GTDB taxonomy): domain Bacteria; phylum Chloroflexota; class Anaerolineae; order SpSt-313; family SpSt-313; genus JAKPJZ01. The sequence goes on from JAKPJZ010000205.1 coordinate 12,335, forward strand.
GCGCCCGAAAGACGTCTCCCGTCCCCATCTTCCCTCCTTCGCTAATTAGCCAACAACCGAAATATAGGCCGAATCGGTAGGAGTGTCAAATACCCAGTTGGTAGTGCCAGAGAGAGGGCAGGGAGCGCCAGCCGGCACTCCCTGCCCTCTCTCTGGCACTACGAGCACGTGGCGGGCGCTTGCGGGGGGTGCAGTAATGCTGTAGACTGGTGGCGGGCTTGGAGTCCCCGACTTGGGTGGGACGGCCCGAACAAGTTCGGGAGTCCGGGTTCCGAACGAGTCCCCGAACGAGTCCCCGAACAAGTTCGGGAGTCCGGGCTTCGAACCCCGAACAAGTTCGGGAGTCCGGGTTCCGAACGAGTCCCCGAACGAGTCCCCGAACGAGTTCGGGAGTCCGGGCTTCGAACGAGTCCCCGAGCAAGTTCGGGAGTCCGGGCCGGGGAATGGAGGGAGGAAGAGATGGCATTGCCACGGGTAGACATCATTGGCCTGGGTGGGACGATCTCGATGGCGGGGGCGGGCGCGGCGGGGGTGTTGCCGACGCTGACGGCCGAGGACCTGGTGCAGGCGCTGCCGGCGCTGGCCGAGGCGGCGGAGGTGCAGGCGGCGCAGTTCCGCATGATCGCCGGCTCGAGCCTGAGCATGGCCGACCTGGTGGCCACGGCGGCGGAGGTGCAGCGCCGGCTCGACGAGGGCGCGGCAGGCGTGGTGGTGACGCAGGGCACCGATACCATCGAAGAGGTCGCTTTTGGGCTGGACCTCTTGGTGCCGGGCGAGGCGCCGGTGGTGGTGACTGGGGCCATGCGCAACCCGACGCTGCCGGGCGCCGATGGGCCGGCGAACTTGCTGGCGGCACTGCAGGTGGCGGCGAGCCCGCTCGCGCGCGGCTTGGGGGCGCTGGTGGTGTTCAACGACGAAATCCACGCGGCGCGCTGGGTGCAAAAGACGCACACCTCGAGCCCGGCCACTTTCCGCTCGCGGCCGCTGGGGCCGATCGGCTGGGTGGCCGAGGGGGCGGTGCGCATCGCCCTGCGGCCGGTGGGGCGGCGGCAGGTGTGCGTGCCGGCTGCTGCGCCGCAGCGGCCGGTGGCCCTCTTGACGATGGCCCTGGGCGACGATGGGAGGCTCTTGGGGTCGCTCGCGGGGCTGGGCTACAGCGGGGCCGTGCTCGAAGCGCTCGGCGGCGGCCACCTGCCCTTCTTCGCTGTCGAGGCGGCGGCGCGGCTGGCGGCAGAGATGCCGGTGGCGCTCGCCTCACGCACCGGCAGCGGCGAAGTGCTGCGCGGCACCTATGGCTTCGCGGGGTCAGAGAGCGACCTGCTGGCGCGCGGCCTGATCCACGCCGGCGCACTCGATGGCCCCAAGGCGCGCATCCTGCTCAGCCTGCTGCTGCAAGGCGGGGCGGGGCGGGGTGAGATTGTGGCCGCGTTCGGCGAGGCGTGAGGCGTGAGGCGTGATGCGTAAAACGCCAGTGCCTACTCTGTGACGTGAGTGGCATCCTGAACCGCGAAGGGCGCCAAGAACGCGAAGGAGACGCCAAGGGAGACTGATGAATCCTTCCTTCAGAAGCTTCGTGCTGCCTTCGCGCCCCTTCACTGCGTTCAGGGCAGGCTCTTGGCGTTCTTCGCGGTTCAGATGACTCAGCATGATGGGATGAGTAGTTGCTTACGCATCACGCATCACGCATCACGCACTACGTCTCCCGCTCCCGCGGCACGCTGAAGAAGAACGTGCTCCCCTTCCCCAACTGGCTCTCGACCCACAGGTCGCCGCCGTGGGCCTCGAGGATGGAGCGCGAGATAAAGAGCCCCAAGCCCACGCCTTTGACCTCGCGGCCACCGGCCTGGCGCACGCGGTGGAAGGGGATGAAGATGGTATCGATATCCTCCCTGGCGATGCCGCGGCCTTGGTCGTTGACTGACACCACTATTCGCTGAGGCTCGACGCGCAGCCCAATGGTGACCGTCGTGCTGGGCAGCGAGAACTTGACGGCGTTGCTGATGAGGTTGCGCAGCACCTGCTCGAGGCGACCCGGGTCGGCGCGCACCGTGGGCACCTCGGGCGGCAGGTTAACCTGGAAGCGGTGGTCGGGGGTCAGGGCGCTCAAGTGGGCCACGGTCTTGCGGATGAGCGCGGCCAGGTCCACCTCCTTCGTCTCCAAGGCCAGGCGGCCGGTCTCGGCACGCGAGGCGTCGAGCAAGTCGCCCACGAGCTGGTTCACGCGTTGTGTCTGATCGATGATTGTCTGCAGGCGGGCTTCGATGTCTCGCGGCGGGCCCCCTTTGGCCGCCTCGCGCTGGATCAGTTGTGCGTAGCCAAGCACGGAGGCGAGCGGGCTGCGCAGCTCGTGGCTGACCACCGAGAGGAAATCGGCACGCATACGCTCGAGCTCCTTGATGTAGGTGATATCGCGCCAGACGGCGACGGCGCCCTGGACGTTGCCCGGGCTGCCCAGCGGCGCCGCCGAGACAAGCAGGTGGCGCACAGGCCCGCCCGGTGTGGGCAGGTTCTGCTCCAGGTTCTCCACCTGCTCGCCGCGCAGCGCCCGATGGGTGGCCGTTTCCTCCCAAGACAGTGGGCGGCCGCGCGCATCGGTCATGCCCGATGCGTGAAACACCTCGGCGATGCCATCGCCCAGGCGCACCCCTTTGGGCGCCAGCAGTTGCTCGGCCGCGGCGTTCATCAGCACCAGCCGACCCTCGCGGTCGAAGACGAGCACCGGCTCGGACATGCACTCGAAAACCGCGTCGAGCCGCTGGCGCCAAGTGCGCGTCTCTTCACGGAGCTGGGCCGTTTCGATGGCGGCGGCGGCCTGCTCGGCGACGGTGACCAGGAAGGAGATGTCGAGCGAGGCCTCGGGTGTGACGGCCGAGCCCAGAAGGCCGACTGTCTGCCGGCCAGACTTGAGCGGCAGAAGAACCACTGGCTCCTCTTGGCGAGCGAAGGCACCCAGGAGGGGGTCGGTCGGGTCGATATCGTGTGGTTGCAGGATGGTGGGTTCGCTGCGGACGCTGGCCGTGCACAGGCGGCTTTCCTGGCCGGCGCACGATCTGCCGGCGAGGGCAGCGGCGAACTCGCCGCGCGCCACGGCGGTGCGCAGGCGGCCGTCGCCGGTTAGCATGAACCACGACGTGGTGGCGTCAAAGGCGATGATGGTCATGTTGGCGATGACCGAGAGGATGTCGTCGAGGGGCAGGGCAGTGGCTGTAGCCCGCAGCACTTCGCGCACTGCCAGGAGCTGCAGATCCTCGCGCGTCCGGCGTATGCCCGGGGCGGACGCAATCTGCGCCACCGCCTCCAGACCGCCCTCTTCACGGCTCGCTGCGACCTGCTGTGTCTGCGCCTGGCTCATCGCCGCCTCCTCTGGACGCCTTCATGAGTCAGATTCTCACAACTACTCAGCCCATCATGCTGAGTCATTTGAACCGCGAAGAACGCCAAGGGCGCGAAGGCAGCGCGAAGCCTCTGGAGGAAGGATTCATCTATCTCTCTTGGCGTCTCCTTCGCGTTCTTGGCGCCCTTCGCGGTTCAACACGCCATTCACATCAGACATCATGCCCCAGGGGCACCACAAGCGATAGAGACGGGGTTCTCTCCACAGAGGGCACAGAAGGCACAGAGATCACTCATTCCTCTGCGTCCTCTGCGGTGGATATCCTCGTCGGTTTGAGGCGAGGCTTCACTAACGCACTGCCTCCGGCTGCGACAACTGCTCGAACGTCGCCGCGGGCGAGGTGGCCGACACCAGGCCGAGCTGGGTCAGCGGCGCGCCGACGGCGATGCGCGGCGGGTCGATGATCAGCTCGCGCAGGTGGCGGTCGTGCCGCGACCCGCGCATCTTGAGCACGCCGATGGTGCGCTTGATCTCGCCGCCGACCTCGACGAAGCGCAGGAAGATGATATTGTCGGCGATGAAGGAGATGCTCTGGGCGCTGATCTGCAGCGGGCCAAAGATGCCCGGTGCCTCGCTGGTCAGGATGATTGTGACCCCTTTGCGCTTAAAGTAGTCGTTGATGGCCCACATGTAGCTCTGGTACTTGCCGGGGTCGGGGACGGCGGCCTGGAAGGCGGTGATAGAGTCGATGACGAGCATCCTGGCCCCCAGGCGCTCGGCGCGGTCCTTCATCACATAGGCGTGGCGGTCGATATTGAGCTCCGACGGCGAGACGTGAAAGACGTCGAGCAGGCCGCGGCTGCGCATGCCGGGCACGTCCCAGCCGAAGCCGGCGCTGTTGCGGGCAATCTGCTCGGCGCCCTCCTCAAAGCTGACATAGAGCGCCGGCTTGCCCTGGCGCGCTGCCTCGACGGCAAAGCTCATGGCGACGAGCGTCTTGCCGGCGCCGGTGCCGCCGCTGATGATCGTCGAGGTCGATTCATAGAGCCCGCCGCCGAGCATCTCGTCGAGCCCCTCGGCGGCCGAGCCGATGCGCCGGCCCGGCACGGCGTACTCGCCCACCACCCCGGGCGCCATGCGCGGGTAGACGGTGATGCCGTCCTTGGTGATGTCGAAATAGTGCTCGCCGGCGTAATAGCTCGAGCCGCGCATCTTCATGACGCGCAGGAAGCGCTTCTGTTTCTCCACCTCTTCGGTGCCATAGAGGTAGATGATGCCGTCGGCGATGGCGAACTCGGGCCCCTCGCGCACGTCGGCGTCGGAGTACTCGCCGATCAGCAGCGCGGTGACCTCCCAGGCGGCCAGGCGGATGGCGATGTCGTTGGTAAACTCGCGGAAGGCCAGCAGATCGCGGATGGTATCGCGCAGCGCCTTAAAGCTGTCGATGACGAGGAGCTCGGGGCGGTTGTCGCGGATCATCTGATCCAGTGCGCTCAGCAGCTCTTCCGGCCCGCCCGCGCGCAGGGGGGTGCCCAGGTCGCCGTAGACCACGGTGCTGCCGAAGAGGTCGGGGTCGAAGAACGAAAAGCCCTGCAGGAAGCGCAGCACTTTGATGGGCGGCTCGGAGATGGTGCTCAGGTAGAGGCCCTTGCGGCCCTGCCGTCCGTTGGCGAAGAGCGCCTGTTGGCTGAGGATGGTCTTGCCTGTGCCGGGGAGGCCGGCGACGAACACCGTCGAGTAGCGCGGGATGCCGCCGTTCAGGATTTCGTCGAGCCGTTCGACGCCGGTGGGCATCCTGTCGAGGGTCATGACCTGTCTCTCGGCCATCATCGTGCTGCCTCCTCGGCGATTGCCTGCGTTTCCTGGGCCGTCCGGGCCTGCAGCTCGGCGGCCAGGCGCTCGGCCATCTCGCGGCCAAGCAGGCGCGCCAGGATGAGCAGCAGCTCCGACGACAGGTCATCGAAAGTTGCGGCGATCTGCTCCTCAGGCTGGCCGGCCACCGCCTGCTCGAAGGCGCCGAAGGAGAGGCCCTCGTCGCTGCGCTGGATGAGCGCCAGCTCGGGGTGCTTCTGGGCGGCCTGGTAGATGGCCCGCTCCATGAGCACGTTGACGGTGTGAATGCCGATGGCGCGCACCATGCGCTCCCACAGGTCATTCAGTCGCTCCTCGTAGGGGGCAAGCCGATCGTGATCGTGCGCCATCGACGTCCTCCATGGCCTCGAATGGGAACCCGAACCGGCATGGAAATAGCACAAATCGTGCCGCCGGGCGCGAGCACGTCAGAGCACCACTGCCTCTTGCTCGGCCGCCGAGTCATGCTGGAGCGCTGTCCAGCACGAGGTGTGCCAGGCCGCCGGCCTCTTGTATGAACGCCTTGTCGAATGAGGACAGTATGGCTATACTGGAGGCGCGGGGATCATATCCGCCCTCACACACTACGCGTGGTCGCGCTTCTTGTCGCAAAACCTCCCTTCGGAGGTTGGACGTTTTGGAGGAGGTTGTGCCGTGGACCATATCAACAGCTACGCGAGCCCAGAGCTGCGCAACCCGGCGCTGATCGCCGCTTTTGGCGGCTGGAACGACGCTTCTGAGGGGGCAACCTTTGCGGCACGCGTCCTCATCCAGCAGTGGCGGGCCCGCAAGCTGGCGGAGATCGATCCCGAAGAGTTCTTTGTGTTCACCGACAGCCGGCCGCATGTGCGCGTGGCCGGGCGCTTTCAGCGGCGGGTGGATTGGCCGGCCAACGAGTTCTTTTATCACATCGATAGCGAGGGCGAGCGCGACTATGTCGTGCTGGTGGGCAGTGAGCCGCAGCTCAAGTGGCGCGCGTTCACCAATGCCATCACCGGCTTTTGCCGGCAGCGGGGCATCGGCACCGTGGTGACGCTTGGCGGCCAGGTGGCCGACGTGCCGCATACCCTGCCGGTGCGCTTGAGCGGTATCGGCAGCCCTTCATGGCTGGCGCGCAAGATGCGCCGCCTGGGCATCGAGACGACGTTCTATGAGGGGCCCACGGGCATTGTGGGGGTGCTCAATGCGGCCTGCGCGCGCAAGCGCCTGGCCACAGCCAGCCTGTGGGCGCTGTCGCCCGAGTACCTCTCGGCCTCGCCCAACCCCAAGGTGGCCCTGGCCCTGCTCGAGGCATTGCGCGATCTGCTGGACGTCAAGGTGGACCTGGCCGACCTGCAGTCGCTGGAGGAGCAGTTCGACCGCCAGGTGGCCGAGATTGTGGCCGAGGATGCGGAGCTGCAAGACTATGTGCGCCAGCTCGAGGAACAGGCTCGCGCCGAGGAGGCGGGGCGCCTCGATGCCGAGCAGCGCCGCCTACGCCAGCGGCCACTGCCGTCGAGTGAGGAGCTGATCCGCGAGGTGGAAGAGTTCCTGCGCCGGCGGCGGTCGCAGGGAGGGGAGCAAGGCTAGACGTCTCGGCAGACGAGTCTCAGTTGGCGCAGACCTGACACAGCGATTCCCCTAACGGTGTATCGATTGGCAAGAACTCGCTGATGGTTGGCGAACCTCAGCTCGAGCTCGTAGTGCGCACTACGAGCTCTCTGCACAGGCGTGCGCGCTGCGAGTTCTTTGATTCCTCCGCTGGGCCGCAGATGACAGGAGGGGGAACCGGCATCTCCAGCTCCCCCTCTCTGTGCCTTTGCTGTTCAGCGGCTACGTGGCCGTCAGGCCTACGGCTCGGGCTCTTCCGGCAACGCAAAGTCCAGCCCCGCGAGCTGTTGGTACAGCTTGAAGCGCAGGGCCACGTCCCTCTTGGCCTCTTCCATCAGCTTGGCCGCGACCTCGGGCTTGGAGCGCTTGAGCTGGCGGTAGCGGTTCTCGCCGTAGGCGTACTCTTCCAGGGCGATCTTGGGCGGCCGCGAGTCGAACTGCAGCGGATTCTTGCCCTGCGCCAGCAGGCGCGGATCGAAGCGGAAGAGTGGCCAGTAGCCCGATTCCACGGCCTTCTTCTGCTCGCCCATGCCGGTCGTGGTGTCGATGCCGTGCATGATGCAGTGCGAGTAGGCGATGATGAGCGATGGCCCGTCGTACGACTCGGCCTCGACGAACGCCTTGAGCGTCTGCGCGGGCGAGGCACCCATGGCGACCCGGGCGACGTAGACGTTGCCGTAGGTCATGGCCATCATGCCCAGGTCCTTCTTGCCCAGCGGCTTGCCGGCGGCCGCGAACTGGGCCACGGCGCCGCGCGGCGTCGACTTGGACATCTGGCCGCCGGTGTTCGAGTAGACCTCGGTGTCGAGCACCAGGATGTTGACGTTCTTGCCCTGGGCGATGACGTGGTCCAGGCCGCCATAGCCGATGTCGTAGGCCCAGCCGTCGCCGCCGATGATCCACACCGAGCGCTTGATCAAAAAGTCGGCCACGGTCAGCAGTTGCTTGGCCTCAGGGGCATCGCAGCGCTCGAGCAGCGCCTTGAGCTCGGCCACGCGCGCCCGCTGCGCCTCGACGCCGGGCTGCGTCCTCTGGTCGGCGTCCTTGATGGCGGCAAAGAGCGGCTGGGCGCCTGTGCAGGCGTCGCAGCCGCAGGCGGCCACTTTGTCGAGCAACTCGCGGGCGTAGGTCGTCTGGCGGTCGGTGGCCAGGCGCATGCCCAGGCCGAACTCGGCCGCATCCTCAAAGAGCGAGTTGGACCACACCGGCCCGCGCCCATCGCCGCGCTGGCAGTAGGGCGTGGTGGGCAGGTTGCCGCCATAGATCGACGAGCAGCCGGTGGCGTTGGCCATCATGGCCCGGTCGCCGAAGAGCTGCGTCAACAGCTTCAGGTAGGGCGTCTCGCCGCAGCCGCCGCAGGCGCCCGAGTACTCGAACATGGGCCGCAGAAGCTGCGAGCCCTTGACGGTCGTGCGGTCAAAGCGCGCCGGGTCCGTCTCGGGCAGGCCCAGGAAGAAGCGATAGTTCTCGGCCTCGGCCGCGCGCAGTGGGGCCTGGTCGGCCATCTCGATGGCGTGCTGTTCGGTGCGCTGGCCCGAGGCATCCTTCTTGCGCGCCGGGCAGTTGTACACGCAGGCGCCGCAGGCTGTGCAGTCTTCGGGCGCCACTTGCAGCGTGAATTTCAGCCCGGCCAGCTCCCGGCCCTTGGCATCGGCCGACTTCCAAGTCGCCGGCGCATCGGCCAGCAGCGCCGGGTCGTAAGCCTTCATGCGGATGGCCGCATGCGAGCACACCAGCGAGCACTGGCCGCACTGGGTGCAGGTATCGGGATCCCACACCGGGATCTGCACGGCCACGTTGCGCTTCTCGTACTGCGACGTCGCCGTGGGATAGGTGCCGTCGACCGGGAAGGCCGACGTCGGGATCTGGTCGCCGCGGAAGGCGATCATCTCGCCGGTCACCTTTTGCACGAACTCGGGCGCATCGGCCGGCACCGGCAGCCGCATCGAGATGTCGCTCGTGGCCACGGCCGGCACCTGCACTTCTTCGATGCGCTGCACCGCGGCGTCGACGGCGCGGTAGTTCATCTCGACGACCTTCTGGCCCTTGTCGCCGTAGGTGTCTTCGACGGCCACCTTGATCAGCTCCAGCGCCTGCTCCTTCGGCAGGATGCCGGAGATGAGGAAGAAGGCAGTCTGCATGGTCGTGTTGATGCGGCCGCCCAGGCCGATCTCCTGCGCCAGGCTCACCGCGTCGACCACAAAGAAGCGCAGCTTCTTGGCGATGATCTGTTCCTGCACCTTCCGGGGCAGGTGTGCCCACACCTCGTCCTTGCCGTAGGGGCTGTTGAGCAAGAAGGTGGCGCCCGGCTCGGCATAGCTCAACACGTCGTACTGCTCGGTAAAGGCCCAGTTGTGGCAGGCCACGAACGAAGCCTTGGAGACCAGGTAGGTGCTGCGGATCGGCGTCTTGCCGAAGCGCAGGTGCGACACGGTCAGGCCGTTGGACTTTTTCGAGTCATAGTAGAAATAGCCTTGGGCATAGTTGGCGGTCGCCTTGCCGATGATCTTGATCGAGTTCTTGTTGGCGCCCACGGTGCCGTCGGAGCCCAGGCCAAAGAAGACGGCACGGTGCACGCCCGCCGGCTCGCTCGAGAAGGCCTCGTCGACTGGCAGGCTCGACCCGGTCACGTCCTCGGTGATGCCCACGGTAAAGTGGTTCTTGGGCTGCGCGGCGGCGAGGTTGTCGAGCACGGCCTTGGCCATGGCGCCGGTGAAATCCTTCGAGCCCAGGCCGTAGCGCCCGCCCACGACGCGGGGCAGCGCGGCGCACGGCAGGGTGCCGTCCATCATGGCCTCGCTCAGCGCCGAGCGCACGTCGGTATACAGCGGCTCGCCCTGCGCACCGGGCTCCTTGGTGCGGTCGAGCACGGCGATGGCCTTGACCGTGGCCGGCAGCGCCCGGACAAAGTGCTCGGTCGAGAAGGGCCGGTAGAGGCGCACCTTGATGAGGCCCACCTTCTCGCCCTGGGCCACCAGGTGCTCGACCACCTCGTGCATGGCCTCGGCGCCCGAGCCCATCATCACCACCACGCGCTCCGCATCGGGCGCGCCCACATAGTCGAACAGGTGGTACTGGCGGCCGACAACCTTGGCGAAGCGGTCCATGTACTGCTGTACAATGGCCGGCGTCGCATCGTAATAGGGGTTGACCGTCTCGCGGCCCTGGAAAAAGACGTCGGGGTTCTGCGCCGTGCCGCGCATCACCGGCCGCTCGGGGTTGAGGCCGCGCGCCCGGTGCTCGGCCACGAGCGCATCGTCGATCATGGCCCGCATGTCGTCGTAGCTCAGCTCTTCGACCTTTTGCACCTCGTGCGAGGTGCGAAAGCCGTCAAAGAAATGCAGGAAGGGCACACGGCTGGCCAGCGTCGCCGCATGGGCGATCAGCGCCAGGTCGCCGACCTCCTGCACGCTGTTCGAGCACAAGAGTGCAAAGCCGGTTTGTCGCGTGGCCATCACGTCCGACTGATCGCCAAAAATCGACAGTGCGTGCGTGGCCAGGGCGCGCGCGGTGACGTGGAAGACCGTCGGCGTCAGCTCGCCGGCAATCTTGTACATGTTGGGGATCATGAGCAGCAGGCCCTGGCTGGCGGTAAAGGTCGTCGTCAGCGCCCCGCTGGTCAGCGCCCCGTGCACGGCGCCCGCCGCACCCGCCTCCGACTGCATCTCGGTCACGCTGGGCACCGTTCCGTAGATGTTGGGCTTGCCTTCGGCCGACAGGGCGTCGGCGATCTCGCCCATCGGCGAGGACGGGGTGATGGGGTAGATGGCCACCACCTCGCTGCAGCCATAGGCGACGTTGGCCGCAGCAGTGTTGCCATCAATGGTAACCATGTGGCGTTCCACGAAATGACTCCTTTCGATCTGTAGGCGCGCCGAAAGAAGGGGAAGGAATTGCGGCGCGGTTGCGTATTGTATCACAGAAAGCGCAGGAGAGCAATGTGGATTCCCTACTAATGCTGGGCGGCTGCACTATCGGAATGATCGAGGCGCAGTTGACAGACTCTCCGTGATCTCCACGTTCTCATGAGCGATACGCCGGCTTGGGGAGGTTTGCGAATTGAGCGCCAACACCAGAGCAGCAACACGCGGCGTGTCTGTAGGGCAGGTTGCCAAGATCGCCCTCCTCATCGCGCTCATCATCCTGAACATCCGAGCCACTCTCCCTACAGAGGACACCCTGAGCGGCTTTGGCTCCTTTGTCGCCTCCGGCCGGGCGGCGGCCGCGGGCCTCGACCCGTATGCCATCTACCCCGAGACCGCCCATGGCATGTTCGCCGGCACCATGTATGCCTGCCCCAATCTCAACCCGCCCCTGTCCGTATTGGCCTTCCAGGTGCTGGCGTATGTGGACCCGCAGACGGCCCTCCGCGCCTGGTACGTCATCTCCGCAGGGCTCTACCTGGCCGCGCTGGCGCTCCTCGTGCGCGCCTATCCCAAACAACTGACCCTCTTGCGCGCCATCTGGGCGCTCAACCTCGCCGGGCTGTGGCACACGCTGTTGCTGGGGCAGATCTACATGCCCTTGGTGTTGGCCACAACAGGTGCCTGGTTGCTGTTACAGCGCCGGCAGCAGCTCGCCGCAGGCACTCTGATCGGCCTGGTGGTCGCCCTCAAGCCCAACTTTGCCATCTGGCCGCTGCTGCTCCTCGCGGCGGGCCCCCCGGTCGTCGCAGGGGCATCGTTGGCCTCGGCGGCAGCCCTCAGCGCCCTGCCTCTCGCCGCCTATGGCCTCCGCATCTACGGCCAGTGGTTGGCTGCCGCCGGCGCGCCAGGGCTATTGGCCATCCTCCCAGGCAACGGCTCCCTGGCGGCCATTGCCACCCGCCTTGGCCTGCCGTGGCTGGGAACGCTGCTGGCCGCGGCGCTCGTCCTGGCACTCGCTTATGTGTTGTGGTGTCGCCGTCCCAACCCGCTCGCTGCCAGCGGCGTCGCCCTCGCCGCATCGATCTTGGCTTCCCCCATCGCCTGGACCGGCTACACCTTGCTCCTGTTGCCGGTGCTCTTCAGTCGGCGCTGGGGGCGGCTGCTGGGCGTCGGGGCCATGCTGCTATTGTTCCCCCTGGCCCTGGTTTGGCCGTGGTGCGAGGCCAGCCGCATCTGGCTCATCGTCCTCGGCTCGGCGTACGGCTGGGCGCTGCTGCTCATCATGGCCGGCCTGCTCGGAGAGGACTCTTGACATGTCGGTCCGCAGGTCTCTCTGCCGGGCTGAGTCGGACTCGAGCTGCGGCCGCCACTCACGGGTTAGTGGGCGGGGCCGATTTCCAGCAATACCGGGCAATGGTCCGAGCCGGCGACCAGGGGCAGAATCTCGGCCGCCCGCACCGCGCCCAGCAGCCCCTCCGAGACCAGGAAGTAGTCGAGCCGCCAGCCGACGTTGCGCGCGCGGGCGCGGGTGACGGTGCTCCACCAGGTATAGTGCCCCGGCTCGCCGGGGTGCAGGGCACGAAAGACGTCGACCAGGCCATGGGAGAGATAGATGTCGATCCAGGCGCGCTCTTCCGGCAAAAAGCCCGAGGTGCGAGCGTTCTCGCGCGGCCGGGCGAGGTCGATCGCGCGGTGGGCGGTGTTGAAATCGCCGCAGACGACGACCTGCCGCCCCTGGGCGTGCAGCCGGTCCAGCAGATCGAGGAGCGCCGCGTAGAAGCGCAGCTTGAACGCGACACGCCCGCGGTCGCGTTGTCCGCTGGGAAAGTAGCTGTTGAGGAGCGTGAAGCCGGGGTACTCGGCCACGAGCACACGGCCCTCGGCGTCGAACTCGGGGTCGCCCAGGCCCGCGTGCACGGCCAATGGCGGCCGGCGCAGCAGCAGGGCCACACCGCTGTAGCCGGGCCGCGCAGCGGGGTTCCAAGTGGCCTGATAGCCCAGCGCGCGCCAGGGTTCGCCAGCGAGCTGCTCGGGCGCGGCGCGCACCTCCTGCAGGCAGACGACGTCGGGCTGCGCCGCCGCCAGCCAGTCGACAAAGCCCTTCTTCAGCGCGGCACGCAGGCCGTTCACGTTCCAGGTGATGAGGTTCATCAGTGCTGTGGCCCCAGTCTCTCAGTAGGACGGGCTTTCCAGCCCGTCCAGCCCTCGCCTGTGCGAGACATGGCAGGCGGGGACGCCCGCCCCACAGGCCCGTAGGACGGGTTTTCCAGCCCGTCAAGGGTTCGCCGGCGCGAGGGTCGGCGGGCTAGAAAGCCTGCCCCACAGGCCCGTAGGACGGGCTTTCCAGCCCGTCAAGGGTTCGCCGGCGCGAGGGTCGGCGGGCTGGAAAGCCCGCCCCACAGGCCGGTCAGTCAATGTGCAGCGCCTGTCTGGCCAGCACCTCAGGCGCATCGCCCCTCGCCAACGGCCGCAGGCGCAGGCGGAAACGCATGGGCTCGGGCATGATGAGGTAGCGCGCGAGCGGCCCCGGCCCGCAGGCCGCGCTGCCCAGGCCACAGTGGCGATGGTCCACGTTCAGTGTTATGTCGCGGCGGCGCGTGAGCTCGTGCGTGTGCGCGGCGAGCTCGAGATCGCGCGTGGTGTAGTGCAGCGCGCCCACCAGGAGCGGCTCATCGCCCACCACGAGCAGCCCTTCGCCCGCCCGGCTGCTGAGCGCCGCCCAGCGCACGCCGGCCTTGGCGCCGTTCTCCTGCGGAAAGATGTAGGGCACGTACTGCGCATCGACCGTGCCGCTGTAGAGGCCCAGGCGGGCGCCCTCCTGGCGATCGGGGTAGGCCTCGTGCGGGCCACGCCCCAGCCAGGTGAAGGTGTTGTAGCGGCCGGGCACGACCATCTGCAGCCCCACGCGCGGCAACGGCGGCAGCTCGCCGTCGGGCACGACCTCGACGTCGACGAGCACATCGCCCGAGCCGAGGATGATGTAGGCCAGCGTCGCCTCTACCCCCGCCGCGCACCCCGGCGCGGCCAGCCGCGCGCGCACGGCGACACGCACCGCCTGCGCGCTCAGCCGCTCCACGGTGACGGTCCGGATCGCTTCGCGCAGCCGGTCGAGCCCGGCCTCGCGCCAACGCTGCGCCAGCCGCTCCTCGCTCGAGTCGTTCAGGTCGTTGTCGGTCGGCGCGCGCCACAGCGCCAGCCGCGGCCCACCCTTGAGCACGTGGCGGCCATGGTGCTGCCAGGCGATGCGGCCGGTGCGGCGGCTGATGGCCACGGACCAGTCGGCCCCACGCAACTCGACCACTGCGCCGAGGTCCTCGACCTCCACCGCCGGCATGCCGGCCGTCGTAAGCACCGGCGCCGCCGCGGCAATCGGCAGCGCGAGCTGCGCCCAGGCCACTTCATGCCCAGCCTCGGCCCACGGCGCGGCTTCGGCCAGCGCAAAGCTGAGCTCCAGGTGATAGACAACGCCCGGCTCGGGCTGCGGCCGCTGCAGGGGGATGCGCACGAGGCCGCGCTCGCCGGGTGCGAGCGGCGGCGCCGGCCGCGTGCCCCGCTCGATGGCGCGCCCGTCGGCCAACACCGCCCAGTGGATGGCCAGGTGGCCGAGGCTCAGGAAATCGTAGCGGTTCTCGACCTCCACCAGCCCCGCGGCCGCGTCCACCGCCCGCACGCGCACCGGCTCGAGCACCTTCTTGTGCTCCCAATAGCAGGGGTGCGGCGTGCGGTCGGGCCAGACCAGGCCATTGATGCAAAAGTCGCCGTCGTGGCGCGCCTCGCCGAAATCGCCGCCATAGGCGTACCATGGGCGGCCGCTGGGCGTGTGCTGCAGCAGGCCCTGGTCCACCCAATCCCACACAAAGCCGCCGCTGCAGCGCGGGTGCGCCTCGATGAACTCCCAGTACTCCTTGAGGTTGCCCGGCGAGTTGCCCATGGCGTGGGCGTACTCGCACATGAGGAGCGGGCGCGCCTCGCCTGGCGCCTCGGCCAGCTCGACGAGACTGGTGCGCACTCTGCCGGCGTCGGCGAGCGCGGCGACGGGCGGCTCCAGGCGCGGGTACATCACGCTAACGATGTCGACCGCCGGCGCGTCGCCGGCCGGCTCGTAGTGGATGGGCCGCGTCGCGTCGTGGGCGCGCACCCAGGCCGCCGCATCGTCGATGTTGGGGCCATAGCCCGACTCGTTGCCCAGCGACCAGATGATGACCGAGGGGTGGTTCCTGTCGCGCTGCACCATGCGCGCCACGCGCTCCACGCAGGCCTCGCGCCACAGCGGGTCGCGGGCCGCCTCGCCCCACAGACCGTGCGCCTCCTGGTTGGCTTCGTCGATGACATAGAGCCCGTAGCGGTCACAGAGGTCGTACCAGCGTGGGTCGTTGGGATAGTGCGAGGTGCGCACGGCGTTGATGTTGCCCTGTTTCATCAGCCTGATGTCGTGCTCCATCGACTCGACGCTGACGACGTGGCCGCGCTCGGCGTCGTGCTCGTGGCGGTTGACGCCGCGCAGCAGCGCCGGCGCGCCGTTGACCAGCAAACGCCCGCTGCGGATCTCGACCCGGCGAAAGCCGACGTTGCAGCGCTCGACCTCCAGCACCTGGCCGCCGGGGGCCTTGAGCGTGAGCAGCAGCGTGTACAGGGAGGGGTCCTCGGCTGACCACAGGTGCGGGCCGGGCACAGCGCGCGCGAGCGCCACGGCCGCCTCGCCCTCTTGCGAGGCCGGCACGTCGCCACTCACAGGCTCGGCCCACAGCGCCGCGCCCTCGTCGTCGTAGAGCATGGCCTCGACGCGGCAGCCCGCCGGCAGCGGCCCGGTGTCGCTGCGCACCCGCGCCGTGACTTTAAGCGTCGCGTCAGTGTACCCCCCGTCCAGGCCGGTCACGACAACAAAATCCCACAGGTGCAGCGGCGGCATGGCCATGAGGGAGACGTCGCGGAAGATGCCCGAAAGCCGCCACATGTCCTGGTCTTCGAGCCAACTGCCGTCGCACCAGCGGTAGACGCGCACGGCCAACAGGTTGTCGCCCGGCCGCACGTAGGGCGTGATGTCGAACTCGGCCGGCAGCCGCGAGTCCTGGCTGTAGCCCACCGCGTGGCCGTTGACCCAGACGTGGCAAGCGGAATCGACCCCGTCGAAGACGAGCAGGATACGCCGCCCCGCCCACGCCGCCGGGACCTCGAGGCGGCAGCGGTACGAGCCGGTGGGGTTGTCATCGTGGGGCACGTGCGGATAGTCGTCGGGGTCAAAGGGGTACTGGACGTTGACGTAGATGGGCCGGTCGTAGCCCTGGAGCTGCCAGTTGCCCGGCACGGCGATATCGTCCCAGCCGGAGTCGTCGAGCGCCGGTTCGGCAAGATCGGCCGGCGCCGTGGCTGGGTTGGGGGCGTAGCGGAACTTCCAGGTGCCGTTCAGCAGCCTGAACCAGGGCGAGGCCGTGCGCTCGCCCACCAGCGCCACCCGTGCGTCGGAGTAGGGCACCAGCGTAGCGTGGCCGGGCTCCTTGTTGCGGCCCAAGATAGCGGGGTTATCCCAATCAGGCAACGTCTCTGCGCGGGGCATCGCTTCCTCCGTACACACATGCAGCGGATAGCGGTCGCCGTGCATAGTACCCCATTTCCGCCGGGCGCGCCAATTGCCAGTATGCTTTCAGTGGGTTTTATGGAGGTGGGTCGGCTCCGCCCGCAGCCCGCGGGCGGAGCCGACCCACCTCCATAAAACCCACTGAAGAGAGAAGGAGAAGCACGACGGCGCAGCCTGTTGGTACAGGCTGCGCCGTCGTGTGGGAAGAAGGCGGGAGTGGATGGGAGTCGAACCCACCAGGGACGCCTCTACAGCGCCCCTCAGACGGTTTTGAAGACCGCGGAGCCCACCAGGACTCAACCACCCCCGAACGCCCTTGGAGGATACGCGATTCCGCCTGCCAGGTCAAATCGCGCTGTGACGCGGGCAGTCGACAGACCCGTTTGTAGTGCGGGAGAGCGGGCGCGCGGGCAGCCTCTTCGAGGCTGCCCGCGCGCCCGCTCTCCCGCACTACAAGCATTGGGCGGCGCCCTCGTGGCACACTCCTTGCGGCAAAGCCAACGCAGAAGGCATCTCCTGTCTTGGCTGGAGATTGCTTCGCTGCGGCTCGCAATGACAGGTCAAGGTTCTGTGCTGGACACAGGGTTCCGAGACCCAGGGGCACTCGCTATGACAAGCTTCTCAGCAGAGGAGGTTCCATGGCCCAGGTACAGTTCATTCTCAACTCGGGCGCCGAGATCGACGGCGTGATCCAGGGAGATCCGGGGCACGTGGCCACCCAGATCTCCGAGGCCATGACCGGTTCGCGGCCGGTGATCGTCTATGGCCTGCCCGAGCTCGAGCTCAGCAGCATCAACATCGTCAACCCCCTGGCCATCGCTGCGGTCCGCGTGGTCGAGGGAGAGGCCATCCCCGCCCGCTAACCTGCACAGGAGTCTGGCAAACCTGACAGGTCTTTGAAGGCCTGTCAGGTTTGCCGCCACACCGCGCGCAAACCCCCTCCTGAGCATTTGTCAGCGCTTGGCCCCTGTGCTACACTCTCTTCACTCTGTGCCCAACCGCTCCCCGCTGAGCAGGAGCTATGCCTTGACGCTGGTACACACGCTGCAACGCGCCCTGATGCGCGGCAGGCTATGGTACGTGCTCGTCGCCCTGGCCGTGTGCCTCGTGGTCGGCGCCGCGGGCGGGGCCGCTGTCGCCCTGCTGACCCCGGTCTACGCGGCTGCGCTGGCTGTGGGCACGGCCGGGGGCCTGCTGATGCTGCGCAGCCGTCGCTTTACCCTGGCGGTCATCGTCGCCATTATCTGCCTCTTGCCCTTCGCCAGCCTGCCGCTGAATGTGGGCTTTTCGCCCACATTCCTCAATCTGGCGCTGGGCGTCATCTTTTTCGTCTGGGCGGTGCGCGCGGCCACCGGTCGCCAGGAGCCTTGGGCGTCGTCGCCCGTTTCGCCCGCCGTGGCCGTCTTTCTGCTGTTGACGTTCGGCACCTTCATTGCCGGCCTGAGCCACGCCGCGCTCAGCGCCACCTCACTGCGCCAGTTCATCGAGATCCCGCTGGGCATCGCAATCTTTTTCGCCTTACTGAACAACGTGCGCACCAAGAAGGATGTGGAGCAGCTCACCCTCTGGCTCATCCTGGGCGGTACAGCCGCGGCGGCCATCGGCATCGTGCTCTACTTTGTCCCCCAATCGCTCGCCATCCGCCTGCTCTCGGCGCTGGGCCGCTTCCGCTACCCGTCGGGTGCTGGCGTGCTGCGCTTCGTCGAAGACAACCCCGGCCTCCCCATGCGCGCCATCTCTACCTCGGTGGACCCCAATGTCCTCGGCGCACTGCTCGTGCTGACCATGGGCCTCACCGCGCCGCACCTGGTAGCCTCGCGGCCCTTTGTTAGGCGCCGCTGGCTGGCGCTGGGCATGGCCATCTCGGGGGTATGCCTGATCCTGACCTACTCGCGCGGCTCCCTCGCGGGGCTCGTCGCCGGCCTGGGCCTGCTGGGCCTGGTGGGCCGCTACCGGCGATGGCTGCTCATCGTGATCCTGGCCGGCGTGCTGCTGCTGTTCCTGCCGCAGACGCAGGCCTACGTGGCCCACTTTATCGAAGGGATACAGGGCCAGGACCTGGCCACCCAGATGCGCTTTGGCGAGTACAAAGATGCCTTGGCCCTCATCCAGCGTTACCCCTGGCTGGGCGTCGGCTTTATCGACTCGCCCGACATTGACCTCTACATCGGTGTCTCCAACCTCTACCTGCTCCTCACCGAGCGCATGGGGCTCATCGGCCTGGTTGCGTTCCTGTCTTGCGTCGGCTCTTTCTGGCTGACCCTGTTCGCCGCCTGGCGGCGCGACCGCCAGACGCAGGCGCTCGCCCCGTGGCTCTTGGGGCCGGCCGTGGCCATTGCCGGCGGCATGACCACCGGCATCTTTGACCATACCCTGTTCAGTTTTCCGCACGCCGTGACCCTCTTCTGGCTCATCATCGGCCTGGGCGCCGCCACCGCCCGCCTGGCCTCGGCCGAGTGCCGGTCGCACACCTGACAGGTCTTCGGAGACCTGTCAGGTGTGCGACCGGCATGTTGCCGCTCAGCAGCAATGGCGGTATAATCAGCATGTGCCCTGGTGTGAGCGCACGGGGCACGGCACCACAACGGCATCATCGCAGAGGCGACAAGCCACAGTTCAGCCAATGGCCGACCAAGGAGGCAACCCATGGAGGTCACGTCTCGCCAGCTCAAGCGTGTGGATCTCGTGAAGGTCAACGGCCGTGTCGACAGCGCGACCGCGCCCCAACTCGAGGCCGCCCTGCAAGGTATCACCGCTCAGGAGCGCTTTCACATCGTCATCGACATGCAGGACCTCGAGTACCTGAGCAGCGCGGGCCTGCGCGTCCTGGTCAGCACGCTCAAGCTGGTGCGGCGTTGGAACCGGGGCGACCTCCGCCTCGCCAACGTGCCCCCACGCATCAGCGAGGTCCTCGATTTGGCCGGTCTGAACGTCCTCTTCCAGAGTTTCGACAATACGACCGACGCGGTCGGCAGCTTCTAGGAGCCATCGGCTGAGAGTTGGTTCCTTGATGCTCGACCACTATGACCTCACAGTATCCAGCGACCTGGCGAACCTGGCCCGCATCGCCGATTTCGTGGCCGGCGCGGCCCTGCAACTGGGCCTGACTGAGCAGCAGGTCTTCGAGGTGCAGATGGCGACCGACGAGGCGTGCGCCAACGTCATCCAGCACGCCTACGGCCCGGGCGTGCCTGGCGAGCTCCACGTCCGCTGCGAGCTGGCCGGCGGTGATTTCGTCGTCACCATCCGCGATCGCGGCCGCCCCTTCGATCCCCGCCAGGTGCCGCCGCCCGATCTCACTTGCCCCCTGGAAGAGCGCCAGATCGGCGGCCTGGGCCTCTACTTCATGGGCCAGCTGATGGACCGCGTCGTCTTCCGCTCTGACCCTCAGACGGGCAACGAGCTCAAGATGTACAAGAGGAGGTCGCCTTGAGCGAGTTTCCCACTCGGGAGATCGGCGGGGTCATCATCGTCGAGGCCGAGGGCCGGCTCGATGCCCTGGTGGCCACGCCGTTCGGCGAGACCCTCAGGCAGGCCCTCGAGCGCCAAGCCCGCGTGGTGGTCGATATGGCCCATGTGACCTACATCTCGAGCAGTTGCCTGCGCGTGTTGCTCATGGGGGTGAGGCTGGCGCGCCGCGAGGGCGGCGACCTCAAGCTCTGCTGCCTTTCGCCCCGCGTGCGCCAGATCTTTGCCCTGGCTGGGTTCGATCTGGTGTTCCAGCTCTGCGAGACGCGGGCCAAAGCCCTGGCCTCTTTCGCGCCTGCCGGCGGTCCCGAGCACCTATGCGCCAGCGCCTGAAGCATCGGCCAAGTGGTCCTGTGAAGGCTCCCACACGGCCGATTGGCGCCCTACAACGCCTACAAGCCGCCTGTGGCGGCCAAGGGGGGCTAGTGGTCTGCCGCACTGAACTTGATGCGCTCCGACGTCCACAAGGGGCGAGGCTACGCCCATCAGAATCAATGCGGCAGACCACTAGGCTGCGTCGCCTATGCGATCACTTGATGTTCTAGCCGGCCGCCGAGCCGTGGCGGCCGCCATCTATGAAGGAGCAGTGGGGCTTCTTGGCTGTGCGGCCCTGCTCTACGCCACCTGCACTGCCGGCCGACCGGGCGATCTCAGGGCCGCGCTCCTCTTCCTGCTCCTGGCCATCGCCCTCAAGCGCGAGGGCTTTCGCGTGGCGCACCTCGTCACCCACAGCCTGGCGGGCATCGCCGCGCTGGCCGCCCTCGTCGCCCTCGGCCGCATCCAGGGCGCCTGGGTGGCCGCGCTCTCGGGCTCGCTCTTCCTGGCGTCGCGCATCCCCGAAGCCGATCGTCCTGCGGGCGCCGGCCGCCTGCGGCTGGCCCTGTTCGGCGGCGGCCTCAACGCCCTGATGGCCTTGGCCGGCGCCGCCCTCTACCAGGCGCTCGGCGGCAGCTACGGCCCGGCCGCGCTCACCTGGCGCGACCTCGTGCCCCTGGCCGGCCTGGCGCTCACCTGGTTCCTGATCGATCACGTCGGCTGGAGCGTGTGCATCGCCCTCGAGGGCGGCACAGCGCGCCTCGGCAGCTTTCTGCGCGCCATCTACGGCTACTCTATCGCGGTCGAGCTGCTGCCGCTGCCCATCGGCGCCGTCGTAGCCGTCGCCTACGCCGCGGCCGGCTTGCCTGCCTTCATCCTGCTCGCAGTGGCGCTCGTCGCTGCGGGCGCGGTGCTGTGGCGCCTCAGCCTCACCCTCGACCGCGCCCATGCCCGCGTCGCCGGCCTGACCGCCCTCACCGCCTTCAGCCGGGCGCTGCTGGCCGCCAAGCTCGACGTGCTGGAGCTCTGTCGCCTGCTGCATGCCCACACCTCCAGGGTCGTCGATGCGCAGCGCTCCTGGCTCGCGCTGTACGACCCCCGCCAAGGCACGCTGGAGACGGTCGTGGCCTCCGGCGCCGCAGCCCCGGCCCCCGGCCTCCTCAACTGGCTGCAGAACGAGCGCGCGCCGCTCCTGGTGCGCGACGCCACCCGTGAGCGCCTGCCCTTCGCTCCAGTCGACGCCGGCTTCCGTTCGACCCTGATGGTGCCCCTGCAGGCCGCCGGCACCCTTATCGGCATGCTCGCCGTCGAGAGCTCGGCGCCTGGCGCCTACAGCGATGGCGACCTGGGCACGATAGCGGCCTTTGCCAACCTGACGGCCATGGCCATCCAGAACGCGCGCTCGCTCGAGGCCGAGCAGCGGCGCGCCCGGCAGCTCGCCACCATCGGCGAAGTCTCGCGCCGCGTGATCGCCATTGTGGGCATGGAGCGACTCTTCAGCGGCGTCGTGCACCTGATCCGCGACACCTTTGGCTACTATGACGTGCAGCTCTTCACCATCGACTCGGCCGGGGGCCAGCTCGTCTTCCAGGCCAGCACCACGCCCGCCATCCAGGAACGCGGCATCGCGGTGGCGCGCGGGCAGGGGCTGGTCGGCTGGGTGGCCGAAACAGGCCAGCAGGCGGTGATCGACGACGTCGCTGCCGAGCCGCGCTTCCGCACCGTCGAAGGGCTGGAAAGGACGCGCTCCGAGGCCGTCGTGCCGCTCAAGATCGAGGAGCGTCTGGTCGGCATCCTCGACGTGCAGAGCGACCGGCCGCATGCCTTCGGCGAGGAGGACCTGTTCGTCCTGCGCACCCTGGCCGACCAGGTGGCCATCGCCATCGAAGACAACCGCCTCTACCGTGCCGAGAAGGCGCGGCGCCAGCTCGCCGACACGCTGCTCGAGATGGCCGGCGCGCTGAACTCGACCCTCGAACTGCAGGTGGTGCTCGACCTGGTCCTCACCCAATTGCAGCGCGTGCTGCACTACGATGGCGCCGCCATCCTCGAGTGGGAGGACGGGCATTTCTGCATCGTCGCCGGCCGCGGCCCGCGCTACGCCGGCCCCGACCGCTGCCTGACTTTGGCCGAGGATGCCGGGCTGCGGCGGCTGGTCGTCGAGCGCGCGCCCATCGTCTTTGCTGCCGCAGACCGGCCCGGCGCCACCGCTCTGGCCGTGCCCCTCCTGGTCATGGAGCATCTGTTTGGCGCCCTCATCATCGAGCGCCTGGGCGCCACGAGCAGCTACGCGCCCGAGGAGATCGGCGTTGTCGCGGCCTTTGCCAACCAGGCAGCGGTGGCCATCGAAAACGCCCGCCTCTACGAGGCCGAGCAGCGCCGCTCGCGCGAGCTGGCCACGGTCGCCGAGGTGGGCCAGCGGGTGGCCAGCATCCTCGACCTCGATGAGCTCTTTGTGCAGATCGTCGAGCTGGTGCGCCAAGAGTTCGGCTACTACCACGTCTCGATCTTTACAGTCGAGGGCGACACGGGAGGCATTGCCTTCCGCGCCAGCACCAGCCAGCGCATCCGCGAGCGGGGGCTCGCCGTACGCAGCGAAGCGGGCATCATCGGCTGGGTCGTCACCCACGGCGAAGCGCTCGTGGCCAACGACGTCGCCGCCGAGCCGCGCTACGAGGCCGACGAGGCCCTGCCCGATACCCGCGCCGAGCTGGCCGTGCCCCTACGCGTCGAGGGCCGCACCGTCGGCATCCTCGACATTCAGAGCGACCGCCCGGGCGCCTTTGGCCCCGAAGACCTCTTTGTCACCCAGACCCTGGCCGACCAGGTGGCCGTGGCCATCGAGAACGCGCGCCTCTACGCCGCCCAGCAAGAAGAGGCCTGGGTCTCGACCGCACTGCTGCAGGTGGCCGAGAGCCTGGCGAACCTGATCGGCGTCGACGAGGTGCTCGATGCCGTCATCCGCCTGCTGCCCCTGCTCGTGGGCGTCGACCGCTGCGCCATCTTTTTGCGCGACCAGGACGCCGGGCACTATCAGGCGGCGCGCGTGCACGGCCTGCCCGCAGCTCTGCGCGAGGCCTTCCTGGCGCAGACCCTCGAGGCACTGGCGCCGGCGTTGTGGCAGGCCGGCACCCAGGCCCCAGCCCCGGCGCCGCTGGACCTGCGCGAGGCCGGCCTGGCCCACGAGGCTGAGCGCGCCTTGGGCGTGGCTGGGGGCATGGCCCTGCCGCTGCGCGCCGGCGGCGAGACCATCGGCGTCCTCCTGGCCGGCTACGAGCAGGCCACAGCGCCCCTGGGCCGCAGCCACCGCGCCATCCTCACCGGCATCGCCAACCAGGCGGCCATGGCCATTCAGAATGCGCGCCTGTACGTGGCCCAGCGTGAGGAGGCCTGGGTATCGACCGCGCTGTTGCAGGTCTCCGAGCTCGCCGGGCGCACCCGCAACCTCGACGAGATCCTGGCCAGCCTCGTCCGCCTCACCCCCATGCTGGGCGGCGTGGACCGCTGCTGCGTCTTTCTGTGGGACCGCGAGCGCGGCCGCTACGTCGCCTCGCAGGCCTACGGGCTGCACGACGAGCTGCGCGAGCGCTTTGGCGGCCTGCGCTTTGCGCCGGGCGAGTTCCCCCTGCTCGACCAGGTGCGCGCCGGCCGCGAGCTGGTGCTGGCAGAAGCCGGCGACACGGCCCGCCTCGTGCCCGCCGAGCTGGCCCATGCCTCGGGCGCGGCCTCGGCCCTGGCCCTGCCGCTGCGCACGCAAGACGAGGTGCTGGGCGTCATGCTCGTCGACCACGCCGGGCCGGCACATCGCTTCAGCCAGCAGCGCATCGCGCTGCTCGCCGGCATCGCCAACCAGGCCGCCCTGGCCATCGAGAACGTCCAGCTCTACCATGAATCGCTCGAGAACGAGCGCATGGCGCAAGAGCTGGCGGTGGCCCGGCAGATCCAGGCGACCTTCCTGCCCGAAGCCTGCCCCAAGATCCCGGGTTGGTCGGTCGCGGCCACTTCGCGGCCGGCCCGCGAGGTCGGCGGCGACTTTTACGACTTTATCGCCCTGGGCGAGCGTCTGCTGGGCTTGGTCATTGCCGACGTCTCCGACAAGGGCGTGCCGGCGGCGCTGTTCATGGCCCTCTCGCGGGCCGTTATGCGCGCCAGCGCCGTCGAAGGGCGCTCGCCCGCAGCCACACTGGGCCGCGTCAACGACCTGTTGCTGGCCGATACACGCTCGGGCATGTTCGTCACCCTCTTCTACGGCATCCTCGACACGGCGAGCGGCCAGCTCGTCTACGGCTCGGCCGGGCACAACCCACCCTTCTGGCGGCCACGCCGCAGCCGTCGCCTCGTGCGCCTGGCCTCGCGCGGCATAGCCCTGGGGGTCATCGAGCAACCGCTGATCGACGAGGCCCACATCACACTGCAGCCCGGCGATGCCCTGGTGCTCTATACCGACGGCGTGACCGAATCGTTCGACCTCAACGAGCGTGAGTTCGGCGAAGGCGGCCTGCAGAAGGCCATTCACGCTGCCGGGCCCGTAGCCGCAGCGCCACTCGTAGCCGCCATCAACCAGGCTGTGCACGACTTTGTGTGCGGCGCCCCACAGCACGACGACTATACCCTGCTGGCCATCGCGCGAGACCCCTAACAGTTGGCTCCGCTCAGACCTGACACACCGATTTCCATGGCGGGTGGTCAGCGCCAGCTCTCTGGCAAGAACTCGGGCCAGCTCGCGCCGCGGCTGACAGACGGTTTCTCCTGCTGCAGGGTGGCCCCCCCCTACCGTTCCCCCGTCGCGGGGGAACGGTAGGGGGGGGCCAGCCGCGGCATGGGCAGACCCCTGACGGAGTTCTTGCCTATCCCCTTCCCGCCAGGGGAATCGCTGTGTCAGGTTTGGTGCATCACACCGAGGCGCAGTTTGACAGACTCGGCGGGATTGCATATTATTTGCACACTGTCTGCAGCGTGCGTCTCCGTCATGGGGAAGCCCTCACTGATCCCATGGCGCAGCGATTGAGCGTCCTGCCAAGCGACACACCCGCCGGTGTAGCGCCCACAGGCAGGCGGAGGAGGCGTGGGTCTGCCATGGGCAGCGTTGATACTCGTGCCTCGAGCGATGCCCCGCTCAGCGCCTCTCACGGCGGGCCGGCCGGCACGCCGCAACGGCAAGGCAGGCGCGCCTGCGCCCTCGGCATCCGTGGCTCGCTGCTCATCCTCCTGGGCGCAACCCTCGTCCCCTTCCTCGTGGTCCAGCTCCTGGTCTACTGGCGCTCCTACGACGCCCAGCGTGCGGCCGGGCTCCAGGCCAACCTCGAGCTGGCCCGCGCCGTTTCGGCCGCCTTCGCAGCCTTTGTCGGCGACGTGCGCCACCAGGAGATGACCATCGGCGCCGCGTTCACTGCGACGCCCACCCTCCCGGCGACGGCCGGCAGCCTGCTCGCCATGGCGGCCAGCCAACACTCCTGCATCTGCGACTATGCCTGGGTCAGCCCTCACGGCACCGTGCTCGCCTCCACCGATACGCAGATCGTCGGTCTCGATGCCGCGGCGCTGCCCTGCGTCTGGCAGGTCGTGGCCGGGCGATCGTGGTTCGTGAGCGACGTATTTGCCGCGCCGCACACGGGCCTCCCCGTCTTTGCCATCGCCCACGGCGTCGGCGACAGCCAGGGTATCCTGCTCGGTATCGTCATCGCCATTGTCGACCCGGCCCGCCTCGATGCGGAGCTCCCCATCGCCCGGGCCGGCAGCGGCACCATCATCCTTTTCGACGGCCAGGGCCGCTACGTCTATCGCACCCCGCCGCACACGCCGCGCCGGAAGGAGTGCGACGCGCTGGGCGACGTCGGGCACGCGGACTTGGTTGCTGCGGCCCTCTCCGGCCGGGAAGTCACCGGCACCTATATGGCTGCCTGCGACGGCCAGCAGCGCATGGCCGGCCTGGCTCCCATCGAAGCCATTGGCTGGGCCGCCGAAGCGCAGCGGCCGACGGCCGAGATCATGGGGCCGCTGACGTCCGGCGCCATCGTTGACCTCTGGCTGCTCCTGGCCGGCTTGGGCGGCGCCATCGCCATCGCGCTGTTCATTGGCGGGCGCATCGTCGGCCCCATCCTGCGCCTGCGCCAGCATGCCCTCCGCTTTGGCAGCGAGCACAGTCGCCGCGCCGAGCTCACCGGCCCGGCCGAGTTGCAGGACCTGGCAGCAGCCTTCAACCGCATGGCCGGCGATATCTCGGCCCGCGACGCCCAGAGCGACCGCCTGCTGCGCCGCGTCCAGCGCCAGGCGGCCGAGCTCAACGCCACCATCGCCGCCATCCCCGACGGCGTCCTCATCTTCGACCCGTCGGGGGCGATCGTGCGCGCCAATGGCGCAGCCGAGGCCATCTTTGGCTACAGCGCCGAGCAGCGGCGGCTGCCCGTGCGCGAGCGGGTCGCCACGCAACAGATCACCCATCCCGACGGCCAGCCCGTAGCGATCGAAGAGATCTGTAGCGCGCGCGCCCTGCGTGGCGAGACGGTGCATGGTGCGTTGGAGGTCATCCGCCGCCAGCCCAAAGACACCTGGCTGGCCGTCAGCGCCGCGCCGATCTATGCCGCCGATGGCGAGCTGCTGGGTGCCGTGGCCTGCTTCACCGATATCACCGCCATGCACGACCTGCAGGAGCAGCGCGACGACATCATGCGCACGGTGTCGCACGACCTGCGCAACCCGCTCACGGTGGTCCACGGCCAGGCCGAGCTGCTGCTGCGCTGGCTCGAGCGCGCCGGGCTCACAGGCCACGAACGGCGCAGCGCCATGGCCATCCTGGCCGGCGCGCGGCGCATGAACATCATGATCCAGGACCTCGTCGATACGGTGCGGTTGGAGAGCGGCCAGCTCAGCCTGGACCTGCACCCGCTGCACCTCTATCCTTTTGTGCTGGACCTCAGGGAGCAGATGCCCGACGCCGGCGAGCGCGAGCGCATCTGTATTCAGGAGGTGGCCGGCCTGCCTCCGGTGAGGGCCGACGCCGCCCGCCTGGAGCGCGTCGTGAGCAACCTGCTCTCGAACGCTCTCAAGTACTCGCCGCCCGAGAGCGAAGTGACCGTCGGCTTCGCATGCCAGGGGGGCGAGGTCGTGACCTCGGTAGTTGACCACGGCCAGGGCATCGCGCCCGAGGAGCTGCCCTGCCTCTTCGCGCGCTACTTTCGCAGCCCTGCGACGCGCAGCCAGCACGAGGGCCTGGGCCTGGGGCTCTACATCGGCAAGATGCTGGTCGAGGCCCACGGCGGCCGCATCTGGGTCGAGAGCATAGTGGGCCGAGGCAGCACGTTCCATTTCACGCTGCCCGTCGCCTAATACGATAACCGTACGTGACCGCAGGGTCGTGGCTTCCGGGTGTTACGCTTCGCACGTAGCCGGAGGGGAGCCCTGAAGGTGGGGTTTGGGTGGGCTGGTTGGCCCTGCCGGCTGCCCCTGGCGCGCCAGGGGCAGCCGGCAGGGCCAACCAGCCCACCCAAACCCCACCCGGACCAGGGCCGGGCGCATGCGGAGCGTGTCAGCCGGCATCGCGGCCCGGGGTACGCGCAATGACGGCGCGAACGCCGGCAGGAGAAATGCAGCATTGACGCCGCAACGCACGCTGGCTGACCTGAAACCCGGCAGCCATGTGGCCTGGCTCTACGAGACCGATCAAGAGCACCAGGCCATAGTGACCGCCTATCTTCGCCTGGGGCTCGAGCGCGGCGAGAAGGTGCTCTACGCGGCTGCTAACCGCCCTCTGGAGGCGCTGCCGGCCTACCTGCGCGCCGCCGGGCTCGACGTCGCGCCCTACCTGGCGAGCGGCCAGATGGCGATTGTGAGCGCGGCCGGGCCGCTGATCGACATCACGGCGCTGCGCAACGCCACCCTCCAGGCGCAGGCCGAAGGCTATACCGCGCTGCGCGCCACGCGCGAGATGGCCGGCCTGCTGCCGCCATTGCCCGTTGGGCGCCTGACCGAGAATGCGCGCGCTGCCGAGGAGGTGTTGGCGGGCAGCCCGTGCCTGGTGCTGTGCCAGTTCGACCGCCGCCGCTGCGATGCAGCCGCCATGCTGCAGGCCGTCGCCATGCATCCCTGGGTCATTGCCGGCACCACCCTCTACGACAACGCACACCGCGTCGCGCCCCAGACCTTCGTCGAGCATGGCCTAGCCGGGGCCCTGCTCAACCAGTGGCTGCAGAACCTGGCCGCGCACCGCGAGGCACAAGGCCGGTTGCGACATGCCATCGCCGAGCTTGACGGCATCTTTCGGGCAGGGGCGGGCGCACTCTTCCGGCTCGACCCAGCCGGCACCATCCTCGGCTACAGGGCCGGCCCGTCCGAAGATCTCCTCCTGCAAGCCGACACCTTCCTCGGCAGGCGCGCGCACGACCTGTTGCCCCCCGATGTCAGCCGCGATCTTGCCGCGGCGATGGCTCGGGCGCAGCAGAGCGACAGGGTGGCCACATTCGAGTGCACGCTGTCGATCGCCGGCGAAGAACAGCCCCTGGAGGTGCGCGTGCTTGCCCTGCCGGGGCAAGACGTCCTGGTCCTGGCGCGCGACATCGCCTCGCGCCGGGCCGCGCAAAAGGCGCTGCGGCACCATCTGGCCATGGAGGCCGCCGTCACGCAGGCTTCGGCCCTCCTGGCTGCCGGGCGGTGTGTGGACCTGAGCGAGGTGCTGGCGGTCCTGGGTCAGGCTGTCGGCGCGAGCCGCGCGTACATCTTTATGTTCAAAGATGATGGCCGCCGCGCCGACAATACGCACGAATGGTGCGCTCCGGGCGTTGCGCCACAGATGCAGAACCTGCAGGACATGGACAACGCCGCATTTCCCTGGTGGATGGGCAAGCTGTGGCGCGGCGAGGACGTCGTCATCGCCGACCTGGAGCGGCTGCCCCCAGAAGCGGCCGCCGAGCGGCAACTGCTCGCGCCACAGGGCATCCGCGCCTTGCTCTCGGTGCCCCTGACGGTTGCGGGCCGGCTCAGCGGCTTCTTGGGCTTCGACGATACGGCCGCGCCCCACGACTGGGCAGCCGAAGACGTGCGCCTGCTGCGTGCTGCGGCCGAGGCGCTGGCAGCCTACGAGGAGCGGCAGCGGGCCACAGAATCGCTGTCGTTCCTCGCCGAGGCCAGCCGCGTGCTCGCCACCTCCCTCGACTATGAAGCGACACTGCAGAGCGTGGCCCAACTCTGCGTGCCCA
Organism: Chloroflexota bacterium; assembly: GCA_029553955.1. Lineage (GTDB taxonomy): Bacteria > Chloroflexota > Anaerolineae > SpSt-313 > SpSt-313 > JAKPJZ01. Next base: position 41,525 of record JAKPJZ010000205.1, read on the forward strand.
TCCTGGGCGATTGGTGCATCGTCGAAGTGGCCGGCGATGGTGGCGTGCTGTGCCAGGTGGCCGCGGCCCACGCCGACCCGGCGAAGCAGCCGCTGCTCGACGAGTTGACCCGGGCGTATCCGCCCAGCCCGCACGGTTTGCACCCGGCATCGCGCGTGCTGCGCACCGGCCAGTGGGAGATCATCCCCGAGCTGCATGATGAAACCTGGGCGACGCCGGTCGCTGAACGCCATCGGGCCCTGGTGCGCACACTGGGCCTGCGCTCGGGCATGGTCGTGCCCCTCATCGCCCGCGGGCGCTCGCTGGGCACCATCTCCTTTGCCTCGGGCCGCACTCGCTGCTACGGTGCTGCCGAGCTGGCGCTGGCCGAAGAACTGGCCCGGCGCTGCGCGCTCGCCGTCGACAATGCGCGCCTCTACCGCGAGGCGCAGCAGGCCATTCGCAGCCGCGACGAATTCCTTTCGGTGGCCGCCCACGAGCTCAAGACCCCGCTCACGGGCCTGCGCGGCTTTGCGCAGCTCAGCCTGAGGCGGCTCCACACGAACGGCGTCCTGCCGCCACAGGACCTGCAGCGCGCGCTCCAGGTCATCGACGAGCAGTCGGCCAAGCTGTCGCAACTGATCGGGCAGTTGCTCGACGTCTCGCGCATCGAGGCCGGGCAACTGCGGCTCGAGCGCCGGCCGGTCGACCTGGTGCCCTTGGTCGCAGGGGTGGTGGACCTGGCCAGGGCCGAGAGCAATGCGCACCCGCTCGTCGTGCGCGCCCCTTCGTCGCTGCCAGCGGTCGTCGACCCGCTGCGCCTCGAGCAGGTACTGGCCAACCTGATCGACAATGCCATCAAGTTCAGCCCCGACGGCCGGCCCATCGACGTCGACCTCTGGGAGGCCGGCGGTACCATCTCCCTGGCAGTGCGCGACTATGGCCCCGGCATCGCACCGGAGCACCGCCGGCGCATCTTCGAGCGCTTCTACCAGGTGCAGGCTGCCTCGCCGGGCCAGGGCCTGGGGCTGGGGCTCTACGTCAGCCAGCGCATCGTTGCGCTTCACGAGGGGCACTGTGAGGTCGAATCGCCTGCCGGCGGTGGCACCCGCTTCGTCGTGGTCCTGCCCGCCAGCGCCGATAGCAGCGCCCGGTAGGCGCGCCCGGCTTCACTCCATTCATGTCGCCATGGAGGGACCGAATTGTCTGCCGCCAAGCACATCCTGGTCGTCGACGACGACGCGACCATTCGTGAGCTTATCGAGTTGGCCCTTACCGATGAAGGCTATGAGATCATCGCCGCCCGCAACGGTGCCGAGGCCCTCGCCGTCGTCGGTGCAGCTCCCGTCGACCTGATCCTGCTCGATATCCGCATGCCCATCATGGACGGCTGGACGTTCGCCCGCACCTATCGCGACCTCCCCGGCCCCCACGCGCCCATTATCGTGCTTACGGCGAGCCGCGCCCTCCCCGGTGCCGCGGCCGACGTCGCCGTGGCTGCGTTCCTGGCCAAGCCGTTCGAAATCGCCCCGCTGCTGGCCGCTGTTGCTCACGCGCTCACCAGCCATGGGCCGGGCACTGCGTCATCGTGATGCCGCGCCCGCCGGACTCCCCGACGGGCGCGCATGCAGCCGACCGCCGCCCCGGACTCCCGGGCCCTTTTCGCGTCTTTCGCGCCCTTTCGTGCCTTTCGTGCTCCCCCTCGCGGCACACTCCTTGCTCGCAGAATCGCGCAGCCCATTCTGTGGCATGAGGTGGCCGCCATGGCTCAGCAGAGTGTCCGCATCCTCGAAAAGGGCAACATCGTCTTCTTCTACCGCCCCAAGAAAGGGGTGACCCATCCGCAGAGTCCCGACGACCTGGAGCGAGCGTTCTTTGCGCTGTTGCCCGACGACCAAGAGCAGCACAAGAACCGCCTGTTCAACGTGGCCCACGGCGTGCTGCCGGCCATCGTACCCGGCAAGGCGTTGCCCGAAGAGCGCGATTGGGCCTTTGTCCAAGACGTGAGCTCGAACCCGCGGCAGGTGATCGATGCGCTGGAGAAGGAGCGGCAGGCGCCGCCACCCGCCCCAGGCGAGCGCGTGCGCCCCTGGGCGCGCGCCGCCGGCGAGGGCCGCTATGCCCTCACCAAACACCAGGATCATACGCACCTGGCCTACTGGCTGCACAGGCCCGAGTGCCCGGGCGAGGTGCAGCAAGAGATGCAGATCAGGCCCGAGGCCAGCTACATCATTTCGGTCAAAGAGCCGTATGCGCCGTCCGAAATCCGTCTCGACAAACGGCCCGACTACCCGGAAAGCCTCCGGCGCAAGTTCGATGGCCACGGCTGGGTCGCTGCCGAGCCGACCGAGTTCCTCGACTATCCCTATGCTCAGGTGCTCCTGGTCGGCGCCGAGACCAACGTGCAGCGAGAGCTGGGCATCGCCCTCGACCCGAGAGAGGAGAACAAGGCCAGCCAGATCGTGTTGCACATGCTCGAGCAGGAAGAAAAGGAGGCCAGCCGCCAGGGCGTTTCGGTGCTCGAGCCCTTGGCCCAAGGCCGCTGGGAGTGAGGCATGATGAAAGCGCGTCTGACGGAACGGGAGACCAATGACCTCGTCGTCAGCCTGGAGGAGCGCAGGTACGGCCGGCGCTTTACGTCGATGGAGCTGGCTCAAAAAGCCGGCGTCTCGCTCGACGATGTCAACCGCGTCGAGAATCAACTGCCCATCGCCGACCCCCAAGCCGAAAGTCGCATCGCCAAGGCGCTGGGCGTCCACAGCGACCTCCTGAACAAGATCGCCGGCCTGGAGGAAATGTCGAACGACGAGCTGAACCAGTTGCACGCCTGCCTGCGCCAGCCCGCCGGCGAGACGCCGCCCGAGTGCGAGCGCATCGGCCTGCGCTGAGCGCGCCGCCCAGGTTCGTAATCGGTGCTTGAGCGCCCGTCCATAGTTGGCGCGCAACTGCTCAGCCTGTCATTGCGAGCCGCAGCGAAGCAATCCCCAGCCATGCGCGTCACGGCCACGTTGGAGATTGCTTCGCTGTGGCTGTTGAGAAACTTGGTCCTGTCATTGCGAGCGGAGCGAAGCAATCTCCACGTCGGACATGGAGACTGCTTCGTCGGCTGCGGCCTCCTCGCAATGACAGCAGTAGTCTCTGTGCTTGCACAGGCTGCACCACGGCCTGGGATACTCGGAATGAGAGGCTGAGCAGTGACGCTGGAGAGGAGCCACAGCCCATGAGCAAAAAGCCGCGCGAGGCTCAGGAGCGGGGCGCAGCCTGCCCACTGCCCGCCGAACAGGTGGCTCGATTGTACGCTGCGGGGTCCGAAGCCGCCCTGGCTCGGCTCTGCGCCATCGAATACGTGACGGAGGCTGCGCTCTCGAACCTGCCGCTCGAAGACCTGCTCGGCGAGCTGTTGCGCCGCATCCGCCGCGTCCTGCGCGGCGATGCCGCCCGGCTGTCGCTCATCAGCGATGACCGCCTGGGCGTGCGGGTGCATGCCTTCGACGGCCTGGCGCCGCAGGCGCCCGAAGACTGGTTCATCCCCATGGGCCGGGGCCTCGCTGGGCGCGTGGCAACCAGCGGCGAGCCGATGATGTATGACGACCTCACGCGGTATGAGGTCATCAGCCCCAGCCTGCGCGCCGAGATGCGCTCGCAGATCGCCGCCCCCCTCGTTGTCGAGGGCCGCATCATCGGCGTGGTCGATGTCAATTCGGCCGAGCCTCACCATTTTGCCACCGAGGACCTGCGCCTGCTGCAACTGGTGGCCGACCGCGCCGCGCTGGCCATCGAGAACGCCCGCCTCTTCCAACGGGCACGCTTCGAGCAGACGCGCTGGCGGGCCACCGTAGAGAGCATGCCCGACCCGGTGGCCGTGGTCGACGAGAAGGGCCGCATCGTCTACATGAACGCGGCCTACCAGCGGCAAATTGGCCCAGTGGCCCGGCTCGGCCTCAGCGTCGAAGAGCGGCGTGACCTGTTCCGCCTGTTCCACAGTGACGGCCGGCCCCTGCAATCGCAGGAGCTGCCCCTCTACCGGGCGCTGCTGCTGGGCGAGGTGGTGCGCAACGTCGAGACCGTGCAGCGCAGCGACGGCAGAGAGCGCTTCACCGTCTGGAATGCGGCGCCCCTGCGCGCCAATGACCGCATCACCGGCGCCGTCACCGTGGGCCGCGATGTGACGCAGGAGCGGCAGGCCGAGGCCGAGCGCATACGCCTGTTCGACGAGATCGAGCGCCGCGCCGCCGAGCTCGATGCCACCATCACCTCGGTGGCCGATGGCCTGATCATCTACAGCCCGGAGGGCGAGATTGTGCGCATGAACCCCGCCGCCGAGACCATCCTGGGCTACACGCCGGCCATGCGCCAGCGCCCCATCAGCGAGCGCCTGCCGCTCCTGCACATGGAGCTGCCCGATGGCCAGCCGCTGCCCCCCGACGACTCTCCGCCAAGCCGGTCGCTGCGCGGCGAGACGGTGCGCGGCATGGTGCTCGTGCTGCACCCACCCACCGGCCGGACGGTCTGGCTCTCGGCAAGCGCCGGACCCATCCACACCGCCGAAGGCGAGCTCTTGGGCAGCGTGGTCACCTTTACCGACATCACCCGGTTGCACGAACTGCAAGAGCAGCTCGAAGACGTGCTGCGCGCCGTATCCCACGACCTGCGCAACCCTCTCGCCGTTATCCAGGGGCAGGCGCAACTGCTGTTGCGCGCGCTCGACAAGGCCGGCATCACCGGCGGCGAGCACAGGAGCGTCGAGTCGATCCTCACCAGCGCCCAGCGCATGAACACCATGATCCAAGACCTGGTCGACGCTGCCCGCCAGGAAGCCGGCGTGCTGCATCTCGACCGCCAGAGCGTGGACCTGCGCGCCGCTGTCACCGACATCGTGGGCCGCCTGGCGGGCACGCTCGACACGTCGCGCATCCGCATCGAGGCGCCGGCCGACCTGCCGCGCGTCTCGGCCGATCCCAGCCGGCTGGAGCGCATCCTCGTCAACCTCATCAGCAACGCGCTCAAATACTCTGCGCCGGGCAGCGAGGTCACCATCGCCCTCAGCCGGCAGGGCGGCGAGGTCGTCACCGCCGTCGCCGACCACGGGCAGGGCATCGCGCCCGAGGAACTGTCGCGCGTTTTCGAGCGCTACTACCGTGCCCCGGCCGCCCGAGCTCAGCCTGGGGGCCTGGGCCTCGGCCTCCACATCACGCGCGTGCTCGTCGAGGCGCACGGCGGCCGCATCTGGGCCGAGAGCACGCTGGGCCAGGGCAGCACCTTTAGCTTTGCCCTGCCTGTGGCCTGAGATGGACGTAGACCTGACCAGTTCGCCGTTGGCAAGCCCGTAGTGCGCACGCCTGTGATTGTGTAGGTTCTTGTTCCCTCAATAGTAGGGAACCGGCACCTTAACAATAGGATAGGTATACTGCGGCCGGCTTAGGCTGGGTGAGTGGTTGCTCAGACCCCTGCGGGTGCATAGCCACCGCCTGTTCAGCCCCTGGCGCACGCCGCTCGACGGCTGCCAGCCAGCGCATGGTGCGCTTCAGGTTGGCCGCTGTGGCCGCGAAGTAGCCTTGCAGGCGCACTTTCCCCTTCCCATGGCCCTGCTGTGTCTGCCGGTGGTATGCCCAGCAACTCGATGCCGCGCTTGGCGCTGTCGACTAGATTCCCGGCGCTCACGTAGCTCTGGTCTACCTGTTGTTCCGTTGGCACGATGCCCCGTTCTTCCAAACGATCCTGGATCTTGCTCAACTCGGGGCTATCGTTGGCAGTCGCCTCGGTCACCTCCAGGTCTACAATGAGATGGGGCAGGTCCGCATCGTGGGTCTCAGTCACCTGCATCTTGTAGCCGGTCCAGGCGTGGCCGCGCTTGCTGGCACGGCGCACTTCTGACTCGTGCGGAGTCTCAATGATGTCGCCGCCTGCAGGTCGCTTGGCCGGGGGACGCCCCGGACCGTCAGGAAACTGCTGTTGTAGGACGGTCCGCAGCGTCACCACTTCAGCCAGTTCGCGCACGACCGCTGGCGCCGAGCGATCCACCTGGGCCAGGAACCAGAAGGCATCCTTGCCCGCTTCGATTAGGCGGGTCTTGGCCTCGGCGTCGCTCAGGCCATACTCGCCCTGGCGCTCGCTGTACGCTTGACGCAGCGTAGGGGGCAGGGCCTGCTCACACCACTCGGCAGCAACCTTTGCTGTGGCCTCCAGGGCCACCCGTAGGCTTTCGGTGATCAGTTCCAGTTGGCCCAGGCGATGGACACGGCCCAACACGTGGCTGGAATCGGTACGCACATGCGGCCGCCGCCGGACCAGGCCGAGCGCCTGGAGCTGCTTCAGGAACTCGTCGAAGACGAGCCGTTCCTGACCGTGTTCCTCCAAGCGCTGCCGGAAGGCCAGCAGGTCCGTGAAATGGAAGCCCCGATAGGTCAAAGGCAGGTGCAGGGCATACTTCCAGTCGATGCGGCTGGCCACCATGGCGGCTGCGATCCGATCAGGCAACTTCTCCTGCGCCTGGAAGACTGTGACCAGACTCAGGAGAAGAGGCGGAATGCCTCCCCGGCCGATATCGGAGTACATGGGCGCGAACACGCTCTGATCGGGCCAGAGCTCAGCAAAGCGATCTCCCGTCTGGCGATAGATGTTATCTAGAGCGAGCACCTCGCGGCCCAGCTCGGCAGTATCTTCAGGCACCTCCAGGGGCAAATACCACTGCAGCGACATGACAAACCTCATACCAAAGGATATGCCTGATAGTACACCTATCTTATTGTCAAGGTGCAACAAAAACCTACACAATCACAGGCGTGCGCACTACGAGCT
>JAKPJZ010000211.1 GCA_029553955.1 Chloroflexota bacterium
GCCCCAACAAGTTGGGGAGTCCGGGGCGCGCGGTCGGAGTCCCGAACTTGTTCGGGGGTTGGGCGCGCGGTCGGAGTCCCGAACTTGTTCGGGGGTTGGGCACGCGGTCGGAGTCCCGAACTTGTTCGGGCGGTGGGGAACGCCCCAACAAGTTGGGGAGTCCGGGGCGGGTTGTGGCGTAAGGAAAGGGTACGGGCTTTGAGGCGCTTCCTCATTTTCCTTTGTGCAGGGGTCCTGTTGTTCGCCGGCCTGTGGTATGCCGACACGCACCTCGTGCCGCCGGCCGCCATCACCAGCACCCCAAGGCCCCTGCCCACCCGCACCCCCGAGCCCACGCCGTCGCCGGCTGCTGGCAGCGGGCCCCGGGCTGTCGTCCTCTTGCTCGATGGCGCCCAGGCCGGCCGGGTGAACGGCTATGTGGCCGACGGCACCATGCCCACGCTGGCCCGGCTCAAGGCGCAGGGCGCCATGGCCCAATACGCGCTCTCGGTCGATCCCTCGCTCAGCGCGGCGGCCGATGCCTCGCTGGCGACCGGGGCCTACCCGGCCGCGACGGGGGTCGTGGCGGGCCGCTTCCACCGCCCGGGCGATGACCTGAACCGCGCCATTGACGCCTCGAGCGAGTTGGAGATTGGCGCCGAGACGGTGTGGCGCACGGCGATGCGCGAGGCGCGGCGCACAGCGGCCGTCTGCTGGCCCGGCACCAACCTCGACTCGCCCGCGACCCTGGCCGACTATACGGTGACCAGTGGCGACGTCGACGCCGCCTCGGCGCAGCACGAAGTGACGCTCGGCGAGGCACAGGCCTGGCGCGCCGCCCCCCGGTCGTTCAGCCCGCTGCGCGAGGGCACGTTCACTATCACAGGCAACGTGCCCCTGGCCACGCTCTACGTCCTGGCGCTCGATACCACCGACAACGACACCGTCGACTATGACACCGTCATCCTGAGCCGCTCGCGCGAGGCCGGCGCGCAGAGCCTCCGCCTGCGCCAGGGCGAGACGGCACCGTTCCTGGTCGACGAGCATATCGTGAGCGGCGCCCATCTGACCCTGACCCACACCGGCGCCGACACGGTCACCATCTTCCAGAGCCGTGTGTGCTACAACCGCGCCCAACCCAGCGAGCTGGTGCGCCAAATCAACAAGCGTTTTGGCTTCATCCCTGCCGGCGCCGATGCGGCTGCCCTGGAGAACGGCTGGATCACGCCCGAACAGTTCGTCGCCGCGGTCGAAATGCAGTCTGGGTGGATCAGCGACGTCACCGCGTTCGTGCTCGAGACCTACAAGCCCGAGGTGCTCTTTGCTGCGCAGAGCGCCGCCGACGAGCTGCAGCACGAGTTCCTGCTGGTGGACCCGCGGCAGCCCGGGCACAGCGCCGAGCTCGCCGCCGAGTACGATGGCTACGTGCGCCGGGGTTACGCGCTGGCCGATGCCGCGGCCGGCGAGGTGGCCGGCGCACTGGATCTCAGCCGGGGCACGCTCTTCGTCGTCTCGGGCCACGGCATGGCGCCTGTCCACAGCCAGGTGTACGCCAACAGCATCCTGGGCCAGGCAGGGCTATTGGCCTACGTGGGCGGATCCGGCCCGCAGGTCAACGCCGCCAGGAGCAAGGCGGTCGCCTACGCCGCGGGCGGCGCGGCCCACATCTTCATCAACCTGAGCGGCCGCGAGCCGGGCGGCATCGTGGCCAGCGAGGATCTGCCGGTGGTGCAAGACGCCATCGTGGCCGCCTTTGAGCAGGTGACCGACGAGGCAGGCCAACCGGTCTTCAGCCGCGTGCTGCGCCACGGCGACCTGGCCAGGCTCGGCCTCGACGCGGCCAACGCCGGCGACGTCTTTGTGCAGGCTGCGCCGGGCTATGCTGTGAGCGACGAGCGCCAGGCGACCATCTTCGGGCCGGCGCCATACTATGGCGAGCATGGCTTTGCCGCCGACCTGCCCGAGATGCACGGCATCTTTCTGGCCGCCGGCCGTGGCATCAGGGCCGAGCCGGCGCTGGGGCCGGTGCACATCGTCGACCTCGCGCCGACGCTCGACCGCCTCCTCGGCCTCAAGTCACCCACGCCACGGGCCGGCCGCGCGCTCGAAGAGGTCCTCTTGCCGTAGAGCGCAAGTGACAGTACAATAGGGCGAGCGGACACGTGAAACGTGATGCGTGAAACGTGATGCGTGATGCGTGTTGCGTCACAGCGTTGAGTTCGATTGTCACCAAGGATAGACGAACAGACCACGCAACACGCATCACGCCTTGAGGTGCCGCATTGAGACAGTTGCGTGATACCGACATCAAGCGGCTGATGCGCAGCTACCGCCGCGAGCATCCCTTGCGCCACGACATCGTCGCCTTGCTGCAAAGCGTCGAGTACCCGGCCAATGTCGGCTCGATCTTTCGTGTGGCCGATGCGCTGGACCTCACGGGGCTGGTGCTGACCGGGATCACCCCCGAGCCGACCGTCGGCACGGCACACAAGGTGGCGCGGGGCAAGGAAGCGCGCGTGCCCTGGCGCTATGTGGCCACGCCCGGCGAGGCGCTGGCCGAGCTCAAGGCCGAGGGCTATCGCATCATCGCTGTCGAGATTGCCGACGAGGCCGTGCCCTTTACCGAGTACGAATACCCAGACAAGCTGTGCCTGATCGTGGGCCACGAAGACCACGGCGTCACCAATCAGACCCTCAGCCTGTGCGATGCCGCCGTCTACATCCCCATGTTCGGCAAGGGGCGCTCGTTGAACGTGCATGTGTCGCTGGCGATTGTGTGTGCGTATTTACGATATGGGCTTGCCTGTGAGGCGTGAAGCGCGACCGTGTTACGTATTGCGTGTTCCGTTGTCGACACAGGTCGGCAAACGGAATACGCAACACGCAACACGGCCACGCATCACGCATCACGTATCACCTCGGAGGGACCCATGGCTCTCATCAAATTCGTCGCCAACTATAACGACCTGAGCACCGACAACGGCTTCCAGTTCGAGTTCTGCTGTGACCGCTGTGGCTCGGGCTACCAGACGTCGTTCCAGGCGTCGGCCACGAGCCTGATCAGCGGCGCGCTGAGCACGGCGTCGAGCATCTTCGGCGGCATCTTGGGCGGGGCGGCCGAGGTGGGCGACCGCGTGCGTTCGGCCACCTGGGAAAAGGCCCACGACGAGGCGTTCGCCAAGGCCGTGGAGGAGGCCAAGCCCTACTTCAAGCAGTGCCGCCGCTGCGGCCACTGGGTCGACGACGTCTGCTGGAACCAGGAACGTGGCCTCTGCCTCGATTGTGCGCCCGACCTGGAGGTCGAGTCGTCGGCGGCACAGGCCGCGGCAGCGGTGGAAGATGCCCAGGAGACGGCGCGCGAAGTCAAGTACGTTCAGAAGAAGAAATTCGAGCGCACGGTCGTCGCCACCTGCCCCCAGTGCGGCGCCACGGCCGGCGGCGGCAAGTTCTGCGCCGAGTGCGGCGCGCCCCTGGCCAAAGAGAAGCACTGCACCGAGTGTGGTGCCAAGATCAAGGCCGGCGCCAAGTTCTGCTCCGAGTGTGGGGCGAAGCAGGGTGGCGCGTGATGCGTAATGCGTAGTGGCGATTGCCTGCCGCATCGCACGCATCCAATTACGTTTTACGCATCACGCAGTACGCAGCATGGATGGAGTTGGGTAATGCGGATCAATCTCGGCGAGTTCCTCCACTACGGCCTCTACTTTGCCGGTGCACGGTTGTTGGGGCGGCGCAAGCCGCTGGTGGGCGGGATCAATATCACGTCGTACTGCAACCTGCAGTGCGCGCACTGCGTCTATGCGGCGCAGCCGATCGCGCGCGAGCACCTGACGCGGGCGCAGATCCAGGCGATGATGGATGGCTTTAGGCGGCAGGGCGTGCGCGTGCTGTTCCTGCAGGGCGGCGAGCCGACGCTGTGGCACGACGGCGACTATCGCTTCAACGACCTGGTGCGCGAGGCCAAACAGCAGTTCTCGCGTGTGGCCTGTGTGACCAACGCCATTCTGCCCATCGACAACCCCTGCGACCTGGTGTGGATCAGCGTCGACGGCTCGCCGGAGGTGCACGACCGGGTGCGCGGCGCCGGCGCCTACGCCAAGATGGCCCGGAACGTGGCCGAGAGCCCCAACCCCAACCTTTACGCCAACATCACCCTCTCCAAGCTGAACGTCGATGACCTGGAGGCCTGCATTGAGCACATCGTGCGCGATATGCCGCGCTTCAAGGCCATCTCGGTCAACTTTGAGATCCCCTACCCCGGCGTCGAGGCGCACACGCTCGACTATCCGCAGCGGGTGCAGGCGGTCGAGCGCATCATCGCCCTGCGCCAAAAGGGTTACCCCATCATGAACTCGGCGGTGGCCCTGCGCCTGATGCTCAAGCCGAACTGGAACACGACGCACTGGCTCATCAGCCTGGCCCACCCCAACGGCATGGTGGTGGAGGGCTGCGGCGCGCGCAACCTCGACCCCAAGATCTGCGAGTACTGCGGCTATGGCGTCATGGCCGAGGTCCAGGCCATCTGGCGCGGCAACCCGCGCGCCATCACCGAGGCCTTCCGTCTGTTCAGCGTCATCAACGGCTAGAGACGAATGAACCGCAAAGGCGCCAAGACGCAAAGGACACGCCAAGGAGGACAGGAAGACTCCTTTACTCTTCTTCGCGTTCCCTTTGCGCCTTCGCGGTTAACCCCGGGTGTTGTGGAAGAGGGCACGCATGCCGACGTTTGACGAGGTCCACCAGGCATACGACGAGCGGCTGGCCAAGTCGCGGCCGGATTCGCCGCGGGCGTTCTACGAGATTGCCGTGCCGCGCTTTACCCTCATGGCGGCGGTGCTGCCCTTCGCCGTGGGCAGCGTGCTCGCCGCCGCGCAGGGCGGCGCCTTCAGTTGGCCCATCTTCCTGTTGGGCACGGCCGTGGTCTTTCTCGTCAATTGCGCCACCAACGCGGCCAACACCTATTTTGACTATGAGACCGACGTGCAGAACCGCGAGTTCAGCGCCTACTCGGGCGGCATCCGTATCCTGGTGCAGGGCAAGATCACCAATCGCCGCCACGCGCTCTACTTTGCCGCGGCGCTGATGGCGCTGGCGGCGCCTTTGGGCCTGGCCATCTACTTTTTCTACCGCCCCACGCCGTGGACGCTGGCCATGGGCTTTTTCGGCGCCCTCGCGGGCTGGTTCTACACCTCGCCGCCCTTCAAGCTGTGCTACCGAGGGCTGGGCGAGCTGGTCATAGCGAGCTGCTCGGGCCTGCTCACCGTGGTCAGCGGCTACTATTTGCAGGCCGGCCGCTTCGACTGGGCCATCGTGCCCGTGGCGCTGGCCATGGCCGCGGGCGTGCTGAACGTCATCCTCATCAACGAGTTCGCCGACCGCCCGTCGGACGCGCGCTCGGGCAAGATCACCTGGCTGGTGCGCTTTGGGCCCCAGCGGGCGGCGCAGCTCTACCAGGTCGACCAGATCGTCACGCTGCTGGCGCTGCTCACCGCGCCGCTCCTCGGGCTGCCCTGGTACGCCGCCTGGGGCACGGCGGCCCTGATGCTGGTGCCGGCCGGGCGCAACCGCCAGGCCATGCGCGCCGGCGCCTGGGCCGGCGACGGCATCAACCAGATCACGCTCAACACCTTTGCCGTGCACCTGGCGCTGGAGCTGGGGCTGCTTGCCGGCCTGCTCGTCGCTGTCGGATTGCGCTTTTTAGGGAACTGAGGAGCAAGCCCGGACTCTACAACTTGTTGGGGCGTTCCGCCCCAACAAGCTCGGGACTCCGCAGCCCGGACTCCCCAACTTGTTGGGGCGTTCCGCCCGAACGAGATCGGGACTCCGGGCCTCTCCCTGTCTCTCGTCACACACCCAATAGCCGTCGCTTCTTCCACTGGAGGCCCGCCATGGACGCCATGCCCCACCCCGAACACCCTCGCCCTGACCTGTATCGTGAGCCCTGGTGCAGCCTGAACGGGCCGTGGGAGTTCGCGGCCGACCCGCTCGACGCGGGCCTGCGCGAGGAGTGGTGGCTGCGGGGCGGCCTGCCGGATGAGATCGTCGTGCCCTACCCGGTGGGCGCGCCGCTGAGCGGGCAGCAGGAGCTCGACGCGCCGCATGCGGTGTACTGGTACCTGCGGCGCTTTGACCTGCCGGGCGAGATGCACGACCGTTGCCTGCAACTGCATTTCGGCGCCGCCGATTACCAGGCGCGGGTGTGGCTCAACGGCGTGCTCCTGGGCGACCACCTGGGCGGCTACACCCCCTTTTCGTTCGACGTTACCGAGATTGCCCGCCCCAGCGGCAACCGCCTGGTGGTGCGCGTGGCCGACAGCCGCAGCATGCGCCAGGTGCGCGGCAAGCAGGCGTGGCAGCGCAAGCCCGGCTCCATCTTTTACCCCGGCATCGCCGGCCTGTGGCAGCCGGTGTGGCTCGAGATGGCCGGGCCGACCTACCTCAGCGGCCTGCGCCTCTCCCCCGACCTCAAGGGCGGCTGCTTCCACGTGCGCGCGACGGTCGAGCGGCCCGCGGCGGCGGCTGAGCTCAGAGTCTACCTGTGCCTGAGCGATGGCTATCGGCTGCCGGTAGCGAGCCTGCCCGTGGCCGATGGGCGCGTGAGCGGGCCGGTGCCCATCGCCATGCCCCAGGCCTGGTCGCCCGAATCGCCCCACCTCTATGACCTGGAGCTGGTGCTGCGCAGCCTCGGCGGCACCGAGCTCGACCGCGTGCGCACCTATGGCGGCCTGCGCGATATCACCGTCGACGGCGATCAGGTGCTGCTCAACGGCCGGCCGCTCTACCAACGGCTCGTGCTGGTGCAGGGCTACTACCCCGGCGGCGTCTATACCCCCAAAAGCGATGCCGGCTGGCAGAGGGACGTCGAGCTCGTGCGCGCTATGGGCTTCAACGGCCTGCGCCTGCACCAAAAGCTCGAAGCGCCGCGCTTCCTCTACTGGTGCGACCGGTTGGGCGTGCTCGTGTGGGAGGAGCTGCCCTCGGCCTACTGGCCCGGGCCGGCCAGCCGCCGGCAGATCCGCCGCATGCTGCCCGAGATGATCGCCCGCGACGCCGGCCACCCCTCGGTGATAACCTGGGTGCTCTTTAACGAGAGCTGGGGCATCCACGACGTCAACTGGTCGGCCGCCGCGCGGCATGAGGTCTTTGAGCTCGTCAACCAGGCGCGCAACCTCGACCCCTCGCGCCCGGTGATCGATAACTCGGGCTTTGACCACGTCGCGACCGATATCATGGACGTGCACCACTACCTGGCCTCGCTGCGCCAGGCCGAAGAGCTCTACGACCGGCTGCTGGCCGGCGGCGAATGGCGCCACGCCTTCCTGCCTGGCCTGCGCTACCTGATGCAGCCGCACAAGGCCTACAAGCCGCCGCTCGCCCCCGGCGCCCGTTACGGCGGCCAGCCGATCATCGTCAGCGAGTATGGCGGCTTGGGCTTCTACCACAGCGAGGGCGAGGGCAGCCTCCTCGACCAGTACCGCGCCGCCACGCAGGCCATCGCCAGCCGGCCCCAGCTCCGCGGCTACTGCTACACCCAGATGTACGACGTCTATCAAGAGCAGAACGGCCTGCTCACCTTTGAGCGCGAGCCCAAAGTGCCGCTCGAAGAGCTGCGGGCGTTCAACGAAACATTCCCTCGACCGTCGTCCCGTCGCGCCACTCCAGCGCCTTGCGCTCCAGGGCGCGCAGCAGCAGGTCGAACCCCAGGCCCAGGCTGCCGATGACGAGCATGACCAGCAGCACCCGCTCCGTCTGGAACAGGTTGCGCGCTTCCATGAGCAGGTAGCCCAGGCCGCTGCGCACCGCCACCATCTCGGCCGCCACCACGCACATCCAGGCCAGCGCCAGGCCCACGCGGAGCTGGCCAAAGACCGCCGGGCCCAGGTTGGGCACGACAATCCAGCGGATGGCCTGGCTGCGGCTGGCGCCCTGGGTGAAGGCCGATTCCACCTGCTGCCCGTCGAGACTGCGTGCCGCCGTGGCGAGGCCCACCACCAGCGCTAGGACGGTGCCGACAAAGATGATAAAGACCGCTGGGGCATCGCCAATGCCGAACCAGAGGATGGCCAGAGGCACCCATGCCGGCGGCGAAATGGGGCGCAGGAGCTGCAGCACCGGGTTCACCGAGCGCTCCAGCGCCGACGACAGCCCGATGGCGATCCCTGCGGGCAGCGCCACCAGCACGGCCAGGCCATAGCCCAGGGTCACCCGCCACAGGCTGGCTGCCAGGTGGCGGACCAGCGCACCCGAGCCGAGCAGGGCCAGCCCCGCGGCCAGCACGCGTGAGAGCGGCGGCAGCAGGGTGGGGTCGACGAGGCCGCAGCGCGGCGCCAGCTCCCAGAGCGCCGCCACCAGGGCGAGCGGCAACAGCCCCGGGTGGCGGCGCACCCGTATGGTGCGAGCGCGCTTCATGGGGCCACCCGCGCCAGGAACTGCGTATCGACCAGCTCGTCGGCTGTGGGCAGACGCTCGATGAGCCCCAAGCGGTGCATCTCGGCGGCCATGCGTGCAATCTCGCCTGCACTCAGGTGATAGTCGATGCTCATGCGCTCGCGGGCCAGCGAGGCCTCGACCAGCGCCGGCTCGAACCCCGGCATGGCCTCGGCGATGGCCTGCGCCGTCTCGGCCCGATGGCTGTTGGCGTACTCGACCGCGCGCACGTGGGCGCGCAATACCTTTTCGACGACGCCAGGCTCCTGCTCGGCGAGGTCGCGCCGGCAAAAGACGACGCAACAGGGGTGATCGGGCCAGTCGCTCGTGTAGCGGTGCAGGGTGCGGCCCCAGCCGGCGCGCTCGGCCTGGGTCATAAAGGGCTCGGTGTTGGAGGCGGCATCGATCTGCCTGGTCTTGAGGGCGGCGATCATGTCGCCCAGTTGGCCAAAGTAGAGCAGCGTGACATCACGCTCGGGGTCGAGGCCCGCATGCTCCAGGCTCTCGCGCAGCAGCACGTCGAGGATCGAGCCGCGCACGGTGCCGATGGTGTGGCCGCGCAGGCCGGCCAGGTCGGTGACCCCCGAATCGGCCCGCACCAGGAGGCCATCGGAGCCGCGGCCGGTCATGGCGACGATCACGAGCGGCGCGCCGTGGGCGATGGCGGCAATGGCGCTCGACACGGGGATGGCGCCCATCTGCAGGTCGCCGCGGCGGGCGGCCTCGACGATCTCGGTGTTCGATTGGATAATCTGCACCTCCGCCTGCAGGCCAAGGTCCTGGTAGTAGCCCAACTGGCGCGCCAGGTAGAATGGGGCGTGGTCGTTGGCCGTGCGCACGCCGATGGCGAGGGGCACCGGGCGGCCGCGAGCGCAGCCCGAGAGCAGGGTCAAGGCGACGAGGCCGGTGAGCAAGAGGCGACGCACCATGTTCCGCTCCTTCAGTGGAACGGCACCGCCGCCCGCGGGTGAAAGAAATGGGCACCCGGCGCGCGGCTGGGTGCCCAGAGAGGGCTTGCATACCAACGGGTGCATTCTACCCTGGGATCGTGGATGGGTCAAGTGCGCATTCCCCCGTCACTCTGAGTATCCCGGGGTTCCCTGAACCCTGTTCAAGGCAGAGAAACCTGCCGCTTGTCATTGCGAGCCGCAGCGAAGCAATCTCCACGTCGGGCATTGGAGTTGCATCGCTTCGCTCGCAACCAAGGGATTGCTTCGTCGGCTGTGGCCTCCTCGCAATGACAGTCGCAGTTTCTGTGCTTGCACAGGCTGCACCGCGGCCTGGGTACTCAGAGTGACAATGCGCCACGACGAAAGTGGCTGTGGTGTTGGCACGGCTCTTGCGACGACATGTTGCCTGTGGCGCAGGGCCGGGGGCTTTTCTTGGGAAAGGCCCTGTGCCTGGGGCCGGCGCACTTGGCGCGAGAAACGGCTCGGTGGTATACTCGCCCTGGCTTGTGTTGGAACTGCCAGGGAGGTGCTCATGCGGCGCATTGGCGTCCTGACCAGTGGGGGCGACGCCCCAGGGATGAATGCGGCCATTCGCAGCGTTGTGCGCAACGGCGTCTTTGCCGGGTTCGAGGTGTATGGCGTCTATCACGGCTATGCGGGGCTTATCGCCGGTGAGATCCAGCAACTGACCGCTCGCAGCGTGGGCGGCATCCTGCAAATCGGTGGGACGATGCTGGGCAGCGCGCGCAGCGAGGAATTCAAGACCAGGGAAGGCCGCCAGAAGGCGCTCGCGCACTTGGCCGAGCGTGGCATCGAGGCGCTGGTCATCATCGGCGGCAGCGGCTCACAAGCAGGCGCCTATGCCCTCATGCAGGATGGCTTCCCTGTCGTCGGCATTGCCTCCACCATCGACAACGACCTGCCCGGCACCGATACCTCCATCGGCGTCGATACGGCGCTCAATGTGGCGCTCGAGTCGATCGACCGCCTGCGCGTTACCGCCTCATCGCACCAGCGGGTCTTTCTGGTGGAGGTTATGGGCCGCGGCAGCGGCTACCTGGCGCTCATGTCGGGCCTGGCTGGCGGCGCCGAGGTGATCGTGGTCCCCGAGGTGCCGATGGAGCCCGAGGAGGTGGCACGGCGCCTGCGCGATGCCTACAACCGGGGCAAGAGGCACGCCATCGCCGTCGTGGCCGAGGGAGCCAAGTACGATGCCGATGCCCTGGCCCACTACTTTCGCGAGCACGGCGAGCGCCTGGGCTTTGAGGTACGCGTGACAACCCTGGGCCACGTGCAGCGGGGTGGTGCGCCCTGCGCCTTCGACCGGCTGTTGGCCACCCGCTTTGGCGCGGCCGCCATCGCCGCGCTCACCCGCGGCGAGACGGGCGTCGTCGAGGTGCTGCAGTCGGGCCAAGTCAAGGCCATCGCCCTCGAGCAGGTCGTCGCCAAGCCCAAGAAGCTCGACCTGACCCTGTACGAGCTGGCGCACACGATGGCGTGGTGAAACGTAATGCGTAATGCGTACTGCGTATTGCGTGTTCCGTTTCGCTGCCACGGCGAGGGAAGACGCATCACGCATCACGTATTACGTATTACGTTTTACGCAAACCTGACCGACGGAGGGGTACGCTATGGTGACCGCGCAGAGTGCCAAGGTGGTCATCATCGGCACGGGCATGGTCGGCGCGACGTTTGGCTATGCTCTGCTGCCGAGCGGCCTGGCTCCCGAGATCATCCTCATCGACGCCAACCGGGCGCGGGCCGAGGGCGAGGCCATGGACCTGAGCCACGCGATGCCGTTCTACCGGCCGATCAACATCCGCTCCGGCGACTATGCCGACTGTGCCGGCGCCGATGTCGTGGTCGTGGCGGCGGGGGCAGCGCAGAGGCCCGGCGAGACGCGCACGCACCTGGCGCAGCGCAACGCCGAGATCTTTCGCCAGATCATCCCGCAGGTCACCCGGCAGGCGCCCGATGCCATCCTGCTCATCGCCACCAACCCTGTCGATTCGCTGACCTACCTCTCGTGGCGCCTCTCGGGCTTTCCGCCGCAGCGCGTCATTGGCGCCGGCACCATCCTCGACACAGCGCGCCTGCGCTACGTGCTCGGCGCACGCTTCAACATCGACCCGCGCAGCGTACACGCCTACATCGTCGGCGAGCACGGCGACAGCGAGGTGGCGCTCTGGAGCACAGCCAGCATCGCCGGCATGAGCATCCCCGACTTTTGCCACCTCACCGGCCACACCTGCACCGAAGAGGAACAGTTGGCGATCTTTCGCCAGGTGCGCGATGCTGCCTACCACATCATCGAGCTCAAGGGTGCCACCTACTATGCCATCGCAGCGGGGCTCGAGCGCATCGTCGAGAGCATCCTGCGCGACCAGAACACCATCCTCACCGTCTCGGGGCTGCTGCGCGACTGCTACGGCGTGAGCGATGTCAGCCTCAGCCTGCCCATGGTCATTGGCCGGCAGGGCATAAGCCGCACCCTGTGCCTGCCCATGGATGAGCGCGAGCAGGGGCTCTTCCGCGCCAGCGCGCGCATCGTGCGCGAGGTTATCGATAGCCTGCCGCTGCCGGAAGTCGCCTACTAGCAGGCTGCTAGCTTGCGAGTTCGGCGTTGATCTCTTCCGTTTGCAGGTGCTCGTTGACCACGACCTCGACGCGCTCGACGCCGGGCACCTCGCTCACCAGGCGGCGGATCTCGCGGCCGATGTGCAGGGCGAAGGGCAGGGGGCAGAAGGGCACGGTGAGATGATAGCGCACGCGCACCACAGCCCCCTCGATATCCACGCCGTCGACCAGCTCGCGCTCGACAATCGAGTGCCCGAACTCGGGGTCGCGCACCTCGCGCAGCTTGGCCCATACCTGCTCGTTAACGATTGTCATGGCCGATCACCTCTTTCTCTGCGGCCCTCTCGAGGGCTGCCTCTAGATGGTCGACAAAGCTATCCATCTGCGCCTGGAGCTGCACGCCGGCCAGGGGCTCGATGACCAGACTGGCCGCGCCTACCCCCGCCATCTCGAGGGTGAACGCCAGGGCCGTCGCCTGCGGGCCGGCTGGCGTCAGGCGCAGGTCGCCACGGCCGAGCAACCGCGGGCTGCGCCCGACCCAGTGCACGTGGTCTGGGGTGGCGTTAAAGCTCACCAGCAGGCTCTGGGCGCCCGTGATGGCGGCCATGGCGGGCCGCAGGCGCCATTGCAGTTGCCCGCGGCTCTCCTCCGTCGCTTCCACAAAGGCCAGCGCCCGGCCCACAGCCTGCGGGCTGGCCAGCAGCGCGCGCAGCTCTTCTATTGGACGGGCGATTGTGTACACGTGCGCTCGCTTCGCCATCTCTTGCTCCTCTCATGCCGTCCGCAACGCCAGGGCGTGTTCGCAAACCCGTAGCCTAGAACATCAGTCAAGCATTCCTGCGAAGGCCCCCAGACGGCCGAATCATCGCCTTCCGACGCCCACTACGTCGTCTATACGAATACTTGACCGATGTTCTGGCCCCCTTGGCCGCCGTAGGCGGCTTCGTGGGCGTCGCCATGGGTTTGCCTACACGCCCTACACGGTGATGATGGTTTCCCGCGGCGCATGGGTGAGGTATACCGGGCCGCTCTCGGTCAGGTGCACCGTGTCTTCGACGCGCACGCCGCCAATGCCCGGCACGGCCAGCGTCGTGTGGCCCACCGCCAGCACCATGCCCGTCTGCAGTGGCAGCAGGATATCCTCCGGGAAGATGGTGGGGAACGGCGTCTCCTCAAAGCCCAGGCCCACGCCGTGCATCAAGCCGCGCAGGTAGCGCTCCTTGTGGCCGCCACGGGCCAGCACCTGCTCGGTCTGGGCCTCCACCTGATGCAGCGCCACGCCGGGCCGCGCGGCCGCCAGGGCCACCGCCTGCATCTCGCGGTACAGGCCATACAGCTCGCGCGCCTGCTCGCTGGGCTCGCCCACGCTAAAGGTGCGGCAGATATCGGCGTTGTAGCCCCGGTAGACGGGCCCGATATCGACGATGACCAGGTCGCCCGGCTCGATGCGCTTGTCGGTGGCCATGCCGTGCAGCCACAGCGAACGGGGCCCCGAGTTGACGAACATCGGGAAGCCCAGGCGGTCGGCGCCGGCCTTGCGCACGGCGTACTCTACCTCCAGGGCCACCTCCGCCTCCGTCACGCCAGCACCGATCACCTGCCGCGCCCGCTCGATGCCCAGGTCGGCCAGCTCGGCCGCCTTGGCGATCAGCGCCACCTCCTCGGGGGCCTTGATCTGCCGCAGCGGCGACACCAGCGGCTTGGAGTCGACCAACTGCACCCGCGGGTTGGCCAGCTTGAAGCGCTCGAGCAGGAACGCCGGTGTGGCGAACTCCATCTCGACCGCCACCTTGGGCCGCTCCTTGCCAAGCGACTTGAAGTACCCCATGATGGCGACCATCATCTCGTGCATGGCCGAGTAGGGGCGCACGTCGGCCAGGCCGGTGGCGAGCTGCGCCTCCTCCACCTCCGGCGCAAAGGCCAGCAGGATGGGCCGCCCCTCGCGCGGAATGATCGCCCGCGGCTGGCGGCGCAGGTCACCGATAAAGTACACATAGTCGGCAGCGGTCAGGATCAGCAAGGCATCCACATCCTTGGCGGCCATTGTCTGCTGCAGGCGCGCGATACGCGCCTCATGGATCGCGTCCATCTCTTCCCTCCCGCGGGCTATTGTGCCCCGCATCAATCCTCTGGCCTAAGCCCAATACCGGTCAGATAGGGCGGCGCGCTGGCCGTGGCAGCCCGCGGCGTGTGCGCGCTGTGGCGCTGTTTGAACGGCATTGAGCCTAAGCTTGCTTTCCGCCTCTGCTGAGTGCGGCATCTGGCCTCAGTATAGCAGAGGCGTGTGGGGCAAGCTGTGACTTTTATCGCACTCGGGGTATTAGCGCGCTTCAAGAAACTGTGGCATAATGGCTGGGTTGTGGCAACACCGGGCAAAACGAGAGGAAGACAGGGATGAGTCGACGTGCGAGGATGGCGCTGCTTCTGATGGCGGCGCTGGCGGTGACCAGCGTTCTCAGCGGATGCCAGGCTGTGGAGAATGTGCAAGGCATGCTGACCCGTGGCGAGCCGGCCGCGAGCAGCACCGCCACCCCGGCCGACGGGGCCCCCTCGGCCGGCGCACTGACCCCCGCGGCGCCTCCGGGCGGCGTCGAAGTGGCCCTGGCGGCGATCACATGGCCCGGCGGCCCTGCTGTGGCCCGCGTCAATGGCGTCGACATCCAGACCCAGGCCTGGCGCGATGAGGTGACCCGCCAACTGCGGCTGGTGACCAGCCAGTACCAGGTCGACTGGAACGACCAGGCCAACCTCGATCATCTGCCCGAGATCCAGGATAGCGTCATCGATCGCCTGGTTGACCTGGAACTGCTGCGGCAGCTTGCGGAAAGGGAAGGGGCCACTGCCACCGACTCCGAGGTGCAGGCGACGGCCCAAAAGGCCCAGGAGCAGATCACCGGCAGCGGCCGGTATGAGTCGATGGATGCCTACCTGGAGGACAATGCGCTGAGCCAGGCGCGGTTCGATGAGCTTGTCCGTCAGCAGGCGACGATCGACAAGATGATCACGGCCCACGGCGGCCCGAGCGAGATGGAACAGATCCGCGCGCGGCACATCTTGGTGGCCGACGAGGCGACGGCCAAAGAGGTGCTCGACAAGCTGGCGGCCAACGAGTCGTTCGAAGACCTGGCCAAGACCTACTCCACCGATACCGGCAGCAAGGACCAGGGCGGCGACCTGGGTTGGTTCCCGCGCGGCGCCATGGTGACCGAGTTCGAGGATGCCGCGTTTGCCCTGCAGCCTGGCCAGACGAGTGAGGCCGTGCAGACCGTCTACGGCTACCACATCATCCGTGTGGAAGAGCGTGCCGTGCGCCCACTCGAGGAGCCGCTGCTGAGCCAGATGCAGGAGCGCAACTTTACGACCTGGCTCGACACAGAGCGCCAGGCGGCGACCATCGAGCGTATCTATGTCGCTGTTCCTGCGGCGACGCCCCAGCCGCGTTAGCCCAGGTTCCGCCGAACGTTCTGAGCAGCCACAGCGAAGCAATCCCCAACGTGGCCGTGGCGCGCATGGCTGGGGGTCGTTTCGCTGCGGCTGTTGAGAGATTTCCTGTTTGTCATTGCGAGTACCCCATGCCGCGCGGCGGCATGGGGTACTCGCAATGACAGGCTGACCACCGGCCCGGTGCGAACGATAGCGCCGGGCCGAATGCTTTGCCCGATCGTTGTTATCTATCCAAGAGGCTCGCCGAATCCGGATCCAGATACAGCGTGACCTGCGGCTTGGTGCGCAGGATCGACGCTGGGCAATCGGGCGTCACCGGACCCAGCAGCGCGTCGCGGACGGCCTGCGCCTTACGCGCCTCGGGCACGACCGCGAGGACATGGGCCGGCCTCAGCAACGCCGGCACCGTCAGGCTGATGGCCTGCGCCGGCACCTGCTCCAGGTTCGCAAAGTGCCCCTCACCCACCTGCTGCCGCCGGCAGGTCTCGTCCAGATCGACAATATGAATGAGCCTGTCGGTGTCAAAGTCGGCAGGAGGGTCGTTGAAGGCCAGGTGCCCATTCTCACCGATGCCCAGGATGCAGGCCACAGGGTCGTGCCGCCTCAGCAGGTCCGCGTAGCGTGCCATCTCCTGCTCGGGATCGGCAGCATCCCCCACAATGCCATAGAACACTCGGGGGCCGACGCGGTCCGTCAGTTGCTCGCGGATGTAGCGGCGGAAACTGGCGGGGTGCTGGTCCGACATGTGCAAATACTCATCCATATGAAAGACTGTGACCTGGCCCCAACGGATGTCGGGTCTGGCGCGGATCGCTTTCATGAACGACAACTGCGAATTGCCGGTGGCCACAATGATGGCCGCCTCGCCGCGCTCGGCGATGGCGGCGCGCAGTATCTCGGCCAGATCATCGGCAGCAGCAGCTCCGGCGGCTTGTTGCGAGTCACAAACCAACACCTGCATCCTGTCATAAATGGCCTTCTTCATGAGTCTCACTCTCTATCTGATGGGATCCCCAACCACTGACCTCGGATGAGCGTCTGCCAGACAGCCCAGCTATCATCGAACAGGACGAGATCCGCATCCTTGCCGCCCGCCAGGCTTCCCTTGCGATCATCGGCCCCAATCACACGCGCCGGCGTGAGGCTGGCCATGCGGATCGCCTCGACAGGGGAGATGCCGACCGCCTTGATGAGAATGGGCACCATCTGGCTGAGCAGCGTTGTGCTGCCGGCGAACGATGTGCCATCGAGCAGCATGGCCACGCCATCTTCAACCTGGCACTCGACATCGCCCAGCGCAAAGCGCGTCCCCTCCGGCAGCCCGGCGCCGTTCGTGGCATCCGACACGGCGCAGAGACGATCGGGCCCGAGACACTTGTAGGCCAGCGCCATCAAAGTCGGCGGCAGGTGCCGGTTATCGGCGATGATCTCGGCCGTAAAGCCCTCGAACGTCAGCGTGGCTTCGAGCAGCCCCGGCCTGCGCCAGGGGCCCTCTCGCACCGTGCTGGATTGCCCGCTCCACATGTGGATCATGTGGCGCAGCCCGCGTTGCAGGGCCGCCAACACCTGGCTATCTTGAGCATCGCTGTGGCCTGCTGCCGCGACGATGCCCAGCCTGGCCAGACGGCTGGTGAGCTCGAGCGCTCCTGGCAGCTCGGGCGCCAAGGTGACAATGCGCAGGGCCCGCGGCTGCCTCAGCAGCAGATCGGCCGAGCCATCATCCGGCGTGCGCAGGTTTGCGGGATCCTGCGCGCCCCTCTGGGCCAGGCTAAAATATGGGCCCTCGAGGTGTATGCCGAGCACCTCAGCCCCGGCATGCTGGCGCCGCATCCACTGCTCGCCATACTCGATGCACTGCACCATGTCGGCCAACGGCCCCGTCGTGACCGTCGCCAGCAACGATGTCACGCCGCGCCTGGCGTTCTCGCGGGTGATGGCGCCAAAGGCGACGTCGCTCGGCTCGTTGAACGTGTGCCCAAGCGCGCCGTGGGTGTGGATGTCGACCAGGCCGGGCGAGACGTAGTGGCCTCCGGCGTCAAAGCGCGCCATGTCACCCAGCGCGCCCTCGTCGTCAAGCGCCAGGATCCTCTCCCCTTCGATGATGACGGCCTGGCCCACCGCCACCCGGTCGGACAAGATCAGCCGGCCGTTGGTGATTGCCCAGCGACCGGCCGGCTGCCAACGTGAGCTTTGGCTTTCAACCATCTCTGACCCTCAGCCCAGCGTGGCTTCCCAGAGGTAGCTGCAGCGGTCCATGTTGTCCGTCTCGGCGGCGAACAGGCGCGTTCCGCCATCCCAGGCAATGTCGTGGACCATGAAGCACGTCGCCTGTTCGTCACGCATGGCGCCCAGGTCTTCGAACTGGCCGCTCGCCCGATCATACAGGAAGAGGCCGGTCTCGTCGTACGCACCATAGCTGCCCAGCAGCTTGCCTTCTGGACCAAGCACCAGGCC
This sequence comes from Chloroflexota bacterium, assembly GCA_029553955.1. Classification (GTDB taxonomy): domain Bacteria; phylum Chloroflexota; class Anaerolineae; order SpSt-313; family SpSt-313; genus JAKPJZ01. The sequence goes on from JAKPJZ010000211.1 coordinate 17,829, forward strand.
CGAGAGCCGAATGCCCGAGGAGGGCTTGCCCAGCAGCGTGTGCTGGCCGGTCTTGGGGTCGAGGCGGTAGAGCTCGCCCAGCGTGGTGCCAAAGTACAGGTAGCCGTCGCCGCCGTTGATGAACGAATCGATGGGTCCGTTCATCGGGAAGTTGAAGATGTGGTCTGGATCGAGGTTGGGGATGGGCTCCGAGAAGAACTCGGGGCGGCCGGTGGAGGGATGATAGCGGAACAGGCAGTGCCCACGGCGGGCCGCCCAGGTCCCCCAAAAGTACCCTTCATCATCGAGGCCCGACTCGTGAAAGTGGCTGCCGGTGAAGAAGGAGAAGACCGTCTGGCGCTGGGCATAGTCATAGTCGAAGAACTGGATGACCGGATAGGTGACACCGTACATGCGGCGCCGTTCCAGGTCCACCTCGATGTTCTGCACATAGTCGTGCGCCACCGGGATGCCGAGCGCTTCGAAGCGGCCGCTGCGGTAGTGGTATACTCCGCCGCCCGGCGCGTCGTTGCGCTCGTCCAGATCTGGCATGGCGGCCGCGCCGAAAAAGTAGCCGCCTTCCCCGTCGGGCGTCAACCCACGGTGAATCTTGACCCCCTGCGGATCATCCGTGATGTGCTGAAAGCCCAGCGACTCGAACGCGCCGCTCTCGGGCCAAAAGCGCCACAGCAGGTCCGAATCGAACGCGGTCAGGCCGACGTAGAGGCATTGCTCCGCCGTGTTCCAATCCAGCGCGGTGAACGAGATCCAGTGATCCCGCAGCACCGGGTCGATGCGCAGCGTCTTGAACGGCGCACCATGGCGATAGTCCTCCAGCGCCTCAGCCGAGACCGACCGCAGGGTGTGGTGCTGAACATGGGTGATTCTCATAGCTGTCCTCCTTGTTGTATTGTCTGCACATGACGAGTACGAGGTCGTATCTGCAAACCGTCGTAGCCTCGAGCATCGATCGAGTATTCTCATTGAGACTCGCAGACGGCCGATTCGATGCCCTGCAACGCCCACACGGGGCTTGGCTACGTCGTCCATACGATTACTTGATGCTCCAGGCGGGCTGTGCGCTGCGACTCGCCAGGGAGCTACGAGGCTGCGCTCAGGTCGAACAGTACGTCGCTCATCTCGGCGCATAGCTCCTGCACAATATCCAGGCATGCGGCCAGCGGCTGCTCTTCTTCCTTGGCATAGAACAGCCGGTGCACCCACAGGCCCGATGGAGACTGGCTCTCGCAGAACCAATCGAGGATGCGCTCAGCCGTCTCTGCGAACCTGACCCTGCCCGTCAGGCGATACAGCTCTGCCGAAGACCACATGATCTTGCAGGAGGCATAGTTGTGCCAACGCTCCGGACCCAGCCTGTGGAAAAAGTCAACGAGGCGCGACGCCCCGGCCAGATAGCGGGCATCGCCGGTCTGGTCGTACAGCCGGCTCAGGAACTTGCACGGCTTGCCGATGAGCCAGGTATACTCTGTACGGGGGTCCGTCTCTGTGCTGAGGCAAAACTGCTTGCGGCCGCGGATGGCGTTGGGGTCCTCGTCGCCCCACACGCCGGTCACCAACCCTTCGGCTGCGTCCCAGCTACAATAGAAATAGCGGTCGGGCTCGGGCTGGGCATCGAGCAGCCGCAGGATGAACTCGGCGGCCCGGGTTGCCTCCTCCAGGTGCCCACAGGCGAGCAGGGCCAGCCCGGCCGCCGAGGTGCTCGATGTATCGAGGCTGCGCCGGTCAATCTGGCCCGTGGCCGGGTCGTAGTGTGAAAAGAACCCGCCAAGCTCCGGCGACTGCAAGCGGCGCACGAACGCGAGGCCGCGCGCGGCGGCGCCATAGAAGCCGAGCTTGCGCAGGCCGGTGATGATCCAGCCGTTGGAGTACACGTAGCGATTGGCCGGGCTGCAGGGCAGGTGGTCCCACCCCTTGCGCGCACGATCGGTGCAAAAGTCGCCGTCGGGCTGTTGATAGCGCCGCTGCATCAGCGACGCATAGTGGCCGGCGCGTACGGGGTCGCCGACAGCGGCGTAGAGATACGGCGCCTTGTAGTGTGCGCTCAGATCATCGATTGAGGCAACCTCGGCTTCGTGTTGGCGAAGCCAGCTCAGGCCGCGGGCAATCGCTTCACGCGCGCGCCGGGCGAGATCCTGCTGCATCGCGGTGTCCTTTCTCTTTCGTCAGGGAGACCTGTACCGACGGGAGCACTCTCAGCGTGTTATCCACGCCAGGCAGAGGCGGCTCCCATCCCAGCCCGGAGCGTAGCGGAGGGGACCGCCGGGCGCCGGATGCTGCGAACCCCGTCGATGATAACGCCTCGTCCCTGATTCCGACGATCCCCTCCGCTACGCTCCAGGCTGGGGTGGGAGCCGCCTCTGCTTGGTGCGGAATCAGGGCTCAGGCCCATGGGGGAGGCGGAGGGGCGTCAAAATAGTCTGGCCCTGCAAAGAAGGGGAACATGCCAAAGCCTTCCTGCAAGTCACGCGACTCCCATACCATGTCGGTCTCGCAGTACGCCGTCGAGCCGTGCCCCGCGGGGCCACACTCGGGGTGCGACAAAAAGTCGTTGCGCCGCCACACGCTGCGGTGACGGAAGCAACGGTTGGGCAGAAAGACATTCTGAACCCACTGGTCGATGGCGGGGTTCCGCACCTGGAAGGCATGGCCCGGCCCCCACTCGACCAACCCAGAGAGGTCACGCCCCGACTGCTGGATTTCGGTGACCGATAGCGGAACTCGTTCACGAAACAGGATGGCATCCATGTTGGCATCGACCATGACCCACTTGGCACACTCGCGGAACCACACCTCGGTCGTAAAGTGGCCGTTGAAGCCGCCAATGTCCTCGGTAAAGACCGCACATCGGGCGGGAATGCCAACCGCCAGGCAGCAGAGGGCCATCGTCACGCCATAGTGCACGCACATGACGATCGGCAGGCGGCCATCGTGGCCACTCTGGGCTTTGCCCCAGGCCAGGATCGTCTCCGGATCCCACGGGGCGTATTGGGCTGCGGGGCCGCTGTTGCGATACTCCCATTGGGTAGACACCCAGGCGCTCAGCGCGCGGACGCGCGGCAGGGTGGGTCCCGGCCGGCGCGCCTCCGGCGGTAGCAGCTCGCGCAGCCGCTGCAGGCGCGGCTCCGCCGGCGACTCCCAGATCGGCGGGGGAGGGGCCGGGTCCTGCCCTTCAGCCAGGCGCACCCGCACCACGTATTCCCCGCGCCCGACGTTCAGGTAGCCCATCCGTTCGTTGCGCCAGCTCTGCCCGCCGTCGCTGCTGATCGAGCTCTGGGGGTCGCGGTGCCCGTGCTCCAGCGCCAGCGACCACGAGTTCATCGCGGGCGAATCGGCCCAGAGTTCGAACACATTGTGGCCCGCCACCAGCAGGCGAGCCGGCAGGGTGAGCGTCTGCCACATGTAGGGGGGTGCCGGGGCGGCGGGCGCGGCGGGCAGCTCGCTGCCGTTGACCGCCACGCGCAGGGGCAGTGCGTTCTCTGGATAGCAGCGCGCCAGCACGAACAACTGGGCCGGTGCCCCGGTGGCCGGCAGATGCAGCACCTTGCGCGCCTGGCGGCTGGCGGTCAGCTCCTCACACAGCGTCGGCACGATGTTGCCTGCTTCGGTGTAGTACAGCGTGCTCATCGCGCCCCCTAGCGGTTCGAGCCCAGCGTCAGGCCCGCCATGATGCGCTCCGAGAGGAGCACGTAGACGATGAACGAGGGGATGATCACCAGCACCACGGCAGCAAAGAGCCCGGCCCAGTCGGCTGTATACTGCATCGTATAGCGGATGTTGTACACACCGATGGGCATGGTGCGCAGCGAGTCGTTGTTGATGATGAGCAGGGCCAGCAGAAACTCGTTCCACATGGCGACAAAGTTAAAGATGGCGGCGGTGAACAGGCCCGGCCCGGCCAGGGGCATCATGATGCGCCAGAATATCTGCGACTCGCTGCAGCCGTCGATCGCAGCGGCATCTTCCAGCTCGCTGGGCAGGGTGCGGAAGAACCCGGTCAGCAGCAGAACGGTGAACGGGATCGAGACGGCCACGTAGACTGTGATGAGGCCCTGCAGGCTGTTGGCCAGACGCAGGTTGGCCAACAACACGTACACGGGGATCAGTATCAGCGGAACGGGCAGCCCCATGCCGGCGACAAGGTACGAGTTCACGAGCTCCCGGCCCGGGAACTCTACTCGCGAGAGCGCATAGGCCGCTGGTGCGCAGATCAGGACGAGCAGCACGACCGACGCGGCGGTCACGATCACGCTGTTGACAAAGTACACGTTCATGTGCGCGATCTGCCAGGCCTTGGTATAGTTGGCGATCGCCGCGGCCCAGGGCGTGGCCGGCAACGACCACGGGCTGCCAAACACCTCGCGGTTCGTCTTGAACGAGCTGAGCACAAGCCAGGCAAAGATTGAGATGGTCACCGCCGACCAGAGGATGAGGATCGCATAGTAGGGCACGTTGCGATAGCGGGAGCGCCCATACGGGGCGCCCGACGATGGAGTCGCCTTGGCGCGAGCCTGTGCCGTCATTGTTCACCTCACCTAGTACTCTATCGCTTCACGGCGCGTCAGGAACCTGATGACGCCGAACGCTATCACAACCATGAACAGCAACACCACGCCAAGCGCCGAGGCGTACCCCAGCCTGAACACTGGCGAGTAGACGCCGATGGCCTGCGACCAGATGTAGATCGTGATGGTGTAGGCCGAGGTCACGGGCGCGGGAAAGATGGTGGCGGCGATGAGGTCAAAGATCTTGAGCGAGCTGATCGTCCACAAGACGATGGCCACGACCAACACGTCCCAGATCATGGGGAGCGTGATGGAGAAGAACATCCGCCAATCGGAGGCGCCATCCAGAATCGCGGACTCGAAGAACGGGGGCGGTATCTTGTCAACGCCGGCCAGCAAGATCACCAGGTAGTAGCCCACGTAGGTCCAGATGACGGCCACGGTGAGCGAAGGGATGATCAGATCGGGCCCGAGCCAGGTACGGTCGAGGACTGTGAGCCCGAGCAGTTGCAGGATGCCCGACAGCGGCCCCCAACTGTTGTTGTAGATGAACTGCCAGATCAGCCCCAGGCCGACGCCTGGCACTACCATGGGGAAAAAGATCAGCGCCCGGAAGAACTTGGCCCCGCGGAGCTTGCGCTGCAGGACGCCGGCAAAGAAGAGCGCGAGGCCAAAGACGCCCACGCCGCCGGCGATGGAGATGATCAGGGTTTTGCCGCAAGCCTGCCAGAACAGCGAGTCGCGGATCATCTCTTTGTAGTTGCCCAGCCCCACGTAGGCCATGGTGTTGCCGAAGCCACTCCAGCTATGCAGGCTGACCCAGAACGCGCTCAGCGCCGGGTACACGAAGAAAATGGTATACACGAGCAATGCGGGCAAGATGAAGGGAAGGACCAGTCGCTGGCGTCCCCGTCTCCCCATAGTCGTTCTTCTCCTTCTGCAGGGCGCAGGTGGAACTGTTCATTGGCCGGGTCACACGGGCTACGGCGCCCACAAGGGCGCGGACAAGCCTGCACAGGCTCATGTTCTCGTGCGCCCGGCCTTGACCCGGCTTAGGGGTCTGGCGGGCTGGCTGGCGTTGCTGGCTGCCCCGCGGGGCAGCCAGCAACGCCAGCCAGCCCGCCAGACCCCTAACCTAAAGGCCAGCACCGGGCTCGTGCGAAGCCCAAGAGCCGGTCGCCAACGATGATGGGATATACCCCGCAATGCCGTTGAAAACCCCGGCCGTGCTGGCCGCGGCTGCGGGCTAGCATCCGGCCAGGCCGGATGCTAGCCCCACGCTCAGGCACGCTACTTGGGCGTCTCCCAGTACTTTTTGCTCTCGGCCTTGAGGGTGTTGATGAGTTCCTCGGGGCCGATCTGCTTCTGGAAGAACTTGTCGTCGGCGGGGTTGAACACCTTCTCCATGTAGTCGGGGATTTCGATGTTCAGGCCCGCGCGCGCAGGCATCTGCTGGTAGGTCTTCAGAACTGCGTACTGGTTCTCGAGCGCCGGCGGAACGGGAGCGCCGACCAGTGGGACCGGCGTGCCGCTCTCGGCGATCTGGGTGCCGATCTTGAGCGACGTGATGTACTTGAGGTACTTGGCCGCCGCATCGGGGTTCTTGCAGGTGTTGAGCACGCCGTAGACGTTGGCCCAATGCTCAACCCAATCGTTGCCCTTGCCGCCATCAACCTTGGGGAAGGAGAACATGCCGATCTGGAACCCCTCCGGCGTCTGTTCCGACATTTCCTTGGGCAACCAGGCGCCCATGAACATCATGGCGATCTTGCTGTTCACCCAGTCGACCTGGGCGGCCGGCCACACGGAGCCTTCAAAGGCCTTCTGGAAGAAGCCCTTGTCCTGCAGCTCGCGGACCATCTTGGCGGCCTGCAGGAATTCGGGCTGTCCCCACGATTCGCCCGTCTTGTCGTAGGCAGCGTTGCGGAACGCATCCTTGCCCGCGAGGCGAACGGCCAGGTAGGTGAACCACCAGTTGTTATAGAAGGCGATGTTGCCGTCGGCGCCCAGCGGAGCTACGCCCACCTTCTCGGTCTTGATCTTGTCGAGCATGCCGACGAAATCGGTCCACGACATGTCGGTGGCATTGGGCTTGATGCCTATCTCGTCGAGCATCTTGACGTTGTAGAAGAACGCCGAGATATAGTCGTCGCGCGGGATCATGTAGACCTGGCCGTCTGCGCCCTTCAGTTGGTCGAATGCGCCGGGCAGGAAGGTATCCTTCCACGACTTGTCGCTGTCATAGGCCTTCTCGGCCAGGTACTTGTCGAGCGGCAGGGCCAGGTTGTTCTTGACGATCGCCGCGAACACGCGGTCGTCGGAGTGATCGACAATATCGACCTGGGTCTTGGCTGCGATGGCGCTCTGGAGCTGCGTCAGGACTTCGCGGCCCGCCCACTTGACCTGGACCTCGATATCGGGGTTGTCCTTGTTAAAGTCCTTGGTGGCCTGGTCGAGCACCTTCATCAGGGGCTCGCCTTCGCTGAACATGCTCCAGTAGACGATAGTGGCCTTGCCCGCCGGCTGCCCCGAGGCTTGGGTAGGCTGCGCCGGGACGGGCCCTGCCGTGCACTGCGCTGCCACGAACGTAAAGACGGTCAGCACCGCCAGCGTCAGCATCAGTCGAGCATGCTTCTTTGACGACATGTGTCTTCTCCTCTCTGAGGGACGAGATGGTTGGCACCGGATCGGGTTCGCAACTCCACGTAGCCTGGGGCCTTGTGCCCGTTTTGCCACGTCATGGCGCCAGTTGCGCCACCTGCGCCCACAAGCCGCCTGTGGCGGCCAAGGGGGCAAGGCTACGGGTGTGCGAAGACGACTTGGGCCGCAATAGCGGCGCACATTCATCACCAGTGAGCAGTGAGCTTTTGCCTTCTGTCTGGGTTCCACCTCCTTCCGCGCACCGGTCGCACTGGCTGAGGCCGGCTCCGGCGGCGTGGAGCTGCCTCTGCTGCTATCCCCGAAAAGCAGCGGTGCAGCCACCGCTACGCGCCAACATCCGCTCCGCATTGCCCCCCAAGATTAGGGCTTCTTCATCCGGACGGAGGTGAAGAGAACGGACCTTGGCCAACTGGAACGGCTGCCAGTAGAGATCGCCCAGCCCGGCGTCGCTCCCGAACACGAACCGCTCGATGGGGAGACGCGCGAGCGCCCACCGAAAGCCGTGCATCGGCATGCTCGAAGGGGTGAGATAGATGTTGGGGTAGCGCTCGGCGGCGTACACGGCCTCTTTCCACAGGTCGTGGAGGCCACCGTGACCCAGGATCACGGGCACCCGCGCATGCCGGCGGGCAAACTCGGCAATCTGCAGCGGCGACGAGTTGGGCGGCGTGCCATCGTGGAACACCACAGGCACATTGAAGCGCTCCAGCTCCTGGCCGATGCCGTCGAGGGAAGAATCGAGCAGCGAGAGGCACTGAGCCCAGGGGTGCAGCTTGAGCCCGCGCATGCCGAGCTGAGTCACACAGCGGCGCAGCTCTGGCACCGCGCCCGGGTAGCGGGGATGCACGCTGCAGAACGGTATCAGCCGCACGGGGTCAGCCGCGCAGAACTCGGCCAGCCGGTCATTGTATGGCGCAGGGTCCACATAGAGCCCGTCAAGCGTGAACACCAGCGCCCTATCCACGCCGCTGGCGTCCATCATGGCCAGAAAGTCGTGTGGCGAGCCCGACATGTGCGTATGCGCATCCAAGACTGTCATGGCACGTCTCCCAACAGGCGCAGGATGTTGCCTCCCATCAGTCTGGCCCGGCCGCGCTCCGTCAGGTTCGCTGCACGCCGGCAACCCAGCTCGACCTCCAATGACCCCAGCGGCGCATCGCTGCTAAAGATGACGCGATCCTCACCGACGGCCTGAGCCGCCTGGGTCAGCAACAGGGGTAGGATCCAGGAGGTATCCAGGTAGATGTTGGGCGCCAGCAGGGCCGCCGGTATGGCCTCCGACTTGAAGTCGGTGCTGCCCATGTGGCCCATGATCAAGCTGACCTGGGGGAAGCGCAGGGCGAGCTCGGCCAACTGCACGGGCAGCGCAAAGGCCGGTGTTCCGGTATGGACGAACACCGGCACCGCCATGTCTGCGGCGAGCTCGAGCACCGGGTACACCAGCTCATCGCACAGCAGGAAGCCCTGGAGGGGCGGGTGCAGCTTGATGCCGCGCGCACCCTCCGCCAAGGCACGCTGCAATTCCTGAAGCGCCCGCGCACCGTACCAGGGGTTCGCTGTGGCAAAGGCATAGAAGCGATCGGGATGCTCGCGGGCCGCCGCGAGGACATAGTCGTTGCCCTCGCGGTTGTCGACGGCGATGCAGCGGTCCACCGGGCAGATCACGGCGCGATCGATGCCCCAGGCGTCCATCTCGAGCAGCAGCTCGTCGGGCGTCTGGTGATAGTCGTGGCCGATGCCGACATGGCAATGGGCGTCAACAATGGGACCCATGGTTTGCTCCTGGCCTGCCATCACGAGGCGATGTGGCACTCCCAGAGATAGGATGAGCGCAGGGTGTTGTCGTTCTCCCCGGCATAGAGCCTGCCCTGGCCGGCCTCCACCAGGATATGGACCTTGGCGGCCCCACGCCCCAGGCGCCGATCAAAGACAGGGCCGAGATCACGGCAGGTCTGCGCCTTGGGGTCGTACACGAAGAGCCGCGCCTCGCCCTGGCCCGACGTGCCATAGCCGGCGTTGCCGGCGCCATAGATCATCCCATCGGCCGCCTGCACAAGGCCGGCGAGCCGGGGGCCGGGGAAGGGCTTGCCCAGGTCCTGCACCTCACCTGTGTCGGGGTCGAGCCGGCTCAAGCCCCCGGCCTGGGTACCGACATAGATGTAGCCATCGCCGGCCAGCATCATGTGATCGACGACGGCGCGGTCGCCCGGCGCCACCCGCGGGAAGCCATGCTGATACCAGGTGAAGCGCTCTGTGCCTGGGTCGTAGCAAAAGATGCGGATGGGCACCGGCCCCGAGGTATCTTCAAAGGCCCGGCTCTCGCCCCAGGTGCCCCAGAGCCGGCCACGGCGATCGAGCGCTGCGCTGTGCGGCTGGCAGATCATGACCCCATTGCCGATGAACGCCAGCGTCCGGCACGTGCCAGTCTGCAGATCGTAGCAGAACAGGTATTCCCCAGGATAGGTAAAGCCGTAGATGCAGCGCTGCTGCCGGTCCAGCACGATCGACTGGATGTAGTGCCGCGGCACGGGGATGGCGAGGAGCGTGTATTCGGCCTTGGCCGGGTCGTAGCGCAGGAGCTTGCCCCCGGCTGCTTCGTGCTGCTGATCCACGTCGTGCAGCAAGGCGGTGGCCGCGTAGATGGTACCGTCGCCGTCGATTTCGAGCGACCGGTGGAACTTGGCATCGAACTTGTCGCCGAAGGACGCGAAATCGAGCGAGGTGAAGGAGCCATCGGCCGGGTCGAAGACGTGAAAGATATCGCCGCTGAGGGTGCAGAGCCCAACATACAATCGAGCAGACCGGGCATCCCAGGCGAGGCTGTCGAACGAAATCCAGTCGTTGCGGTAGCCCGGGTCGGCGCGCAGGTCCTCGAATTTCCAGCGCCCCTGCACTTCGCTGACCCAGTTGTCAAACGAGCGGTTCTTTAGGACATGGGCACGAACGTCAGTGAGCTCCATTTCTTCCTTCCTGGTGCGGGGCCGCAGCAAAAGCTCAGGCGCCATACCGCCGATAGCGCTCTACGACCTCGTACACGGCCCAGAGATTGTCGTCGGGCGTGCCATCGTCAACGTTGATGCAGCAGAGGCCCGCCCGCTCCAGATGCGGGCAGGTCGACAAGAGATGTTCTGCGTCGGCGGCCGCCTCGGCTGGCGTCTGGCGTTTGAGCCGGGCGGGGCTCAGGCGCAGACTCAAGAACGCCTGAGGCAACTGCTCGCGACAGACCGCCAGATCGGACCCCCAGCCGACATCGAAGAACACCGCCGGCACCTGTGCGTACACAGCACCATAGCGCTCCATGTGTTCTCCACAGTGGTGTATGCCATAGGGCTGCAGATGGCGCGCCAGGTACAGCTCGGGCTGCAATAGGAACTCGGCGTACGTCGTGGGCGAGACCATCTGCACCGAGCAGTTGCTGTGGAGAAAGAGGCTCGCATCCACGTGCGTGATCATGCGGTTGGTGGCAATGGCCACACTGCCCGTACGTGGGCGCACACATTGGGCCACTTGCACCATGGCACGCGCACATACGTCGAGCAACCTAGCCGCCAGATCGGGGCTCTCGGCCAAGTCGCTGAAGAACTGTTGGCCGCGCAGGTGCAGTGCCAGGTTCAGCACGCCGTCCAGGTCGAAATCGCCTGCCACGGCGCCAGACTCGCGCTCCAGGGCCGCCATATCGGCGAGTAGCTCGTTCATCGGCCAGGTGTTCGGGATATCGGGCACCTGCAGACCTCGGACCTGGTCATCCGTCAGGTTGGCCGGCTCGGGCCAGGGCGAAGCATCGGGCGCGAAGCGAATCTGGCAGCCCATCAGGGCCGGCATGACAAAGCCGCCCGCCACGTGCTTGGAGCCGATGATGGGCTGCCTCCCCAGAGACGCGTGCCCCAACCCCATCCCGGGGAACCGCTCCCACAGCGCGCGGTTCATCGTCTGCTCGTTGGTGATGCGCGTCTCGCGATCCAGGTAGAACGCCGGACCGAAATCGAGGCCATAGTTGTGGTGCCACCAACTGGGCATGAAGACGAACTCGATGGGCAGGAATTCCGCCGGCTCTTTCATGCGCCCTCTACCAAGGTCTGCTGTACAGGCGGTGCGCCACACGAGTCCCGCAGAATCAGCGGACAGGGGAGCAGGATGTGGTCGCGCGTCTGGCGCGTTCCGGCGATGCGGCCCAGAAGGACCTCGACGGCGCGCCCGCCGGCTTCGGTCACTGGCAGCCGGATTGTCGTCAGGGCAGGGTTCAGATCGACGCAGAACGGCTGATCGTCGATGCCGATCACCGACATATCGTGGGGCACGCGCAGCCCCACGCTCTGGGCCGTCTTCATGACTGTTGCGGCGACAATATCGTCGGCCGCGATGATGGCGGTGGGCCGATCGGGCAGGCGCACCAGTTCCAGCGATGACTGCCACCAATGGTCTCTTGGCGCCGTAAAGTCGCCGGAGCGCACATAGTGCTCACGGTATGGGATGCCATGTCTGGTGAGCGCCAGGCGGTACCCAGACAGTCTCTCCTCGGAGCTGCGGCGTTTTACCGGGCCGTGAAGAAAGGCGATGCGTTGGTGGCCCAGCCGTACGAGGTAGTCCACAGCCGACACGACGCCGCCTGTGTTGTCCCAGTTGATCTGATCGAAACCGGCATGGGCATTGGCCCTGTTGACCAAGACGACCGGCAGCCTGGCGCGGAGCAGTTGCTGGAGGTGCTCATCGTTGACGTACCCCGAGTTCGAGAGGAAGATGATGCCCTCGACCTGCTTGTCGAGAAGAAGGTTGAGCGCCTCGCGCTCATCCTCAACGCTGCGGGCGATGCTGAGCAGCACATTGTAGCCGGCGCTGCGGGCAATCGGCTCAACGCGGTGGAGCGCCTGGATGAACAGCGGGGTCTCGATTTCGGCGAGGATCAGGCCGATGGTGGCCACGCGCTTGGTGACCAGGGCGCGGGCTGCGCTGCTGGGCCGGTAGTTGAGCGCCGTGATGGCCTCTTGTACCCGCCGCAGGGTCTCGGGGGCCATCGCATCGGTACGGCCGTTCAGGGCGTTCGAGACGGTCGAGACCGATACATTGGCCGCTCGTGCCACGTCCTTGATTGTCGCTCGCTGGAGGCGTGGGCGCTGTGTGGTCATGGGCGGGGTCTCCGGGTGTGCCGCGGCAGTGTAGCGTTTTACTAAAACGGTACAGTGATAGTATAACCCCGTTTTTGCACAGTGTCAAGCCCACACCGAATCCTCGCCCAGCCATGAGCCGGCAAGTCCGACTTCCCAGGCTTCGCTGAACGTGCTACAATCCCGGCTGTCGTTGGCGCCCAAGCGCCGGCGGCGAACTCTTCGCTCTGGAGGCTGCAATGTCGAACCCTCGCTACACCGATTTCGACCAGCTCTGCGTCAACACCATCCGCATGCTGGCCGTCGATGCCGTGCAGGCGGCCGAATCGGGCCACCCGGGCATGCCCATGGGCATGGCCGGCGTGGCCTATGTGCTGTGGACGCGCTTCCTGCGCCACAACCCCGCCAACCCCACCTGGGCCGACCGCGACCGTTTCGTCCTCTCGGCCGGCCATGGCTCAATGCTGCTCTATGCCCTGCTGCACCTCAGCGGCTACGAGCTGTCGCTCGAACAGCTCAAGCGCTTCCGCCAGTGGGGCAGCCTGACCCCCGGGCACCCCGAGCGCGGCCTGACCCCGGGCGTCGAGACGACCACCGGCCCCCTCGGCCAGGGGTTCGGCGCAGGCGTGGGCATGGCCATCGCCGAGCGCTACCTGGGGTCGCTCTTCAACCGGCCCGGCTATGACGTGGTGAACCATCGCACCTACGCCATCGTCTCGGATGGTGATATGATGGAGGGCGTGGCCTCCGAGGCGGCCTCGCTCGCCGGCCACCAGCGCCTGGACAAGCTCATCTACCTCTACGACGACAACCGCATCTCCATCGAAGGCTCGACGGACCTGTCGTTCTCCGACGACGTGCCGCTGCGCTTCGCGGCCTATGGCTGGCACGTGCAAAAGATCGACGGGCTGGACCTGGCGGCGGTGGAGGATGCCATTCGGGCAGCGCAGGCCGAGCGCGAGCGCCCTTCGCTGATCGACTGCAGAACAGTCATTGCCTATGGCAGCCCGAACAAGCAGGATACGGCGGCCGCTCACGGCGAGCCGCTGGGCGCGGAGGAAGTGCGGCTGACCAAGCAGCATCTCGGCTGGCCGCCCGACAAGACCTTCTACGTGCCCGAAGAGGTGCGCGGCTACTTCCAGCAGCAGTTGGAGTATTGGGGCCACCTGGAGGCCGACTGGCACGACCTCTTCGAGCGCTACCGCCAGAGCTACCCCGACCTGGCCGAGCAGTTCGAGGCCGCCAGGCAGCGCCGGCTGCCGCCCGGCTGGCAGGCGCGCCTGCCCCGCTTCAGCCCTGGCAAGCCGATGGCCACGCGCAGCGCTTCGGGCGAGGTGCTGAACGCCATCGCGCCGGCCATACCGGGCCTTATCGGCGGCTCGGCCGACCTGGCGCCCTCGACCAAGACCTACATGAAGGGCCTGGGCGACCTGGAGGCGGCGAGCCCCGGCGGCCGCAACCTGCATTTCGGCGTGCGCGAGCACGCCATGGGCGCCACGGTCAACGGCATGGCGGCCCATGGCGGCGTGTGGCCGTTCGGCGCCACCTTTTTCACCTTTGCCGACTATATGCGCCCGGCCCTGCGGCTCTCGGCGCTCATGGAGCTGCCGGTCGTGTGGGTCTACACCCACGACTCTATCTTTCTCGGCGAGGATGGCCCCACGCACCAGCCCATCGAGCACCTGGCATCGCTGCGCGCCATCCCGCACCTCATCACCATCCGCCCAGCCGACGCCAACGAGACGGCCGTGGCCTGGGAGGTGGCGCTCGAAAGCGGCAAGCCGACCGCGCTCATCCTCACGCGCCAGAACGTGCCCGTCTTTGACCGGGCACAGATGGCCGCGGCCGACGGCCTGCGCCGCGGCGCCTACGTGCTGCGCGACGCCCAGGGCGCGCGGCCCGACCTGATCCTCATCGGCACCGGTTCGGAGGTGGCACTGGCCGTGGAAGCGCAGACGCGCCTGGCCGAGCGTGGCATCGGGGCGCGGGTGGTGAGCATGCCGAGCTGGGCGCTCTTTGACGCGCAGCCGGAGGAGTATCGCCAGGCGGTGCTGCCGGCCGACGTGCCGCTGCGCCTGGCGGTGGAGGCAGGCTCGCCCCTGGGCTGGGAGCGCTACGTGGGGCCGTTCGGGGGCGTGCTTGGCATCGCCGGCCGCTTCGGGGCGTCGGCGCCCTACAAGGTGCTGGCCGACAAGTACGGCTTTACGGCCGACAATGTCGTCGCCCAGGCCGAGGAGCTGCTGCGCAGCTTTCCGGAGAAGGCCCATCTGATGGAGCGCGTCGTCGCGGCCTGCGCGCGGTAGGGGCGCGAAAGGGCACGAAAGGGCGCGAAAGGGGCGCGATACGGGGCACGAAAGAGGCGCGAAAAGGCACGAAAGGGGCACGAAAGGGATCGGAAAGACGCAAGGTGCCCAGAGTCCTTTTCGCGTCCCTTTCGTGTTCTTTCGTGCCCTGTTTCGCGTCCTTTCGTGCCCTACTGGCTTCAGCCCATGCTGGCGGCGTTCTCGGGGGCCTTGATCTCGGTCACCGTGCCGGGGGTGGCGAGAAACTCGGAGTGAAAGCTCTCGGTCTGTGCATCGCCGGTGCCCTTGGCCGACCAATCGACGGTCGCCTTGACCAGGGCGCTCTGCGAGTTCTCGATCCAGGCGAAGGACTTGTAGTCCCACTTGGCGCCCTGCGCGCCGGCCACGAAACCGCTCAGGCCCGCAGAGGCCAGGTTCACGTTGACCTGGTACTTTTTGGCCTGCCAGGGGCCGACGGCCTCGCTGCCGACGAGCGTGGCCTCTTCGAGCTTGTTGAAGGAGAGCAGGTAGGCGCCGCCAAACGCCGCCAGTATGTCAAAGCCGGCGTCGCCCTCGCCGAGCGAGACGTACTGATCGTCCTCGGCCTTCATGTACATGGTCTTGTCGACGATAAGGATCTCGATCGGCTCGCCGCCGCTTACCAGCGTCATGCGCTGATTGCCCTTGGCGTCGATATCGGCCTCGTACGACATCTCGCTGCGCACCTCGTCGCCGATCTTGCTGACCCATGAAGACTTGAGGTGCACCGGGGCCAGCTTGACCAGGTTATCGAAGGCGTTATCCACCTCGGTCGCCTCAGCAGGCTCCGCTGTCGGCTCAGGTTCCGACTGCTGCGGCACCCTGGTGGCGACCTCCTTGGCGATGTCGGGCGCCTTGGTGGCCAACTCCTTGGCTACGTCGGCCACCTGCTTGGCTGCATTGATGGCGCCGCAGCCAGAGAGCATCAGGCTCAGCACCATGAGGGCGGCCAGGCCGATCAGGACTGTGGGGCGTATGTGCTTGGGCATCACAGATATCCTTTCTACTTTTCAAGGTCTCTTCTGATTGACGTATCCAACAGGCCCGCCGCTGTGCCGGGCCAGGCGGCGTTCGCTCCGCCATTCTACAGTAGAAGCGCAAGAGCGGCAACTTGAGAACAGCCAACGTCAGCATAGCACAGGCGGCGTTTCGGAAGCGTTTCGTGGGCCGGGCTCAGTCGCGCGCGGCCGGCGCCTCCAGGCAGCGCTCGATGAAGGCGATCAGCGTGGCCCAATCGCGAAAGTAGAGCGCCTCGCCGCTGGGCACAAACTGCACTTTGCCCCGCCATTCGCTGTGGCCGCCCAACTCCTCGGACCAGACACGCACGATGAATGACCGGCCATGGGGCCGCAGTCTGCTCTCGCCCGCGCGCTCTCTGCCGTCAGCCATGGCTTCTCCCTGTATGTCCCCTCATGGTGTGATGCCAGTGCCGTACTTGGCGCTGCCACTGCGGGCCATCCGGGTAGTTGCCGGCTGATACGCTCCGCATCCGCCCGGCCCTGGCCCGGAAGGGGGCTCCGTTCCGGCTATGCGCGAAGCGTTGGGCCCGGATCACGCGCCTTCCCAGACATCAGCATAGCATGGCAAGCGTTTATGAAGCGTTTGATGCGCATTGGCCGGGCAGACATCATGCCCCCAGGGCCACCACAAGCCATGAGAACGGGGCCTTGCACCGCAGAGGGCGCAGAGAACGCGGAGACTACCTAGACTCCTCTGCGTTCTCTGCGCCCTCTGGTGAATCGGAGCCCCGTCTTCAGACTGGAAGGCTAGGCGCGGAGGCTCGCACCCAGGTGATGCTCGAGCTGGCGCACGATGCGGCCCTGGACGCGGGCCACCTCTTCGTCGGTGAGCGTACGGTCGGGCGCCTGGTAGGTGAGGGCGTAGGCCAGCGAGACCTTGCCCGCCGGCACCTGCTCGCCGCGGTAGACGTCAAAGAGCACCGCCTGGCGCAAGAGTTCGCCGCCGCCCTGGCGGATGAGCTCGAGCACCCGCGCCGCCGGCACCGTTTCGTCGACGGTCACCGCCAGGTCTTGGGTGACGGCCGGGAAGCGCGAGATGGGCTCCATCTCGCGGATGCGGCTGGCCAGACCGACGAGCGCTTCCAGGTCCAGCTCGGCCAGGCAGACGCGGCCGGCCGGCAGGTCAAAAGCGGCGCGCACCTCGGGGTGTACCTCGCCGAGTGCCCCCAGCGCCAGTTCGCCCACGTGCAGGGTGGCGGCGCGGCCGGGCTGGTAGGTGGGGCTCTCGAGCGGCTCATAGCTCGCGCCGCGCACGCCCAGGCGGTTGAGCAGCGCCTCAGCGATGCCCTTCAGGTCGAAAAAGTCCAGTAGGGGCGGGGTAACCCCACCCCTACCGGGGTCGCAGCCCCAGGCGCGCTCGGCCCGCGGCCCGGCCAGGCCGATGGCCAGGCGGCGTGGCTCGGCGGGCAGCCGCTCGCCCGGCTGCGGCAGGTAGACGTGGGCGATCTCGAAGAGCAGGGCGCGCCCGGCCACACGCAGCGTCGCGCCGATGGTCTGCAGCATGGCGTCGGCCAGCGTCTGGCGCAAGACGTTGCGCTCGTGGCTCAGCGGGTTGGCGATGTGGATGTAGGCGGCCGGGTCGGGCGGGGGCGCGCCAGGCGCGGAGAGCCGGGCGACCGAGTCGAGGCTGGTCATCGAGTAGGTGATGATCTCCTGCAGGCCGCAGCCCACGAGCACGTCGCGTGTGTGCTCGACCATGACCTGGGGCAGGTTGCGCCGCTGCGGCGGCATCTCCTCGCGCATGAGGGTGTTGGGCAGGTTATCGTAGCCGTAGATGCGGCCCACCTCTTCCACCAGGTCGGCGCTCAGGCGCACGTCGCGGCGGTGCGTGGGCACGGTCACCGCCAGTGTGCCGCGGCCGCTGGCGGCCACGCCAAAGCCCAGCGACTCGAGCATCTCTTGGATGCGCTCGGCAGGCACGGCCACGCCAAGCAGCCGCTCCACGTCGGCCGGCGCCAGGTCGATGACCGGCCGCTCGGGCGGCGCCGGGTAGGCGTCGATCAGGCCGCGCGCCACCTGGCCGTGGGCGTGCTCGCGCAGCAGCTCGCTGGCGCGCAGCGCGCCCAGCGGCGGCAGCTCGGGGTCGAGGCCGCGGCCGAAGCGCGTGGCGGCCTCGCTCGACAGCTTGAGCGTCTGCGAGGTGCGGCGCACGCTCAGATAGTCGAAATTGGCCGCTTCGAGCAGGATGTTGCGCGTCTGTGGCGTCACCTCGCTCTCCAGCCCGCCCATGACCCCGGCGATGGCCACCGGGCCGCCGCCGTCGGTGATGAGCAGCATCTGGCCGTCAAAGGTGCGCTCGATGCCGTCAAGGGTGATCATCTTTTCGCCGGGGTGGGCGCGGCGCACGATGATCGCGGGCGTGCCGCCGGGCGCTGTGGGCCGCAGCAGGTCCAGGTCAAAGGCGTGCAGCGGCTGGCCCAGCTCGAGCATCACATAGTTGGTGATGTCGACGACGTTGTTGATCGGGCGCATGCCCGCCATGGCCAGCCTGCGCTGTATCCAAAAGGGCGAGGGGCCGATCTCGACGCCGCGGATGATGGCCGCGATGTAGCGTGGGCAGAGGTCGGGGTCGGCGATCTCGACCGTGGCCTGGCCGGCTGCGGGCGCGCCCGCGGCCTCTTGGCGCGGCGCGGGCAGGCGCAGCGTCTGCCCGGTCAGCGCCGCCACCTCGCGAGCGATGCCGGTGATGGAGAGCGCGTGGCCCAGGTTGGGCGTCAGCTCGATATCCAGGACAATATCCCCGAGGTAATCAACGAGCGGCACGCCCACCGGGGCATCGGCGGGCAGCTCCATGATGCCCTCGTGTTCCTCCGAGATGCCCAGCTCCTTCTCGGAAAGCACCATCCCCGCCGACTCGATGCCGCGGATTCTGCCCGGCCTGAGGGTCATCAACTGCCGGCCCGCGGCGTGGCCGTCGAACAGCCGCGCCCCGGCGATGCCGAACGCCACCCTGACGCCCTTCATGCCCGGCTTGAGGTTCGGCGCGCCGGTGACCACCGTCATTGGCTCGGCCGCGCCATACGCCACCGTGGCCAGCACCAGGCGGTCGGCATTGGGGTGGGGCCGCACCTCGAGCACCTCGCCGACAAGGACTTTGTCGCGGTCCCAGGCCAGGCGGCCCGTCTCGATCTGCTCTTGCCGCGGGGTAGCGTGGCCCACCTGCAGCCTGTCGTGCTCTGGGGCCCGGCCGATGTACTCGATACGCTCCACCTCGAGCCCGGCCAGCGTCAGCCGGTCGGCCAGTTCCTCCACCGGGATGGTGATATCGACGTATTCCTTGAGCCAGGAGATTGGTACGCGCATAGCCGTGCTCCTTAGTTCTGCGGTCAGCGGTTAGCAGCCAGCTTTCGGCCCTGCGTACTGCGTAACCGTGTGCTCGTGCAGAGTTCCTTGCTCGATGGCGACCTTACGTAGTACGCATTACGCATTAGGCAGTAGCTGTCGGCCGATCGCTATCATCCGAATTGTTCCAGAAACCTGGGGTTGTTACTGAAAAAGTAGCGGATGTCGTCGATGCCGTACTTGAGCATGGTGATGCGCTCGGTGCCCATGCCGAAGGCAAAGCCCGAGTAGGCCGCCGGGTCGTAGCCGCCGTTCTGCAACACCACAGGGTGCACCATGCCTGCGCCCAGGATTTCGACCCAGCCCGAGTACTTGCACACGCGGCAACCGCCCCCGCCGCAGAGCACGCATTCGATGTCCATCTCAAAGCTGGGCTCGGTGAAGGGAAAGTAGCTGCCACGGAAGCGCCAGCGGCGCATGCCCTGGAACATCTGCTGGGCAAAGGCCACAAGCACGCCCTTCAGGTCGCTCATGTGGATGTTGCGGCCGACGGCCAGCCCCTCCACCTGGTGCAACTGGAACTCGTAGCGCGCCGAGACCTGCTCGTAGCGGTAGACTTTGCCGGGCAGGATGGCGCGGATTTCGGCCGGGTAGCGCTCGCGCATCAGGCGCACCTGGCCGGGCGAGGTGTGCGTGCGCAGGACGACGCCCTCGCGGTCGGTGTAGAAGGTGCTCCACATATCGCGCGCCGGGTGGTGCGGCGGGATGTTCAGCGCCTGAAAGTTGAGCTCGTCGGTCTCGACCTCGGGCGTCTCGTAGGCCTCGAAGCCCATATGGGCAAAGATGGCAGAGGTCTCGCGCAGGGTCTGCGTGCTGAGGTGCAGGCGGCCCAGCGCGGGCGGACGGCCGGGCAGGGTCACATCGACCTGCTCGGCGCGAAAGGCCGCCGCTGTGGCTGCCTCCTCGAGCGCGCCGCGCCGTGCCTCGAACGCCGCCTCGAGGCGCCTCTTGACCTCGTTGGCCGCCTGCCCGGCAGCGGGGCGCGCCTCGGGCGGCAGTTGGCCCAGCCCGCGCAGGATCTGCGCCAGCCGGCCTTTGCGGCCCAGGTACCCGGTGCGCCATTCCTCCAGCGCCGTGAGGTCCTGCACCTCGGCCAGCCGGGCCAGGGCCTCGGCCTCCATGGACTTGAGCTGTTCTTGCATGAAGATGCCCTCCTACGGACTAGGTAAAGCGTGCTACGTATTGCGTGTTGCGTGATGCGTGATCCGTCTGTCTGCTGCGACGGCATGGCCTCACGCATTACGTATTACGCATTACGTAGTACGCAGCAGCCCCCGTACAACAAAAAACGGCCGCGAACCCTCGCCTTGGGGACGAAGGTGCGGCCGTGCGCACTTCCGCGGTACCACCCCGCTTGGCCCGCCAGACGACAGGCCCACTCACTGCCGGCGGCCGCATGCGGCGTACCGGCGGCCCAGGTAACGGTGGGCTTCCGGGGCGAACTACTCGCGCCTGCCTTTCGCAAGGCTGGGGGACGATCTCACCACAAAGGGCACGAAGGAATCCTCTTTTGCCTTCGTGGCCTGCTCTGAAAATGCGGCGCAACCCCACGTAGCCTAGCCCCTTGTGGGCGTTTTCCTGCGTGGTGGTGAGCGTCGCGCTCATGAACACTTTGTGGTTGGCATCCCCGGGCGCTTTCCCATGCCCGGCTCGGGAGTGAATTTCGGCACGCACCGGCCAAAGGGGGCTTGCAGTCGACGACCCCCTCTCCCTGGCGGCCTCGGCGGGCTTACTCTCTCCGTCGTCGCCGTTCTTGGCGCGCATTATACAGATTCTCGCAGGGCCTGTCAATCGGAACGTGTTCAGGCTGTCATTAGCAGCTACGTCAATCGGCTTGCGCGGCTACTGCCACAGCTCGGCCAGCTCGGGCGCAAAGCGCTGGAAATCCTGGCGCAGCTGGAGGAGGCCGAGGTCCTTGGCCTTGAGCTCGAGCATGATGTCGAAGGGCCGCAGGCCGGCACGGCGCACTTCTTCAAGGGCGGCGATGACTTCGAAGGGGTTGGCATAGTCGCTGTGCTGCGACCACTGCGGCGGGCGCACCACGGGCAGCTTCTTCCCCGTCTCGGGATCTCTGCGCTCGTCGATGTGCATTTCGGTGCGCGGCGAGCTGATGTGGATCTTGGGGGTGACGCCGGCCGGCCAGGTGCTCAGGGCGGCGCGCAGGGCAGCGACGACGGGGCGGCGCTCGGGGTTGTTGACGTGAAAGTGCAGCAGGTCAAACACCAGGCGAATGCCGCAGGCTTTGTGCACCCGCAGCGTATCGGGCAGGGCGAAGACCTTTTCGTCGTTCTCCAGCCCCAGGCGCGCCTGGGTCTCGGCGGGCAGCGTGCGGAAGCGTTGTACGAAGCGCTCGCCGGCGGCATCCAGGCCGCCGGCGCCCGAGTCGCCGTGCACGACCACCACCGCCTCGGGCCCCTGCTGCATCAGGTCGAGGATGCGTGCCTGGGCCACCAGGTCGAGCGCGGCCTTGCGCGCCACCTCTTCGTCGTCAGAGTTGAGCACGATGTACTGCGCCGGGTGCAGCGAGAGGCGGATATCGAGCGCCCGTGCCAGCGCGCCCACGGCGGCCAGGTCGGCGGCGCTTTCCTCGAGCTGGCTGTGGAATTGGGGCAGGTCGGGGTGGGTCAGGTAGGGCGCCAGGTCCGACGACATGCGGTACATGTGGATCTGCGCTTGCTGCAGGTAGCGCAGCACCTCGCGCAGGTGCTTCAGGCTGACCCTGAGGTGCGGGCTCGACTGCCAGCGCCGCGTGTCGTGTGATTTGAGCTCCGGCCGGCCCAACACCTTGACGGCGAACCCCAGCCGCATGCGGCCTCCTTGGCGGGAGCGGAGCAAGATGCATGCCCAGGTCGGCGCTGCGGGTCTTACGGCCAGGTTGTTAAGGTGCGATGACTGGGACGAGACCGGGTCACAGCGGGATAGGAGCAGGAAGGGGGAGCACGAAAGGCACGAAAGAAACGCGAAAGGCACGAAAAAGGGGAACGGGAACCGCGAAGACGCAAAGACGACGCGAAGGGGGTGATAAACCACGAAGGACACGGAGGGGGGCCGGACCACGGGAACGCGGAATGATTTGGACCACGAGAACGCAAAAGCGGGGGAAACGCGAAAAAGGAGGAGCGGCGGTGGCCGCGGGGTCGGGGCGGGGCGCATGGCGGGGCGGGTGGCCTAGCCCTGACAGCTTTCCGCAAACCTGTCAGGGCTGAGGGCCCGCACGGGGCTGAAGCCACCGTGCTACGCAAAGCCCTCTGAAGGGGGCTGACGTAGGAGCCGCGTTGAGAAACCCCGCCTACTGGCTGGCTGGCGTTCTTCTTCAAACATGGCGCCGACGGTGGGACCACTCGTATGCTCGGGAAGCCCTGCACGTGGCAAGGGCCTGTCAGCCGGACCTGAACTCTCTGAGGCGGCTGCACTCGACCAGGCGATTCAGGGTGTTCATGGTGAACACCTTGCCGCGTGTTGCGATGAGGAGTTACTTCATGTCCTCGCGCCGCACACCAAAGCCTCGCCCGGCGATACATGCGACCACCTCAAACTTGGGCGAGTCCGGAGGCCGGCCTGCCATGCTGATCTCGCCGAGGTGCTGGATGCGCGTCACCTTGTCGCGGGCCGTGCCGTCGTCCTCTGTGAGTTTGGCCTCGATGACAACTTGAGGGTTGAATTCGCTGGGGATCACAAAGTCGGGCGCTTGATCGAAGCCTGGCAGGGTTTCCGCTCTCTTGGTCTTGCGGTAGCTGATATGGGCGAGAGAGAGGGCATCCTCAACGGCCGATTCCAGGGCGTCGCCGACCAGCTCGGAGACTGAGTCTCTATGGCCGGCGAAAGGGCGCCCCAAGAAGCGTTCGTAGAGGAGCATGGCGTAGGGCACGCCGATGTCGGACATGAGGGCCACGGTCTGCAGTCCGCCTCGAGTGTCGGCTTTGTCCAAGCGATGGATCTGGTCTGGCTCAACCTCAGAGGGAGGAGAGCTGAGAAGCCGGCACGCCGTGTCGACCATCGCCGCCACACGCTGCTTGGTGACATCCGTGCCTCTCAGCGGCAGCGACGGCGTCTGGCGGATCTTGCGGTCGAGGCTGCGGGCGAACCCCTGGCTCACTTCGACGCCGCTGCGTTGCGATGCAATGTACGCCAGTTCGGATGGCGTGAAGCCAAGCATCGTGCGCAACACGATGAGGATCATGGGCGACTGTAGGGCTGCTTCCGTGACGGCCTGACATGGCATATCGTGGAAGCCGTGCGTCGTGCGCTTGAGCGTCTCGTAGCCCTGCTCAAAGATGGGATAGTCTATGAAGCCCTGCCCTTTGGGCAACACAAGAAACTCGGATTCGAGGGACGAGAACACCGCCGACACACAGGTCTCCAGGTTGCTCTGCACTTCAGAGAATGGCACCTCAAAAGGATACTTCATCTGCGCCCCCTGAGTGATAGTCGGCCTCGCCCTCAGCTATCCGGCTTTCGAACAGCGGGCCGAGCGCGGCTGTACCCTCGATATGCTCCGCGACACGAGGCCAGCCGCCCAATGCTTCTACGGCCGAGGCGACGGTCTGCAGCTTGGCCTCTGTGGCCAACGACCTGCTCCACCCGGGTCGCAGATTCCAAATGGCGAGCCGGACGAGGTGGCCGTAGGCGATGCAACGTTTGTCTCCATTGGTCGGCTTCACGCCGCCTGCCCTGAGCGCCTCGAGGTCGTGCGACACGAGTTGGGCTATGGCCTCGCTGGTGAAGACGAGGGAGCGACGCGGGATTGTTCCTGTCGATCGGCAGACGAAGACAGTATCTACGATCGAAGAGCCCGTGCCATTGATGTGGATGGAGGCGCTCATCTCGGCCGGGCAAGGGATCGACGCCGTACAGGCAAGCCCTGCGTCAAGCACGGCTACGGCGACGGGGTAGTACGCTTCAATCGTGTTGTGGTGGTAGGTGAAAGCAAAGGGTGCACCCGCCTTGAGCCCCCGAGCCGTGTTCGAGAATGCGGCAGCCAGGCCTTCGGTGAAGTGAGTGAGCCCGCGCTCCATCGTCTGGTTGCCCGTCAGCTCGCTTTCGTTCCTCGTAGATGCCTTCTCGAAAGCATCTCCTGTATCGGTTGCCAGACGCCGAAGCCACACGTAGCAAAAGTCCATCAACTCTGCGTATTGGACGTTGGCAAAGTATGGCGGGTCGGTGAGCACGGCATCAATAGAGCCGGGCGCCGGGGACGCTTCGGTCGAGCTGGCGCAGCGCAAGTCGACGTTCCTCGCTGGGGCCTCGCTGCCGGCGGAGCGGCGCTCGCCAATCCACTCGCCCTTGATCTGTACCGGCACCTTGCGCCCACCTTTGTGCCGGATCTCAAAGGGCGCTTCGCAGTAGCCTTTGGCAGCGGCGTATTTCAGGACGATGTTGGACCAACCACCGCTGCCGACGTTTGTGCTCTGCGTGCCGTTGACGATGCCCAGGAGATTGGACTCGCACTGCACGAGGCCTACCGGGAAGCCATGCACTGAGAACACGTCGAGCGACTTGAGGGCCATGGTATCGTAGCGGCAGAGCATGTTCTGGTAGCGAAGGAGATCGGAGAGGTTGGTGGCCAGGGCGTTGCGAATGCGGGCATCGGGGCACTCGGCGATTGCCTGGCAGCTTAGCTCCAGCCCGAGCAACTGACGCTCATTGAACATCTCGCTGTACCGCCGGTATCCCCAACGGTGGAGGCGATCTGTCTCATCGCCGGCGGGTATCTCGTCGTCAGGTACATATCGGGGAGTCAGCCGGTGCCAACTCGACGAGACATCGGCTAGCTTGCTGAGATCGGCCTCGTCGGGCTTTTTGAAGAACCGTCCCACATGGTGTGGCTTGCACTCGGGGCAGTGATACTCTATGGCAATCATACGGTGTTGAGGAGCGCCCTGAGAGGGGTTGGGATAGACGTTCGTGCGCCCACAGTGCGGGCATGCGCAGCGATTCCGCGCCGCTGGGCCGTGCTGGGATAGGGTTGTGCGACAGACGCTGCACATCCCTGGATTGCGGCGATCATCCACCTCATTGAGCTCCCCACACGCAGAGCAGATGATTACATTCTTGGGGTGGCGCTGGTCTTCGGCGAGCAGGTAGCCTGGGAACAGGTCGAAAACCTGTCCGCAGTGGGCGCAGCGCAGAGTCTTGACCCATATGAAGTACTTGACATGGGCCTGGTCGGAGCCGCACTCTATGCATGTCGTGCGATAGAACGGTCCTACCAGGCTCTCGAGCCGGGCGCGAAGGCGACCGGCTGCTTCTCGGTATGCCTCCACATCGAGATGCTCTATCTCCTGGCGCACGATCCAGTAGGCCATGGGGTTGATGTCGTAGCCAAGCACATCGCAGCCCACCCGGTTGGCCTCGATGAGGGGCGTTCCCCCTCCCATGAAAGGATCCGCCACTCTCTTGCCGTGATAGCTGTGCGCGCGGTAGAAAGAGTCTCTCAGCTTGTCTTCACTGAACTCGGAGAGCAGCAGGCTGCGAAAGAGCGTGCCGGGGCGCCTGGCAAACCACTTGTGGACGGCGATGATCGGGCGATAGTTCTGCTGGATTTGTTTCTCGCGAAGAGCCAGCTCGGCGACAAAAGGGATATCGAACACGCGCTCGATCATCGGACCTCTCCTCGTTGCGCCGAACGGTTCGACGCTGGAACGGGGCACGCGACGCACCATGCAGGGGCTCTGCTTGCGTAGCCAAGAGTTTCGCACAAGTACTCCATCATTATAGCACGACTGCGCAAACGCGCGACCTGCTACCGCGGGGAATCCAGAGGGATCGGGAGCGAGGATGGGCTGTGGCGAGGCCAGGGCGGGCATGCCATCGGGCCGCCACGAACCAGGGCTCTCCGAGGCCTGAAGTGCGGTGGCGCGCGAGTTGGGACAGGAGCGACCAGAGCTGCGCCAGGGAGGGCCGGGCGGGAGCCTCGTCGGGCAGGTCTTCAGGGATGTGGAGGCCGTGGCTCAGGGTGACGATGCGGGCGCTGCGCTGGGGCAGGCGGGCGAGCCAGGCGTCGACGAGCTGCTGCATGGAGAGCAGGGGGACGGCTTGTCGGCGGGCGGCGGGTCGCCTGAAGGTGGGCGCTGCTGCCAGCGATCGAGGACGGCGCGTATCCGGCGGAGGGAGAGAGCGCCGAGGGCTTCGACGGTGCAGATGCCGTGGCGGCGGAGGGCCTTGTAGGGTCTGGCGGGCGGGCAGAGTTGGGCGGGTGGGTGGCCGGGGTGGAGGGGTTGTGGGGCTATGTGTCCATGGTGGACCGGCCGCCTTTCTTGTTGCGCCGCACGACGAGGGATGACGCCGCAGGAGTAGTATAGCGCGGACGGGGGCAATGGGGGCGGCGCGCGGCGGCAGCGGCCATGAGGGAGCCTGGTTTTCTGGCGCGGGGCTTGAGCCCCGCGCTGTTCGTGGAGATGGGCGAGGCGCCGCGGCTCTGCAGCGCGCACCTGCGGCTTGACGTGCACCACGGGGAGTGCTACACTGCGCGCTAACTGAAAACAATTGTCATTTAGAGGGACCCCGATGGCAACTACAGACGTGCAGATGCTGCAGGATGGCCTGCGCCGCGGCCGGCGCAAGCTGACCAGGCCGCGCCAGGCCGTGCTCGATACGATCGCCGAGGCCGATACCTGCCTCTCGCCGGCCGAGGTCTACCGGCGCGCCAAGGCCAGGTACCCACGGCTCGGCCTGACGACGGTGTACCGCACGCTGGAGCTGCTGGCCGACCTGGGCTACCTGCAGCGGGTGCACGGCGATGGCGGCTGCCACAGCTATGCGGCCGTGCAGCGCCATCACAGCCATCATCTGCTCTGCTCCTGCTGCGGGCGCACGGAAGAGTTCGCCTGCGGCAGCCTCGACCCACTCGTGGAAGCGCTGCAGGCGACGACGGGGTTCCACATCGAGGGCCACATCTTGGAGATGATCGGCGTCTGTCCGTCGTGCCGCGAACGAAAGGGCCAGGGTTGACGCCTGTGTGGAAGCAAAAAGTAATGGAGAAGGAAGCGCTGGCTGCGCCGGCCACTACGGCGCACCTGGAGCTGGAGCACGTGGCCGTGGCCTATGGCGCGCACCTCGCGCTCAGCAATGTGACCCTGCGCGTGCCTCGCGGGGCGCGGGTGGCGGTGGTGGGGCCCAACGGGGCCGGCAAGTCGACCCTCTTCAAGGCCCTGGCCGGCCTGCTCCCTCTGCAACAGGGGCGGGTGACCATCCGCGGCCGGCTGCCCGGCCGGCGGCAGACGGCCATCGCCTACGTGCCCCAGCGCCGGGAGATTGATTGGAGCTTTCCCGTCACCGTGCGCGATGTGGTCATGATGGGGCGCTACGGCCGCCTCGGTTGGCTCAGGCGCCCCGCGGCGGCCGACCACGCTGCCGTCGCCCGCTGCCTCGCAGAGATGGGCATCGCCGGCTTGGCGGGCAGGCCCATCGGTGACCTCTCGGGCGGCCAGCAACAGCGCGTGTTCCTGGCGCGGGCGCTGGCGCAAGAGCCGCAAATCCTCCTCATGGACGAGCCATTCAACGGCGTCGATGTCGCCACGCAAGAGGCCACCCTGCGCCTGCTCGACCGCCTGCGGGGCCACGACGTGACCGTGCTCATCTCGACCCACGATCTGGCCCTGGCCACGGCCCACGCCGACCAAGTGCTGCTGCTCAACGGCCGCGTCATCGCCTACGGCCCGCCGTGGCAGGTTTTCGTCCCCGAGATGCTGAGCGCGGCGTTCGGGCAGCAGTTGTTCGTCCTGCCTGGGGGCGCCATGGTCGTCGATCACTGCTGCCCGCCCGGCGGCAGGGAGGGAGAGTAGGCCATGATTCCCTGGCTGACGGCTCCCCTGGCCTATGGCTTTATGCAGCGGGGCCTGCTGGCCTCGCTGATGGTCGGCGTGCTCTGCGCCGTGGTCGGCTGCTATGTGATCCTGCGCTCGATGGCCTTCCTGGGCGATGCTCTGGCCCACGCCATCCTGCCGGGGGTGGCCATTGCCTACCTCCTCGGCGGCAACCTCATGGTGGGCGCGCTGGTGGCCGCGGTGGTCGTGGCGCTGGGCATCGGTGTTTTTTCGCGCCGTGGCGCCATCAAGGAGGATACGGCCACCGGCATCCTCTTTGCCGCCGCCCTCTCGCTGGGCGTGGCGCTGCTCAGCACCATGCACAACTATGCGACCGATCTCACGCACATCCTCTTCGGCAACGTGCTGGCGGTCGGCGCCGGCGACCTGTGGCTGACCGCGGCGCTCGGCCTGCTGGTGCTCGGCGCCGTGGCTGCACTGTACAAAGAGTTCCTGCTGATTTCGTTTGACCCCGTCTTGGCGGCCACCCTGCGCCTGCCCGTGGAGGGACTGCGCAGCGCCATGCTGATCCTGCTGGCGTTGACCATCGTCATCTCGCTGCAGACGGTGGGGGTGGGCCTGGTGGCGGCGATGCTGGTCACGCCGGGCGCCGCGGCCTACCTGCTGGTGCGGCGGTTGCCGGCGATGATGGCGCTGGCGGCGGCCATTGGGGCGCTGTCGAGCGTGGCCGGGCTGTACCTGAGCTTTTACGCCAATATCGCCTCGGGCGCGGCTATCGTGCTCGTAGCGACGGGCTTCTTCGTGCTTGCCTTTCTCTTGGCACCGCAGCGTGGGCTGCTGAGCCAGGCCCTGCGCCGCCGGCGCGCCGTCACGGCGCCGCCGACAGGTGAGGTCGAGGAGGCGTGAGGAGACCCCCTACCGTTCCCCCCGCGAGGGGGAATGGGTTGGGTGCGCCGGTGATGCGGCGGTGCCGGCTATGCCGCAGGGTGGACCCCCTACCGTTCCCCCCGCGAGGGGGAATGGGCTGTCGGCGCGAGCGACGATTGCCGGGTGGACCACAGGGTGGACCCCCTACCGTTCCCCCTCGCGGGGGGAACGGTAGGGGGTCCCCCAGCATGAGGGAAGACGCCGAGGCAAGGCGTGGCGGCGCTGCCGGCTCGGCATTCATCAGTAGAGGAGATTGAGTGTGACGCGCAAGGTTGCCTTCTTGGTGTTGCTTGCGCTGGCCGCGGCGGGCTGCCGGCCTGGTGCGCCGGCGGCGGTGAAGAATGACCGTCTGCAGGTGGTGGCGACGACGACGATCGTCGGCGACGTGGTGCGGCAGGTGGGCGGCGAGGCCGTCGACGTGCAGGTGCTCGTGCCGGCGGGCGCGGACCCCCACGCCTTCGAGCCGGCGCCCCAGGATGTGGCCCGCGTCGCCAAGGCGCGCATGGTCTTTGCCAACGGCGCCGGCCTGGAGGGCTTTCTCGACCGGCTGCTGGCCAATGCCGGCGGTCACGGCGAAGTGGTACGCGTCTCCGATGGGATCACGCTGCGCGAGCTCGGCGAGGGCCAAGCAGCCGAGGCAGCCGGCGCGCACGACCACGAGGAGGGCGACCCCCACGTGTGGACCGACCCCAACAACGTGGTGGTGTGGACGCACACTATCGAAGACGCGCTGGCCCGGCTCGACCCCAAGAACGCTGCGCGCTACCATGCCAATGCCACCGCCTACCGCGCCAAGCTGCAGGAGCTCGATGCCTGGGTGCGCGGGCAGGTCGCCCGGGTGCCCGAGGCCAAGCGCAAGCTGGTCGTCGACCACGAGGCCTTGGGCTACTTTGCCGACCGCTACGGCTTTCAGCAGGTCGGCACCGTCTTCCCCGGCTTCTCCACACTGGCCGAGCCTTCGGCACAGGGCCTGGTGGCGTTGGAAGAGGCTATCCGCAGACATGGCGTGAAGGCCGTCTTTGCCGGCAGCACCGTCAACCCCGGCCTGGCGCGGCGGGTGGCGGCCGACACGGGCACGGCGCTGGTCACCCTCTACACCGGCTCGCTCACCCCGCCCGGCGGCGACGCCGCCACCTACATCGACCTTGTGCGGCACAACGTCGCGGCCATCGTCGAAGCGCTGCGCTAGCCTTCCCTGATCAGGCAGGCGTGCGTGACGCAATGCGCAAACCGTCTTGACTCTATTGCTTTCTCATAGTATGATAGAGTAGCATCTGAATAGCTGCGGTCTAGGCATCTCCGAGCTTCACACCCTAATGGCCCGCTGGGGCCGATGGGCTGAGGCCGATAGGTGCAGCCGGAAACGGCTGCGCCCCCCGTGCTCGGAAAGGAGATGGACCCGCTGGCCTTGCGTACGTCTGGCTGCGTTCCCATTTCGGGGCGCCGCTTTTTTGCGTGGCAGGGCACACGCTTTGTTGGCGGCGTCCCTTTCCTGGGGCGCCGCTTTTTTCGTCAACCGTACTCGTCCGTGATGGTCAGACATCCGGGCTTTACGCCTCGCGTAGGGCCGGAACCAACCCCTCCGGGCCAGAGCCGGGCGCACAGGCCCTCGCCAAGCTATGGTACTGCCGCGCCCAAGGGGTTGAAGCGCAGCGCGTCAGCCGGCAGCTACCCGGATCATCTTCGCCCACGCTCTCGTACCGGTCGTGCTCTCTTCCAGGGAGGTTCTCCATGCCCGAGAAACGCTACTACTTGACCACCCGCGACCTGTTGATGATCGCGGCGCTGGCCGCCCTGGGCGGCGTGGTGAGCACCTATGTGAACGCTGTGGGCGATTTCTTCCAGTCGTTGCTGGGCTTTGCCGGCACCACGCAGTGGGCCGCCGGCCTGCACGTGCTCTGGCTGGTGCTGGCTGTGGGGCTCACCGGCAAGCAGGGCGCGGGCACCGTCGCCGGCCTGCTCAAGGGTGGCGTGGAGCTCCTCAGCGGCAACACCCACGGGGTGCTGGTGCTGCTGGTCGACGTGGTGGCCGGGCTGCTGGTCGACCTAGGCTTTCTGCCCTTCCGCAACAAAGACACGCTGCCCGCCTATTGCCTGGCCGGAGGCGTGGCCTCGGCCTCCAATGTCCTCGTCTTTCAGGCGTTCGCCTCGCTGCCGTCCGACCTGCTGGCCTACGGCGCCATCCTGCTCGTGGCCGCGGTCGCCGCCGCCTCGGGCGTGCTCTTTGCTGGCATTTTGGGGCAGGTGCTGGTCAGCGCCCTGCGCCGCGCCGGCGTGGTCAAGGACCGTGCCCCCCTTCCGGTGAGCCAGCGCGTGTACGTTGCCTTCCTGGGCATGGCGGTGCTGATCACCGTCGGCCTGGGCCTGTACCTGCGCCAGGCCCTGCGCGGGCCGGCGGCCGTGCACATCGGCGGGGCGGTAGCGGCGCCTTACGACTATCCCACGCAGCATGGCGATATTGCCCTGGTCGACGCCGAGGGCACGCTGCGCGAGGTCACGGCCCGCTACCATGGCGCCCCGGTGCGCGAGCTCGTGGCGCGCGCGCAGCCGCAGGCCGGAGCCGCGCTGCTGGTCGTGCGCGGCTCCGACGGCTATGCCTTCTTTATCAGCATGGCCGAGCTGCACGAGAACCCCGGCATCCTGCTCGTGGCCGAGGGCCGGGGCGACAAGGCCTCCTACAACCTGGTCGGCGCCAAGAACGCCAAGGCCTGGGTGCGCGGGGTCGCCGAGCTCACGGCGATCGGCGCGGCGCCGCTGGAGATCGGCGGCGCCGTGAAGCGCCCTGCACCCTATGACCCCGATCGTTGGCAGTTCGAGATGGACAGCACCCGCCTCGACGTAGGCCACGGCCCGGCCAAGTACCAGGGCGCGCCCCTGGGCGCGGTGCTGCAGGCGCTGGGCCTCGAGCCCGGCAGCACGTCGGTCGCGTTGCAGACAGGTGGCGTGCAGCCGGTCTTGCTGAGCCTCGACCGGGTGCTGGCCGACGGCGACATCCGCCTCTTTACGATCATCGCGGATGGCAACATCTCGTACGCCGTGGCGCGCATGGACGGCACGGTCATCGCCGCGCCGGTGACGGGCATCGAGGTGCGCTAACGTGCCGGGCGTGGTGATGGTCAGGGGGTTGAGCTACCGCTTTGGCGGCCGCGCATCGCAGGCGCTGAGCGACGTGAGCCTGGAGGTGGGCCGGGGCGAGCTCGTGGCCGTGGCCGGCCCCTCGGGCTGCGGCAAGTCGACCCTGGCCCTGGCCATCGGCGGCTACCTCTTCCACCAGTACGACGGCGAGGCCAGCGGGTCGGTGTACGTCGCCGGCCTCGATGCGCGCCGTGCGCCCATCTACGATCTGGCGGAGGTCGTCGGCCTGGTGCAGCAGAACCCCGAGGCCCAGTTCTGCACCCTCAACGTCGACGACGAAATCGCCTTCGGCCTCGAGAACCGCTGCCTGCCGGGCGACGAGATCCGGCAGCGTATGGCCTGGGCACTCGGCGTGGTGGGGGCGGGTCACCTGGCCGGCCGCGCGCTGGCCACCCTCTCGGGCGGCGAGAAGCAGAAGGTGGCCATTGCCGCGGTACTGGCCGCACGGCCGCAGGTGTTGATCCTCGATGAGCCAACCTCCAACCTGGACCCTACGGCCACCGCCGAGGTGTTCCGCACCATCGCTCGCCTGCGCGAGGTGGCGGGCATCACCGTCATTGTCATCGAGCACAAGCTGGGCTACCTGCGCCCCTTCAACCCGCGCCTGGTGGCCATGGAGGCGGGCCGCATCGTCTCCGACGGCCGCGTCGCGAGGGCCGATTTCTTTACCACGAAGGATACAAAGAGGGATGATCCCCTTTGTGTCCTTCGTGGTCCAGCCTCTCCGTCACTCTCGGAATGCGTTAGCGGAGGGCCTCGCACAGTTGAGCCTGTGGTGCGGGTGGAGGGGCTGTACGCAGGCCACACGGGCAGCCTGGCCCTGCGGGGGCTGTCGCTCGAGGTGGCGCCCGGCGAGGTCGTCGCCGTCATGGGCGACAACGGCGCCGGCAAGACGACGTTGCTCCTGAGCCTGCTGGGCCTGCTCAAGCCTCAGCAAGGGAAGGTGGAGGTGCTGGGCTGCGACACCCGGCGCACACCCGTCTCGCAACTGGCGCGCGAGGTGGCGTTCGTCTTCCAGAACCCCGATCACCAGTTGTTCGCCGAGAGCGTGTGGCTCGAAGCTACCTTTGCGCCGCGCAACCTGGGCGCCTTGAGCGCGACCACCGAGGCGCGGGCCGAGGCGCTGCTCGCCCGCAGCGGCCTGGGCGAGCGCACGGCCGACCATCCCTGCCGCCTGAGCTACGGCGAGAAGCGGCGGCTGAACCTGGCCTCGGTGCTGGCCATGGCGCCGCGCCTGATCCTGCTCGACGAGTTGCTCATCGGGCAAGACCCGGCCAATGCGGCCTACCTCATGGGCCTGCTCTGCGAGCGGGCGGCGGCCGGCGCCGCGGTGATCATGGCGGCCCACGACCCCGAGATCGTGCGTGCCTATGCCACACGGCTCGTCTTTCTCGACGGCGGGCTCCTGCTGGTCGACGCGCCGCCGGCAGAGGCGTTCGCGCAACTCGCCGCCCTCGGCCGCACGGCCTACCTGCCGTTGCAGCCCGATTCTAGGGCGTGTTGGCGGAGTCGTAGTCTAGCCCGCCGTGGCCGCCGTGGGCGGCTTGGTGGGCGTCGTGGCCGGCGAAACCGGCGCCGTGATGCGGCAAACGGGCACAAGGCCCTAGGCTACGCGGGCCTGCAAACACGCCCCAGAGCCGGTGCCCTTCAAATGGACAGGCCTCCCTCGTGCCAGGCTCGGGGTTCCCTCACCCCCGGCCCCTCTCCCCTGCGGGGGAGAGGGGAGATGTGCCTGTCGCACGCCTGCGGCGAGCCACGGTGCTTGTCGGCGATACGCTGCGTGGGCAACTCCCCTCTCCCCTGCGGGGGAGCCCTGGCGCTTTCGGGTGATCGAGATGGACAGCCGATACGCTGCGCGGGCAACTCCCCTCTCCCCTGCGGGGGAGCCCTGGCGCTTTCGGGTGATCGAGATGGA
>JAKPJZ010000240.1 GCA_029553955.1 Chloroflexota bacterium
GATAAAAACCGGAGCACCAGAGGCGCCCGCCGGTTCGCCATCTTACGTCGCTCGCCAGCAATATCAAGCCTCTGCCAGAGGGGTCACATGCGGCTCAATGGATGAATCCGACAACCCTGTGGGCATCTTTGGCAGGCTCCATCCACCCAGAAGAATAAAGGGCATGCCGCTGTGCAGCATGCCCTCCTGATCGCTAGGCCCGTGGACAAATCTGCCGGGCAACTGGCGACTTACTTCGTCGCCGGCGGTTTGCTGCCCTTGAACGGGCCGGCCGGGTTGACCGCGCTGCCCGCGGCCGGTGCGCCCGAGCTCGCGCCCGCACCGGCGCCTTCCTGGATGCCCAGGCGTTTGGCGATGGACTGCTCCAGCGCCTTGATCTTCGGCTCGATCTGGGCGCGGGAGTCCGCGATGAGCTTTTCCATGAGCGGTTTCTGCATGTCGGGGCCCAGTTGCTGGAACTTGAGCCAGGCCGGGTTTTCCATGACCGAAATCACCTGGCGCAGTTCGTCCTCGGTGAACTTCTCTTCGAGCACGGCGCCGACCGTGGTGGGCGCGAGTTTCGCCGCGCGGTCGCGCACGATGGGAACGGCCTCATCGACGTATTTCTTCACATCGGCCTGGATTTCCTTGCCGACGGCCTCCTGGCGATCGGGGGGCACGCGTGCCTGCAGGATCTGCCCCGCACGCTCCAGCAGAGCCGCGGCCGGCTGCTCAGCCAGGTTGCGCGCCAAGCCCTCGATGCCGGGCATCTGCAGCTTGACGATGCGCGCCGCGAGTTCTTTCTTGGCGGGGGTGGATTGGGCCTGCACGCCAAAGGCGGCGGAAAGCAGGGCGACGAGAAGGAGGGTTTTGATACGCATGGCGCATTTTAGGTGATGCGACCGCGTCGGCTGGCCGTGCTACAAAGGCCCTCCGGTCATCCACCCATCGTGTGCAGCGGGATGTCCTTCTCCACACCGAGCCTGTCAAGCTGCTTGCAGGTCTGCGTGAGCAGGAATGCGGCTATCGCGGCATGCGTGGCGGGGGCAAACAGGGTCATCAGGCTGGCCATGGGCACGCCGGCCGCGGCGCACAGCGCGGCCGCGAAGTGGGGCTCGAGAGCGGCCACGGCGACGCGGCCGTCCTTGCAGGGATAGACCTTGTACCCTGCATGCGCGCCGCCGACCGCGCCGCCCGGCAGGGTCAGGCCCCAGTGCCGCGGCAGGGCCAGCCAGGCCGCGGCTTCCGACAGGGCGACCTCCTGAAAGCTGCCCTTGCCGGTCTTGCCCAGCCGCTGGGCCAGCACCGCCTTGAGCACGGCCTCGCTGGCCATCAGCGCGCCGCCCATGTCGGCAAACAGGGTGGCGGGCAGATCCAGCCCGGTCACCAGGCCGTTGGCGGCCAGGTAGGTCAGGTCATGGCCGGGTTCTTCGGCGCGGGCACCGGGGGCGCCGACGATGGCGACGTGGCTCAGCGCCGGGTGGCGTTTGTGCAGTGTCTTCCAGCCCAGGCCGAGCTTCTCAAGCGCGGAGGGGCGAAAGGACGACAGCAGCACGTCGGTGCGCTCCAGCGCCTTGTGCAGCGCGGCCTGGCCCTTGTCGGTCTTCAGGTCAACGCTGATGACCTTGATGCCCGCGTGCAGCGTGGTGTAGGCGCCCTTGTTGTATTGGCCCATGGGGTCGCCGGAGGTGCCGGCCGGCATGCCTCTGGGCGCGGGCGGCTCGGCCTTGGTGCAGGTGGCACCCATGGCACGCAGGCGCATCAGCGCGCCCGGGCCGGGCAGGTTCAGTGCCAGGCTGAGCACCCGCACGCCGCGCAGGGGCTTGAGGGGGGTCGCAGCAGCGGGGCTTGGGGGTACGGTCGAAGCGGTGGCCATGAGTCTCTCGTTACTATGAAATAAATAGCTGAAACAGACCAGCGGACGCTGGGTACTGTTGAATTTACCTCAAAGAACAGGCTCCAGGCCAGCGCCAGGGCGACAGCATGGCGTCATTGCGGGCGTGGCAGCACCGGGCGCGCCCGCGTGGCGCGCCGCGCGTCGATCAGAACGGCAGGCCGACGTAGTTCTCCGCCAGCGAGCCCTGGGCCTTCTCGGAGGAGAACAGGTAGGCCAACTCGGTGTCCTGCAGTTTGTGGTCGTAGGCGATGTTGTCCGGGAAGGTATGCAACATCGTGGTCATCCACCACGAGAAACGCTGCGCCTTCCAGACGCGGGCCAGGGCCTTGGCAGAGTAGTTCTCCAGGCCGGTGTCGTCACCGTTCTGGTAGTGCGCCAGCATGGCGTGGTACAGGTAATAGATGTCGGAAGCGGCGCTGTTGAGCCCGCGCGCGCCTGTGGGCGGCACGATGTGGGCGGCGTCGCCCGCCAGGAACAGGTTGCCGTAGCGCATCGGCTCGGCGACGAAGGAGCGCAGCGGGGCAATCGACTTCTCGATCGAGGGCCCGGTGATCAGGCGCGCGGCCACGTCCGCGGGCAGGCGGCGCTTGAGTTCGGCCCAGAAGGCCTTGTCGGACCAGTCCTCAACCGTGTCGCTCAGGGGCACCTGGATGTAGTAGCGGCTCAGCACCTGCGAGCGCAGCGAGCACAGCGCAAAGCCGCGCTCGTGCCGGGCGTAGATCAGCTCGGGCGACACCGGCTTGGTGCGCGAGAGCACGCCCAGCCAGCCGAAGGGGTACACCTTCTCGTACTCCTTGAGCACGTCACGCGGGATCGATTTGCGGCTCACGCCGTGGAAGCCGTCGGCACCAATGACGTAGTCGCAGTCGATGCGCACGATCTCGTCGCCCATGCGGTAGGTGACATAGGGGGTGGCACTCTT